>DLMJ01000038.1 GCA_002479255.1 Candidatus Binatus soli | reverse complement strand
CTGTGCAGAGGTTCCCTAGGTGGAGAGCCGCTGCTGCCTGCAATGCGGCCTGCAATTGAGCGATTGATACGCCAAGCGTTCGCATTAGGGATAGGCATCAATCTCACAACAAACGCCTTCTTCATCGATACGGGTTGGTTATCGCTGTTTGAGGAATGCTCAGTCGTTCTCAACATCTCCCTGCTGGGATTTAGTGAGGCGTTGTATTCTCTTCTGGCATGCCGCAAGAACGCCAGGGACCGAGTATTCCAATCCATTGCACTGGTCGACGGTCGCTACCCATTTGGGTTATCCACTAACTTTTTGAAACCGACAGTCGCCGAACTCGACAGGTTGATCGATTTCGTGAATTCACTGCATACCTGTGGCGCTTGGGTTTGGAGAAACCCGACTCCGGTTGGCCGACTCACTCAGAACACGAATCTTTGTTTGGATTCACGCCGGTTTTTCTCTCTATTTCACTCTAATCGGCATCGGATTCGCAAAAGGGTCTATTTTGACGCTCCCTTTTCGTACGTCGCATTCGACGCCTCTCTCCCTCAGAGCGACTTGGACAGCATCTACGTAGGTTGTAATGGAGGCATTCGCAAAATTGGCGTCATGCCAGATGGGAACGTGCTGCCCTGTTTTTTGTATCGGCGTGAAATGACAATGTCCATGGGCAACATCGTCACTTCTGTCAATTGGGACTCCAGCCGGATTGGCCAACACGTTCTTTCTTGCCCGGACCGTTCGTGTAAATTCTCGCAGGTTTGCACAGGATGCCCTGCGTATGCGTTGCTCACCGGATCGGGGTTTGACAATCGATGCCCAAAAAAAGAAATTGGGTCATGTCCAAGTACTATTTATCCGGGGACCTCATCCTCTTAGATGATTGGCTGGTCCGGATTTCCACGGGTCATGCCGTGCAACTCGTTGAAGAAGTTGCAGGCTGTATTCGCGTGGCGATTCAGGGAACGCGCAACATCAACAAACAGACGGTCGACTTGCTCGTCAATTGCGGAGTATTGAATCTCGACCCGCCATTTTCGGCTTGGAGAAGAAGTGACCTCAATGTGTATTTCGAGCTCACAGCTAAATGCAACCTTAACTGTCGTTACTGTTTCAACCGGACTTTCAAGCGCAACTCAGAAGTGCCGCTCAGCTTCTGGCTGTCACTTGTGGCTTCGCTACCTCCCCTCGCGACGATAACCCTTTTCGGAGGTGAGCCAACCCTGCATCCTCACGTTATTGAAGTGATAAGGGCAATCGGAGAACGAGAGCACAAGCTGATCCTATTCACGAACGGCGTAAATCTGAACGACGACGTCATTCGGGCTTTGGCAGGTTCGACAAATCCTTGCGTAAAAATCAGCCTGGATGGGCCGCCCGCAGTCCATGATCTGGTGAGGGGTTCGGGAAATTTTGAGCATGTGTGCGCTACGATTAAGCGAGTCAGGGAAAATGGGATTCCGGTTGTAGTCAAAGCGGTTAAGTCCCGATTCCTGCTACCTGAGGCCGTGCGCTTGATGGAAATCCTAGCTCAACTTGATGTCCAGCAAGTTGGGTTTGGCGACATGATTCTCTATGGTAATGCCTCGCGCTATGCAGACGAAAGACCAGCACCGTCTGAGGAATTAGAGGTTTTCGGCAACATCGAAGCGTCGGCGAAGCGCCTCTCCTTGGAAATCCTCGACCACGATGACTACACCGATCCAATGGTTAACACCTGCGGGTGCGGAGATAACCTTTTGTACATCCGCAGTGACGGTATGGTGTCAGGATGCACCGTCTTGTCGGAGAAGTACTCGCGTGACTGCGCATCCGTTCCGCCTCCAACCAAGGAAGGCTGGGTTGCCCTTCTCCCCAGTGAATTCCAGGCACTTGGATATTTGTCTCCCGTTTGCTCCCGCTGCCCTCTCGTGAACGTGTGCATGGGAGGATGTCGCGGTCGAGCATTCTTTGAGCACGGGTCTGTGTGGGCTTGTGACAGATTTCGTAAGAAGAAAATCGGGGATGCCCTTCGATCCGTTTTAAATTCCTATTGCTAAGACTGTCGCGAACAAGCGCGTCAGTTTTTACGCAAGCGGCGGAGTAAGATACAGAGAGAGATCGGTGCGCAGGCCGTCCTTGCCGTGGCGTTTCGCGTCTATTGCATTTGCCTCTCATCCCTAAAAATGGAATTTTTTCCGTCGTACCTCTCACAACGGGACCGAGGGCGACAAAAGCCCGGAGACTCAGGAATTTTGGATCGCGAAGACGCGGCGTCTCTGCGGACGCAGGACAGGCATCTGTTTGGCTGGCCAAGGACGCGCGAAGCGGCAAGCCTACATAATTGAAACAGTGAGGTGTTTGATTCGTACTTAGACCATGATGAAGGAGAATGAACAGACAGAGTGCGCCATGGCCGTGGCGCTGGCGGTTTTCGATTTCATCCAGTTGGTCGGGGATGAGATCGTCTATGACGTTAACCGTGCAAGCGACTTAATCCAAGAATTCGGCGACCGGCGGGCACGCAACGCTCGGAAATGACCCTTTTCCCGGGCGCATCGGCAGACGCTCCCCTTCCAGACAGCACCGTCATCGAAATTCGCTTCCCTCTGCGCTGGCCCTGTTCCGCCGGCGACGGCAACGCCAGCCGCCGGCACAGATTGCCCAAGTTATACGCGATCACTATATAATCGGCGCAGGGAAGGACTATGGCATTTCCAATCAATCGGCCGCGGCGGCTGCGACGTACTGAAACGATTCGAAGGATGGTTCGCGAGACGCGGTTGTCGCCAGACGACCTCATTTTGCCGATGTTCGTGTGCCCCGGACGCGGCGTGAAGAAGGCGGTCGAGTCGATGCCGGGCGTTGCGCAAATGTCGGTGGACAACATTGTCGCCGAGGCGCGCGAGACGTGGGCCGCCGGCGTCCCCGCAGTCATCCTGTTTGGAATTCCCGAACGCAAGGACCCGCAGGGCAGCGAGGCGTGGAACGACAACGGCGAAGTGCAGCGCGCGATACGCGAGATCAAAGAGCGCGTGCCCTCGATGGCGGTGATTACCGACGTGTGCATGTGCGAGTACACCGACCATGGGCATTGCGGCGCGCTCGCCGGTAACGACGTCGATAACGACGCGACGCTCGAGCTGCTGGTGCGCTCGGCGCTGTCGCACGCGCGCGCAGGCGCCGATATCGTCGCGCCGTCCGACATGATGGATGGACGCGTCGGCGCGATTCGCGCCGCGCTCGACAGCAACGGATTCAGTCAGGTCGCAATCATGGCGTACTCGGCTAAATTCGCGTCCGCGTTCTACGGCCCGTTTCGCGAGGCGGCGGAGTCGGCGCCGAAATTCGGCGATCGGCGCTCGTACCAGATGGACCCGCCCAACGGCGACGAGGCGATGCGCGAAGTCGCGCTCGATTTGGAGGAGGGCGCCGATATCGTGATGGTCAAGCCGGCGCTGCCGTACCTCGATCTAATCTGGCGAGTGAAGCAAGAATTCAACGCGCCGGTGGCGGCGTACAACGTTTCGGGTGAGTACTCGATGATCCGCGCGGCGGGAATCAACGGATGGATCGACGAGGAGCGCGCCACGCTCGAAGTGCTGATCGCCATCAAGCGGGCCGGCGCCGATTTGATCCTGACCTACTTCGCCAAAGACGTCGCCCGCAAACTGCGCGGGCAGGGGTGACCCCTGCCCCCAGTGTTAAGGCCGCGCTCCGTTGTCGCGCGCGGGCAGGGGTGACCCATGCTTTCACATTCAATCAAGTTCCCCCGTTCACCGGGGCGAAATACTCGGCAATGGCTTCGGTCAGAGCCGAAATCGTGTATTTGCCCGGCCTGACGACCACCTCGAATCCACGCTGCTGCGCAGTCGCCGCCGTTATCGGCCCGATCGCCGCGGCTTTGAGGAGACTCGCCGGCGCGCCTATCAGGTCGCAGAAATTTGTGACTGTACTGGAACTGGTAAACGTCACGAGATCGATCGACTCCGACGCGATCAGCTCGCGCATCCGCTCGATCTGCGCGCCCTTGGGCTTGACGGTTCGATAGGCTGGCGCGACTACGACTTCTTTGGCGCCCTTGTCGCGCAGGATCTCGGGCAACGCCTCGCGCGCAACTTCGGCCCGCGCAATCAGGAAGCGCTTGCCGCGAATCCGCCTTATTCCGATCGCGGGAATAATTTGCTCCGCGCGATACTCGTCGGGAACCGCCGCGGCGCGGAGCGCATAATCGGCAAGCCGCGCCGCGGTTGCCGGTCCAATCGCCGCAATCGACGCACGTCCGAGCTCGCGAATATCGCGGCCGCGCGACTTCAGCCGTTCGATAAAACTCTCGACTCCCGTCGCACTCGTGAAGATTATCCAGTCGAAGGAATTCCGCGCCGGTGACGAGAGACGCGCGATCGCCCGGTCCAGCGCCGCGTAGCTGGCGAGCGGCGCGGTTTCAATCGTCGGAAATTCCACCACCTCCGCGCCGAGCCGTCTGAGTGCCGTGGCGAACTGCGAGGCAGTCTCACGCGATCTGGTCACCACCACGGTGCGGCCGAACAGCGGCGTGCGCTCCACCCACTTGAGATGCTCGCGCAGGCCCGCGCATTCTCCGACCACAATAACAGCCGGCGCGCCGATTCCGGCGCGCGCGGATGCGTCGGCGAGCGTCGCGAGCGTCGCGCTGACTGTCTTCTGCGCGGCAGTCGTCGCCCATTGGACCGCAGCCGCCGGAGTTTCTGCCGGAAGTCCGGCCGCGCGGATTCGATCCAGCGTCGCGCGCATCCGCGCCGTCGCCATCAGGATAACGATCGTGCCGCGGCCCCGAGCCGCCGCGACCAGTTCGTCCCACGGAACCGTCGAGCGCGCATCCTTGCTTTCGTCCTCATGGCCGGTGACGAACGCGACGAACGAACCGTACTCGCGATGCGTCAGCGGAATACCGGCGAAGGCCGGGCCTGCAATCGCCGACGTGACCCCCGGGACCACCTCGAACCGCACGTTCGCGCGCGCCAGCGCCTCGGCCTCCTCGCCGCCGCGTCCAAAGATAAATGGATCGCCGCCCTTGAGCCGGATCACGACGCGCCCCATCCGCGCGCGCTCGATCAGCATCGCGTTCAATTCGGGTTGCTCGATACCTTTTCCCGCGCCGCCTTTCTTGCCCGCGTAAATCAACTCGGCTTTGCGCGGCGCCAGCCGGATCAGTTCCGGACTCACCAGATGGTCGTAAATAACGACGTCGGCGCGGCTCAAAACGTCAGCGCCGCGAATCGTGATCAGATCGAAGGCGCCGGGACCCGCGCCAACCAGGAAGACTTTGCCCCGATCCTGATGCTTGGCGCGCGCGCTCATTCAAGACCGAAGAATCGCGGCAGCGTCCCGCGCGAGCATTTTTTCCGCGAGCCGCTTGCCGGAATTTTCGGCGGCGGACGGCGCGAGGTCGGGCGCGATCGGTTGTTCCATCGACTCCGACAGCTCGCGCGCGCCGTCGGGACTGAACAGGATCGCTGCGAGCGCGAGCGTATCGCCCACGATGCTTGCCCTTACGCCGACCGGCGTCGTGCATGACGCATCGATCGCGGCCAGGAACGATCGTTCGGCCGCGGTTTCGTAGAATGCGCGCGCGTCGTTGATCGCGGAAAGCGCGCGATCGAGTTCATTTGAAACGGGGTCGTCGCGCTCGACCAGCGTTTCTATAGCAAGCGCGCCCTGCCCTCCGGCCGGGATGAAATCGCGGCCATCGAGCTCGACGAACTTCACATCGCGCAACCGCCCCAGCCGCTTCACCCCCGCCATCGCGATTATGATCGCGTCAAAGCTGCCGTCGGCGACGCGCTTCAAACGCGTATCGACGTTGCCGCGCAACGCCAGAACAGCAAGCCCCCGATTCATCCTGAGCGCCTGGAAACGGCGGCGCGACGACGAGGTGCCAAGCCGCGCGCCCACCGGCAGCGCCGACAATGCCGAGCCGTCGCGCGTCACCAGGATATCGGCAGTATTCTCGCGCCCGGGCACCGCAGCCACGCGAAACTGCGGCGGCAGGACTGCGGGAATATCCTTCATCGAATGGACGGCGGCGTCGATCTTGCGATCGGCGAGCGCCTGCTCGAGTTCCTTGATAAAGAGGCCCTTGCCGCCCACTTGCGCAAGCGACGCCGACGTTAGCTTGTCGCCGGTGGTGCGTATTTCGACGATTTCAATTTCGGGATCGACAACGGATATTTGCGCCGCGAGCCGCTCCCGCATCATCGACGCCTGGACCAGCGCCAGCTTGCTTGGCCGCGAACCGATTCTGAACTTGAGCTTGGGCTTGAGCGCCATAAGGGATCAGCGTGCCGCGCGGTCACTCGGCGCCCGTGTCGTCATCGTCGTCCGCGTCGTCGAGATCGTGGACTCGCGCGTCCAATTCAGCACCCAGCAGGCGGCGCGCGACCTCGGCGGCAAACGCGGCATCGAGCGCTTTGTTGTCGTGATGCTTGAGGCCGGACAGAATGCGATGAAGCAGTTTGTTGGTCAGTCCGTGAGTGAGCAATTCGACTCGTTCGCGTACGGCGGGTTCGAGTTGCGCCAGCCAGCCGCGATGCCGTCCCAGCTCGACGTCGCGCAGCCGTTCGACACTGTAGCGGATGTCCTTGATAGTGGGGGTCAGGTCGAGACCCGCGAGCCACTTGAGGAACGATTCAAGTTCGAGCTCGACGATCTGCTCGGCCTTTTCGGCTTCGCGCTCGCGATCGCCGAGCGATCGTTTAACCAGCGCGCCGAGATCGTCGATGTCGTACAGATAGACGTTTTGCAGCGCGTTCAGCCGCTCGTCGAAATTGCGCGGCACGCCCATGTCGATCAGAAACATCGGCCGGTAGCGGCGCTCGCGAATCACGGACTCGAATTCGTCGGGACCCAGCACCGGTTTGGTGGATGCGAGCGAACCGATAAGCACGTCCACCATCTTGAGGTACGGCTTGTAGTTGTCGTACGGCACCGCGGTGCCGCCAAGTTCGCGCGCGAGCGCGACTGCGTGATCGAAAGTGCGCGACGTGATCAGCAGCGACTCGATTCCGAGCGCGTTCAGCTGGCGGGCGGTCAACTCCGCCATCTTGCCCGCACCCATCAGCATCACGGTCTTGTCTTTCAACGTGTCAAAAATCTGGCCCGCAAGCGCGACTGCCGCGGAACTGACGGAAACCGCTCCATGACCGATAAGCGTGCCCTTGCGCACGTGTTTGGCGACCGTGAAAGCCTTGTGGAACGCGCGATGCAGAATCGGGCCGACGCTGCCCGCCTCGGACGCCTGCGCGTAAGCGATCTTGAGCTGCCCCAATATCTGCGGCTCGCCAACGACCATCGAGTCGAGACTCGCACCCACGCGGAACAGATGACGCGCGGCGTCGCGCCCGGCGGAACTATAAATCACGTCGGCGAACGCGGCTTGCTCGACGCTTCGATCCGCGGCCAGAAACTTCAGCGTCTCGTCGGCCGCGCGCGCCGTATCGGAGGCGACACCCACAATTTCGACACGATTGCAGGTCGAAATCAGCGCCGCCTCCAGGACCGCGGGCGACGAATCCCGCAGTCTGGCCAGCGCAGCAACGATCTCGTCGTCGGCAAACGCCAGGCGTTCACGCAACGCAACGGCGGCGCTGCGATGATTTATGCCGACGATGAATAAAGTCTGATCCATTTTCAGCCGAAACTGCCGCCGTGTTTGCCCGGGAAAATCAGGTTAACGCCCACGAACGAACCAACCAACAAGCTGAACACCACTAAAGTGAGCGCCGCGGCGCGCCGTCCCCGCCATCCTATCGTAAGGCGGGATTCGAGCAGACCCGCGTAGAGCACCCAAATCGCCAGCGACCAGGATTCCTTGGGCTCCCATGACCAGAAATGACCCCACGTCGCATCGGCCCAAATCGCGCCGCTCACGATCGCCAGGCTGAGCATCAGGAAGCCCCATCCCAGCAGGCGATAGTTGATTCGGTCGAGCTTTTCGAGACTCGGCGCGCCTTCGTTGGCCGGACCGATCGCGCGCTTGGACTTGAGCCGCGACTCGTAGGCCAGGTAGGCGATACTCACGCTCGCAGCCAGCACAAACATCGCGTAGCCCAGGATGGCGAGGGTAACGTGAATCGGCAGCCATACGCTGCGCAGGGTGGCCGGCAAAACCACGTGCCCGCTGCTCATCGCGAGTGAAGCGGCTCCCAGAGCCAGAGTCACCGCCGGCGCCACGAATGCGCCGATCACCGCCAGCCTCAAGCGCACGATCATCAGCAGCCCCGCCAGCGCGGTAAGCCACGCAAGAAACGACAACGCCTGCGGAAAATTGGCGACCGGAAAATTGCCGGCCTGCAGCCCCCGCGCCGTCAAATCGAAAGCATGAAAGACCACGCCCGCACCGAGTATCGCACCTGCGTAGCCGGTCGCTTGCGTACGGCCCGCCAAACGATCGAACACAAACAACACGGCAGAGAGCGCGTAACAAGCAAGCGCGAGCATTAGCCATAGCGTGTCCATCGGCATGCGGTTCACTCCGGAACTTCCGTTGCGCGTGTGAGGCCGAGCGCGGCCGGGTCGATTCCGAGCCGGACCAGACCAACACCGTCACCCAGATGAGTGGCGAGTATCCGCTCGATCGCGGCTACGTCGCCGACGCCAATCGCGTCGGGCAGTGTGGAGTTGGCGAGGTCCTTCAGCCGGCGCATGCGATCGGCGGGATCGATTTCATCGGCGTGCAACCGCCGGCGCGCGGCACGCAGTACTTCGAGCGCGACCGCGTACTCGGTCCCGAACTGCTGCTCCAGCTCGCGTCTGAGCCGCGCCGCAAAGGCAGGCGACGCACCGGCGGTCGAGATTGCGATTTGGAGCGCGCCGCGCTTGACAACCGCGGGCGCGATGAACGTGCACAACTCGGGGAGGTCGACAACGTTTATCGGGATTCCGAGCACGCGCGCCTCGGCGGCAAGCTCGCGATGGAGTTTCGGATCGCCGGTCGCCGCATAGACCAGCACGCATCCGCGAATATCGCCGCGCTCATAATCACGAGCGATGTGAGTCACGAGCCCGCGGGCAACGATTGCCTCCATCGAGCGCGACAGGCGCGGGCTCACGATAGTCACGTGAGCGCCGGCCTCCAACAGCGACTCGACTTTGCGCGCGGCGACCTCGCCGCCACCGACTACGACACATTCGCGGCCAGTCACGTCGAGAAATATCGGGATGTATCCCATGAAACTTACGCGAGTTTATTACATGATGACGTAATGAGACAGTCCCGACCACCCGATGCACCGCCGATGCCGACGCCGCAATCTCCGCTCCGAGCAGTCAATCAATCCCGCGCAACCGTGCTCTGCGCGCGGCTCGAGTACGCCGGCGGTCTCGGCGGTCAGAGCCGCGGTCTGCTGGGTCGCGACGGCCTCGAGCCCGGAATGGGGATGCTATTCGATAAGGGGCGATTCACGCCGTTCATGTGGATGCACATGTTCTTCATGCGCTTCGCGATCGATATCGTTTTCCTGGGGCGCGGCAACACGGTCATCAGAATCAACCGGCGCCTGAGGCCCTGGCACGTCTCCTCGATCGTGTTTGGAGCACGAAAAGCACTCGAACTTCCCGCTGGCGCGGCGGACGAGAGTTCGACGCAGGTGGGCGATCAGATTAGCTTCGAACCTGCCAACTAAAGCCACGAGGCTATCTCGCAGAACCCGCCAAGCTATCCCCATTCGGAATGTGATACACACTATTTGGTGGTTGGATTCGAGACCGACCACCATCCGTTGGTTTCTCTCGCTTAGCTAGTTCATGTTTAGCTCAAACCTCTTTGACTGTTTTAAATCTCCAATGATGCGCTCTTTAGACCATAATCTGTTGCAGCTTGGCAACTGGTAGTTGCATCACTGCGCGTATTAGCGTATGGTAACCGTGCATGAAACAAAAAAGTCCAACAGGTTGCTGAATAGATTAAAATGGCACGAGAGATGCTCTACCTTAGTCTCGCTCTGGCGCCAGTGAAAGTTGCCGCAAGCGAGGATTTTCTTCCACGGGGAAGAAGGAATCGAGACAAGCTGGCGCCGTTGGGCTGCGGCAGAAGGTTGAACGGAGTCAGGTTGATTAATGGGGATAATGCCAATTTCGGCCAACAAGTAACAGAAGGAGGACACGGGAAAATGGATATGATTACGAGGATGTTTGTGGCAGCGCGCGAGTATCAGCGCGGCCAGACGATGACGGAATACGCTTTGATCCTCGCCGCAGTCGCGGTTGTGGTGTTCCTCGGCTACCAGACCATGGGAACGACCATCAAGAGCGTGCTGACCAGCGTGGACGCCCAACTCTAATCGAGAAGGGTGAAATTCCGGGGTGGCGGACTAACCCATCCGCCACCCCACATAAAAAATCAGAACTGTAGCCGTCGATGGCCTGACGGTCGTCGGGAGCCGTGGTCTTTTAGCGGGGGCTCCAACACAGGCCCCGCTAAGAGAGACGACTTCAGAAAAGACGACAACCCTGGGAGGGGAAGTCAATGAGCCAGCAGAAGCGGGTTTACCGGACAATAAGTAAGTTCGGGTGGTCAGATTATGACCGAGTACGCAATAATACTCGCAGCGAGCGGCGCAGTATGTATTGCTCTAATTCAGAATGCGGGTAATATCGTCTCGACATTAGTCAACCGCGTGGGTCCTCTCGTATAGTCAGCGACCCGCGGCTATTTTGGGGGTACCTGTCGTGGCGGTGGATTCAATTACACGCCGTAAGAGCATTGTTCTGACTATCTGCAACAAAGCTGGGACTACTCCCGGCTCGCATTCACATTTAATCGTTAGTTTCCCCGCCATCCTGACCAGTACTTGAACTGGCCATGATAGAATAACAAAATGACGGTATGTTTAACTATTTGAAGATAGCCGGTCAGCCACGAAGCGGCCGGGGGGAAGAGGCGATATGAGACGACCGATGGTATTCGTCTTACTGGCGGGACTGGCGGCGATGCTGGCTTCGGTAATGGTGTACTCCGCCTTGAAACGGAGAGAAGCCGAAGTACAGCAGGCGATGGCGCATAACGTAGAGGTGGTGGTCTCGGCGTACGATCTTCCGCTCGGCACAAAAATCGAGCTGGGCGAAGTAAAGATGGCGCGCTGGTCGGCTGACAGTCTTCCGGAGGGCGCATACACCGATCCCAAACAGGTCATCGGCAGCTACGTGAAGAACTCGTTGGTAGCTAACGAGCCGGTGGTGCGGTCCAAGCTGTTCACCGGGGAGAAGACGGCGGGTGTGATGCCGTTGTTGATTCCGTTCGGGATGCGCGCCGTGTCGGTCCCGGTGGATGAAGTCAGCGACGTCGCGGGCTTCGTGCTGCCGCATACCCGGGTGGACGTGCTGGTCGCGACCCAAGGCGGCGAAGGCACCCCAAGGGCGTTCTCAAAAGTAATTCTGCAGAACGTCGAAGTTCTCGCCGTAGCGCAGGAAATCGAGCAGAAAAAGGACGAGCCAACGGTAGTGAAGGTCGTCACGCTGCTGGTCACGCCGCAGGAGGCCGAGCGCCTGGCGTTGGCGAGCCACTCGGGAACGCTGCGTCTGGCGATGCGCAATTACAATGATAACAAAATCGTTCTGACCAACGGCAGCGACGTTGCTCAGATGCTGCGGGCCTACAGCCTGGCGCCTGAGGTTCCGGTGGTGGCTGTGCAGCCTGAGCCTCATCATGAGATCGCGGCGCCGCGCCCGGCCAAGAAGCAGGTCGAGATCGAGATTCTTCGCAACGGCAAGTCGTCCGAGTCAGTCTCGTTTGTGAATGAAGCGGCGGCGAACAGCGAGGGTGCAAAGAAGTCGACGAGCCATACGCACGCCGATGCGGCGCAGTTTTCTGATAACGACGACACCGACGCGGGCGCCCCTGCGGCATCCTCAACGACGGTGGCGAGCCCTCCTGAACCCGATCATCACGACCTCGTGGCGGCGCCCGTGAACCGCGGCATTGCGCCGGCCGGGGCGCCCATCAACGCGACGGCGGATCACGTGCCGACGCCCAAAACAATCGACATACCATAAGCAAGCCGCGAAGAAGCCAAGGTGAAGAAGATGAAAGCTCAACGAGGATATGGACTGCTTCCGTGGCTGGCTGCAGCGATCAGCATGCTCATGCTTCAGCCCGGCCTGCTGCTTGCCGCCGATAGCGGCGGCGCGGAAATGTCTGTCGCCCTGAACGCGGGCGAGAGCTACATAATCAACAACGTCAGCCCCGGCGAGGTTCCAGCGGTGAAGGTGATCGCGAATCCCCACGCGCTGATCGTGCATAACGAGGAGCCGGGCAGAGTCGTCCTGCTGGGCGCGGAAGCAGGAGAATGGAACATTTCGGTCAAGACGGCGGATGGCCAAGTCAACTATGACGTTAGGGTCAGATCGGTCGGCAGCGCCTTCGACATCAATCATCCTGGCACCAGTCCGGCGCCAATCGCGGGCTCCGGCAAGTCCTCGGGCAGTGCGGCTCCGGCAGTCGTGAAGCTTGATGCGGGCGCTGGCCCGGTGAATCCGCCTTCGTCATTTTCCTCGTCTTCATCCTCATCTGCAGGAACAGCCACAACCGTGATCAGCTCGGCATCAGTCGCAGCCGCATCGCCAGGCGCACCTGCGCCGGCTGCTGTTAATTCGTCGACCTTCGATTTCGCTCCGTCGGTTCCGGCTGCTTCGTACCCTCCGCGACCTCAGGCGCCCTCCGGTCAGACGGCTTCGGCGGCACTGTCGAACCAGCGGTATCGGAGCGACCCGTCGATCGGTCTAAGTTGCGGCGAATTGCACTCGGGCGCGATTTCAGGTGGACGCCATTATCTGCCCGACGACATAGTGCAGCTCCAGACGGGGTCGTCGAGAGTTATCGACTTTGCGACCCGGCTGCGCCGCGTGTCGGTCGCCGATACTGCTGTTGCCGATGTCCAGGTGATCAATCCGTTCCAGATCAACCTGATAGGCCATACGCCGGGCTTCACGACTCTGGCGATCTGGGACCAACAAGGCCAATACAACGAACGCACGGTGCGAATCGATCCCAACGGCAAGGAGCAGGTGTTGCTCGACACGATGGTGGCGGAACTGGACCGCACCGCCATCGAGAACCAGGGCACCAACCTGTCGGCCGCGCTCACCCGTGCGGGGATATCGCTGGTCTCATTGCCGGGCGCAGTAGGGACGCCGTTTTCCCCGTCGGCGACCGCGAGCGTTCCCAATATACAGCCCCAATCGCTGCCGCTGGGTGGAAACTTGATCGGGATGCTGGTGTCGTCGTCGCTTACTTATGGCTTGGCGGCGGGGAACAAGAACTACCAGCTGCAGGGATTCTTCCAGTTCCTCGAGCAGCACAACCTCGCGAAGCTTCTCGCCCAGCCGCAACTGCTGGCTAATTCCGGTGAAGAGGCAAAGTTCCTGTCGGGTGGCGAAATTCCCATCGTCATCGCCCAGGCGCTGAATACCTCGATCGTCTTCAAGCAATACGGCACCTCGGTTGAATTCGTTCCGACCGTCGTCGGCTGCGATGATATCGAGCTGCTGGTGAAGCCTGAAGTATCGCAGCCCGATTACGCCCAAGGCGTGTCGATGTTCGGCTTCACCATACCGGCATTCGTGACTCGGCGCGCGGAAACAATGGTACAGCTCAAGGACAATCAGACGCTGATCATCGCGGGCCTCATCCTGCACCAAAAGACGACCGAGGTTCAAAAAGTCCCGTACCTCGGTGACATCCCGTATCTCGGCGGACTATTCCGCAACACCAGCTATAACAACACCGAAACGGACCTGATCATAAGCGTAACGCCGCAAATCGTGCGTCCGCTGCCCAATGGCGCCTCGGTTTACAACCCGACTTACGTGCCTGAGCTGACGCATGAACAGATCGAGACCCGTCGTCTGGCGCAGCCTGACGCGTCGCGCCCGAGATTCTAGTTCGACGGAGGACAAGACATAACCGAGTATTTAGTGCATGATACGACACGGCATACGTGAAGCAGGGAGAGTGTGAAGTGTCAACGCTCGGTAAAAAAAGTGACGGACGGCATGGCGAGCTGAAAGTCCAATTAGTTGGCGGAAGCGCGGACCATCGCGCAGAAGTCAGGGATGCCCTCGCCGCCTTGGGCGACCCGGTGCTGAACATCCTGGAACTCGAACCGGATCTGGACGCCGCTCCCGACACCACCATCGACGTCACGATGGTGGTGTTCAACGGCAACAACGAACTCTCTCTGAGTTATCTGAACGCGCAGGCGGGGCAGGAGCCCCGCCCGGCTCTTTTTGCGCTGCTGCACGATCGTTCGCCGGACCTGATGAAGCGGGTACTGAGGGCCGGAGCCGATGAGCTTCTGTTCCTGCCACTGGATCCCGGAGACGCGACCCGCGCACTGCTCAAGATAAGCGAGACCCGCCGGCGCGAAGAAGTTCACAACGTTCACAACGGCGGCGGCATGATCGTTTCGCTGGTGAGCCTGATAGGCGGCACTGGAGTGACGAGCCTGGCGGCGAACCTCGCCCTGGCACTGCGCTACGCGTTCGAAAAGCGGGTTGCGGTAATAGATCTCGACCTGCAGACCGGCGGGTTGGCGGTGTTCCTGAATCTCGAACCCGAGCGCACGATCATGGCGCTCGCCGAGGGGACGCGAAAGCTCGATTCGATTCAACTCGAATCAGCGCTCAGCAAGCATGCGTCGGGAATCTACCTGCTCGCGGCGCCCAAGCGGATCGAGGACAGCGAGTTGGTCAGTGACGCGACGGTCGGTGCGATCCTCGACCTGACGCGCCAGCTTTTTGACTTCGTGATCGTGGATTGCGGCACGCATATCGACGCAAACACGGTCGCCGCCTGGGAGCGCTCGAGTCGTCTGTTCTACCTACTCGACCAGTCGATCGGTGCGGCACGATGCGCGTGGCGATTCGTCGATCTGGTGGGGCGGCTGGGGCTGCCGGGGGTCGAACCCAACTTCATTCTGAGCCGTTTCGTGCCGGGTCATCCGATCAGTGAAGAGCAGCTCAGCCATACGCTGGCGCAGCCGATTCACACGCGGATTCCGCGCGATGAAAAAGTTCTCGAGCGGGTGCAGTTGAGCGCACAGGATTTGTGGCAGGTGGCGCCGAACTCGCCGCTGGCCAAGAGCATCGAGGACTTGGCGCGGCGGCTCGAGGTGGGCAGCGAAGCCAGCGACGGCAATTTCCCAAATTCATTGGTCTCGCGCCTGTTGAATGTTATCGGCGCGCGCACTTGAGGTACCCGAATGAAGCTGGTTGAGAGAATTTCCCAGCAGAACAGCGCAACGCCGGCGCCCTTTCAGCGCTCGCTGATAGGCAATCAAAAGCGCGCCGTCAAAGACGTGCAGGCCGAGGGTTTTCAGCAGCTCAAGCTTGCCGTCCACAACCGGCTGTTCGAGATGCTGGACGTTACCCGGCTTGAAAGCCTCGAGCCGGCGCTCGCGGCGCAGAAAGTCACCGCGGCGATCTCCGCCATTCTGGACGACGAGGGACGCCTGCTCACCGACGTCGACAAGACTCACCTCATCGAGGAGATCAAGAACGAGCTGTTGGGACTCGGGCCGTTGGAGCCGCTTTTGTGGGATGATGAAATCACCGACATCCTGGTCAACGGGCACAACCAGGTTTACGTCGAAAAAGGCGGCAAGCTTCACGCCACCGACGTCAAGTTCCAGGACGATCAGCACCTGATGCTGATCATCGATCGAATCGTGTCGCAAGTCGGACGCCGGGTGGACGAAGCGTCGCCGATGGTTGACGCGCGGCTGCCCGACGGTTCGCGTATCAACGCGATTATTCCGCCGCTGACGCTCGACGGCCCGGCGCTGTCGATTCGCCGATTCGGTCGCAGGCGCTACAACATCGACGATCTGATCGCGAAGAAGACACTGGTGCCGGAGATGGTCGAGTTTCTGCGCACCATCGTGCGCGCGCGGCTCAACGTCCTGATTTGCGGCGGCACCGGCTCGGGTAAAACGACCCTGCTTAACTGCATGTCGCTGTTCGTTCCGGCCGACGAGCGAATTGTGACGATCGAAGACTCGGCCGAATTGAGCCTCCAGCAGCCGCATGTGGTCAGGCTCGAAACGCGACCGCCCAACGTCGAAGGCAAGGGTGAAGTCACCCAGCGCGACCTGGTCAGAAACTCGTTGCGTATGCGGCCGGACCGCATAATCGTCGGCGAGGTCCGCGGCGATGAAGTGTTCGACATGTTGCAAGCGATGTCGACCGGCCATGACGGCTCAATCGCCACCATCCACGCCAATACTCCCCGTGACAGCTTGGGCCGTCTGGAGATGATGATGCTGCTGTCGGGAGTGTCGATTCCGCAGCGCGCGATGCGCCAGCAAATCGCGTCGGCGATCAACATCATCATCCATGTATCGCGGCTATCCGACGGCTCGCGCAAAGTGATGCGCGTTTCCGAGATCAGCGGGATGGAGGGTGAGATGGTGATGATGCAGGACCTGTTCGAATTCAAGCGCACGGGAATCGGGCCGGGTGGAGAAGTGCTCGGCCAGTTCGCGCCCACCGGGATTCGGTCAACCTACTCGCAGCGGCTGGAGGCCGCGGGTTACAAACTCGACGCCAAGGTTTTCCGCAGCACAATCGGATAAATACTATGGATATTTTGATGGCTAGCGGCATATTCCTGCTCGTCTTCCTGGGCGTGCTGGTATTCTCCAGCAGTCGCGGCAGCGAAGCCGAGCAACAGCGCGAGGTGGCACGACGTCTGACGCGCCCCGCCGACGATCTGCAGGTCGATGTCATGCGCAGGCGCCGGCCCGATCAGGGACTGCTGCTGGGTGTGCTGTACGAACTGGACCTGCTGCGCAAACTCGAAGAGATGATGTGGCAGGCGGGCTTGTACATGACGGTCGCCGACATGCTGCTGATCATGGTGCTGCTGCTCGGCACCGGATTGTTCGGCGGCAATCTCTTGTTCAACGACATGTGGATCGCGCTGGGTTGCGCGCTGGTGATGGCCATCCTGCCCCTCGCCTACATCCAATTCCGAAGGAAGCGGCGTCTCAAGGCCTTTGCGGCCCAGCTGCCGTTCGCGCTTGACCTGATCAAATCGTCGCTCGAGGCGGGACATTCGCTGCAGCGCGCGCTGCAAGTTCTGGTCAGCGAGTTCGCGGATCCGCTGGGCAGCGAATTCCGCACCGTGCTCGAGCAGAACCGGATCGGACTGCCGCTGCCGCGCGCGCTCGAAGACATGCTCAAGCGAGTTCCGGAGGACGACCTCCGACTCCTGGTCATCGCGGTGCGCGTGCAAACGGAGGTCGGCTCGAGCCTGGCTCAGATTGTCGGGCGGCTATCCGAAATCGTGCGAATCCGCCAGCGCTTGCGGATGCAGATCACAGCGCTGACCGCGCAATCGCGCTTCGGCGGCATCATCGTCGGCTGCCTGCCAATCGCGGTGCTCTGCGTGTTCAGCTTGATTCAGCCGGGTTACACCGATCAATTGTTTCATGACCCGATGGGTCAGAAGATTTTGAAATTCGCGATCGTAGCGGACGTGCTCGCCATCCTGAGCATCAGGCGACTACTGCGGGTAAACTACTAATGAGTCCATTCATGGTTGGCATAGCGGTCTTTCTCCTGGCTGGCGCGGCGTGCGCGGCCTTGTACCTCGCCATTTCGCCGCAGAGCCGGGCGGTCGATGAACGATTCGCGGATTTGGCGGTCAAGATGCGGGCTTCGCAGGGCGCACTCGAAGGTGACCTTCAGGACGACAACCTGCTCCGCATGCTTTTCAGATGGGCCTCCAAGCGCATCCCACCGCCGAACCTGGATACTCCCACCGGGGAGAAGCTCCAGCAGACTCTGGCGCAGGCGGGATTTCTGAAGTCCAGCGCGCCGCAGACCTATCAGGTCACCCGTGTGCTGCTGGCGATCGGATGCGGAGGTTTGGGACTGTTGGTCGGATTTATTCTTCACGCCACAACGGCTCAGCCGCTGCTGTTCGGAATCGGCGGCACAGGGATCGGAATTTTCCTGCCCGCCTACTACCTGGGACGGCGCGCGCGGACGCGCCAGCAAAACATCTCAAAGCAGCTCTCGGACGTGCTCGATCTGCTGGTGGTATGCGTCGAAGCGGGCCTCGGACTGTTCGAGGCGATTCGAATCGTCGGCACGGAATGCGAACGTCATGGTCAGGAAATCGGCACCGAGTTGAATCTGGTCGCCACCGATATCTCCGCGGGCGCGTCGCTCGGACAGGCGTTGCGCGGGCTGGCCGAGCGGACTGCGGTTGATGATATCAAGCCGCTCGCCGCAACCTTGGTTCAGAGTGAACAACTTGGCGCGCAGATCGGACCTGCGTTGCGTTCCAGTTCGGACGCATTGCGACAGCGTCGCCGGATACATGCCGAGGAAGACGCGCAGAAGGCATCGATTAAGATTCTGTTCCCGCTGGTCCTCTTCGTATTGCCCGCGATGATCGCGGTAATCGTCGGACCGGCAATGATCTCGGTCCTCCACACGCTCTCCTCTGGTGGCGCAGGATGATCCCGGGCCGACTGATTTCAGCGATCGGAAGGCAATCCAGTTAGCCTCTCCCAGGGGGCCTCGGACCCGGCGCGCCTACGCGTCGGTCCGGGGCCTGTTTGTTTTGTGCGCGAGTCCGACCTAAAGACTGAGACGCCTCATCAACCGATATAGCGTCGTCCGATCGACTCCGAGCGTGGTCACCGCCTCGACCCTGTTTTCGCCGGCTGCGGCCAGTGCCGCCTTGATTCGCACCGCCGCCGCGAGACAACGCGCCCGTTCTTTCAACTAATTCGAGGAACCATTCCGCGAGGTGAGAGGTACTGGCAGCAATCCCGGCGGCGACTGCAGGTATCCCAAGGCGGGCTCATCTTGGTAGTCCGCTGCGTCGCGTAGCTGGCGGGCATTATCGCGGGCTTCGCACTCCTGCCGGTCCTTTCCTTGGCATGAGATGGTCATGGCAGCGTCTTGACCAGTCGTGGATGACGCGCACCCGTACAACCCGGCGGCTGCCGCCAGCACCGCGACGCCCAACAGTCGCTTAATCGCGCGGTCGATCATGGTTCCCGGATAACTTATCGATTTCAACTGCGACGGTCGATTCCGAAGAGCGCCTTCTGAATCGTTGGGAAGAGCCTGCACTCTTCGTTGTCGATTGCGTCGTCCAAGATGACCGCGAGTCCGCTCAACGCTTGTCCGGCGTCACGCGCCTGAGCTTCAGTGAGGCGATCCGCGCCGGTGTCAACGATTGCGCCGATGAGCGTTCGCAGCCGGTCGTGGAATGCGCGGACCTTGCGCCCGGCTTCCGACGAGAGACGGCCTTGCTGCACCAGCCACGGAAGCAACTGGCTGTCTTGGGCGTCGAGGTGATGGGATAGCGTTGGCTGTATCGCCGCCCAAATCTGGGCAGCATCGCGCCTGAGCTCGGGCGACTCCGGATTGCGCGCGAGGCGCAATCCGGCCAGCGCCGCATCGAGCAGGCGTGATCTTAGCTGGGAGCCTTCGCGATTGAGTTCCTCCGAGAGACAGCGGATTCCCGCGTCGATACGCGTTGGGTTCCCGGCGCTCGATTCTCCCGCGTTGATCCCAGATTTCTCCGCGGCTGAATGCGCGGATTGTCCTTCGACTTGCTTCGCCTGCAAAAATGATTGCAGCACGTGTCCGAATCGTTCGATCGGCAGTGGCTTCGAAACGTAGTAGTGGGCGCCTTTGGTGCGCGCCCGTTTCTCGTTGGCATCGCTTTGGCTGCCGGCGACATAGAGCAAAGGGGGGCCGGAGAAGTGCTTGCGAATCTGCTCGAGCAGCCAGCCGCGATCGTTTTCCTCGATCCCCTGGTCGTCGAGTATGACGAGTCGAACATTTGGCCGCGCGAACAGCTCGCGACCCACGTATTTGTCGGCTGCATGGCGAACCAGCTTCCAAGGACGCTTGACGATTCCGAGTGCGAGCTTCGCCAACACCTCGTCATCAGAGAGGAGCAGCACGGTGGGAGAGAGGCGAGTTTGCTCCGAAGTCTCCGCTTTCACCTTTTGCGGCATGTTCCCCGCCCGGTGTCCATGAAGAAACACTGTTGAGGCAGTTCTGCTCAGTCATTGCAGCAAATATGCCAAAGATACCGCCCGCTTTAGACGATAACCGGCGAACGAAAGGATACAATTTTCCCCGAATGTCTCCTTCGGAATCAACGCAATGAGCCATGAAAAGCATGCCAACCTCAGCCAGCCTGTTTTTTTCCAGCGGCCACGCGACAAGGCAAAAAGTGAACAACGCCCAAGCTCCAGAGGGCGGGCCACGACACTACCACTTTTTGTGATCACATCTGATTTTTGTGGTCACGTCTGATCACATTTTGCGATCACATCTGATCGCATCGGTCCCTTCCGCGGGTACCGACAACGCTCCGGAGTGAAAACCGAGCTGAGGGTTTGTCACAGTAGCGCGACTGATGTGTAAGTATAAGAAATTCTGAAACGTGGATAAATGTACATTCCTAATTCTTATTCCCGGAGGGGGACTCCCTAATGAAGCAAGCAATCGCCCTTCTTTTTCTCTCGTTTGGCTTCGTTTGTATCATGCTCGGTTCGCCGCGCAACGGCGGGGTGGCGAATGCCTCCGACGTATGCCCCAGCCCTGCTCCGAGCTGCACCAGCAGCGGGACTCTCTCCGACTTAAAAGGCACGTATGCGTGCAGCAAGGTTGAGACGGATCAGGACAACACAGTCAAAGTTGGAATTATGCTGTTCACGTCCACCGGTACCGGCAGCGTGACTAGCTTGTCGGCACACAAAGACCAAGACGCCCGTTAGTAAACTTTCTGTCTCGCCCACGACGCTGAGCTACAGCGTCAACCTCGACAAAAAACCGACCACCGAGACCAAGCATTTCACCATCAAGAACACCGGGACGGCGACGCTGGACAACCTAAGCGTCGGCGTGCCCACCAATTCCGCCTACGTCATCACGTCGAGCGTTCCCGGCACCATTGCTGCCAAAGGAAGCCTCGCGGTTGAGGTTGAGTTTATCCCCAAGGGAAAGGGCGCCGACGACGGAACGATCGCGATCACCAGTGGCGCGACCAGTGGGAAGAGCTCGGCAACCGTTACTCTGAATGGGAAGGCCACGCAGAAGAAGCCGACCCCGACCGCAACTGCCACGCCGAGTCCGAGCCCATTGCCGAGCCCTTCGCCTGGTATCGAGCAGTACGAGCCGGTTCTGGAGTGGGGGTAGAATCGCCCGGCGGCCGCAGACAAAACAAAAAGTGAATAAGGCCCAAGCTCCAGAGTGTGGGCCACGACACTACCGCCAAAACCGCGTTAGACCCTTGCCGCGGGAGCCCGTCTTGTCTATATAAGTGGAGTTGAAATCCGAGGGTAAAGTAGAAATCCCGGAGAAGATGAGCATCGATATTTTTCGCTGGCGCCGCTTGGTCGCGGCCGTTGCGCTCCTGATGCTGACTTGCGGCATGCCGCCGCACGCATGGTGCGCGGACCTGTGGATATCGGTCACTAGCGGCTTTGGCGGCGGCATCGAGTCATACACACCGGAACAACTCGCCAGGAGTGGGACGCCAACGCCCACTCATCTGAGCACGTTTGACTCCGCGACCGGTATTGCCTTTGACGAATCTCATAACCTTTGGGCTGTTATCGGCGGCGACGAGGTGGCGCGATTCACTGCCGCGCAACTCAAGAACCTGGGACGCGATCCGAACCCGGCGCCCGGGGTGATCATCAAAAGTACGTTCGCGTTCAAATCTCTCTATGGCTGCAGCTTCGACCATCAGGGTAACCTGTGGGTGGTGGACGCCGTTAACAACTCGATCGAGGAACTGTCAGAAGAACAGCTGGATGCGGGCAGCGGAAACATAACGCCCCGCATAATCATCACTTCCCCCGATCTGGATGGTCCGAACTTTGTGACGTTCGACAAAGTCGGGAATGCGTGGGTAGATAGCAAGGACGGTAATCAGATCGCCGAATTCTCCGCCGGCGAACTGACGAGCAGCGGTCGCAAGTCGGCCGAGGTTCTGCTTTCCGACGACGGCGACTGCACGAACCTCTGCAGCCCAGGAGAGATCGCGTTCGATCAAAGGGGCAACCTTTGGGTCCCCAACGAAGACGCGGACACGGTCGTGGAGTATGCGAAGGATCAACTGACCATCTCCGGCAAACCCGCTCCGATGGTGACGTTGAGCAGCGCCATCTTTGACGCACCATGGGGAGCGGTATTCGACACCAGCGGCAATCTGGTGGTTATGAATTACTCCGACGGAACGATCGCGAAGTTCACGGCCGGACAGTTGAGGGTGAGCGGCGCACCGATTCCCGAGGTCTCGGTGACGGGACCCAAAATCTAGGACTATCAGACCATCATCGGATCGGCTTCATAGCGCCGTGGCGGTCGCCGTCAGCGCATTGGGGCTGCGTTCAGCGGTCCGGCGGCCTGGTTGAAACAGGCTGTCAAAAATTAGTTTTTCAAGGTCAATTGCCGCGGCGCGCGATCAGGGCGACAAAGTCGCCGGAGGTGGGACCGACGGTGACGCTCTGCGAGGTCGCCTCGGCGCTTGGGTCTTTATGGATCGGCGAACGAAATGGAACAGAAAGATAATCGCGGCATTCTGATGCGCGGACTTGGGCGCTGGCTCGTGTACAGCCGGCCGCGCGCATGGTTGGGAATGGCAGTGGAGCTTCCGAGCCTGCTCCGTGGAGTAAGGATCCCGCGCGGGGCGAACTGCCTCGATATCGCAACGGGCCTCGGATGGGCGACGGCGGGCCTTGCACGACTCGATCGGTCCGCGCGGATCGTGGCGCTTGATTATGATGGAACGATTCTGCCGCGCACGCGTGAATACTTGCGCGAGCATGGAGCGGCCGAGAGCTCTGGGCTCTGTCGCGCCGACGGCAAGCATCTGCCGTTCCGCGACGGTTCCTTCGACTTGGTGCTTTGCTTGTACGGGCTCCATCATTTTCGCGGCTATTTTGAAGCGCTGCGCGAGATCGCGCGCGTGCTTAAGTCAACAGGGACATTCGCGCTGATCGATCCGGCCCGGCGCCCCGGCAAGCCGCCGAGCGGACACCACGGGACGGAAGTTCCCACGCGCGACGAATTGGACCGAATGCTCCTCGACGCCGGTTTCGAGATCGTGCTGTCTCGCGTCTCACTTGGAAGAGTGAAGGCCGTGACACACAAGAGGAAGTCGGAAACGGTGGCAACGTAACATCTGCTCGCTGATGGTGCTCTGCCGGCCAAATCCCGGGTTAATCGCCGCGGCGCGAGACGATTCCGACTTCGGTACTGTCCCAGGACACTACCGCGACTCCTCGAACGCCTCTTCCATCGCGGAGGCTTCGAGCGAGAGGCCGCGCGTTTCGGGAAGGAATAGCGCGACGATGATCGCGTTGGGTATCGCAAGCAGGCTTAAGTATCCGACCACGATCGACAGACCGCCAAGGCGCGCGGCGAGAACCGCGATCAGGGTCTGCGCGGAGACCGCGCCGGCCGCGCCGACGAGCGCGAACCATCCCATCATCGCGCCTCGGATCGCGGTCGGAAAAAGTTCGGTCGCCAGCGAATTGCCGCCCACCTGCCCCGCGCTCAGGCCAGCGGTGAAACAGCAATACGTGACCTCGATCCATAGCCAGCGAAGGCCCAAGGGTGCCGGCGGGCCCCAATAGAAGGCCAGCGCGCCGAGACCGGTCATCAGGCCCGCAACGAAGATCGTGGGGATGCGGCCGTAACGCTCGCAGCTTCGCGCGGCGAGCGGAAAGCCGAGCATCCCCACGCCGCCTCCGACCAGCATCAGGACGCTGGCGGCGCCCGGCGCCAACCCTACGACCGAGACCAGGTGGAAGTACGCCCAACTGCTGCCCGCGACCGCCGCGATGTTGGCCAGCAACGCGCAGACCAGAATCGTGATCGCGCGGCGTCGATAGAGCTGTCCGAACACGTCGTAGAAGCTGCTGGCCGAAGTCGTGCCCGTCGCGGCGGCGTGCTGCCAGCGATCGCTCTCCGGGATGGCGCGGGCGGCCCTCCACAGCGCGGCGACTCCCATCGCCGACGCCAGCACCAGCACCCATCGCCACGAGTAACGGCTGGCCACCATCGGCATCACGAGCAGGCACAGCCCGCCACCGAGGCCAATCCCCAGCCCGCCCCAGCTTTGCCCTCGCGCGCGCTCCTCGATCGCGAGTTCCTCGGCCAGGATCACGATACCGTCGGCGATAGTCGCGCCAATGAAGGCGTAGAGCGCAATCTCGCACAGCGCGAACGCCGCGATGTTAGTCGAGAACGCGGCGGCGAGCGCGCTAACGAGAGTGCCGGCCATGCATACGAGCAGCATCCGGCGGCGCCCCAGCCGATCGATCATCCGCGAGAGTCCCATCGCGCCGATCGCCGAGAGCGAAATCCATGCGAACAGGCCCGCGATTCCCGACTCGTCAAGGTGAAAGCTCTTCGCGATCCAGGGTGAGCCGATGCCGTTGATCGACATCGTGAAGCCTTCGAAGGCGAGCACGCCCGCGATCGAGCGGGCCAGCCGGCGATTTCTCAGCGCGCCCTCTTGGTCACCGAGCGCGCGCGAAGCTCCAGCAATGTCGGCGGCCGAACTCGCGTCAGGCTGGTTGCTCATTTTTCTCCCGTCACGCGCCTCCAAGCGCCCGCCGAGGATAGCTGTCGCTATCCCGGGCGGTTAAGACTAAGCGCCGCGCTGGCGGTAATTGGTAATTCGTTTTTTCGTTTTTCGTTTTTCGTTGGTGCGCTGCGACGTTAATTGCCGCGGCGCGCGAACAGGGCGACAAAGTCTCCCTCGGTCAGGATGCCGACCAGGCGCCCATTTTCGACAACCGGAAGGCAGCCGATTTTCCGCTCGGTCAAAAGTCGTGCGGCCTCGACCAGAGCGGTATCCGGGCTGGTGGTGACTACATCGCCGCCCATCACATCTTTGACAGAGAGAGTGTCCAGGATCTTGCGCTGAGCGTGCTTGCCATAGCCA
The DNA here is from genome assembly GCA_002479255.1 of Candidatus Binatus soli. Taxonomy (GTDB): domain Bacteria; phylum Desulfobacterota; class Binatia; order Binatales; family Binataceae; genus Binatus; species Binatus soli. The sequence goes on along the minus strand of DLMJ01000038.1, from coordinate 48,346 downwards.
AGCGCCTGCGCGAGCGCATCGCGAAAGAGATCGCGCTGGCTCACGATGCCGACGAGAAGCTGACCGTCATCATCGACAACGGGCAAATGGCGAATCCGTCCCAAGCGCATGATGTCGTCAGCCAAGGTGAGTTTGTCGTTGCGTTTAAGAGTGGTGGGGTCCACTGACATCACATCGCGAACTTTCAGGTCTTTCATGCTAAGTTCTCCAGCGTCAGAGCTTCACAGGCAACCCAGAAGGAATGTAGCGCCTTCCGTGCCATGGCAAAACCCCAGCTTCGGACCCGTCTGATTGGCGCTTTGCGCCGGATCGGCGGCATAATGAATTTTAGTGTGACGACGAGAGTCAACATCGTGTATCCGATCGCGCCACGCCATTCGATACACCGGACAAGTTCCTTCGGCTCGATTTACGAGTCGATTACTCGATTACTGGTCCGTGAATTGCTTCGCCCTTTTGTGCACGACAATTCACGAGTAGCTCGCGGAGAATCTGTATGAAATCCAAGACCGGCGCGAAAACCAAGATATCACGGCAAAACGAGGCCGATGCACGACTAAAAGATCTGACCAAGCTCCTCGCGCGGGCGCGCCAGGATGCGCTGGCTCGAGTACGGGTGCTTCGCAAGGAGGAGCAAGACGACGCGGTGGAACTACCCGCCGACGACTTGGACGTGGCCCGTTCGCTGGAAGACATCGAGACCGATGCCGGTCTAATCGAGCGATACGAATATCAACTGAAGGCCATAGACGCCGCGCTTAGCCGGCTCGAACGCGGTCGTTATGGAATTTGCGAGAAGTGCAAGGAGGAGATCCCGATTGAGCGGCTGAAAGCCGTGCCGTTCGCCGCGTATTGCATCGATTGCCAGAAAACGCGCAACGAGCGCAGACGCCCCGGCGAGGGCGACGTCGACGAGCCATCGCGTAATGTCTGGACGCCGCCCGAAGAACTGAAGAACTCGGTGGAGGAGTAACACAGCCTGACGCAGTAGCGCGAAACAGAGGAAGCAGCGATGATTCGGCTATTTTGGAAGGTCCTGTGTCCGATTGATTTTTCGGAGCACTCGTTGGCGGCTCTCGATGTCGCACTAAAAGTGGTGCAGCAGAATAACGCTGCGCTGTGCTTGCTGAATGTCGCGCCCATGCCAGCCGGCGCGGCCGGCTTCCAGCCGGTGCCGATGGATCCTTACCCATACGTTGAGAAGGACAGACGCGAGCAGCTGGAAAAGCTCGCGCGGGAACGGATTCCCGCCGCAGTGCGCTGCGAAACGCTCGTGATAAGCGGCGATCCGGCCGAGCGAGTGCTCGAGACCGCGCGCGGCCTCAATGCCGACCTGATCGTGATGGGTACGCATGGCCGCAAGGGATTGGGGCACCTCGTTCTCGGCAGCGTCGCCGAGCGGGTCGTGCGAGAATCACCGATACCAGTTCTGACAACGCATTCACCCGCGCGCGTTCGAAAGGCCACTTGAGACAGAGTGATGGCCGGATGGCTGCTCGCCCTGAGGCGGTCAGCTTCGGAGGCTGGACTCATCCCTCGCTGGTTGTCGCTGCGAGCGCATCGCTGGTCGTGATAATTCCGACCAGGCGACCGTCCTCGACGACCGGTAATCCATCGATTTTTCGCTCGCGCATAATGCGCGCGGCTTCGCGAATGGGCGTCCGGGGTTCCACGGTCACCAGCGCCTGGGTAATCGCTCGTTTGGCGGGCGTGTCGTCGAAATGTCCCACAAACGAGCGGATATCGCCTTCGGTGAGCATCGCGACGACGCGATCGTCCTCAACGAGCGGGATGTTCCGGAACCCGCCTTCGAGCATCTTTGCATGAATCGTCGAGAGCTTCTCGTCGAGTTGCGCGGTGACAGGATTACTTGTCATCCAGGCGCCGACAAGGTCTTTCTGAGGTGCGCTTTGACGGACAGTCAGTACAGGACATCGAGCTTCGCGCAGTACGAGTTCGGCTACGCTGCCGAGGAAGAAACGAGACATGCCGCGGCGACCATGCGTGGACATGACGACCAGATCCGCACCGATCCCGCGCTCTGCCTTGAGAATCGATGCGGCAGGTTCGCCCATATTGACCATGATCTCGTATTTGATTCCCGCCAGATGCTTGCGCGCGAGTTCCAGAAGGCTCCTGCGCGCCGTGTCCTCCTGCGCCTTGTAGAGATCTACGTACACGGGCATCGAGGTAGGCGCTATGAGCAACAGTACGGTGTGCAGGACATAAACGGTGGCGTCGAAATGCCGCGCGATTTCCGTCGCGGTCTGGAGCGCCGCGATTGAGTTTTCGTCGAAATCCACTGGGCACAGAATTTTGCGATACGGAAAAGACATGGGAGAACTCCTTTACCCGGCGGGCTTGGGATGGATCGTCAAGACTGGAACCGGCGATTCACGAACGACGCGCTCCGCGACGCTGCCGAGAAGGAAGTGCTTCAGGCCAGTGCGGCCATGCGTGCCCATCACGATCAGCTCGATGTCTAGTTCAGCGGTGAGATTGAGAATCTCCGGCGCCGCGTTCCCGCTTGCGACGAAAACCTTATGTGAAACTCCCGCCAGTTTTTCCCGCGCAATTACTTCCAACCGGCGGATGCATTCCGCTTCAAATTCAAGGTTAGGGTTCAGCTGCACGGGCGGCAGTGCGGTGGCGGCAGTGGACGGCGCGCCGATCACGGTCAGAAGGTAAACTGTAGCGGAGTTCTGCTTCGCCAGCCGGCAGGCGAGTTCGAGCGCGTCCATCGAGTCACGCTCGAAGTCAATCGGGCACAGTATTGTGGAAAAAACCGCAGCCATCTCTCTATCTGCCCTCAGCGCGTTGCCATGCTTACAGCATACTCCGCTACAGCCTCCGGATCAGGCAGGCTTCTTTGGGCTGCCCGGCTTCTTTTCTTCGACCTGAATCTTGATGGCCTTGGCAGCAGACTCTTTGGGCATAGGAGCAGTAAGTTCAAGAACACCGTCATGATGCACGGCGTTCAAGTTCTCCGCCTTGATTCCCTCGGGCAGACTGATCGATCGCTCGAACGAGCCGTAGCGGATTTCACAGCGGAACAAGGACGGCTTGTCCGATTCGCGCTTTTCCTCTCGCGTCCCTGTGACCGTCAGGATCCCGTTTACGACTTGCACGTTGATGTTCTTGGGATCGACCCCGGGCAGATCGACGCGTACTACGAACTTGTCCCCGTCGATAGACGATTCAATTGCGGGGCGGTTCGACGCCGCGGGCCAGGCCTGGCCAACGCCGAATCGTTCGAGCAGATCGTCGAACTCGTGACGCAGCCGCTCAAGGTCATTTGACGGATTCCATTTCTCCAGAAAACCCATTGGTGTTCCTCCTGGCACATTTGTTTTGACCTTTTGTTTCCATAGAGCATCCGCCGTGCCAGACAGCGCGAGAGTCACTGAATTGTGAAATCATTTGTCGGATGGCGCATCTGTGATGAAAGGAGCCAGTGAACGTCAGGCAAGTGGCTCCGAAAGGAGCACAGTAAAGCGGTGGATGGATGTAGATAGATAAAAACCGTGTGGGCAGGAGCTTCCGGTTCGCGGCCGGGGCTGAAGAGGCGGCATCGCGATTGCTTCGTTCAATGGCAACGATTCAAGGGAGCGACACCGATGCAGGATTTCTCGATCAAGCGGCAGCGGATGGTAACCACTCAGATCGCATCGCGCGGTATCGAGGACGCGGCGGTGCTGCATGCGATGGGAGTGGTTCCTCGCGAGGCATTTCTTCCAAATCGGCTCGCCGAGTTTGCGTACCAGGACACGCCATTGCCGATCGAGGCGGGTCAGACGATCTCGCAGCCTTACATCGTTGCACTGATGATCGAATGCGTCGAAGCAAAGCCGGGTGAAAAGGCGCTCGAAATCGGCACTGGATCGGGCTACGCCGCAGCCGTTCTTTCGCGGATCGTGGACAGCGTCTACACGGTAGAGCGTCATGAGGAACTCACGACGATTGCGCGGCGGCGCTTCTCCGAACTGCACTACGACAACATCCATGCTCTCACCGCGGACGGCACCCTGGGATGGCCGGAACATGCACCCTACGATGTCATCATCGTAACGGCGGGTGGTCCTCAGGTTCCAAAACCGCTGCTCGACCAACTGCGAGTTGGTGGGCGGCTGGTAATTCCGGTCGGGTCTTCGTCTTCTCGTGCTCAACAACTGATACGAGTCACGCGGGTCACGGAGGACCAGTACGAGGAAGAAAACCTTGGTGACGTGCAGTTCGTTCCCCTGATTGGCGCGGAAGGATGGGCAGACGCATCGGGCCGGACTCCGGCGCGCGCCAGCCGGCCGCAGTCGGTGGCGAAACTCATACGCGAGGTTGCCGAGCCGATAGGGAACATCGGCGAAGTCGATCTCTCGCCACTCCTGGAGCGGATTGGCGATGCACGCGTTGTCCTTCTCGGAGAAGCGACACACGGCACCTCGGAGTTCTACCAGATGCGGGCGCGGATCACTCGCGAGCTGATCTTACGGCGCGGATTTAGAATGGTGGCGGTCGAGGCCGATTGGCCCGACGCCGCGCGAATCAACCAATACGTGCATCACGCGCCCGCGCGACAGCAGCAATGGAACGCATTCACGCGCTTCCCGACCTGGATGTGGCGTAATCGCGAGACTTTGGAATTGGTCGAATGGTTGCGCGCCTACAATGCGGAGGTTAGCGATCCGGAGCTGCGCGCCGGCTTCTATGGACTCGATCTGTACAGTCTGTTCACTTCGATTCACGCGGTCATCGAATACTTGAGCGGCGTCGATCCGGCGATGGCGGCGGTCGCTCGACAGCGTTACGGCTGCCTGACGCCCTGGGAGAACGATCCCGCCGTGTACGGGCGCGTCGCACTGGGCGATCCGTATCGCATTTGCGAACAGCCGATAGTCGAGATGCTTGGCGATCTGCTGAAGCGTCGAATCGAGTATTCAGAGCGCGACGGCGATCGATTCTTCGACGCGATCCAGAATGCGCGCCTGATTGCCGCCGCGGAGCAATACTACCGCGTCATGTACTACGGCTCCGTCGAGTCGTGGAACCTGCGCGACCAGCATATGTTCGACACGCTCGAGCGGCTGCTCGAATTTCGGGGCACCGGCAGCAAAGCAATCGTATGGGCGCACAACTCTCATGTGGGTGATGCCTCCGCTACGGAGATGGGTACGCGCGGAGAGCATAATGTGGGGCAGCTATCCCGAAATCGTTTCGGCGGCGCAGCGTATCTGCTCGGATTCGGAACCGATCACGGGACCGTCGCGGCAGCATCGGAATGGGACGGCCCGATGGAGATAAAGCAGGTGCGGCCTTCGCACGAACGAAGTTACGAACGGCTGTTTCACGAATCAGGCGTCGCGGCATGCGCGGTTCATCTGCGCGCGCCTCGGCGCCAGGCGGTACGCGATGAACTCACACCGACTCGTCTTGAACGAGCCATCGGGGTCATCTACCGGCCGCAATCGGAATTGGAGAGTCACTATTTCCAGGCGTCGCTGCCGCGGCAATTCGACGAGTACATCTGGTTCGATGAAACCAAAGCCGTGTCACCGCTATCCGCAGTCGCGACGCGTGGAGTCCCGGAAACGTTCCCCTTTGGAGTGTGACAACTACCGCGCGCCGGGCGGGTCGGGATGAGTCCGCAAATCGCCGTATAAACTAAACGCCCTGCCCGGCCATCATGGCCGGACAGGGCGGTTCGTTCTACCGGGCGGGATCGATGCGCCCGATCGCGGCACCTATGATCGGGAGCCGGTCCCCGAGAGGCTCACGTCGTGCGGGCTGGCCCCGTCGCCAGACGCCCTAACCGCAAGCGTCGCGCTCTCCGCTCCAACGGTGCTCGGCGTGAACTTCAAGACGTAGGTACAATGCGCGCCGCCGCCCGCCAGCGTGACCCCGCACGTCCCGCCCGTCGTCACCTTGAAGTCGCTGGGACCGCTGATGCCTTCGCTCAGCGAAACCGCCGCGCCGCCGAGGTTCGTCACGGTGACCGTCCTCGCCGCCGATGTGCTGCCTTCGTTCACCGTGCCGAAAGCGAGGCTCGCTGGAAGCACCGTGAGCGGCGTAACGCCGGTTCCATTCAGGCTGACCGCCGGCGGACCATCATTGGGGTCTTGGGCAACCCCGATTGAAAGCGTGCCGCTCTCGGCACTCTCGGCGCCGGGCGTAAACGTCACCGCGTAAGTGCAGCTCGACGATGCCGCCAGCGACCCACTCGGCAGCGGGCAGCTCCCGCCCGTCACCGCGAAGGCGCCCCGGTTGGCCCCGCCGATGCTCGTGCCGGTCAGCGTGATAGGCCCGGTGGTATGGTTGACTACCGTAACGCTCATCGTCTTGGACGCCGTCTGGGCGACGTTTGTGTAGTTCAGGCTGGTCGGGGAGACGGATTCCGGCACGCTTGCCGACCCGCTAAATGAAACCGTGTACGGACCCCGCGGATCGGGGATGTCCGAAACCGTCATGATCGCCGATTCCGTACCCACAGCGATCGGAGCAAAAGTGACAATCAGTGTACAAGCGGTATTGGCCGCCAGCGTCGAGGTGCAGGTGCCGCCACCTGTGATGCTGAAGTCGCCATGGTTGGGCCCGCTGAAACCTTCGCTCAGCAAGACCGAGTTGGTCTGATAATTGTGCACCGTGATCGACCTGGTCGCCGTGGAGCCGTCTCTCACGCTGCCGAATGAGTCGCTGGCGGGCGTAACCGTCATCGTGATCGTGCCGGTGCCGGAAAGCGCTACGCTCTGCGGGCCGGTCGCGGCGTTATCGTAGATCGAAAGCGTTGCGCTGTGCGCGCCGAGCGCGCTCGGGGTGAAGCCGATCGCGATCGTGCACGTGGCGCCCGGCAGCGTCCCGGAGCAGGTTGACGCGCCGGGGGCGAATTCAGTCAGACTGCTCGATGAGACGTTATTGACGAACAGCGCTGCGTGGCCGTTGTTCTTGATGGTCAGATTCTTGGTGACGGTGTCCCCAACCGGCGAGCTGCCGAATGAGAGCGAAGTAGCCACCGACATCGAGGTGAGCAGTGTATACTTGAGCACACGGTTGTTGGTTGTGTCGGCGACGTAGAGGTTGCCGCTTGAGTCCAGCGCGGCGCCACTCGGATCGCACAGGCTGTCCGCGCCGGCGCTCGTCCCGCCGAAATTGCAGTCGTTGGAAGTGAAACTGTTATTCTGACCGAAGACGGCATCAGCCGCCGTCAGCTGGCTGGTGAGCGGCGCGTTGTACTCGAGCACCCGGTTGTTGCCCTGGTCGGCGACCCAGAGGTTGTCGGCCGAATCAACTGCGACGCCATAGGGGTTGCACAGGTTTTCGGCGGTGGCATTGCCTCCCCTGGGGCGAGAATTGCACCCAGCCCGGGCGAAGATGTTACCTTGTCCGAATACCATATTGGCGGTGGCGCCATACGTAAGCGGGGTGTTGTATTCGAGCACGCGGCTATTGCCGCCATCTGCCACGTAGAGGTTGCCGCTTGAGTCCACCGCAACCCCGCTGGGGTAGCTCAGACTGCTCGTGCCCAGCCCGCCATAATTCGCGGTATTCGAATTGAAGCTGCCGCCCTGCCCGAACACCATATTGGCGGTGGCGCCGTTCGTAAGCGGGGTGTTGTATTCGAGCACGCGGTTATTGCTTTGGTCGGCGACGTAGAGGTTGCCGCCGGCATCAACTGCGACGCCGTAGGGATAACAAAGGTCGATAGCCGTGGGAGTGCTTCCGGTGTCGGAATTGCACCCGGTCGAGGCGGGGCTGCTGCCCTGCCCGAACACCAGATTGGCGGCCCCCCCAACGCAGGGGAACGAACCACCGCATCCGGCGAACGGGGTGTTGTATTCGAGCACGCGGCTGTTGCCTTCATCCGCGACGTAGAGGTTGCCGCTTGAGTCCACCGTAATCCCGTAGGGGAAGCAAAGGTCGCTGGCGGAGGCAACAAGCGGGTTACCGGTGTCGGAATTGCACCCAGTGGAGTAAAAGTCCGGCTGGCCAATGACCAGGTCGGCCGGAGAGCCATTGGTGAACGCCGTCACATCGTTCCAGCCCAGCAGCCTCGAATTGCTTTCGTCCGCGACATAAAGGTGGGTTTGCGCTCCGGTGCCGTCGCCGGTGGCGTCGATCGTGACCGCGGATGGATTCCAAAGCGAGTATTGGTCAGCGAAGTTTGCCAGGTTGTGCAGAAAGTCAAGCTGCCCCAGCACAACATCGGCGATGGGGTCGGTTGCGAAAGGAGTGTTGTACTTGAGCACGCGATTGTTGGAGGTGTCGGCGACGTAGAGGTTGCCGACAGCATCAACTGCGACGCCATAGGGGTTGCACAGGCCGTCGTCGGTGGGATTGCCTCCGCCGGTGTCGGAATTGCACCCAGCCGAGTCGGAGCTGCCGCCCTGCCCCAACACCATATTGGCGCCGGCGCCGTTCGTAAGCGGGGCGTTGTATTTGAGCACGCGGTTATTGTTTGCGTCCGCGACGTAGAGGTCGCCGCTTGCATCCACCGCAACCCCAACCGGCCGGTACAGGCTGTTCGCGCTCACTCCGCCATTATTCGCGCGATTCGAATTGAAGCTGACGCCCTGCCCCAACACCATATGGGCGCCGGCGCCGTTCGTAAGCGGGGCGTTGTATTCGAGCACGCGGTTATTGATTGTGTCGGCGACGTAGAGGTTGCCGTTTGCGTCCACCGCAACCCCCCAAGGGGAGTTGAGGCTGTACGCGCTCACCCCGCCCAGATTCGCGGTATGCGTAGAGCTGCTGCCCTGCCCGAACACCATATTGGCGGACCCCCCAGCGGACGGGAACGAACCGCCGAATGGGGTGTTGTATTCGAGCACGCGGTTGTTGCCTTGATCCGCGACGTAGAGGTTGCCGCTTAAGTCCACGGCAACCGCATAGGGGGAGCACAGGCTGCTCCCGCTTACGCCGCCACTGTTGCAGGCAGTCGAGTTAAAGTCCGGCTGACCAATGACCAGGTCGGCCGCGGAGCCATTGGTCGCCGTCCCATTCTTCCAGCCCAGCACCCTCGAGTTCTGGACGTCGGCGACATAAAGGTTGCCGCTGGCGTCGATCGCAACCCCCTGCGGATAAAAAAGTTTTCGCGCGCTGGGAAAGTTGACGGCGTTGTATGTGAAGTTGGCCTGACCCAGCACAAGATCGGCGGTGCCATCGCCCGCGATCGAGACAGTCACCAGGGCGGCGGCGATGATCAGCAGGCACGGCGCTGCGAGTTTCCAAAATCCAAACTTGTGCATGACGATCCCCTCGGGAAAGTCGATCGCTCCTGCGCGCGGCGCGGCCGCACAAAAGATCGCGATCAGGTTGATCCGTACTTTCCCTGCGGACTTCGTTCACTTGCTTTTCCTCGATGCTTGACGAAGAGGCCAACACGGTGGGAGCCTAAAGTTAGGCTAATATTGCGTCATTTGAAATTAAGCAAAAATTATGCACTGCAACATTAGCTACTCTACGCTATTCTGACTGTGCTGATGCCTAATTGTGCTACATAGTGCGCAGGCTGACGATGGCGCCGATCGATACATCAGCTGCCCGATATGGATGCAGCGATTTTTTGGGCGGAAACCGACTGAAACCCGCAGCAGTAATTCGACGAGTACATCCGGTTCGATGAAACCAGGGCTGTGTCGCCGCTATCCGCAGTCGCGACGCACGGAGTTCCGGAAACGTTCCCATTTGGAGTGTGACATGTAATCCTTGGCGGGATTTCCCGGCTCATCGCCCGTTTGCCAAGGATCGCCGCACGCCGCAGCAGGATGACCCCAACTCGCAGATTCGCGCTCGCAGTCTCGCTGGTCGCGGTGATGACCGTGATCGGCGCAATCGGCTACAGGCTGATCGAGCACATGTCGATTCTCGACTCCTTCTACATGTCCGTCATTACCATCTCGACGGTCGGGTTCGGCGAGGTAAAGCCGCTCAGCCCGGCCGGTCGTCTTTTTACCATTGGGCTGATAGTCACAGGTGTCGGCAGCGCGATTTACCTGTTTTCGGTGATTGGAGAACTTGTCGTTGAGGGACGCCTTAAAGAGTTTCTCGGGAAGAGCGCAATGAATCGCAAAATTCACGGTCTCCAGGGACATGTCATCGTATGCGGCTTCGGGCGTTTCGGCCGCGCGGTGGTCGAAGAGCTAAATCGCAAGGCGGTGCCGATGGTGGTGATCGAGGCAGATCCCGCCAGGCAGGCAGAGCTGGACATTGCCGGCGCGTTGCACGTTGTGGGATCGGCGCTGGAGGATTCGGTGCTCGAGGAGGCCGGGATCGGTTCGGCCCGCGCGATAATCGTCGCAACCGGATCGGATGCGGACAACGTGTACATCACGCTTTCGGCGCGCGAGAAAAATCCGAAGATTCTCATCTACGCCCGCGGCGACTCGGATGCGGGGCTGCGGCGGCTCAAGCTGGCGGGAGCAGACCAGGTGGTCGCGGCCTATCAATGGGCCGGGATGAGAATCGCGGCGAGCATCATCCGCCCGTCGGTCGTGGATTTTCTACAACTCTCGCTGCCCGGCCGCGAGTCCGAGGTCGATCTGGAGGAGATCAGGATCTCGCGCAAAAGCCCGGCGGCCGGGATGACCATCGCGGCGGTGGAACACGACAATCCGCGGCTCCGGATCGTGGCGTTGAAGCGCAACGACAAACGGCTCGAGATGATTCCCGGCGGCGATATGCAGATCGAACCCGATGATTTGCTGGTGGTGATCGGCGAATCCGACAGCCTCAAACGCCTGGCGTCGCTTTAAGAGCGCGCCGCGAGCGGTCCTCGTCCTCAACGATCGAATCGGCCCACCCTGAATGGCCGGTTCCGGCCAGTACCCTCGGGACCAACGGCCCTGACATGGAACGCACGGAATGTTACGATTTGGGTTGAATCGCCATGGCTGGAACAAAGATAACGCTCGAGCAGGTGCGCCACGTCGCGCGTCTGGCGCGCTTGGAATGGTCGCCGGAACAGGAAGAGCGGCTGCGCGCCGACATGGACGAAATGCTTGCCTACGTTGATAAATTGAACGAGCTCGACACCAAAGAGGTCGCGCCGACGACGCAGGTCGGCGAGGCCGGCATGCCCATGCGCGACGACGAAGTGACCAACCGGCCCGCGGCGGAGGCGATGCTCGCCAATGCGCCTTCGAGCGAGCGCGGCTACTTCAAAGTGCCGAAAATAATCGAGTAGAACTTTAGTTGACAAGATTTCCGCATGGCATCGGAACTGAACAAACTCACAATCGCCGACGCATCGTCGAAGCTCCGCGGGCGCGAAATCACCGCGACGCAATTGACGCGCGATTGCCTCGACCGCATCGCTGCCGCCGAGCCCAGGCTCCACGCGTTCATCACGGTGTGCGAGCGGGAGGCTCTCGAGCAGGCGCGGGCGGCTGACGCGCGCCTCGCCGCGGGCAACGCGCCGGCGCTGTGCGGGATTCCGCTCGGCATCAAGGATATTTACGCGACCAGGGGCATTCGCACGACCTGCGGGTCGCGAATCCTGGAGACGTTCGTGCCGCCGTTTGACGCGACCGTGATCGAACGCTTGCGCGCGGACGGCGCGATTTTCGTCGGCAAGACGAACATGGATGAATTCGCGATGGGCTCGTCGACGGAGAACTCCGCGTTCGGGCCGACGATGAATCCGCATGACATCGGTCGCGTCGCCGGCGGATCGTCGGGCGGATCTGCCGCCGCAGTCGCGGCGTACGAATGCCTGGGTGCGCTCGGCACCGACACCGGCGGATCGATTCGCGAACCGGCGTCGTTCTGCGGCGTAGTTGGAATCAAGCCGACCTACAGCCGCGTCAGCCGCTACGGCGTCGTCGCATACGCGTCGTCGCTCGATCAGGTCGGCCCGTTTGCGAGATCGGTGCGCGACGCCGCGATAATCATCCGCACTCTTGCCGGCAAGGACGCTCGCGATTCGACTTGCTCGGCGCGTCCGGTGCCCGACTACGAACGCGCGCTGACGGGCGACGTCAAGGGACTCCGAATCGGCGTGCCCAGGGAATTTTTCGTCGAAGGAATGCAACCCGAAGTCGAGAAGTCGGTGCGCTCCGCGCTCAAGAACTACGAATCTCTGGGCGCCTCGACGGTCGAAATCTCGCTGCCGCACACCGGCTACGCGATCGCGGCGTATTACCTGGTCGCGACCGCGGAGGCAAGCGCCAATCTCGCCCGCTACGACGGTATCCGCTTCGGTCTGCGCGTCAACGCCGAGGACAATATCGCGCTGTATGAAACGACGCGGGCGCATGGATTCGGCGCCGAGGTCAAGCGCCGAATCATGCTCGGCACCTTCGCGCTATCGGCCGGCTACTACGACGCCTACTATCTGAAGGCGCAAAAGGTGCGCACGCTGATTCGCAACGACTTCGAGCGCGCCTTCGAGAAGTGCGACTTGATCGTCACGCCGGTTGCGCCGACGACCGCATTCAAGATCGGCGAGAAGATGAACGAACCGCTGACGATGTACCTGTCGGACATCTTTACGATTTCGCTGAACCTGGCCGGTCTGCCCGGGATGTCGATTCCGTGCGGGCACGATTCAAACAATCTGCCGATTGGGATGCAATTGATCGCGCCGCCGTTCGCCGAGGAAACAATCCTGCGCGCGGGCGACGCATTCGAGCGCACGGGAGCATTCAAGCCGCGGACACCGGCGGTCTGACGGACATTTGCGATGAACCGGGAAGCATACGAGGCGGTGATAGGACTCGAAGTCCACACCCATCTTCTGACCCGCTCGAAACTGTTCTGCGGATGCTCGACGACTTTCGGCGCGGGGCCGAATGAAAACGTCTGCCCGGTGTGCATGGGGATGCCGGGCGTGCTGCCGGTCCTCAACCGCCGCGCGGTGGAACTCGCGATTCGAACCGGACTGGCCGCGCATTGCGCAATCGCGCCCTATTCTATTTTCGATCGAAAGAGCTATTTCTATCCCGACCTGCCCAAGGGCTACCAGATTAGTCAGTACGAAACTCCCATCTGCAAGGGTGGCTATATCGACTTGCCGGCAACTGAGAATGGCGAGCCGCGCCGAATCAGGCTCACGCGAATCCATATAGAGGAAGACGCGGGCAAGAATATCCACGGCGAAAACGCGAGCCTGGTGGATTTCAATCGCTCGGGGGTGCCGCTGATCGAGATCGTAAGCGAGCCCGACCTGCGCTCGGCCGAGGATGCGGGCGCGTACTTGCGCCAACTGCGCGCGATACTTCGCTACGTCGATGCGTCCGACGGCAAGATGGAGGAAGGCAGCTTCCGATGCGATTGCAACGTGTCGATCCGCAAGCGCGGCGCGAAGGAATACGGCGTCAGGAGCGAAATCAAAAATCTCAACTCGTTCCGCTTCGTCGAAGACGCAATTGACTATGAGGTCGGGCGCCAAATAGAGATTGTCGAGGGGGGCGGCAAAGTCGCGCAGGAGACTCTTCTGTGGGACCCCGCGCGCAAGGAAACGCGCCCGATGCGCTCGAAAGAGTATGCGAATGACTATCGGTACTTCCCCGAGCCTGACCTGCCGCCGCTGATTGTGCCGGCGGAAATGGAAGAAAAGGTGCGCGCATCGATGCCCGAGCTGCCGGCCGACCGGAAAACGCGCTACGTGCGCGAACTCGGACTGACGGAATACGAGGCGGACGTGCTGATCGCCGATCGCGACGTCGCCGACTACTTCGAGGCCACGCTGCCGGCACTCAAGAATCGCAAGAGCGCGGCGAACTGGGTGATGACCGAAGTGCTGCGCGTCGCCCGCGACTCAGGCGAGTCGTTCGTCGAAGCGGTACCGCCGGCGGCCGAAGTCGGTGCGCTGCTGCGGATGGTCGAAGGGCAGAAAATCAGCCTGAATGCCGCGAAGACCGCGTTTGCCGCGATGGTAAAATCCGGCAAAGGCGCGGAGGCGACAATCGCCGCGCTGGGACTCGCGCAAGTATCGGATGAAAGCGCGATCGCGGCGGCCTGCGACAAGGTGCTGGCGGCAGAGCCCGAAAAAGTCGCCGAGTATCGCGCGGGGCGCGACAAGCTATTCGGATTTTTCGTCGGCGCGGTGATGAAAGCGATGGGCGGGAAGGCGAATCCGAAAGTGATCAACGACATCCTGCGCGCCAAGCTCACCGGCTGACGAGCGCGGGCTACTTCGGGATATATACTTTGTACTTGACGCCGCCGCCGTCGGGGCGCATCAGGAAGCATTCGCCGCCGCGGGCGAGCCGCAAGCAATCAAGAACAAGGCGAGGACAACCGGTGTCTTAACCGGGATTTTCATTTTAGTCTGCGATTCGAAGGCGCATCTTTACACTCTAACGGTCTGGCTCGGCAAGGTTCCAGCCCGGTCTAGCTTCACGGTGTTTCCGCCCGCACTGGGAGGGACCGTTTCGCCTATGGAGCCTGGCAATTGGTTGGCGCCAGCGGCTCGCTTAAGGGCTGAAAGCCCACGTTTCCGCAAGTCGCGTCATACATGTAGCTATAGGCGGCCAAACCCACCCGGCCGGTATTGAAAAATACTCCGCATGGCGTCGGTGGCTGCGTCCAATTCGCCGCGTAAGGCGTAATCAACGAGCTCCCACCGGAGGTAAAGCTGTAACACAGCGCCGGCGACGATGGCGATCCACCGATAATATTAACCGCGTTACCCGCAGTGACTATTCCTCCGGTGTTGTAGCCGGTAGGACGCTGGAAATCGTCAAGTCCAAGATACATGTCGCCGATGCCGATATCGAAAAGCATGTTGCCGCAGAAAGGACCCGGGTTGTCTGGCGCGCCGGGAAAATTGAAACATCCGGCGGCATCAGCATACTCACCCGGCACCTGGGCGCCGGCGGTGATAAGCGGGATGAGATTGTAGCCGCTGTTAGAAGCGATCCCCAAGCTTACGCTGGCAGCGCCGATCTGATAGCCGGGACTAATATTGGTGCCATTGGAGCTGTCTGTCAGATGAAGGAATGCGTTATCTGCCGGTGTTTGAAACAGATCTTCGAACGTAAAATTTTCGCGGTTAAAGCCAATCCCCAGATAATGGAGCGATTGGCCGGCGCTGAGCACCAGCACCATGATGCGAGAAGTCTCTACCGCACCGCCGTTGCTTTGCTGCAGACTGACCGGGGCGAGATAGTAGTTGCCGGTAAAAGTGTTCCCCCCATTGCTGGTGTAGGCTTTCTCGCCCGGGGGCCCTGGACCGATCCAGTTGGCTTTTTTGCCAGTGGGCAGGTCACCGATCGGCACCACCACGCCAAGCGAGCCGGTATCGACCGTATATGGCGTGAATGAGGCCTGCTTCGCCTTGGCGTAACCGACCGCAGCCATCACCTGGATGCCGTGCGAACTCGTTATGTTATCGGTCTGGCACTGCTCCGGCGTTTCAGTTCCACAATTGACTGCCAGCGGAAAGGTCTTACTGGCATAGGCGCAGGCATTTGGATTCTGCCCAAGAATTTGGGTGATCCCTAAAGCATACTCGCCCAAGGCGGCCGTGCCATTGGGGATTTTTTTCCAGGCCTCTACATTGATTGGCCCGGGAAAATATCTACCCGAGTACTTAAATTTCGCGGTTTGGCCCCGCGTTATTTTTATGACATCCGGCGTGATCACTCCCTTAGGCGCGCCATCGATCCGAACAAAGATCGGCTGCTTGCAACTTGGCTCAAGTACATTTCCACTGTTGTCGTAAGCGGTAACCACCACGCTGAAGAAGCTGGAGGCCGTTCTGGTTCCCGGCTTGGTGGGGTTGTTAAGCGTAACGACCGCGGGCTGGAATATGATTGCGCTTACCGTGGGTGTCGACGAGGGTGTTGGCGACGGCGTGGGGCTTACGGGACACGTGCTGGCCGTCGGCGTTGGCGTTGGCGTCAAAGGCTCGTCCGATCCCGCTGGCGGAGCGCCGCTTTGTGCCAACGCCCCAATCGGCAGGACCAGCAAGCCTGACAGCAATATCAAGCTTTGAAGCGCAGGCAGGCCTGTGCGCAAGAGATATTGTGCAGACATAAACAGCCAACCCAATGTCCGAATTTTAGCTGGGAATGCCACTATCGAATGTACCAAGTCGTCAACTTAAATACCGCGTCGATGGTGAGAGTTTAGCAGCAGAGATCATCCCTTGGGGAGGCCGAGCACGCGCTCGCCGATAATGTTGCGCTGGATTTCGCTGGTCCCGCCGGCGATGGTGTATTGGCGCGAGCTCAGCACGCGGTTCAGCCATCGCGGGGAATCAACGACGACGCCGGTGGGCTCACCGACGAGGCCGTAGGCGCCGAGCAGTTCGGTCGAGAAGCGCGCGATGCGCACGCCGAGTTCGGAGCCGAACAGTTTGAGCACTGAGCCCTCGGGTCCAGGCGGCAATCCGCGCAGCAGGCGGGTGAGCGAGCGCAGGCGCGTGTAGCGCGCGGCCTCGCATTCGATGAGGAATTGCGCGAGCTGCTGGCGCACCCATTCCTGTTCCCACGCAGGCTTGCCGCCGATGGGTACGATCCCGGCGAGTTCCGCGAGGCGGCGCACCTGGGAGCCGTGTCCGCCACCGCCGGCGGATGCGCGCTCGTAGCTGAGCGTCGTCATCGCGACCTTCCATCCTTCGTTGAGCGGGCCGACCAGGTTTTCCTTCGGCACTTGTACGTTGTCGAAAAAGACCTCGTTGAAATGCGAGTGCCCGTTCATCAGGACCAGCGGCCGCACGGTGATACCCAGGCTTTTCATGTCGAGCAGCAAGTAGCTGATGCCGCGATGCTTGGGCGCCGCGGGATCGGTGCGCGCGAGCATGAACATCCAGTCCGCGTATTGCGCGGCCGAGGTCCAGACTTTCTGGCCGTTAACGAGAAAATAGTCGCCCATGTCGGCCGCGCGGGTCGACAAGCCGGCGAGATCGGAACCGGCGCCCGGCTCCGAGTAGCCCTGGCACCAGATGTCGTCGGCGCCGAGGATTCGCGGGATGAAGCGTTTCTTCTGCGCCTCGGTCCCCCAATTCATCAGCGTGGGACCGCACAGACCGAGCCCGAAATATCCGGGCAGCACGGGCGCGCGCGCGCGGGAATATTCCTCGTCCCAGATGACCTGCTCGATGAGGCTGGCGGCGTGTCCGCCGTACTGCTTGGGCCACGACAGACCGGCGTATCCGGCGCCGTGGAGCTTGGCCTGCCACGCGCGGCGGCGTTCGAAGACGTCGCGATTGGGCGCGACCCGTTCGTCCTGGGCGTCGTCGACGCACAGGTCCTTGGGCAGATTCGCGTCGAGCCAGGCGCGGACCTTGTGGCGGAACGCTTCCTGTTCAGGAGTAAATTCGAAATCCATTTACCCAACCCCCTAAGCCCTTCCCATGCGGGGCGCCGGAACAAACGCCTGGTGATGGATACGCGGCAAGCTCACCTCTAACGCATTTTCTTGAACGCTGCACCCGATGCAGGCAGTTATATACAGTCAAGTTCACGGGAGGAACGGCGCATGAGCTCGGCGGAAGTGCGATTGAAGGAGTTGACAGCCGATTTTGGGAAGACCGCCAACGACTATGGACGTCATCGCGCCGGTTTCCCCGACGAATTCTTCGAGCGGCTGAAGGCGTTGGGAATCCTGAGAGCGGGAATGCGCGCGCTCGACCTGGGAACGGGCACGGGGACGATCGCGCGCGGGCTGGCGACTCGGGGATGCGAAGTCACCGGACTCGATCGATCGGCGCCGCTGATGGAGCAGGCGGCGGAGCTGGATCGATGCGCGGGCGCCGTCGTGAAGTACGTGAATGCGGCCGCGGAGGAGACGGGGCTGGCCCCGGCGGAGTTCGATCTCGTGACGGCGGGACAATGCTGGCATTGGTTCGATCGTCCGCGCGCAGCCGCGGAGGCGCGGCGGCTGTTGAAGCCGGGGGGCAGGCTCGTGATCGCGCATTTCGACTGGATTCCGCTGCCCGGCAACATGGCCGAGGCGACGGAGAAGCTAATCGAGAAACACAATCCGAAATGGAAATTCGGCGGCGGACTGGGAATCTATCCGCTGTGGCCGCGCGACATGGCGGTGGCGGGCTTTGTAAATATCCAGACGCTTTCCTTCGACCTCGACGCGATCTATACCCATGAAGCATGGCGCGGGAGGGTTCGCGCGAGCGCGGGGGTCGGGGCAAGCCTTGCGCCGCAGCGAGTTGCGGCATTCGACGACGAGTTGCACGCGATGCTGGCAGAGCGGTATCCGGAGGATCCGATGCGCGTGATGCATCGCGTGTTCGCGGCTATTGGCGTCGCGCCGTAGCTCTTTATTCGCATCGACGAAATTTCGCGCGACGTGATTGCGCGGATGTGATTTCGGCAGGAGGAAATCGACGATGAACGAACAAGCAAAAGATCCGGGCACCAAATCAGACCGCGCCGAGACCATGAATTGCTCGTTCTGCGGAAAGGATTCCAAGCAGGTAAAGCAACTGGTTGCCGGCGGCAGCGGAGGATTCATCTGCGACAAATGCGCGTGGCTGTCGATGATCATCATCGCGAAGGCAAAGATCGCCGCCGCGCTGAAATTTCGCTCGAGTTCGGCGTCCGCGTAACTAATTCGGGGCGATTTCGCCGGTTTGACCAAAACCGACCGGACCGGTCCGGTCGGCGACATGAACCGAGACTGCGTACGCAGCGCTCGCGCTCTCAGAGCCGTCGCGTGGTTCACCGCCCACCGCGGCGCCGGCGCGCCCGATCAAGGCAGCCGCGACCTCAGATGATGCCTTCGCGCTTGAGGTCTTCGAGCTGGCCGGCGCCGAGTCCGAGCAACTCGCCATAGACGCCGGCGTTGTGCTGACCCAGCAGGGGCGCGGCTGTCACTTCGACGGGCGAATCTTCGAGGCGCACCGGGCATCCCGGCATCGTGAAGTCGCCGCGCACGGGATGCTTGATAGTGACGATCATGCCGCGCTGCTTGAGATGGGGGTCGTTGAGCAACTCGACGCTGTCGAGCACGGCGCCGCATGGGACGCCGGCCTCGCCGAGTATACGCATCACCTCGAACTTGGTGTGATGGCCGGTCCATTCGTTGATGATCGCGTCCAGCGCCTCGGCGTTTTGCGCGCGGCTTCGCGCCGCACGGAAACGCTCGTCGCCTGCGAGTTCGGAGCGGTCGATCGCCTGCCACAGGCTCGCGACCATCTCGGGCGAGGTGCACAGGATGTAGCAATAGTCGTTGTCGCCACCGGGCGCGCATTTGTAGATGTCGCCGGGACCGCCGCCGACGACGCGGTTGCCCGCGCGCGGCGCAGGTTTGTGGGTGACGTAGGTACCCATCATGGCGACGCGCACGAAGTTCAGCACCGCGTCCTGCATCGAGACTTCGACCTTCTGTCCCTTGCCGGTGCGTTCGCGCTGGATGTACGCGGCGAGCACGCCGATGGCCGCATGCAGGCCGGTGCCGGTGTCGCCGATGGTGGGTCCGGGCTTGAGCGGGGGCGAACCGGGAAAGCCGGTGAGCGCCATCGCGCCGCCGGAAGCCTGCGCAATCATGTCGAAGCTTTTGTACTTGCAGTAGGGGCCATGCGTGCCAAAGCCCTTGATGGTCAAGTAGATGAGGCGCGGATTTACTTCGCGCAGGAGATCGTAGCCAAGGCCGAGGCCTTCGAGCGTGCCGAGCGAGAAATTTTCGGCGAGCATATCGACTTGCTTGACCAGGTCGATGAACATCGCGCGGCCCTTGTCGCTCTTGAGGTTGAGCGTGATGCCGCGTTTGTTGGCGTTGAGCAGGATGAAGTAGTAGGAATCGACGCCGTGCTTTTCGGTGAGCAGCCAGCGGCCCTGCTCGCCCATCTTTGGCGACTCGACTTTGATCACGTCCGCGCCGAGCCACGCAAGCATCTCGGTGCACGAGGTGCCGGCCTCGAATTGGGTCAGGTCCAGAACTTTGACACCGGTCAGCGCCTTTTCCATTGCCGCCCTCCTGCCACGCGCACGCGCGGCGCCAACGAGGATAGTCCGAGCGCACGCGGTTACCTGATCTAGCGCCAGCAGCGGCGCAGCGGCAAGCTTCGAGGGCTGGACGCAAGCCGAGAACATTGCGGAGAACCGAACCGCGCCGCTATTAATTCGTGAAACCCTGCGCGGGTTTCACCCTTCCGCGGCAGGGCTGAGCCCTGCACCCAGTGAAAAGTGAAAAAGTAACGAATCGAAAAATTCGCGCGGCGCGTCTTTTTCTCTCGAGCGTAATACCGGCCAGCCGTGCCACGGCCAGGGGGACCGCCGCGCCCGCCACAAGGAGCTGGTGGTGATGCCGCCCGCCGCGATTCTCGCGGCGATGGAGCGGTCCGGGGCCGAACCGGCGCAACTCCTGCGCTTGCATTCTTCGCATATCTGTGACATAAGACCATTTGTGATGTGAGTGAATGAACAGGCCAAATCACAGGAGAGATGTAAATGCGGGATTTAGGTAAAATCCAATCCGAGATAATGGACCGAATCAGACAGGCCTCGGCCACTGCCGACGGCCATGCGCTCGGTCTACTTGGTCCAATCGCAGCGGAAATGGAGCGGAAGGGTGGCGAGTGGGAATCTCTCTTGAGGCTACCCGCGACTGACGCAACGCCGCAGACCATCGACCCCGCTGCTGTTAACGGCGATACGAACGGCGATCTTGCAGGGAAAGATGTCTATTCGGTTACGATCCTACAGAGCCAGGTGCCTGTGGGTTCCTACAAGCAAGCCCTCTTCTCAGTGGTGGAGCGGCTGCAGGCTGCGCATCCCGACTTTGATGTGATAGCTCCCCGCGTCCGCGGGCGCGGACCCTACTTCTCGATAAACAAAGGTGACTTGAGAAAGGGAGAACACCTCAAGAACAGCAAGCTATTCATCGAAACGAACCTTGGCGCGGACCGCATTTGGGACATTTGCCACCGACTGGTCCGAACTTTCGGTCACAACCCAGATGACCCGTCGGTTCTTCACTTCTCCGTGGCACCTCAGCGGACGCGCGCACGGAATCGTAGGGGGGGACGCCCGTAGTGCATTGCCGGAGAACTGGCTTGACGACTATCGCCACGGAGCAGTCGCCACGGCTCGGCCACGAGACAGGTGGAGAGGTATGATGGAACGGCGGGTACCAACTTACGACAAGCTGCTGTGGCCGACCCTTGAAGCACTCAGGGCAATGGGCGGCTCTGGTTCCAACCAAGAGATTCTCGACAAGGTGATCGAGATTCTGAAGATGCCCGAGGACTTGCAGAACATTCCTCATGGAGACGGGCCAAACAGCGAAATAGCGTATCGGTTGGCTTGGGCGCGGACGTACCTGCGGCTCTTCGGGGCGTTGGAGAACAGCAGTAAAGGCGTTTGGACGGTGACTCCAAAGGGCCAAGCTCTTAAGGAGCAAGAAGTTGCAAGAGTACGTGCGTTGGTCAAAAAGGAGTTTCCGCAAAAGCGCCAAGCAAGGCTAAAAGAGTCGGAGGCGCTTCACGAAACCGACGACGAAAGCTGGCGTGAAAAACTCCTGTCGATCCTGCAAGGCGTTTCTCCTGATGCGTTTGAGCGCCTCGCACAAAGACTCCTGCGAGAGTCGGGCTTCGTGAACGTGGAAGTCAAGGGGCGAGCGGGCGATGGAGGTATCGATGGCATCGGCGTGCTTCGAATCCGGCTCTTGTCTTTTCAGGTTCTCTTCCAGTGCAAACGCTACAAGGGCAGCGTTCCGGCAAAAGACATCCGCGATTTTCGGGGCGCCATGATCGGACGAACTGACAAAGGCCTATTCATAACCACGGGCCGATTCACACCTGACGCGAGACGTGAAGCCACGCGGGACGGTGCGCCGCCCATCGACTTAGTTGATGGCGAACAACTGTGCGACCTGCTGAAAGAATTGAAGATCGGAGTGAAATCGGAAGTTGTCGAAAAGATTGAAATTCTACCGGACGTTTTCAAGGCAATTTGAGACGTAAGTATAATCCGTCCTGAGCTTGCGCTGCGGTCGCCACGGGCAGGGGTGGGGTTAAGTCTTTGGCTGCGGTCTGGTACAAATCATTTGCAGACTGATCGATGGATCAGTCGCCGCACGCAATGGCAGACACGGCATCATCGAAGCTCGCGCGAATCCGCGAAGAACTGAACCGGATGTTCGTCGAACGGAGCGATTTGATCGATGGCGCAATCGTGGCGCTGCTGTCGGCGAATCACGTGCTGATAATCGGGCCGCCGGGAACGGCGAAATCGATGCTGGCCGACGAACTGTGCCGGCGAATCGAAGGGGCGAACTATTTTCAGTGGCTGCTGACGAAGTTCAGCACGCCGGAGGAAATTTTCGGCGCGGTGAGCCTGAAGGGACTCGAGGAAGACGATTACCGGCGCGTCACCACGCACAAACTGCCCGAGGCGCACATCGCGTTCCTGGACGAAATCTTCAAGGCCAACTCGTCGATCCTCAACGCGCTGTTGACGATCATCAACGAGCGTATTTTCCACAACGGGCGCGAGCGCGTCGTGGCGCCGCTGATTACGATGTTCGGCGCGTCCAATGAACTGCCCGACGAGGACGAACTGACCGCGCTTTACGACCGGTTCATGCTGCGCTTCATGGCCGATTACATCACGGAGGAGCACGGCTTCCTCCGCATGATGGCGGGCGGTCCGGAGCGGACGCGGACAACGCTTAAATTTGCGGAACTCGACGAGCTGCGCGCGGCGGCATCGGCGGTCAAGGCGCCGGGTGCGATCCTCGAGGCAATTGCGCAAATCAGGCGCGAACTCGCGCGCGAGCAAATCGTCGTCTCGGATCGGCGCTGGAAAAACTCCCTCGGCATTTTGCGCGCGCACGCAATCGTCGCCGGACGCACCGCGGTGGTCGAAGACGACCTGATGTTCCTTGCGCACGTCCTGTGGAAAGACCCCGAAGAGCGGCCCAAAGTGGCCGAGGCGCTGCGTCGAATCGTCAGGGGATACGAAGACAAGCTGCAGGAACTGGTGTTCGAGAGCCGCGAGCTGCGCGAATACGCCGACGGCGCGTGGGAGAGCGAGGAGCTGCGGCGGCGCGCGCTGACCGAGGCGAATGCGAAACTGGCGAATATCGCGGCGCGTTTCGACGTGCTGCTGAAGGAGGCGTCGGACTCCGGCCGGGCGGTCGCCAATGCGGAGCGGATGCGCGTCGAGGTCAAGGACATTCAGCAAGCCGTGTTCCGCAGAAGCGTCGGCGCCTAGAAATTCATGCCGGTCGAAGAATCAACGCCGGCGATCGTGCTCCGCGCGCGCGACTACGGCGAGTCGGATCGAATCGTCACGGCGCTGACGCTCAACGCCGGCAAGCTCAGCGGTATCGCGAAGGGCGCCAAAGCGTCGCGGTATCGCTTCGAGCGCAAGCTCGAACCATTTACGCACGCCGTCCTGCACTACCGCCGCCGGCCGCACGGGCAGTTGGTGTTTATCACGCGCGCCGAAGCTGCCGACCTGCCTCAACACGTGCTCGACGACGACCTCGCAAAGATCGCGCTGGGCAGCTACATGCTCGAACTCACCGACGCGCTGACGACGGAGGACAGCGAAGCGGCGGAGGCGTATCGCGTGTTGTCGGAAGGACTCGGCGCGCTGAGCCACCGGTTTGCGGACGCGGCTCTACGGCAGGCTTTCGAGATGCGGCTGCTGGGATGGGCCGGCTTCGGACTGGAGTTTACGCGCTGCCGCATATGCGCGAGCGCCAACGGCGACAACGGCGCGACGGTTTATTTCGTGGTGTCGCGCGGCGGAATCGTGTGCGCGAAATGCCGGCCTGCGGTGGCGGAGGGCGCGATCAAGCTCTCCAGCGCCGGCGCCGCAACTCTCGCGCGACTGGGGACGGCGCCGATGGACGATTCGCCCGGCTCGGAAGCGGCGGGTCCCGACGGTGCTCTGGCGCTGGCGCGGTTCATCGGATCGATCGTGGATCGGCGGCTGCGCAGCCAGGAATTTCTCGATTCAGTTTTGCCGGGCGCGGGCAAAAAGTGAAAAACTGAAAATCAGCCGCCGGTTTCGCGGGCCGGAGATTCTCCGTACACCACTTCGGGATCGCGGTAGCGGCCACCCTGATGCTCGATCAGAACGATGCCGCAGTTGGGCGACACGTGGGCGTTTTCCCATTTGCCGGTCACGTGCGCCCACACCGATCGCATCACGCCGCCATGACTGACGATTACGATCTCATCGTTGGGATATTGGCGGGCTACGCGATCGAGAACCGGAGCGACGCGCCTGAGCACGTCTTCATGACTCTCGCCGCCCGGCGCGCGCCACGCCCACGGGCGCTTGGGATCGAAGGCGGGATCGTCGGCGACCGACTCGTACGGCTGTCCGGCGAGGTCGCCCAGACTCTGCTCGCGGAACTCCGCCTCGTATTCGATCGGGATGCGCAGTACCGCGGCGATGATGTGGCCGGTCTCGCGGGCGCGCGCGAAGGTGCTCGCAATCACCAGCGTAGGCGCAAACATCAGCTTGATTCTGAGCGCGGCCTCGTGCGCCTGGCGGCGGCCGAGCTCCGTGATCTTCGCTTCGCCGGAGGTGGTGAAGCGCCGAGTCGCGTTGCCTTCGCTCTCGCCGTGACGGACCATTATCAGCTTGCCCATAGGGTCGAAAGTTTCTCCGAAAATTCAGTTTGGCGCCAACCGATACGGTTGCTCAGGGCTTGGGCTTGTCGCCGCCGCCGACAGCTTTTGCAATCGCGCGGAATGGTTCGAGCAGATCGATCGGCAACGGAAAGACGATGGTGGAATTGTGATCGCTCGCGATCTCCTTGAGCGTCTGGAGGTAGCGAAGCTGGAGCGTGATGGGACTCTTGCTCATGATCTCCGCGGCCTCCGCGAGCCGCTGCGCGGCCTGGAATTCGCCTTCGGCCGCGATCACCTTGGCGCGGCGCTCGCGCTCGGCCTCGGCCTGCGCCGCGATCGCGCGCTGCATATCCTGCGGGAGATCGATATTTTTCAATTCGACGAGCGTGACCTTCACGCCCCACGGCTCGGTTTGCGAATCGACGATTTCCTGGATGCGCGCGTTGAGCTTGTCGCGCTGGCTGAGCAACTCGTCGAGCTCGGTCTGGCCGCCGACGGAGCGCAACGTGGTCTGCGCCAGTTGCATCGTGGCGAACAGGTAATTCTCGACCTCGGTGACCGCGCGCGAGGGATCCACGACGCGAAAGTACAGGACCGCGCTGACCTTGACGGTCACGTTGTCCTTGGTGATCACGTCTTGCGGCGGGATGTCCAGCGTAACGGTCCGCAGATCGATTCGCCGCATCCGCTCGAGCACGGGGATCACGAAGATCACGCCCGGCCCGCGATAAGGAGTGAGGCGGCCGAGACGAAAGACTACGCCGCGCTCGTACTCGTTGAGGACATTGAGCCCGCTAAAAATGAAAATTACAACGATGAAGACGACTACGCCTACTCCGCCCGCCATCACGATTCTCCTTTTGCCCCCCCACCGCGAGAGGCTTGTTGATGCCCTACGTTATCCTGCGAACGCTCAGAAGTCTTCCGAACTTCACGGCAACTTCCGCACTTCCAATTCCAAACCGTTGATCGACTTGACGCGAGCGTGCGCGCCGGGGCTGAGCGGGTCGGTGCTGACGGCGCGCCAAATCTCGCCATGGACAAACACTTTGCCCGGCGCACCGGGAGCGATCGCCTCGCGCACCTCGCCGACCTCGCCGAGCAGGCCTTCCGCGCCGGTGGTCGAGCGGCGGCGGCGCTCGCGGGCCACGATGTATCCGATGCCGAGGATGATCAGCGTCAGCGCGGCGGCGGCGCCATATATAATGTGGCGATCGACCACCAGGTCGGTCTTCGAAGTGTCAATCAAAAACAGCGAGCCTATGACGAACGCCGTAACGCCGCCCAGGCCGAGGATTCCATAGCTGGCGACGAAGGCTTCGGAGATCAGCAATCCCACGCCGAGAAAAATCAACAGCAAGCCGGTGAGATTTACCGGCAGGACTTGGAACGATGCGAGCGCGAGCAGCAGGCATATCGCGCCGGCAACGCCGGGAAAGATGACTCCCGGATGCGCGAACTCGAAGTACAGGCCGACTAACCCCGCCATCAGCAGCAGATAGACGATGTTGGGATCGGCCAGGGTGTTGAGCAGTTGCTGGCCGGGCGTCATTCGCACCCGGCGCACGGTGGCATCGGCCAGCGCGAGCGTGAAGGTGCGGCCGGCGACCTGGACCTTGCGGCCGGTGGCTTGCGTCAGCAGGCTGCGCAGGTCGGGCGCGACGATATCGACGACGTTTTTGGCAAGCGCCTCGCGCTCGCCGATCGCGACGCTGCGGCGGACGGCCTGCTCGATCCAATCTTCGTTGCGCCCGCGCTGTTGAGCGATCGTACGCGCAAAGGTCGCCGTGAAATTCTCGACCTTTTGACCCATCGCGCCCTTGATGTCTTCTCCGCCCTCTTCGATCGGATGAGCCGCACCGATTGTGGTTCCAGGCGCCATCGCGGCTACGTTCGCGGCTTCGGTGATGAAGGTGCCGGCGGACGCGGCGCTGGCGCCGGATGGCGCGACGTACACGATTACGGGTACGGGAGCGGCCAGGAGATCCTTGACGATCTTTTCCGCGGAATTGAGAAGGCCGCCCGGCGTGTCGAGCTCGATCACCAGGGCGCTTGCGCCTTCGGCATTTGCGGACGCGAGTGAATCCTCGATGTAGGACGCGGTGGCGGGATTGATCGAGCCGTCAATAGCGATCAGTTGAACCCACGGCGGATGCGCAGCCGATTTCGCGGGCGCGTCGGCGGCAAGGATTCGATCCGATGCGAACGATCCGATCGCGATCGTCAATGCCGCGATGGCGACGAAGCTTAAGCGCAGATTCACGAGGCGGAACCGCCGCGGCGCGGAATCGGCATCCCGAGAAATTTCATGACTTCCTGAATGTCCGCCCACACCAGCCGTTTGTCGCCCGGGTTGCGGAGCAGGTAGGCGGGATGAAACGTGGGCATGAATCGAATGCCGCGGAAATCGTGCCAGTTGCCGCGCAGCTTGCTGATGGGCGTCTTCACTTTGAGCACGGCCTGCACGGCGAAGGAGCCCAGCCCGACGATCGCGCGCGGACGCACGAGGTCAATCTGGCGAAAAAGAAATGCCTCGCACGCGGCGACTTCGTCGGGTTCGGGATTTCGATTGTCGGGCGGCCGGCACTTGATCACGTTGCAGATGTACACGTCGGCGCGGCGGATGCCCATGCCGCGCTCGATGATGTCGGTCAACAATTGACCGGCGCGGCCGACGAACGGCTCGCCGCGGGCGTCCTCGTCGGCGCCGGGCGCCTCGCCGACGAACATCAGCTGCGCGCCGGGATCGCCGACGCCGAAGACGAGATTGATACGGCGCGGCGCGAGCTTGCATCGTTGACAATCTCCGATGAATTGGCGCAGCTCGTCGAGCGTCGTGGATTTTTCGAGGCCGGGATATTTCGAGAACAGTTCGGCGGGTATGAGTGCGGCGTCGGTCCCGCCGGCCGCGGGCGCGGAACCGGCTACAGGAGCCGGCGCGGTGAGCGCGGAGCGCGCGGCCCCAGACGCAGACGCGGGAAGTCCTTCCATCCCCTCCTCGCGCAACTGCTCGACGTAGTCGCGGATCGTGGCGACCAGCGTGCGGCGATCCGGCGGCGAAGACGCGTCCATGCGAAAGCTATCTGACGGCACGCAGGCGCGAGGATTTGGCCGAGCGGGCGGACTTCGGCTTGGCCGCGCGGATTGCGACGATTCGATCGAGGATCAGGTCCGCGACCGCATCCTTGGACATCTGCGGATGGCTCTGGGAGCGACCGTCGGAGCCGATCAGCGTGACGATATTGGTATCGACTTGGAAGCCGGCGCCCTCCCGGGTCACATCGTTGGCGACGATAAGGTCGAGCCCCTTGCGTTTGAGCTTGGCGCGGGCGTTGGCTTCCAGGTCGTCGGTCTCGGCGGCAAATCCTATCAGCAGGCGCGCGCCCTTCTTCGCCGCCAGGCGCGGCATCTCGTCCGCGATCGACTCCATCTCGAGTCGAAGCCCGCGCGCGTCTTTCTTGATCTTGCCACGCGCCGGATTCGCGGGGCGGAAATCGGCAACCGCCGCCGCCATCACAAGCACCGTGGACCACGGAAAATTGCTGGACGTTTGACTGAGCATCCCGGCCGCAGTCACCGTGTCGATTCGTCCGACGCCGTAAGGCGTCGCGAGCGCGGACGGCCCGGCGACGATTCGCACAGCAGCGCCGCGGCGCCATGCCGCGCGCGCGATCGCAAATCCCATCTTGCCCGACGAACGGTTGGAGACGAATCGCACCGCATCGATCGGCTCCTGAGTCGGTCCGGCAGTTACCAGAATGTTTTCGCCCGCGAGGTCCTGCGCGGAGAGCATCTTCTCGATTTCCGCGACGATGATCGCCGGGTCCGCCAGGCGGCCCTTGCCCTCGTAGCCGCATGCGAGCGCGCCCTCGCCGGGATCGATGATCACCGTACCGCGCGACCGCAGCCTGGCGAGGTTCTCGGCGACCGTCGGATGCTCGTACATGTGCACATTCATCGCGGGTGCGAACGCGACTTTCGCGCGCGTGGCAAGCAACACAGTAGTCACTATGTCGTCGGCGATACCGACGGCGGCCTTGGCGATCACGTCGGCGGTCGCGGGCGCGATCACGATCGCGTCGGCGGCGTCGGCGAGTCTAATGTGGCCGATTTCAGATTCCTGCGTCAGAGAGAACGTATCGGTGGCGACGGGATTCGAGCTGAGGGTCTGGAGCGTGAGCGGCGTGATGAACTCGGTCGCGTTGCGCGTCATCATGACCCGGACGATCGCGCCGGAGTTGACGAGCAGGCGGACGAGTTCCGCCGATTTGTAGGCGGCGATTCCGCCACTCACGCCGAGAACGATCGTCTTGCCGCTAAGCACGCTCATCGAGCCTTGATTCTAGTGCGGCGCGCTCGTGAGCGAAACGGCCCGCGTCACGCCCGTCAGTCGTAGTATTCAAGCCCGAGATGCGTGATGAGGTCCTCGCCGCGCATCCAGCGCAGCGTGTTCTTGAGCTTCATCAGCTGGATGAAGATGTCGTGCTCGGGATAGATGTTTGGCGCGTGCATCGGCGCCTTGAAGTAGAAGGACAGCCATTCCTGAATCCCGCGCATGCCGGCGCGGTGCGCCAAATCGAGAAACAACACGAGGTCGAGCACCAGCGGCGCCGCCAGGATCGAATCGCGGCACAGGAAGTTGATCTTTATCTGCATCGGATAGCCGAGCCATCCGAAGATATCGATATTGTCCCATCCCTCCTTGGAGTCGCCGCGCGGCGGGTAGTAATTGATTTTCACCGAGTGGAACACGTCGCTGTAAAGCTGCGGATGCAGCTCGGGCTGAAGGATCTGGTCCAGCACAGACAGCTTGGTCTCTTCCTTGGACTTGAACGAGCCGGGATCTTCCAGCACCTCGCCATCGCGATTGCCCAGGATGTTGGTCGAGAACCATCCCGACATCCCCAGCATGCGGGCCTTCAGTCCGGGTGCGATCAGCGTCTTCATAAACGTCTGCCCGGTCTTGAAGTCCTTGCCGCAGACGGGGAGGTTGGTCTCGCGCGCGAGTTCCAGCAACGCGGGCGTGTCGGTGGTCAGGTTGGGCGCGCCGTTTGCGTGCGGGATTCCCATCTTGAGCGCGGCGTAGGCGTAGATCTGGCTTGGCGCGATTTCGGGATCATTGTTGGCGAGCCCGGCCTCGAAGGCTTTCAAACTCTGATGGACTTCCGACGGGCGATGGAACACTTCCGTCGAGCCGCACCATATCATCACGGTGCGCGCGACGCCGGTGCGTTTCTGGAACTGCCGGATGTCATCCATCAGCATCGCGGCCTTGTCCATCTTGGTGCGGGCTTCCTTCAGATTGGGGCCGCGGATGTTGCGCACGTAGTCCTGGTCGAACACCGCCTCCATCGGATGAATTTTTTCCAGGGGCGCGCGCACCTGCTCCAGGAGCGCAGGATCGAGCACCGCGGCGTGGCGCGCCGCTTCGTAGGCGCTGTCTTCGTAAATGTCCCATCCGCCGAATTCGAGATCTTCCAGTTTGGCCAGCGGGACGAAGTCCTTGATCAGCGGCGTGCGTCCCTCGGTGCGCTTGCCGAGGCGAACCGTGGCCAGCTGGGTCAGAGATCCGATCGGCGCGCCCAGCCCGCGCTTAACCGCCTCGACTCCGGCGATGAACGTCGTGCTGACGGCGCCGATGCCGGGCAGCAGCACGCCGAGCTTGCCGTCCGCGGGCGCGATTCGGACGGAATTTTTTGTCGTCAAACTTCAGGCTCCTTGGCGTCAGCCCTTTCGAAACCGCGACGGGTATTCGGCGCCGAAGGTTTGATCGGGATGGAGGACGCGAGCACGCTCGATAAGGACCTCATCGGTCTCGGGAATGTTGGGGTCCGGGATGCAGCAATCGACGGGGCAAACCGCCGCGCACTGTTCCTGGTCGAAGAAGCCGACGCATTCGGTGCATTTGTCGGGGACGATATAGTAGAGGTCGTCCTTGATCGCGGGCGTGGTCGCGCCGTTGAGTTCCCATTGCGCGCCGCCTTCGTAAATCGCGGTGTTGGGGCATTCCGGCTCGCACGCACCGCAGTTAATGCATTCTTCTGTTATCACCGTGGCCATTTTCGAGCTCCAATTCCGGTCATTGTTGAATTAGGTTGCCGCGCCTGGGCGGCGACGAAACGATAGGACCGAACGGCAACAATATCGGCGCGCGGCAAATCGAGCAAGTATTTCAAGTTGTTAGTTGTCAACCGGCCGCGGCGTTTGCAATCCGCCGTGCGAGCTCCATGAACGCCACGCTCGCAGGATGCTCAGGTTTGGCGATTGTTATCGGCGTGCCGTCGTCGCCGGTCTGGCGCAGCTCGGGATAGATCGGGATCCGCGCGAGCAGTTGGGTCCCTTCCTCCGCGGCCATCCGCTCGCCGCCACCGTGGCCAAAAAGTTCGTCGCGCTCGCCGCAATCCGGACAGACGAAATAGCTCATGTTCTCGACCACGCCAAGAATCGGACAATGCACCTGCCGAAACATCTTGACCGCGCGTGTCGCGTCGAGCAGCGCAACGTCCTGGGGCGTCGTCACGATCACGGCGCCGTCGAGCGAGACTTGCTGCGCGAGCGTCAACTGCGCGTCGCCAGTGCCGGGTGGAAGATCGACGACGAGAAAATCCTGGCTGCCCCACAGCGTGTCCTTGAGGAATTGGCGCACCGCCCCCATCACCATCGGCCCGCGCCAGATAATCGGCGCCTTCTCGCCCAGGAAAAATCCGATCGAGATCATTTTCACGCCGTACTTTTCGATCGGGTGGAAATTCTGTCCGCCCGCCGACTTGGGCCGCTCGTCACCGGCGTTGAACATCATCGGGATCGACGGCCCGTAGATGTCGGCGTCGAGCAGGCCGACGCTGAAGCCCAATCGCGCCAGGGCGACCGCCAGGTTTGCCGCGACGGTGGATTTGCCGACTCCGCCCTTGCCGCTTCCCACCGCGATTATGTGCCTGGTGCCTTCGAGCCGCACGCGGCCGGTTTTTTCGCCAAGCTCGGCTTCGATTCGATGCACCCTAAGCTCGACGCTGGGCACGCCGAGGTCGTGCGTGAGCGCGTGATGGATTTTCCCGGCCAGCTCGCGGATCACCTCGTCGCGCTCAGTGACCTGCCGAATCGTGATCGCGTAGCCGCCGTTTTGCGCCGGCCGGGCATCCTCGACGATTCCAAGCGCAACGATATCGGCGCCGTAACCGGGATACTTTACGTGTCCGAGCGCCTCGATAACCGCATCGTTTGGTACCTGTCGTGCCACTAATGCAATTATCGCAGATGGATTAGCCCGTCGAAAGCCGCGCGATGCTTGAGGCCGCATCTCATGCGCTAAGGGCGCTCCTGCCCGTAGTCCCACGAGATCGTGCGCGCCGGCTTGAAGCTCACGACGACGACCTTGCTGCCCTTGAGCGATTTCGCGTACGCCTTGCCGAGTTTCTTGCCCAGGTATCCGACCGCCATCCGCTCCGTCCGCTTGTCGTCGATCTTTTCCTCGAGCGTCGCGCGCCCCTTCAGCACCACCGCCTTGTACGGCGCCTTCTTGGTATCGACCACCAGCGTCAAGCGTGGATCGCGCATGAGGCATTTGTATTTGAACGACTCGGTGCCGGTGTGAAAGACGATTTGCCCGTCGGCGTACTCGTACCAGGTCGGCGCCGCGTGCGGCGCGCCGTCGGGCGCGGTGACCGCGACCACCGCCACGATCGGTTTGTTGAGCAGCTTCTCGACATCTTTTTTCTTCATCGGCATGCGGACCAGTTCTCCTGTAGCGGGGGCGGCTTGGAAGTGAGTGAAAAGTAAAAACTCACTTGCCCTTGAAATTCGGCTTGCGTTTTTCGCGGAAGGCGCGGATGCCCTCGCGCACGTCTTCGGACGGGTTTGTGATCATCACGTTGAGCGCGGCGTCCTCGAGCGCATTCTCCAGCGTCATCTCGCGCTGCTTGTACATCATGCGTTTGGCCAGCCTTATTGCCAAGGGCGGTCCGTCGGCGAGCCGCCGCGCGAAATCGTTCACCCGCGCCTCGAGTTCCGCGTGCGGCACCACTTCTGTAACCAGCCCGAGTTCGAGCGCCGTCCTGGCGTCATAGACTTCGGACAGCAGCGTCATCTTGAGTGCGCGATCCAATCCCATGAAGCGGGGGAAAAGGTACGCTCCGCCTTCGTCGCAGAGCAGCGCGAACTTGAGCGCGGTGTCCCCCAGCCGCGCCTGGTCCGAGGCGATTCTAAAATCGCACGAGAGCGCGAGCGTCAGGCCGCCCGCCACCGCCGCGCCGTTAATCGCCGCGATCACCGGCTTGTCGAAGCGATGCAGCGACAACACCAGCTGATGGAACCCTTCGCGCATCTCCAGCATATGACCCATCGGATGCCCATGAAATCGCGAGCGGCTCTCGGGCGCGCCGCTGATATCGCCACCGGCGCAGAACGCGCGTCCGCTGCCCGTGATGATCAACACGCGGACTTCGTCGTCCTGGCGCGCGAGATCAATCGCCGCGCACATTTCCTTGACCATCGTGTCGTTGTAGCCGTTCATCCGCTCGGCGCGGTTGATGGTGATTTTCGCGACGTGGTCGCGCGCATCGTAGATGATCGTCTTGAAGTCCATCGTTGACCCCCGGATCCGGGACACCCCCTCAGCGCCTATCTGCCCTTAAACGTCGGCGGGCGCTTGGCGAGAAACGCTTTGACGGCCTCGCGATGATCCTCGGTAAGGCCGGTCATAATTTGCCCCCACGCCTCGCGGTCGAGCAGCTCGTTGAACTCGTGATTGATCGCCGCGTTGAGATTCGCCTTCATATACGAATAGGCAATCGACGGCCCGTTGGCGATCCTCGACGCTATCGCATGCACCTCGTCGCGGAACGACGCCGACGGCACGACGCGATTTGCCAGTCCGATTCGCAACGCCTCGTCGGCGCCGATCACGTCGGCCAGGAAATATAATTCGCGCGCCTTGGCCGACCCGACCAATTGCGTCAGCGACCAGGTGCCGCCGTAATCACCCGCGAAACCGACCTTGGCGAACGCCGTGGCGAAGCGCGCCGTGTCGGACGCGATCCTGATGTCGCACGCCATCGCCAGGCTCAGGCCCGCGCCGGCCGCGGGTCCGTTGACCGCCGCGATCGTCACCTTCGCCATCTCGTGCAGCATCCGCGACGCCTCTTCGCCGCGCCGCAGCCCCGCGACGAGGTCCTCGACCGTCTGCGGCGCGCCCGATCCGCCTGCGCCCTCGTTGCGTTCGCGCATCGCGCCGATATCTCCGCCGGAGCAGAATCCGCGCCCCGCACCGGTCAGCACGACGGCGCCAATCTCGCGATTGGTCGCGGCGCGCGTCAGGTTGTCCACCAGCCCGCCCATCATCTCGATGCTCATCGCGTTGAGCTTGTCGGGCCGATTCATCGTGAGGTAAAGGACGCGGTCCTTCAGTTCCGTGAGCAGATGGTCTGCCATTTTTGGCCTCCAAAAAATCCGGGTTCAACTCTGCTACTACTTCACGTCCGCCAATCTGTCGAGTGCCGCCGCGACCGCCTGCGTTCCGTCGAGATCGTGACCAAGCACGGCGGCGGCGTTGAACATCGACGCCATCAGCGAAAGTCCGGGCAGCGCGAGGCCCGATTCACGCGCCGCCTCGACCACCAGGCGGAGGTCCTTGCGAATCAGCTTGATAAAGAATCCGGGCCGATAATCGCCGGCTATTATTTTGGGACCGAGATTCGACAACTGCCACGACGCGGCCGCGCCCGCGCCTATCGCCTCGACCACCCGCGACGCATCGAGACCGCCGGCCTCCGCGAACTTGATCGCCTCGGCCGCCGCCTCCAGCGCAAGCGCGACCGCGATCTGATTGGCAAGCTTGGTCATCTGGCCCGCGCCCGACGCGCCCATGTGCGTGACCCTGCGCCCAAGCAGATCGAACAGCGGACGCGCACGCTCGAACGCCGACGCTTCCCCGCCAACCATTATCGCGAGCGTGCCGTCGCGTGCGCCGACGTCGCCGCCCGATACCGGCGCATCCAGGTAATCGACGCCGGCCGGCTTCAGGCGCGACGCGATCGCGCGCTCCGCCATCGGCGAAATAGTGCTCATATCGACGACGAGTTGCCCGGTCTTCAGTGCGGGCTCGATCTTCGCGACGGTCGCCTCCACGTCGGGCGTGTCGGGCACCATGATGAACACGACTTCGCTACCAGCGACGCACGCAGCGGCGTCGGCGACGATGATCGCGCCGTCAGGGGCGAGTGCTCGCGCCTTGTCGGCTGAGCGATTGAAGACGCGGACGCGATGGCCTCCGCCGAGTAGTCGTCGCGCCATCGGCGCGCCCATTATTCCGGTTCCGATCCATGCGATTTCCATGCGCTCTGCTCCGTGCCGAATCCGGTTCACACAGAAAGTCCGAAACCCGGTATGAGTTTCGGGAATCCGAATTCCGCCTCTTTTCTCCTTACTCAGGTGCAGGGACCGGGGCCCCTGCTGCGAAGAAGAATGCTCTGTTTGCCGCGATGACCAGAATCGAAATGAACAACAACACACCCGTCCAGATGCATTTGGTAAATTGTTCGGTTTGGAACGCCTCCGCGGTTGCATCCAGCGCCATATGCAACAGGATCGCGGCCACGATGCTTCGATTGTTTTTGTAGTACACCCAGTTCATGAGGATGGCTGCCGGGAGGATGCTGACAAAGAAGTTGGCGACGTAAATCGGGCTGCTGTTCCACAGGCCGTTCTGATAGGTGCGATCGATGAAGAACAGGGGAACGTGCCATATCGCCCATAGGACGCTGAACAACAGCGTCGCCTTCATCATGCCGAATTTCGCCAGGAGGCTGTCCATTCCGTAGCCTCGCCATCCGAGCTCTTCGAAGGTGGGGGCAAGAAGGATGATCGGCAGCATAGCCGCAAATCCGCCCGAAAAGCGGAACTGATCGGCGGATCGGCCAACACCAATCGACAGCCATGTCGAAAGAAACAACGTAAACGGCATCAGGATCAAAATGACCGGGATGTAGCCGGGTCTGATGAGCCTGAGATCGACAAATCTCTCCCTGACATCGTGCTTCAGGTCCCGGCTCCCTGAATTCCGGATCATGATCAGGGCTGCAAAAAAAGGCCCCAGCAGCCCAAGCAGCGCGAACAGGTTGCTGTACAGCCCCATTTCGCGCTGGTAGCTGTAGTAAGCAGCGAATGACCAGGACGCCCAAGTCAGAGCGAACACCAGCGCAAAGTAGCCAAGCGGTTTGTATCTGTAAGAATCGCCCATGCGTCCGTTCGGTCGGCAGAACCTATCAATCTTCCTGAGCTGAAAGCGATCCGGATCCTAAATTCGCGCGCGGTTCGATCACGCAAGCCGGCCGAACCAGGGGACGAAGCGGCCGACCTCGCGCGCCCACACCGCGTAGTCCGGGCCGTACGTCCGGATCAGATACTCTTCCTCTTCGAGCGCCTGATGGCGGAGGTTCAGGATGGCCCCAATCAGGATGATGAACGAGAGCAGCGCCGGAATCAGCAGCATCCAGCCCACCAGCGTTACGAGCATCCCGAGATAGATCGGATTGCGCGAAAACCGGAACGGTCCGGAGGTTATAAGCCCAGCCGCGGGACTGTTCTGCTCGGGGCTGATCGGGATGTCCCAAGACGCGCCCATGGTCACGATCGCGCTGAGAATCAATGACGCACCCGCAAACGCGATTATCGTGCCCAAAGCGGGCAGCGGATCGAAAAGCCGGTTCCCCAGTGGGATGTACAGCCCAAAGGCGGCCGCAGCGGCCTGCCAAACAAGCAGAACACCAAAGAGAATGAGGGCGGCCTCCTTAATCCTATCCATGGCCCCATCCGAACCGGAAAGCCGAATGGGCGAGCGGCCGTACCTGCGGCGGTATTGCAGAATGATTCCGCTCATCACGGCTGCGTACATCGCCAGCATCGCAAGCGGGACAAAACGCCAGGAACTCATCCGTGCCTGCGCGCAGTCACTGTGGCTTGTGTTCCTTCTCCTGCTGCCCGAACATCTGCTCTGCTTGCCGAGCCGCAGCCGCGGGAACGTATACAGCGCTCACTGCGAGGTCAGTGAGATCGGAGGTCCCACATTCAAGTTGCGTATAGCGAAACAAATACCTGACGATATTTCCGGCTGCGTCTTTCCAATCGCCAATCCATTGGTGAACACATAACGTGGGGTCTTTTGTTCCGTCCAGGAACTCCTGCCAACCCGTCACTCGAGATGAGGGTAAGCCCGGGTTTAAGAAATCATACACAAGAGGTTCCCAGCCAGCCTTTTGCAGCTTGCGGGAAATCCAGCCGATAACGTGAGAGGCTGGATACTTCGCAACTACATCGTAGGTAAGCTGGTCGGTCGAGCCCACACTGCCAGTCCATACGTTTGCGGCATTGGGGTACGTGAGGAAGGCGTCGGGGTGTTCAGCAGCGTTGACCAGACCGCCGCGCAAACCTGCGCAAATCGCAATGAAGAAAAGGAAAGCGGTGTGTGCGGGTCGAAGAACCATTGCTCCAGCAGTGTTTCTACGCTTGATCTTACAATTGTCCGCAGGACAGCCGCCCGTCAATGGCGCCTGCACCCGAGGTTGGCGGCGACTCACACGACCTCGACGCTATCGCCCGTCTGTTTGTTGTCCGGCGAACGCACTGCTAGCGCTGTCCAGTCCAATCACGGGGAGCGACCGAGCGCCATCGAGCGCGAATCGCTTCGTACTCGGCGGGCGGCAACGGTCCTGCGTTGGCGTGCGCGATATTCGATTGCCATAGGGATGAACCGCGAAGATACGGAGAATTGGGAATCGAAGCAAAAAGAAAAGGGCCGCACGACGATGCGTGCGGCCCTTCAAGGAATGCGAGCTGTGAAATCCGCTCAGGCGGCCCGCTTGGTCTCGATAGCCAGGCTCTCTTCCGCGATGGAACCGCGCTTGGAGAAGGTGACCGCGATCGAAAGCGCGACGATCGACAGCACGACCACCGCGACGCGCACCAGCGTCACGCCGCCGAGCGCAACGGTGGTGAACGGCGCCGCTAAAATCGCGACCAGGTTCATCACCTTGATCATCGGGTTCAGCGCAGGGCCCGCCGTATCCTTGAACGGATCGCCGACGGTGTCTCCCACCACGGAAGCCTTGTGCACGTCAGTGCCCTTGCCGCCCAGGAATCCGTCCTCGATCTTTTTCTTGGCGTTGTCCCAGTTCGCGCCCGCATTCGACATGAAGACCGCCATCAACTGGCCGGTCAGGATCGTGCCGCCGAGGAACCCGCCGAGTGCGCCCGCGCCGAGACCGAAACCGACCAGCAGGGGCGAGAAAATCGCAAGGATTCCAGGCCCTAGCAGCTCTTTCTGCGAAGCGGCCGTGACGATATCGACGCACGCGCCGTAGTCGGGCAGCTCTTTGCCCTCCATGATCCCCGGATGCGTGCGAAGCTGGCGGCGGACCTCGAACACGATCTGATAGGCCGCGCGGCTGACCGCCTTAATCGCAAATGAACTGAACAGGAACGGCACCGCGCCGCCGATCATCAGGCCCACGAACACGGTGGGCATGTTGATCTGCACGCCAATCGCGCTGAGATGAGCCTCATCTATGAATGACCGGAACAGCGCGACGGCGGCCAGCACCGCGGTCGCAATCGCCAGGCCCTTGGTGAGAGCCTTGGTGGTGTTGCCGATCGCGTCCATCCAGGACAGCGTCTTGGACGCCTCCTCCTGATGGATTCCGCCCATCTCGAAGATGCCGTGGGCGTTGTCGGTGATCGGTCCGTAGGTGTCCATCGC
The DNA here is from genome assembly GCA_002479255.1 of Candidatus Binatus soli. Taxonomy (GTDB): domain Bacteria; phylum Desulfobacterota; class Binatia; order Binatales; family Binataceae; genus Binatus; species Binatus soli. The sequence goes on along the minus strand of DLMJ01000038.1, from coordinate 10,115 downwards.
GAGGATGAAGCCGGTGGTCGTGAGCAATCCGAGGCCGGTCAGCGCGATTCCGTAAAACTGCAGCGCGAGCGACTCGTGAAAAATCGCCATCGCGCCGACGATTGCGGCCGCGATCACCAGCAGCGCCCAGACCGACGACTCGAGGCCCTCGGCCATGCCCGACAGAATCAGAGTTGCGGGGCCGGTGCGCGCCGCCATCGCGGTTTCAGTGACGGGACCCTTGTCCGGATGCGTGAAATAGTTGGTGAGCCACAGCGTCACTACCGCGAGCACGATTCCGAGCGACGCGCAGCAGGCGAAGCGCCAATCGGTCACGCCGGTGCGCGGGTCGTCGAGGTAAAAATAGTTGACGACGAAGAATCCGAACACGGATGCGATCGCCGAGGTCATGTAGCCGATGGTGATCGGGCGCATCGGATCGAGCATTTTGCCGGCCGGCACGCGCACCGCAATGATTCCGATGATCGAGGAAAACACGCCGACGCCGCGCAGGATCAAGGCGAACATGATCAGTTTGACCGCAAACGCGCCCGCGTACTGGCCGTAGGCGGCGATAAAGTCCGACTCCTGCAACGCATACGCCGCCAGGATGATCGCGGCGACCAGCGTCACCTCGTAGGACTCGAAGACGTCGGCCGCCATGCCGGCGCAGTCGCCGACGTTATCGCCGACGTTGTCGGCAATCGTGGCGGGGTTGCGCGGGTCGTCTTCGGGGAGATCCTGCTCGATTTTGCCGACCAGGTCGCCGCCGACGTCAGCCGCCTTGGTGTAGATGCCGCCGCCGACGCGCATGAACAGCGCGGCCAGCGAGCCGCCGAAGCCGAAGCCGACCAGCACCTTCATCGCGTTTTCGCGGAACACCAGGAAGATGATCGTCGCGCCCAGCAACCCCAGGCCGACCGTGAACATCCCCGAGACTCCGCCCGCCTTGAAGGCCAGTTCCATCGCGCCCTTGAAGCTGGTCAGCGCCGCGTTGGCGCTGCGGACGTTGGCCTTGACCGCCAGCCACATCCCGACGTAACCGGCACTGTAGGAAGCCGTAACGCCCATCAGGAAGGCGATCGAGATGCCGAGCGGCAGGTACAGGCCCTGATAGACGTTGCGGTACATGAGGAACAGGGCGACGAAGGTGGCGGCGACGAACCAGATCATGGTTTTGACTTGCCGTCCGAGATACGCCATCGCGCCGAGTTCGATCGCGTCGGACACGTCGGTCATCGATTTGGGTCCGGGGTCGGCGGCCAGCACCACGCGTATCAGCACGACTCCGTAGGCCAGCGCGACCAGCGCCGAGAGCAGCACCAGCCACAGGATCATGACCTGTCCGCTGGTTAAAGTGGGCAGAACTATATTCGATTCGCTCATCGCAATTCCGAGTCTCCTGGATAGGTCGAGGTTTGTTTAAGGGCACCGCCCGCTGTGCAATTTGATCGCGCCGTTCATAGCCGAGCGATTACCCTCTGGGTATCTGGGGCACTCTAGGTTTTTCTGAATACGAAGTCCAGTTATCGGCGGGGCGCCAAACAACGAGGACGAATGGGCGTCGAATTGCGGCGCTCGGTTGATTCCGGCGACAGCGGTGTGTTTATCTGTAAAGGTTAAACCGCCATGAATGTAAATATCGAAGAACCCAGCAGTCTCCGGCGCAAACTTACGATTGAAGTCGAGCCCGACGAAATCAAGCACGAGCTGGATCGCGCATTCAACGAACTCAAACGCGGCGTTGTGCTCAAGGGCTTCCGTCCCGGCCATGCCCCGCGCAATCTGCTCGAGCGATTTTTCGGCGACCAGGTCCGCGGCGAGGTGATTCAGAAACTCGTCAAGGAATACACCGACAAGGCGCTCGAGGAGCACGACCTCAAGCCGGTCGCGGCGCCCGAAATCGTCACCGAACAGAGCGACCTGCAGAAAGACCTGTCGCTCAAGTTCAGCGCGACGTTCGATCTCCGTCCGAAGATCGAGGTCAAGGACTACGAGGGTCTCAAGGTGCCCGAGTCCAAGGTCGAGGTCAGCGACGATGAAGTCGAAGAGGCGATCGCGCGTTTTCGCGAGCGGCAGGCGACGCTCAAGAAGATCGAGGATCGCACCGTCGTCGAGGACGGCGATTACGCGCTCGCCTCGGTCGAGGCCTTCGAGGACGGCAAGCCGCTGTCGAGCACCCGTCCCGACGATCGGCTGGTGGAAGTTTCCGAGCGCGCGCTGGCCCACGGCGTGTACGAAGTGCTCAAGGGCGCGGAGCTGGGCAAGCAGATGAAGGCCTCGAAGAGCTACCCGGCGGACTACAGCCACAAAGACCTCGCCGGCAAAACGATCGAATGGCGCGCGACGCCCAAGGAGATCTACCGGCGCGAGTTGCCGGCCGTCGATGATGACTTCGCCAAGGATCTCGGCGACGAAAACCTCGAGGCGTTCCGCACCCGCGTTCGCGGCGAACTGCTCGCGCACGCCAAGCAGGAGGCCAACGCGCGCGCGCGGCAGGGACTGCTCGATCTCGTGATCGAGCGCAATCCGGTCGAGCTGCCCGAATCGCTGGTCGCGCGCGAGCTGAATGCGATGGAAGCCGAGCTGCATCAGACGCTCGAAGCGGGCGGCCTGTCGCACGAGGAAGCCGGCGAGCGGGTCAAGCAGAGCGCCGACGACCTGAAGACGCGGGCCGAGAAGCGCGCGCGCACCGAGCTGATCGTGGACGCGCTCGCGGAGCAGGAAAAGATCGAGATCGATGACGGGGAGCTGGGTGCGCGGGTGGCGGCAATCGTCACGCAGAGCGGGCGTAATCGCGACCGCGCCGCCGAGTTTTACCGCAAGCAAGAGAATCGCGAGGCGCTGAGGCAATCGATGCGGCGGGAGAAGGCGCTGGACTTTATTTTGAGCCGCGCCAAGCGTGAAGATGCAGCATCCGAGCCGAAGTAGCGTCGATGCAACTTCGTTCGGAGCCAATCACGGTTGCTCGACCATTTCCCAGACGTTACAATTTGAAGGCGTCAGCGGCCTTCTCTCAATTGTCGCGACCTGGCTGTGGCGCGGACCGGATTTATGAGCACCCTGGTACCGATTGTCATCGAACAGACCGGCCGCGGAGAGCGGGCCTATGACATCTACTCTCGCCTGCTGAAAGACCGCATCGTTTTTCTCGGCACCGAAGTCACCGACGACGTCGCCAACCTGATCACGGCTCAATTTCTGTTCCTCGAATCCGAAGACCCCGAAAAAGAGATCAACTTTTACATCAATTCGCCGGGCGGGTCGGTGACGGCCGGGATGGCGATTTACGACACGATGGAGTTCATCCGGCCTCCCGTATCGACGCTGTGCATGGGTCAGGCGGGCAGCATGGGCGCAATCCTGCTGCTGGCGGGTGCGAAGGGACGGCGCTACGCGCTCCCGCATGCGCGAATCATCCTGCATCAGCCGCTGGGCGGAATGCAGGGACAGGCGAGCGACCTCGAAATACACGCGAAGGAAATTTTGCGCGCGCGGGAGGACATCAACAGCATCATAATGAAGCATACCGGACAGAATCTGCGTAAGATCGAGAAGGATACCGATCGCGATTATTTCATGTCGCCGGAGCAGGCGGTTGAATACGGACTGATTGATGAGATAATCGTTAGCCGAAGGCCCTCCAAGTGAGCCGCGGGAGGCAGTATGGCCAAGCATGACGACCGCTCGGGCAACCTGGTTTGCTCCTTTTGCGGGAAGAGCCAGGACGAAGTTCGAAAGCTGATTGCCGGCCCGACGGTTTATATTTGCGACGAATGCATCGACCTTTGTAACGACATAATCGCCGAGGAGACTGACAGCGAGGAAGCGTTCAGCCAAAGCTCGGCGGTGCCCAAGCCCGCCGAAATCAAGCGGGTGCTCGATCAGTACGTGATCGGACAGGAGCGGGCCAAGAAAATTCTCTCGGTCGCGGTCCACAATCACTACAAACGAATCGACTCGCAGATGGTGACCGGCGACGTCGAGCTGCAGAAATCCAACATCCTGCTGATTGGCCCGACCGGAGTCGGCAAGACGCTGCTGGCGCAAACCCTCGCGCGCTTCCTGCAGGTGCCGTTCACGATCGCCGACGCGACTTCGCTGACCGAGGCCGGCTACGTCGGCGAGGACGTCGAGAACATCATACTGTCGCTGCTCCAGAACGCCGACTACGACATCGAGCGATGCCAGCGCGGGATAGTTTACATAGACGAGATCGACAAGATTGCGCGCAAGGGCGACAACCCGTCGATCACGCGCGACGTGTCGGGCGAAGGCGTCCAGCAGGCGCTGCTCAAGATCATCGAGGGCACGATGGCGTCGGTACCGCCCAAGGGCGGCCGCAAGCATCCGCAGCAGGAATTCCTGCAGGTCGACACGACCAACATCCTGTTCATCTGCGGCGGCGCGTTCGTTGGACTGGACGACATCATCCGGCGGCGCATCTCGGGCAAGACGATGGGCTTTCGGGCCGACCTGACGCATCGCGACCCCAAGACGGTCTCCGAGCTTCTATATGAAGTGCAGCCGGAGGACTTGCTCAAGTTCGGATTGATTCCGGAATTCGTGGGCCGCCTGCCCGTGATCGCGACGCTGGGCGAATTGGACGAGGAAGCGCTGGTGCGAATCCTGACCGAGCCGAAGAATGCGCTGGTGCGCCAGTATCAGAAGCTCTTCGACATGGAGAACGTTCACCTGAAATTCACGCAGGGTGCGCTGCGCGCGATTGCGCGCGAGGCGCTCAAGCGCAAGTCGGGCGCTCGCGGACTGCGCGCCATCATGGAAGCGATCATGGTGGACCTGATGTACGAAATCCCCTCACAGCCTAACATCAAGGAGGTGCTAATCTCGGAGGAAGTGGTGACTCAGAAGGAGCAGCCGCTGCTGGTCTATCAAAAGACCGCCGAAACCGCATAGCCCGGGAGACTCGAGAACTACAAGATGCTTTTTCGCAATGACAAGAAAGATAATCGCGATGCAACGACGAACGTGGTGCCATTGTTCCCGTTGCGCGAACTGATCGTTTTCCCACACGAAGTCTATCCCATCTTCGTCGGACGCCAGAAGTCGATCAAGGCTCTGGAAGCCGCCGAGGCCAAGAAGACCCCGATTCTGCTGGTGACGCAGAAGGATCCCAAGGTGGCCGAGCCCACGCCGCGGGACTTGTACGCGGTCGGCACGCTCGGCGTCGTCGTGCAGCTGTTGCGGCTGCCCGACGGGACCGTCAAGGCGCTGGTTGAAGGCAAGAAGCGCGCGCGCGTGATCCGTTACGTCGCCGACGAGGAATATTTCCAGGTCGAGGCGGAGGAGATCGAGGAAGTCAGCGAGCGTACCACCGAGGTCGAGGCGCTGATGCGCTCGGTGGTCTCGACCTTCGACAACTACGCGCGGCTCAACAAGAAGATTCCGCCCGAGATGGTAACCTCAATCGCGGCCGTCGACGATCCCGCGTTCCTGGCCGACAAGCTGGTCGGACATCTCGGGATCAAGCTCGAAGACAAGCAGGCGCTGCTCGAATCGACCATCCCGGCCGAGCGGCTGGAGAAGATTCTCGGCTACATGCGCTCGGAGCTGGAAATCCTCGAGGTCGAAAAACGCATCCGCTCGCGCGTCAAGAAGCAGATGGAGAAGACGTCCAAGGAGTACTACCTCAACGAGCAGATGCGGGCGATTCAGAAGGAGCTCGGCGAGAAGGACGAATTCAAGAACGAGATTCAGGAATTGGAAGAAAAACTTCGGCAGAAGAAGATGCCCGCCGAGGCCCGCGAGAAGTGCGAGCGCGAGATCAAGAAGCTCAAGATGATGTCGCCGATGTCCGCCGAGGCGACCGTCGTGCGCAACTACCTCGATTGGTTTCTTGGGCTGCCGTGGTTCGAGTACACCGAAGACAAACTCGACATCAAGGAAGCCGAGCGCGTGCTCGAAGAAGATCATTACGGCCTGGACAAGGTCAAACAGCGCATCCTGGAATACCTCGCGGTCGAGACCCTGGTCGGCCAGATGAAGGGGCCCATCCTGTGCCTGGTCGGACCTCCGGGCGTCGGCAAGACCTCGCTGGGCAAGTCGGTGGCGCGCGCGACCGGACGCAAATTCGTGCGCGTGTCGCTGGGCGGCGTGCGCGACGAAGCCGAAATACGCGGCCATCGCCGGACTTACATCGGCGCGCTGCCAGGCAAGGTGATCCAGTCGATTCGCAAGGCCGGGTCGTCCAACCCCGTGCTGCTGTTCGACGAAGTGGACAAGATGTCCACTGACTTCCGCGGCGATCCGTCATCGGCGCTGCTCGAAGTTCTCGATCCCGAGCAGAACTGCACGTTTAACGACCACTATCTCGACTGCGATTACGATTTGTCGAAAGTGCTGTTCATCACGACGGCGAATACGCTCGACCGCATCCCGCGGCCGCTCCAGGACCGGATGGAAGTCATCCGGATCCCCGGCTACACGGAATTGGAAAAGCTCAATATCGCCAAGAAGTACCTGCTGAAGAAGCAGCAGGAGGCCAACGGGCTGCGGCCGGAGAACATCGAGGTCTCCGACGGCGCGATCCAGGGCATCATCCGCCATTACACGCGCGAAGCGGGGGTCAGAAATCTCGAGCGCGAACTCGCCTCGATCTGCCGCAAGGTTGCGGTCGAAGTCGTCAAGACCGATCGCAACGCGCACGTCAAGGTTTCAAGTTCGAGTCTGGGCAAGTACCTCGGCGTTCCGAAGTTCCGCTACGGCACGGCGGAGACCGTACCGCAGGTGGGAGTGGCGACCGGGCTGGCGTGGACGGAGCTCGGCGGCGAGCTGCTCAGCGTCGAGGTGACGATCGTTCCGGGACGCGGCAAGCTGACCATCACCGGCCAGCTCGGTGACGTGATGCAGGAATCGGCGCAGGCTGCGCTTTCGTATGTCCGTTCGCGGGCGGAAGTGCTCGGCCTCGATCGTGGCTTCTATCACCGGATCGACATCCACATCCACGTTCCCGAAGGCGCGATTCCCAAGGACGGGCCGTCGGCGGGAATCACGCTCGCGACCGCGCTGGTATCGGCGCTCACGCGCTCGCCGATTCGCAACGACCTTGCGATGACGGGCGAAATTACGCTGCGCGGAAGGGTGCTGCCGATTGGAGGACTCAAGGAGAAGGTGCTCGCGGCGCATCGCGGCGGCATCAAGACGATCCTGATGCCCAAGGATAACGCCAAGGACATCGAGGAGATCCCTCCGCAGATCATGAAGGGCATCACCTTGATTCAGGTCGAGCACATGGACGAAGTGCTCAAGCACGCGCTGGTGCTGACCGATCCGGATGCGTTCTTCAAGTCGGGCAAGGGCGAGAGCGACCTCGCGTTCCTGCGCGAGCCGGAACCGAAGGGTCTAATGACGCCAGGAGACGAAGAGGATACTACAGTATCCACGAACTTGTCGTAGGTTCTGAGCGGGGGACGCCGCGAATTCCGGTGGGAACCGGAAGCGCGCGGCTAAAATGTGCGGTCGCAGATATTCGGGAAGACCGCCGAAGGCTACATATGACCAAGGCTGAACTCATAGAGGCGCTGTCGAACAAGCTTCCGCTCAACAAGGCCGATGCCGAACGCGCAATTAACATCGTGCTCGACGACGTCATCGCCGCGCTGCGCCAGGGCGAGCGTGTGAACATCTCGGGCTTCGGAACGTTTTCAGTATCGGAACGGCAGGCGCGCACTGGCCGCAATCCAAAGACCGGCGAATCGATCGAGATTGCGGCGAGCCGGTCGGCAAAGTTCAAGCCGGGCAAGCAATTGAAGGACTCGCTCAACGAAGGCGTCAGCGCCGCGCCGGCGTCGTCGTCGCCGTCGGCAGGTTCGTGACCGGCTCGCGCGGCCTCGATCAAATAAGTTCAACAGGGCGGCCCGTGTGTTGAAGACGCACGTAGGCGCCCTCCTTTGCCAGGACTTCGGCCGCGGGCGGTTAGCTCAGTGGTAGAGCATCGGCCTTACAAGCCGAGGGTCGTCCGTTCAAACCGGACACCGCCCACCACATATCCCCATACGGAGAGAAGGACTTTAGCGCGACGCGAGACATCACGGCGCGGGCGCGATAGAGGCCAAGTGGCCGTTTTAGTGGCCGTTTGCCCGGCTGTCGGCGCTGTCGGGCTCGGGAGAGGTCGCGGCTTCGGCGCCGACCACGGCAGCCGGTACGAAGACCCGCACGCGCTGGCGGCGGGCGAAATCGGCGATCGCCGGTTCAACCTTGCGGGCGAGCAGAATCATCGAGACGCGCTTGCCGCGGTGCTCCGCGTAGTCGGGATCGGCGCGAAGCAGGGCGCGCGCGTGCATTAACTGCGCGGCGTGCTCATAGACCGCGGTGTTGGTGGCGATGACCAGGTACAGGCGGCTAGAGGTCCACGCCATGCCAGTCACGCGCGGCTCGAAACTTTTGAGTGCGCGGCGTTGCCAGTCTGCCTTCCCTTCGGCGAACTGAAACCCGTCCGGCGTCCAAAAGCGAGGCTCGATCCGGTATGCGGCGCGCGGCAAGATGCGCTCGCGCCATATCCTGAAGCGGACAGCCATCGCGGGGTTGCCGCTCAAGTTCGCCGGCGTCGCGGTTCCATTCATAGGCACTCTCCGGGCTATTTTCTACGGCACGGGCTGTCAAGCAGGGGGAGTCGAGCTGAGGCGAGGAGGGGAGGAAAATCTCTCGACGGGAAAATCGCGCGGGTGAGAAAGGTTCGAGTAGCGGGCTGGAAAGGGGGACCCCGTCGGCGCGACGGGCAGATGCCGTCAGCGCAGCAAAAAATAGGAATTCCTTGCACAAATCTGTTGGGCTGAAGCCGGTCCGACAATTTCTTTGCAACAGGCTGTTGACAGGAGTGCTGCCAGCCTGTCGCCGGAATGTATACTCGGCGCGACTGGAAGCGGGAACTTGGCGAGCGCGGCGCGGGGCGCGGGAAGCCACGATCCGCCGGCGGCCGAACCGCTGAATCGAGCGATCGCGTGCAACACTCGCCGACGTGGTGAGCAGCGCGGCTCCGCACCGCGACGGGCGCGCGGCTAGCAGAGACGATTCAGCCTTGGTCTAGGTGTTGCCCTGGGCTGCCGAGTGCGGCGCGAGCTGCACTACGGAGCAAGGCGAGCGAGTGAAGCCGTGAAGGGCCGCGGCGAGCGCGAGCAGGGAGCGCGATGAAGACGGTGAGCCGAAAATGCAAAGGGCGCCGTGAGGCCGGCGCCCTTGCGCGCTTCCCCGATCGGCTTAACAATCGGGTCGTCGTGAAACGCTGGCAAAGCTTATCCAGAACCCGACGCCGCGATCCAGCCGGTCGCTTACCTACTCAGTCAGATCGTCGGCGGGGCGATCGCGGCAGTCTCAATCTCGACGCCATAAGAGAGTCCGCGGCGTCCGACGCGCGCCGGATAACTTACACGCCGGCGCGGCGGCGCGCGGCAAGGCAGATCGCGGAGCAGGTTGGCGTGCCCGAGTTTGCGGCTTTCCTGCTCGCGGAGTTCGAGACCTTTCTCGAGGGTCGGCTGTTTGTTCGCTGCGTCGCGGCGGCAGGCGACGCGCTGGAACCCACGCCCAGGGCGCTCGCCGGGGCGCTCGGCTCGCGCCACGTGACGGCCGCGCGTAAGGTCGAGATACGCGAGGAGCTTCGAGTACGGAAACTTGCGCGACGGCTGAGGGGGCCGGGCCAAACGGTGGGCGATCCCGAAGTTGCGGACTACGTGACGTTCCTGGTTTTGCGCCTGCAAAGGGCGCGCGGCGGCCGGCATCTGAGCGACTACCAACCCGTGGCTCGCTTCCTGAGCGCGCCCGCCGCGGGCATCAAACTCAATCCGCGCCAAGTCCGCAACCTGGTCGCCCGCACCAGGGCGCAAGTGCTGGCCGTGATCCGCGACTGGCCGCAGAACACCATCACGGTTGAGCACGCTGGCGGCCGCTACGTGCCTTCCGATCCCGCCCTGCTGCCGTCACCACATCTCCTGAGCGACGATCCGCGCGAATGGCCCTTCGACAAGATGGCGGTGTTCAAGCTGTACCCGAACACGTCCGAGCTGCTCCTAAAGTTGCGAGCGAGCGAGTTCGAGGCGCGCCGCGGCGTCCGCATCTCCCCGATGACACAGAATTAAACCCCGAGTAGGCCAGCAAACGGGGTGTACGTCGTCAGAACCTTT
>DLMJ01000034.1:61415-61573 GCA_002479255.1 Candidatus Binatus soli | reverse complement strand
CGGCGGATGGGCGCCAATCCCCACGCCAACGGCGGTATTCTGTTGCGCGACCTGCGGATGCCGGACTTCCATGTCCACGCGGTGGATGTGCCTTCGCCCGGCGCCGTCGACGGCCAGGATACGCTCGTGCTGGGCAAGTTCCTGCGTGACGTGGCCAA
>DLMJ01000034.1:61062-61339 GCA_002479255.1 Candidatus Binatus soli | reverse complement strand
ATCAGGATCAGCGCAATTTCCGGATCTTCGGGCCCGATGAGACACTCTCGAATCTGTTGGGCGCGGTTTTTGAAGTCACCGACCGTCAGTGGGACGCCCGCGAAGCAAAAAATGATGAATTCCTCGCGCCAGCGGGACGCGTGGTCGATTCGATGCTCAGCGAGCATCAGTGCGAGGGTTGGCTGGAAGGATATCTACTGACCGGGCGGCACGGGCTTTTCAATAGCTATGAGGCCTTCATTCGCATCGTCGATTCGATGTTCAGCCAGCACGCCAA
>DLMJ01000034.1:60770-60986 GCA_002479255.1 Candidatus Binatus soli | reverse complement strand
CGCCAAGTGGCTGAAGGTGACGTTGGAACTGCCCTGGCGCCGGAAGATCTCGTCGTTGAACTATCTGCTGGCCTCCCACGTCTGGCAGCAGGATCACAATGGCTTCACGCACCAGGATCCGGGCTTTCTCGACCACGTTATCAACAAGAAGGCCGATATCGTACGCGTCTACCTGCCGCCCGACGCGAATTGTCTGCTGTCGGTCTTCGATCACTG
>DLMJ01000034.1:0-60707 GCA_002479255.1 Candidatus Binatus soli | reverse complement strand
CACTGCCTGCGCAGCCGGCACTACGTCAACGTGGTGGTTGCAGGCAAACACGCACTACCCCAATGGCTGACGATGGACGCCGCGGTCGTGCATTGCAAGGAAGGAATTGGCATCTGGCAATGGGCCAGCAACGACCAGGACGCCGAGCCGGACGTGGTGATGGCCTGTTGTGGAGACACGCCCACGTTGGAGATTCTGGCCGCCGTTTCCATCCTCCGCGAACATCTTCCCGATCTGAAAATCCGCGTGATCAATGTCGTCGATCTAATGAAGCTACAGCCCAGCACGGAACACCCGCACGGGCTGAGCGATAAGGATTACGACTCGCTCTTCACCAGAGACAAGCACATCATCTTTGGCTTTCATGGATATCCATGGCTGGTCCACCGGCTGGCCTACCGCCGCACCAACCGCAACCTGCACGTCCGGGGCTACAAAGAAGAGGGTACCATTACGACCGCCTTTGACATGAGGGTGCAGAACGACCTTGACCGATTTCACTTAGTGCAAGACGTGGTGGATCGCCTACCGCATTTGGGCGCCAAGGGTTCCTATCTGAAGCAGATGATGCAGGACAAGCTCATCGAGCACAAGCATTACATCGACAAGCACGGCCAGGACCTGCCGGAAATCCGTAACTGGAAGTGGAAGTAGACGAGCGGTAATAGCGCCGACCCGAGATCATTCCGGATGGAGTCGAGAAGGCAGGGAACTGATGAATAAGATAAAGCACAGTCACCACCGGTCCGAAGGTCCAGATAGCGACAGTGTTCCTCATGGCTTCCATCGTCCTTACTGGAAACATGCGCATCATGATTGGCGTTTGTGGGTCGCCGTGATTTTGATGCTTGTGGCCCTGAGTATCTATGTGATGAGCGATGACCTGGCATGGCGACCTCGCAGTCAACCGCAGAGCGCCCGACCAAGGTCGGTCGGCGCTGTATGGAAGGAATCTGGCAGGAGTTAAAAGATGGCTACTGAGAAGAGTTCTCCAGAAGATGCGAAGACTGTAAACGATCCAAAGGACTCCGCGCCAGAAGGGTCCGAGGCAAGTACAGCTGAGTCCAAGGGTTCGAAGCCGAGCGTGGATGAGATTCGCAAGCGCGCCTTCGAAGTCTTTCAGGCTCGCCATGGTGAACGCGGCAGTGCGCTCGAGGACTGGCAAAAGGCCGAGGCCTCAGTTTCCGCAGATGCAGCCAAGACAGATGCGTCCAAGGCCGATGCTCCCAGGGCTGACGCTCCCAAGGCCGACGCCTCCAAGGCAGATGCGTCCAAAGGTGTCCAGATACCAGCTGATACCGGGACGATCCAGGAGGCGCTCACCAAGTTCCATTCGAGTATCGAGCATGGACTGACCCAGGAAGAAGCGGCGAGCCGGCTCAAGAAGGACGGTCCCAACGCGATCGAAGAGAAGCGCATCAGCCCCCTCAAGCGGTTCCTGACGTTTCTTTGGGGACCTATCGCGTGGATGATCGAAATTGCCGCGATACTCTCCGCAGTGGTTCGGCATTGGGAAGACTTCGTCATCATCTTTTTCATGCTGGCGCTGAACGCGGTCGTCGGCTTCTGGGAGGAATTCAAGGCCGACAACGAGATCGAGGCGCTCAAAAAGAATCTCGCACTGCATTCGCGAGTGCTGCGCGACGGCAAGTGGAGCGACGTCGAGGCAAAGACCCTGGTGAGTGGGGATATTGTCATGGTCAAACTCGGCAATGTCGTCCCCGCCGACCTGAAGCTGGTCGATGGCGACTACCTCAGCATCGATCAGTCGGCGCTGACGGGAGAGTCACTGCCGGTCGACAAGAAGAAAAATGACGTTGCGTATTCAGGATCAATCGTGCGAATGGGCCAGATGAATGGGCTGGTCGTCGCCACCGGAATGAACACGCTCTTCGGCCGCACCGCGCGACTGGTCGAGAGCGTTCAGACCGTGTCCCACTTTCAGAAGGCGGTCCTCAAGATAGGTAATTTTCTCATTCTGATCACGCTCGGCCTGGTCGCATTGATCCTGACAGTCGCGCTATTTCGCGGCGACCCGCTGGTCGAAACCCTGCTATTCGCACTGATTCTTACGGTAGCTGCAATCCCGGTCGCATTGCCCGCCGTCCTGTCCGTCACGATGGCCGTCGGCGCATCCGTGCTTGCCAGGATGAAGGCTATCGTGTCCCGCCTCGCCGCGATCGAAGAGATGGCCGGCATGGACATTCTCTGCTCAGACAAGACCGGAACGCTGACCAAGAACGAGCTCAAGCTGGGCAGCCCTGTGGTTTTCAAGGCGAGCAACGATCAGGACCTGATCCTGGGAGGAGCCTTGGCGTCGCGAAGGGAGGGCGGCGATGGCATCGACGAGGCCGTCCTCAAAGGTCTCAGCGATCAATCGGCGTTAAAAGCCTATCAAATCACTCATTTCACGCCTTTCGATCCGGTCAGTAAGCGAACCGAGGCCGAGGTCAAACACGACAACGCCACTTTCAAAGTCTCGAAGGGCGCCCCGCAGGTGATTCTGGATCTGGTCCATCCCGACGCGGACGCGCGCAAACAAGCTGAAGGGCAGGTTAACGATCTGGCGGCCAAAGGCTATCGTACCCTTGGTGTCGCGCGCACCGATGCCCAGGGAAAGTGGGAATTCCTTGGACTACTGTCTCTGTCCGATCCGCCCCGCGACGATTCAGCCTCGACCATCGCGACCGCGCGAAAAATGGGTCTGCAGGTTCGCATGGTAACCGGCGACAATCTCGCAATAGCGCGCCAGATATCGCGCGAACTCAAGCTGGGACCGAACATCGCGGTTGCGAGCGATCTTTTCCCCGACGGTAAGCCTGACGACAGTGACAAGATAGACGCGGCCGACGGCTACGCACAGGTTTTTCCTGAGCATAAGTTCAAGATCGTCAAGGCCCTCCAGGCGGGTGGACATATCGTCGGAATGACCGGTGACGGCGTCAACGACGCTCCCGCGCTCAAACAGGCTGATTGCGGCATCGCGGTAAGCGGCGCGACCGACGCCGCCCGCGCCGCCTCGGATCTGGTGCTCACGGCCACAGGTCTCTCGGTAATCACCGCCGCCATTGCAGAAGCGCGCAAGATATTCGAACGCATGAACAGTTACGCCATCTACCGGATTTCGGAAACCATCCGCGTCCTGCTCTTCATGACGCTCGCGATTGTGGTGTTCAACTTCTACCCCGTAACCGCGGTCATGATCGTGCTCATCGCGGTCCTCAACGACTTCCCGATCATGATGATCGCCTACGACAACACCATTGTAGCTCCACGCCCGGTGCGCTGGGACATGGAACGCGTACTCACGGTCAGCTCGGTGCTCGGCGTGATGGGAGTTATCTCTGCATTCGGCCTTTTCTGGATCGCAGAGAAATACTTTCACCTCCCCCGGCCCGTCGTTCAAAGCCTCATCTTCCTCAAGCTGCTGGTCGCCGGGCACCTCACCATTTACATCACGCGAAGCGTGGGAACGTTTTGGCAGCGCCCGTGGCCCAATTGGCGTCTGGTCGTTGCCTGCGAAACAACCCAGGTCATCGGAACCCTGGCCGCGGTCTATGGATGGGGCATGACGCCGCTGGGATGGAAGTACGCACTGTTAGTGTGGGGCTATGCGCTCGTATGGTTTTTCATCAACGACATGGTGAAGGTTGAGGTTTACCGCCTGATGCATCTGGGCACGGCACGCCATCAGCGCCACCTTGCGAGAGTCAACGCCAGCCTTCATCCGGCCCCAGTCCCCGCCAAGGCGGCCGCTCCGACCGCTTAAGGGCAGCACTGGATAGTCGTGTGTCGCAGATTTCCGAGGCCGTCGATCGAAAGGTCCAACCGCTTTTGGGCGCGCACCCAGCACCAGTTGGCGATGTCGGCAATCACCGAAATACCTCAATCTGTCCGGCATCAGGAGCGGTCCCCCTCATTCCCGCGCGGATTTGGGCTCGGTGCGATCATAGTGGCAGGCCGGGGAGGATACGTCCACGGATTCGTCGCCTGTACTCGATGTACGGCTGGCCGAGTTTCCGCTCGAGGCTCTCCTCCTCGATTATAGTTAGCAGCCACAGACCCGCCCACCACACGGGAACGAGAGCGATGCCGATCTCGGAGCGGAACATCACTGCCCAACCGAGGCACCACAACACATCTGAAAGATAGAGAGGATTCCTGACGATCCGGTAAAATCCTCCGGTCCTCAGGCTCACACCAGCCTCGGGCCCTGTGAACGGCCTGATCGCGAACGCAGGAAGCGCGAAAACCATTCCTGCGGCAAAGATCACGCCTCCGACAACCCAGATCCAGTCACCCGCCACGAGTCTCGGCTGAGTTACCGCGGGCAGGACCAGCACCACTCGCCCCAAGGTGAACATTCCCACGGTTACCAATCCCAGTGATCTAAATTTCCCCAGCCTCGTGCTGCCCACCCCGGCCGTGGCGCTTGCCAATCCGAACATGCTGACCAGTGCCCAAAAGAAAGGATCTCCGAAGATTCTCATGGATGGCTCCCGCTCACGGCGCGACGATCCATTTGCGGGCCTCTGATGTCTGGGCGGTCGTGAAGATTCTCATCTTTCCGGGCATCAGAAAGCGAAAAGCACCGACCAAATTCCTGATCCAGGCGACGTCGGTCACGACGGCCATCCGTTCCCAACGTGAAAGATGCTCAATTCCGAGTTTGAAATCTTCCCATTCGGCGCCGAAGTCGATTCCGGTGAATTGCGAACCCAGCTCGTAATAGAGCCGCAGCTTGGCATTTTGCTTCAGCGACTTTTTTATTGCCGGTATCACCACCTCTAGGTAGTCCTTTCTCGTCACTTCGCCCTTTGCCAGGATTCCCACTACATGGTCGGGAAGGCCTTCGATAATCTCGATCATAGTTCAGCACCTCCGGTAATAGTTGAGATTGCGTCGGCGTCGCGAAACAATCCGCGCATTGCGATCGCGGTGCCGCGGCGAATCTCGTTGCGCACCATTTCGGCGCTGATCGCGTCGTTCATCAGATAAGCGGTCATCCAGGTGAAGCAGACGCCGTAAAGGACGGTCGCCGCGGGCATGGGTTCTATGTCGGATGCGAGAATCCCGTCGCAGCGGTATCGCTCGAGCAGAGCGGCGAGCTGCGTCACCAGTTGCACATCGGCTTCGAACAGGCGCTGTCCCAGGGTGGACGGCTCCGCAATCGCAGCGCCGAACAGTTCGCGCCACAGCCGTCGGTCGTCACGCGTGAAGTCGTCGAAAAAAATCCCGGTGAACGCGGAAACCCCCGCGACCGGGTTGCGCGGCGGGTCTTCGAGGATCTTCCGTCCGCTCGCGAGCAGCGATTCCGTTTCACGCCTGACGATCGCGAGCAACAGCGCGGATTTGGACGGGAAATAGTTGTAGATCGTGCCGACCGCGAAGCCCGCGCGCCCCGCTACATCTTCCATAGCGACTTCGACGTAGCCCTTCCTGGCGAACAGTCGCTCGGCGGCCTTGATAATACGGCGCTCCCGCTCCTGCTTCTGCCGGTCGCGAAGTCCGACTGGTCGATTCTCTAAAGATGAATCCATTCATTATTTTATAGCGCCGGTCCACTCTCGTGGCAAGTAAAACTGAATACATTCATCTTTGAGCGAACGACCACTGGAAAAGGCTGTCAGAAAGCAGCCATGAGGCCCAAAACTCCGAAACACAAATGAGAAGCAGCATTCCGGTGCGGAGGCCGTGCGCGGCCCATTCGCGGTCACGACGCCCCTGGGGATGCCGGCCAGTACGCTGGTCCTGCCCGCGCTGCATGTCGACTTCGGGTACCTCCGGCGGCGCGGTGTGCAGAGTGGAGCAGATTCCGGTGATGAGATAGGGGGGAAGTGCTAGTTTCGCGTGTTTCATGCCAACGCGAGGCAGAACTGGCTGGTTGCGGCGCCGTGGAAAGCTCTTTGGACTCAAAATCTGGCTCGAGCTTCCCGTTTGCAAACCACCTGGTCTTGATGCGGGTCTGAATCAAGATTCAATATGGAAATTCCGGATTACACGAACGCCGTATTAATGCATTAGTTGCGGGAAGATGCTCACGATGGTCCTTGCCGCGTTAATGGTCTTCGCAGTTCTGGTCGGTCCCGTCTTTATCGGGCCGATCAAACGCAACGTTGAGCTTTTTTTCCTGGTGGCCGGAGTGGCGACCGCTTGTCTCATGGGACAATTCAGCTCGGCGCTAATCTGGGCAGCCCTGCGCGAGCCCTTGTCATTCACGCTGGCGGTTCTGGTGTTTGGCGCAGGGTTTCGCCTTCTGCGCGACTTTCTCGATGAACTGTTTGCCTCTGTAGTTCAAGTGCTCGACCCAAAGGCGGTCTGTTTTTTGCTAACGATCATTCTTGGGTTTCTCGCGGCAATCATAACTCCGGTTGTTTCTGCCTTGGTATTCGTGGAGGCGATTTCTGTACTTCGCCTTGAGCGGCCGGCCGAGATTTTCGTGACGGTATCTGCATGTTTCGCTATCGGTCTTGGCGCAGGCCTCACGCCTGTGGGCATGCCCGGAATCGCGGTGGTTCTGCACGCCCTGCATGCGGACTTTTGGTACCTGACCCGACTGCTTGGTCCCTTCGTTGTGGTCGGAATCGTGCTCAGCGCGCTACCGACGTTGCTTTTGCGGATTGGCTCAATCGAGTTGGAGCAGACCGTGGTAATCGCACCGCGGGATTCGTGGTGGGTTGTCCTCCTCGCTCGACCGGGTAAAGTGTATGTCTTTATCGCCGGACTAGTCGCACTATCGGAAGGCCTCAGGCCTTTGCTCGATGCGTACGTCCCCCGGCTCCCAAGTGAATCGCTATTTTGGCTCAATACGATTTCCGCAGTCGTCAACAATTCGACCCTGGCAGTAGTGGAGATGGGGCCGACGCTCAGCGTGAATCAGCAGCGCGCGGCATTGCTCGGTTTGCTAATCAGCGGTGGGATGTTTGTTCCTGGCAACATCGCCAACATTGTTGCTGCCAGCCGGCTGCGCATTACCAGCCGCGAGTGGGCGACGGTCGGCATGCCGATGGGAATCGCCATGCTGGGCATTTATTTTGCTGTACTAAAGGTTCTTGGCTGACCGGCCCCGTAATGACCTGAAAAAGGGGTCTTATTGTGGAAGCCTTTCCGCAGGCGGCGCCTGTCTTTGACTACAAGGTGGAGGATGCTAATTCGCGCTCGAGCGCGGCAATGGCACGGTCGAAGGTGTCGCCAAGTATCCAGCGGTTGCTGTCGGCAATTTTGTGAAAGCGTTCGACCGTGTGGGCAGTGGCTTTGATGTTGAGTTGGACGTTCCGCCCCGTGCGGTGTCGTCTAGGTTCAGGTTTTGCCGGTTCGGGCGATGAGGTTTGCCTTCTCGGCTCACGGCTCACGAAGTTCGCTGCTCCAGAGATTGTCTTGATCTTGTCGGGTGGAGTGAGGGATTCTCGGCAGGTCGGGGAACGAAGCCGCTAAGGTCTAGTTCGGCGTCGTCTCCGAAAATGCTCGCTCACCTGCCGTACGTCACGCGATCTCCGCCGTGGCTGGCTCGCCGCATTATGGCGGAGCATCCCGATGACTTCGGTGGCGAATTGCCGGGCGTTATTTGTTGCAGCGTCGCGATTTGTCACCTGTTGGGCGTCAAGGTCCTCCAAGGTCCCGCTAAAGGAGAAGATTGCTCAGACAGCCTCGCCCCCCCGGAAAGAGGTGGATTCAAAGTCTCGGTACCGATAGCTGGTACGCGAGATCGAAAATCTGATGCGTTCTTGCGCGATGGTTTTGACAGCCAATTTGACAGCCACGGGCTTGGACAAGGGCGGATGAAGGGTACGCGGGCGGAAATAAAACCCCGCAGTTTCGCTTGATTTGGACGCGCGAGGACGACTTTCCCACCACCTCTCACGTCGTGAACGCGGCTCAATTTCCTCCAGGCGTGAGGGCACCGATGCAGCGGCCCGCCGCGCGGATCGACGACAATGGAACTTCTGGAGGATTTCCAAGTCGCTCACTGTACACGCGTCCAAGACGCGTAGCGATCGCTATCGGTGCCTGCCGGAGCAGTTTGCAAAGCAATAAATCTGGCAGGGCGCTCGGATGAAAGAGCCTTTGATTTCCGCGCGACGAGGTGAGCAGCGGTGTTCGGGGCCAAATGCTGGAAGCCACCGAGCGAGCTTCAAAAACCAAAATTTCGTAGCTTTTCACGCTGCGCCGGTTGCTCAGAGCCATGAAAAATGGGTCTGGTCAGGTCTATATCGTGAAATCGGCTTATGTCTACGGTGCCACCTATGTGCCACCTAATCGCTGGCGACATCGTGGCGAATATTGGCTAAGTGCTTGATTTTATTGGTGGAGCTGACGCGGATCGAACGCGCGACCTCCTGAATGCCATTCAGGCGCTCTCCCAAACTGAGCTACAGCCCCACCGCAGGCGAGATTTTTCAGCTAACCGGATACCGTCCGTGGAGTCAACCGACCGGGGCCGCGCTTGTCATTGGAGATCGGTTTCATAACGGCGGCGAATTGGCGTCAAGCGCGCGTCATTCCCGGGCGCGATCGAGCAGTTCGCGCGCAGCGCGGCGGAATTTGTCGGATACTTCGCCGCCGAGCATCCGAGCGATCTCCTCGGTGCGATCGCCGGGTTCCAGAACCGCCACACGGCTGCGAGTCGAACCGCGCCGCTCTTCTTTTTCGACTGTGAGATGACGGTCCGCGAACGCCGCGATCTGCGCCAGGTGCGTGACACACAAAATCTGATGAAAGCGCGAGAGTTGTTTCAGTTTGCGGCCAACCACCTGGGCAACTGCGCCGCCGATTCCGGCGTCCACTTCGTCGAAAATCATCGTGGCAACACCGCGGCGCTGCGCCTCGAGGCGCTTGAGCGCGAGCATCACGCGCGAAAGCTCGCCGCCCGAGGCGATTCTCAGCAGCGGCATCGCAGGCTGGCCGACATTCGGCGACAGATGAAACTCGATCGTATCGATGCCGAACGGACCGAGCGCAACGCCGCCATGCACGAAGCCGGCTTCGTCCGAGCCGAGCGCGCCGAGCCGCGCCTCGAAACCCGGCGAGCGCATCCCAAGCGTCCTCAATTCGGCTTCCATCTTGCGGCCGAGCTCGGTGGCAGCGCGATGGCGAATCGAGGACAGTCTATTTGCATGCCCGGTGAGTTCGTCGAGCGCCGCCGCCATCGCGGCTTCGACTTGAGCTTTCGACTCGCCGATCCCTTCGAGCTCGCCAATCTCGGCCCGCGATCGCTCCAACGTCTCGATAGCGCTATCGATTGACCCGCCGTATTTGCGCTTGAGCCGCGTCAGTTCCTGAAGCCGGTTGTCGATTTCCTCCAGACGCGCGGGGTCCGCCTCGATCCTGGACGCGTACGCGCCGAGCGTGCGCGCCGCCTCCTCGAGGTTCGCGCGGGCCGACTTGATCATCTCGAGTGCATCGCCAAGCTTCGGATCGAGCGCAGCCGCATCGACCAATCGCGCCTCGACTCGCGCAACCGTATCTGTCGCCGCGCCGTCGGCGCCGTAGAGCGCCTGCTCGGCCTCGAGCGCGGCGGTGGCGAGCTTGCTTGCGTTGGAGAGCACGGTTCGCTCGCGCGATAGCGCTTCATCTTCGCCGGCGACGAGGCCGGCGCGCTCGAGTTCGGTCGCGCGGAACCTTGCCAGTTCCAGCAAATCCGCGCGTTCACGTTCGCGGCGGTTTAGTTCGTGAAGGCGGGACTGGATGTCTTCCGCGCGCGCGTAACGTTCGCGATAGGACGCGAGTTCATCATCGAGGTTCGCGTAACGATCGAGAGTCTCGCGATGGCTCTCGGCACGGAGCAGCGAATGCTGCTCGTGCTGTCCATAAACCTGAACCAACGGCGCGCCTATCTTGCCAAGGCTCTGCACGGTGGCGAGTTCGCCGTCGATCGTCACGCGCGAGCGCCCACCGCCCTCGGCGATCACTCTGCGCACGATCAACTCGCGGCGTTCGCCGTCGCGCCTGCGCTCGGCCAGTTCAGGCATCGCGGCCTCGCCCTCGAGCTCGAACCGTCCCTCGACGACTGCCTCCTTCTCGCCGGTGCGAATCATATCGGGCGACGCGCGTGAGCCGAGCAGCAATCCGAGCGCGCTCAAGATGATCGTTTTGCCGGCGCCTGTCTCCCCCGAAAGCACGTTGAGGCCTGCGCCGAACTCGAGATGAGCTTCCTCGATTATCGCGAAGTTGCGGATGTGCAGTTCGAGCAGCATCTGCGACGCGCGCGCCTATCCCCAGTGGAGCTTGTCGCGCCAGATTTCGAAATTCGGATGAGCGGAGCGGATTAGCGAAACGACGTGGCGTGCGCGATGGATTCTGATTACGTCGGTTGGCCCCAGTTGCGCCGACTCCTGGCCGTCGACGGTGAAAGCCGCGTCGTGATCCGGCGCCATCACGTGAATCTCGATTTCGAACGAATCCGGCAGCACCACCGGACGGTTGCTCAGAGTATGCGGGCAGATTGGCGCGACCACGATCGCGTTGAGAGTGGGAAAAACGATCGGCCCGCCGGCGGAGAGCGCGTATGCGGTCGAGCCCGTGGGAGTTGCGATGATCAATCCGTCGGCGCGATATGAGCAGAAGGCTTTGTGATTGGCGACTACGTCGAGCCGAAGCATCCCGCCGAGCGGGCCTTTGCCGACGACCACGTCGTTGAGTGCTAGAAAGGGTTGGGTTGAATCCTCGGATGCGCGTTCGACGATTGCCTCGAGCATGATGCGCCGATCGACTTCGTAGTCGCCGTCGAGTACGCGTCCCAGGGCGGCTCGCGCCTCCTTGATAGTCACTTCGGTCAGGAAGCCAAGTCCGCCAAGATTTACGCCCAGGATCGGAATCCCCTTCGATGCGACCAGGCGCGCGACGCCGAGCAGCGTGCCGTCGCCGCCGAGCACGACGATCAGATCGGCACGATCGGCGAGCTGATGCCGTTCGACGGCCTCGGCGCCGATCTTTTTCGCCGTCTCAGTGTCCGCGAGCGGAGTCTTATGCCTGGTGCGGAGAAGGCGGGTGAGGGTTCGCGCGATGGTGATCGCTTCGGGCCGCTCGTGCTTGACGACCAGGCCGACCGTCTTTATGGATCGCTTCGCCACCGCAATCAGGCACTTATCATGCGCTGAAATCGGCGGCAACGCGAAAGCAATAAATGCCCATTCGCACTCTCACCGAAGCATTTTATACGCGGCGCCGGCTGCGGCCGGATTTTCTTTGCCGTACACGATCGCGACCGAATTGATGTAGTAGCCCGTGCTGGCTTCGCTGGTCTGCGCTCTGCTCGTGAGTATGACGATCGCATCCGCACCCGTTTCACAGGCCTTGCGCTGCACGGCGGGCAGCACGTCGGCCTCGCTCGCATAAACGTTTCCCAATCCCTCCACGATTGCGACCTTGCGAAAATCTCTCAGCGGCTCATGGCGCAACACCGGCATGTTGCAATCGGGCGGCTTGGCGGCGCGGCCCGACGGCTCCACTTCCGCAAGCGTCACCTGCGGCGGCAGCGAAATGACGTGAGCGCATCCCGCGGCGGCAATCGTCAATCCTATGATGATCGCGGTTCGCACGAGTAATGAAGTATCCACCGATGGGCGTGGCGGGCAAGAGCGGTTGCGCGGGTTGCTGCTGCTCGCTTTGGGCGTTCATTCGTATAAAATCGCGATGCGCTTGCGTCCGCAAAGCCCGGCGCGTAAAGGCTGCATGTCACGATGGCAAATACCGGCAAATTCAGCCGTCCAATCCTTGGCGCGCATATGTCGATCGCCGGGGGAGTCGGCGAGGCGCTGACCCGGGGCAATCAGATCGGCTGCGAATGCATTCAGATTTTTACCAAGTCGTCGCGACAGTGGGCGTCGAAACCGTACAGCAAAGAGGAAATCGAGAATTTCAAACGCCATCAAATCGAAACCGGCATCGGGATCGTGATCGCGCACGACTCCTACCTGGTGAATCTCGGCGCGCCCGATGAAGCTCTGCGGGCCAAGTCGGTCAAGGCATTTATCGACGAACTGCAGCGATGCGAGGCGCTCGGCGTGCCCACGCTGGTCGCGCATCCGGGCGCTCATGTCGGCTCGGGGGTTGAGAATGGGATCAAGACGATTGCAAAGTCGATCGACGAGGCGCACGCCGCATGCAAAGGCTTCAACGTGAAGATCGCGCTCGAAATCACGGCCGGCCAGGGCAGCACGCTGGGCCACACTTTTCAGCAGATGGCGCAAATCTTCGACGCCGTCGTTGAAAACGAGCGCCTCCGGCTATGCTTCGACACCGAGCATGCATTCGCCGCCGGCTACGACCTGCGCACTCCGGAAGGATATGAAAGTACGTTCAGCGAACTCGACAAGCTTATCGGAATCAAAACACTTGCCGCGTTTCATCTCAACGACTCGATCAAGGACTTCCATTCGCGCGTCGATCGCCATCAGCATATCGGGAAGGGATTTATCGGAATCGACGCGTTTCGCCGCATCCTCAACGATCAGCGCTTTTTCGGCCTGCCGATGTGCCTGGAGACGCCCAAGGGTCCCGACCTGAAGGAGGATATCGAGAACCTGGCGACGTTGCGCAGTCTATTCACGAACTGACTATTGGACTGACTATTGACCGATGATTAAACGAATACTCACTGGAGACCGCCCCACCGGGCCATTGCATCTCGGTCATTATGTAGGGTCGCTGCAAAACCGCGTACGCCTGCAGGAAGAATACGATACCTACTTACTAATCGCCGACATCCAGGCGCTGACCGACAATTTCGAGCATCCCGAAAAGCTCGAAGCGAATATCTTCGAGGTCGCGCTCGACTACCTGGCGGTCGGCCTCGATCCGGACAAGGTGAAGATCGTCGTTCAATCGATGGTCCCGGAGCTGACCGAGCTGACGATTTACTTCATGAACCTTGTCACCACCGCGACGCTCGAGCGCAATCCGACTCTCAAGGACGAAATCAAGCAAAGGAATTTCACCAAGGGTCTGCCGGTCGGCTTTTACACCTATCCAATTTCGCAGGCTTCGGATATCACGATCTTCAAGGCGCATCTCGTCCCGGTCGGCGAAGACCAGCTCCCGATGATCGAACAGGCGCGCGAGATCGTGCGGCGCTTCAATCGCATGTACGACAAAGTTCTAATCGAACCGAAGGCGCTGGTCGGCCAAGTGGCGCGGCTGCCGGGGACGGACGGCGGAGCGAAGATGTCGAAGTCGCTCGGCAATTGCATCTACCTTGGCGATTCGCCCGACGTCGTGCGCAAGCGCGTGATGTCGATGTACACCGATCCCACGCGGCTGCACCCAACGGATCCCGGCCACGTCGAAGGCAATCCCGTTTTCACGTATCACGACGTGTTCAATCCGGATAAGGCGGAAATCGAAGACCTGAAGGAGCGCTACCGCAAGGGCACGGTCGGCGACGTCGAGGTCAAGGAGAAGCTGTTCAAGGCGCTGAACGTTTTTCTGGAACCGATTCGCGAACGCCGCGCGCATTTCGCGTCGAAGCCCGAGCACGTCCGCGAGATCATCGTCGAGGGCACGCGGATAGGACGCGCCGTCGCGCAAGAGACGATGGCCGAAGTGCGCACCGCGATGAAGATCAGCTACAAATTTTAACCGAGAATGCCGCGATCGGGGCCAACGCACTCTTCACCAAACATGCCGCTAGCCTTTACAGTTCGCGTCCAAGAATCGAAAGACCTCGTCTTTCCATACACCACCGCCGCGATAAGGAAAGCTATGTCCATCCTCAGTGGAATTTCCATACGGTGGATAAATGCGGATCTCAGCTGGCTTCCGGACGGTCCTCATGGCCGCATAAAGTGTCTCGCTCGGCACTATGCTGTAGTCATTTTTGGCCTGAAAGAACAAGATCGGCGCCTTTGAATGCTGGACCGCTTTCAACATTAAGTCTCTCAGGGCGGGGGCCTGATCCCAACTCTCCGCGCCGCCCGAAGCATCTACCGCTGCGCAATATCCACCCTGCGCGGCCCCCAGGACAGTCTCGACGCCGCCGAACGAGTTTCCCATTACCGCGATATTGGTCGGGCGAACGAAGGGCTGATTTTTCAGCCAGGCAAGCGCCGCCATCTGATCTTGAAATTGATTGGTCTCGAGCAGCCTGACCATAGTGTCGGCGGCCTGAGCTTCGCCGCCACGGGAGCGTGCGGCCGCGATTTCGTCTCCGATGTAGGGACCCGCGTCGCTGCTTAGACCTTGTCCTCGCCGATAGGGCGCAAAGAAAGCCCACCCGTGGGCCACGAACATCGGTCCGAGTGCTTCGAATGCAACATTGTTGAGCATGCCGGGTGCGCTACCGTGATTGTATAGGACCACCGGAAACGGGCCCGCGCCTGCCGGCCTATACAGCAGGCCGTGGAGGACCAATCCGCCACTCTTAAACGATACGGTTTCCGAAGCGTGGGTCGCTTGGACGTTGCATCCCGCGAGCAGCACTCCTATCAGGAAGCCGCCAAACAGAAGTCGAAGATTCATCATGTTCCCCTATCTCGTCTGCCTCGGCCCAACCCTGCCCCCAAAAAGAGGTGCTGACAGCCCACGCCTCAGTGGCAACCATTTCGTCCACGTCGCCGCGGTTGCCTGCAACGGTTGAAGCAGTAGCCCGGAATTTCCATTTTGAATCCTGCTTTAGACTCAAACCAACAACGGTCCGTCTAGATTTAATCCCTACGCGGTCTCTTTTGCTCAATACGCCTTGGCGAAATACGCGCGCTCCGGCGCCGATTCGCCGCATACCATGCACTTGCCCGCGGCCCCGTCACTCGTGAGTGGAATTACGCGGCAGGTCGCTTTGGTCTCTTCGCTAATCCGCGTTTCGCAGACTGGATTCCCGCACCAATAGACGTCGGCGAATCCGCCGCCGCCCTCGCCTTCCATGTGCCGGCGAAACTGGGCGTAGTCGTCGAACTTCCGCGTATTCGCGATCATCGCGGCCTTTGCCTGCGCGTAGAGATTTTTCTGAATCTCGCCCAGCAGCACGCCGACCGCATCCGCGATCGTTGCGAGCGATGCTTTGCTCTTTGATTCCGGTCCCGACTTGTCGCGCCGCGCGAGTACTGCTTCGCCCGAGGCGACATCGCGTGGTCCGATCTCGATTCTCACCGGCACGCCGCGCATCTCCCAATCGTTGAACTTGAAACCCGGCGTCAGGCCTTCGCGATCGTCGATGCGCGCGCGGATTCCCGCCTGCGTCAGCGATTCCAGCGCGCCGCGGGCTGCGGCGAGCACTTTTTCGCCCTCCTCGGGTTTGCGAAATATCGGCACGACGACCGCTTGCGTCGATGCGACCGTCGGCGGCAGCCGCAGTCCCTGGTCGTCGCCGTGCGCCATCACGATCGCGCCGAGCAGCCGCGTCGATACACCCCAGCTCGTCTGCCACACGAACTGCATCTGATTTTGATCGTCGAGGTAGCGGATCTCGAACGGCTTGGCGAAGTTCTGGCCGAGAAAATGCGAGGTGCCGCATTGCAGCGCGCGCCCGTCGCCCATCAAACCCTCGATCGAATAGGTCTCGACGGCGCCCGGGAATCGCTCGGCCGCGCTTTTGCGTCCGACGATCAGCGGAATCGACAGGAACTCCTCGACGAACTGCCGGTACACCTCGAGCATCGTGAGCGTTTCGCGTTCGGCTTCCTCGCGCGTGGCGTGCGCCGTGTGCCCCTCCTGCCAGAGGAACTCGGTAGTGCGCAGGAACATGCGGGTGCGCATCTCCCATCGCACGACGTTGCACCATTGATTGAGCATCATCGGCAAGTCGCGATGCGATCTGATCCACTGCGCGAACATATGGTTGATGATCGTCTCGGAGGTGGGACGCACGATTAGCGGCTCTTCGAGCTCCTTGCCGCCGCCGTGCGTAACGACCGCAAGCTCGGGCGCGAACCCCTCGACGTGTTGCGCCTCCCTTTGCAGGAAGCTCTGCGGGATGAACAGCGGGAAGTATGCGTTGCGGGCGCCGGTTTTCTTGATGCGCTTGTCGAGCTCGTCGCGGATCGCCTCCCAGATGGCAAAACCGTCGGGACGAAACACGATGCATCCGCGCACCGGCGAGTAGTCCGCCAACTCCGCGCGGATACAGATGTCGTTGTACCACGCGGCGAAGTCCTCGCTGCGAGGGGTTACCTTCTTCTCATTTTGTTTTGCTTGTTTTTCCGCCATTCGTCTTGCGTGACCATTGTGATTATCGTCAATTGATACAGTCTCCGGATAAAATCGGCTCGAATCAACTTATTCCGGAGCGCGTCCGAGGTGAAAGTCATGAAGCCGAGACCCCGAGCAGCCGCCGTCGGCCTTGCGCTTGCGATTGTAATCCCGGTGTTCGCTCCCGCTGCGTCGGGGGATCGGCGACGGTTTCTCTCACCTTCGAGATTGAGTAGGTTTTGCTTTTGCGCTATCGACCAAGCATGCACTTGAGGCCGCGATGCTGAAGCCCGGCGATCCCGCACCGTCGTTCGATCTTGAATGCGCCCTTAATGGGCGTATCGCACGCTCGAGTCTCGCGAAAATTTCTTCCGATTTGGTTCTGATCTTTTTCTATCCGCGCGACTTTTCTTTCATCTGTCCCACCGAAGTCACGGGCTTCAACAAGGCGCTGAAGGAATTTACCGCCGAGGAAACGACGATCGTGGGTGTCAGTATCGACGACGTTGAAAGCCATCTGCGATGGGCCCGCGAGCTCGGCGGAATCGGCTACCCGCTGCTCGCCGATCCGGATGGCAAGCTGGCGCGCGCCTACGGCGTCTTCGACGACCAGGAAAAAGTCGCGTTGCGTGCGACGTTCATCCTCGATCGGAAACGCAAGGTTGTGTTCGCCGCATCATGCCCGCTGAACGTTGGGCGCAGCGTGATCGAGACGCTTCGAATCGTGCGCGCGCTCCGGACCGGCCAACTCTGCCCCGCCGATTGGACGCCGGGCGTCGAGTTCGGTCCGGCCAGCCGCGAGTTCTAGGACGAGCTTGGCCGCAATCGATCCCGCTAAAAAAAGGCGGCTCTTCGAGCGGCTCTCGAGCGTCCGCGAAATTGTGTTCGGCGTGCAGGACGGCGTGCTGACGACCGCGGGCGTGCTGTGCGGGCTCAGTGGCGCCGTCTCACAGCATTCGCAGGTCGCGCTCGCCGCCCTGGCTTCCACCGCGGCCGGCGCGCTCTCGATGGCTGCAGGAGCCTACTTGGGCACGCGCGCGGAAACCGAGGTGCTGAGCGCCGAGCTCGACCTGGTGCGCGTCGAGGCGGCCGCCAAGCCGTACACCGTCCAGGAAGGATTGCTCGACGAGCTGTGCAAGGAAGGCCTCAGCCGCGAGGGCGCCTATCGCGTCGTCCGGTTGCTCAGCACCTCTCCCAAGGCTCTCGCATCGACCGCCGAGGCAAAGATGTTCGGGCTCAGCGGCGCGATGATCGGCAGGCCGGCGTTGGATGGAGTCGTGATGGGAATCGCATTCCTGGTCGGCGCGGTGGTGCCGTTGCTGCCGTACATGCTGATTGCAGTTCCTCGCTACGACCTTGGCGGCGCGCTCGCCGCAACCGCGCTCACCTTGTTCGGGGTTGGATACTTCGAGGGATGGCTTGCGCATCGCGATGATCGCTGGCGGTCGGGCATACGCTTTCTTGCAATCGCGATGAGCGCGGCGGCGGCCGGCTATCTGATCGGACTCGCGATCTCGCCGCTGGGTGCGACCGCGGGCTGACGGTGGCCGCCATGAAAGTTCCTGCGTACTCATCGTTGACCGCATTTCTGGCGCACTATCACGCGCTCAAATCGGACCCATCCCGCGGCTCCGACGACGAGCAGCTATTCGCCGGGATGTCAGCGGCGATCGCGACGCTTGCGCCTGAGGCTCGCGCCGCACTCGATACCATCGAAGACAGTGCCCGCGCCAAACGCCATCGCGAGCGCGCAGAGCTCCGGCTCCGCCGCGAGCTTGCCGCACGCGGGATCGTCGCGGGCTGAACGATGCTCGCCTACCTCGTACGGCGAATCGTATTTGGCGCGGCGGTCCTTATCGGAACGTCAGTCATCACGTTCGCGATCGCGTTCGTCGTTCCCGCCGATCCCGCGGTCGCGATGGCCGGGGCGAAGGCCGATCCGCAAACTCTCGCCTCGATCCGTAGCGAGATGGGTCTGGACCAGCCGCTCTACGTCCAGTACGCGCGCTACTTCGATCGCGCGATTCACGGCGACCTGGGCCGTTCGTACATCCGGCGCGAGAGCGTGACGCGGCTGATAGCCGATCGGCTTCCCGCAACCGCCATGCTGGCGGGCGCCGCAATGGCGTTGTCATTGATGCTTGGAATTGCGATGGGCGCGATAGCCGCCGCGTATCGCGGCCGCGCAGCCGACAACATCCTGCTGGTCATCTCGCTGGCGCTGGTGTCAATCCCGGTGTTCTGGCTGGGCACGATGCTGCTGATCGCGGTGGCAGCCACCATTCGCTCATTTCCGCTTGGCGGTTACAGCGGCGCCGCGAGCCTGATCCTGCCGACGCTGACCCTCGCGCTCGGCTCGGCCGGCTACTATTCGCGCGTTCTTCACACCAGCTTGTCCGATGCGTTCGATCAGGATTACGTGCGCACCGCGCGCGGCAAGGGTCTCTCGCGCGTCCGCGTGATGCTCAAGCACGCGATGGCAAACGCGCTGCTGCCGCTGGTCACGCTGGCCGGGCTCGATCTGGCGGGGCTGCTTTCGGGCGTCGTTCTGACCGAGACGGTCTTCAACTGGCCGGGAATCGGGCGGCTGGCGGCGGAGGCGATCTTCAATCTGGACATCCCGGTGATCATGGGCACGGTGCTGTTCTCCGCGTTGCTGATTGTGGTCGTCAACCTGCTGGTGGACCTGCTTTACGCGTGGCTCGATCCGCGCATCCGGCTGGCGGAGACCGGATGAATATCCGCCGCCTCGTCACGCTCGAAACCGTTGGCGCTGCGATGGTCACCGTGCTGGTGATCGTCGCGATCTTTGCGCCCATGCTGGCGCCGCACGATCCGACAATCGTCGTCGCGCCTACCTTTGGCGATCCCGGCGCGCCCACACTCGCATTCCCGATGGGCACCGACGAACTCGGTCGCGACGTGCTCTCGCGCATCATCTTCGGCGCCCGAATATCGCTCACCGTCGGCGTCGCCGCGATGGCGGTCACGATGACCATCGGCATCGCGATCGGCCTGTGCTCGGGATTCTTCGGTGGCGCAGTGGATTTTCTTCTGATGCGCTTCACGGACCTGATGCTGTCCTTGCCGCCGCTGCTGCTCGCGATGGCGCTGGTAGCGGTGCTGGGACCGAGTTTGCGCACGATCTTCATCGTCATCGGGCTCGTTTCATGGACGTCGATCGCACGCGTGGTGCGGGCGGAAACGCTTGCGATGTCCAAGCGGGATTTCGTGGTCGGCGCCAAGGCACTGGGTGCGCCGTCGCGCCGGCTGATCGCCCTGCATATCCTGCCCAACGTCTTGCCGATAATCGTCGTGATGGCGGCGCTCAGAACCTCCGACACCCTGCTGCTCGACGCGGCGCTCAGCTTTCTCGGGCTGGGCGTGCCGCCGCCAACGCCGAGTTGGGGCCGAATGATCGAAGAGGCGACGATTTACTTCCGCACGGCGCCGTGGCTGGCGACCTTTCCCGGTCTGGCGATCTTTTACGCGGTGCTGAGCTTCAATCTGCTCGGCTACGGATTTTTGCGCCGGCGCTCGCAATGATGCGTCGAAGACTCAAGCCGGCGCGCATCGCGCTGTTGCTCCTCGCGATCGAGATCGCATTTGCCGTGGGATGCGGCGGCGGACCACCCCCGCTCAACTTACCGCCGCACGCGATGGTAATCCGGCTTGCGGATGCCGACGACATACCGACGCTGGACCCGGCCGCGGGATACGACACCGTTTCCTGGACTTTCGAGCAGGCAATTTTCGACACCCTCGTGCGCTACGGCGACGGCAATATCGAACTCGAACCCGATATCGCAACCGCGTGGGAAAGCTCGCCCGACGCGACGACTTTTACCTTTCACCTGCGCGCCGACGCCCGTTTTTCCGATGGACGAAGCGTAACCAGCGGCGACTTCCGCTACGGAATCGAACGCGTGCTGAATCCCGCCACGCGCTCGAGAGGGATGGAGTACTACCGCGGTATCGCGGGCTCGGCCGATTTCGCCGCGCATCGCAACCCGCACGTGAGCGGCATCGACACGCCTGACAATTCGACAATCGTTTTCCATTTGAGCGCACCCGACCCGATCTTCGCGCACAAGCTCGCGATGCCGTTTGCGTCGGCTATCCCGCGCGACGTCGCGGAGAAATGGGGCGACGATTTTTCCCGCCACGTGGTTGGCAGCGGCGCCTTCATGCTGCGCGATTGGATTGGCGGGCAACGCCTTGTGCTGGTGAAGAATCCCTATTACTTCGCCAAGCCGTTGCCGCATCTCGACGCGATCGTCGAGTCGGTCGGCGTGAGCCAGGAGCTGCAATGGCTGCGCTTCGATGCGGGCCAAATCGACGCGGTGGTCGATATTCCGCCGGCCGAGTTTCCCTACGTCATGAAGACTCCGGCGTTCAGAAAGTTGACCTTGGCGAAAACGACGGTCACCACCCGCTACCTCGGCATGAACTGTCAGATGTGGCCGTTTACCGACGTTCGCGTGCGCCGCGCGCTGAGTTACGCAATTGACCGCCACAAGCTGATCGCAATTTTGAACGGACGCGGCATCGTCGCGCGCGGCGTCATGCCCCCGAACCTGCCCGGCTACGACCCCGATCTCAAGGGTTACGACTATGACCCGACGAAGGCGCGCGCACTGCTCGAAGAAGCGCATCTCGCACACGGCTTCGAGTTTGAAATCTGGATGCGCGCCGATCAGACCATCCTGATGCTCGCGCAATCGATACAGCAGGATCTCGCGCCGCTCGGTATCCGCGCCAGGCTGAAACCGATCGCGTGGGGGCCGTTTCTCGAAGCGATTCGCCAGCCGCATACGGTGCAATCGTTCATGCAGGGGTGGGAGGCTGATTTCCCCGATCCCGAGAATTTTCTTGGGGCGCTGCTTTCGCGCGCTCAGTGGGGTTCCAACAACGACAGCTTTTATTCCAACCCCGAAGTCGAGCAACTGCTTGATGAAGCCGAGCCCGTAGCCGACATGAAGAAGCGCTACGGGCTTTACGACCAGGCCGAGAAGATCATCGTCGCCGACGCGCCGTGGGTTTTTCTCTACTACCCGGTGACTTACATAATCCGCCAGCCGTGGGTGCACGATTACGTGATCAATCCGATGCGCCCGACGCGCTTCGAGCACGTCTGGCTCTCCCCGCACCCGGATTAACGAGCGATGAGTCTCACACGGTTGCTGACGTGCTTGCGGTCTCGGCGCGAAGCGCGGTCAGTTCGCGGCTGGCGCGCGGCAGGAACACCATTCCGATCAGCGCGTTGCAAAGCATGAAGGTGAGTTGCGCCGCGAGACTGTAGGCGACGATCTTCGCCGCCGATGCGTTGCCCGAGAAGAACAACAGCCACGCCGCCTGGCTGGTCCCGAGATGAGCCACCGCGATCGGCAGCGCGGCAGCCAGGAACACCAGCGGCAGAAACAGCATCAGCTTCACGAACGGAACCGCGATTCCGTACAGCGCCAGCGCATAATATTGCGCGACGACCGAGGCGAGGAAGGTCGGCGCCTTGATCGCCAGCACCACCAGGTAGTCTAAAGGGCGCGCCTGGATAAAAGTCGCCAGCAATGCGCCCGCCCTTCCGGTCTCGACCCAGTTCCGGATCGGCGTGCTGCGCCGGGCAATCGCGAAGAAAGTGATGATTCCCGCCAGCATCGCCCACGCCACGATGTACACAACGCGAAGTATCGCAACTATTCTTACCTGCGCGTCGCCGACCGGCGTGTAGAAGATTACCCCGAGCGTCGAGAACAGAAAGAGTTGGTAGATTTCGAGCATCGCGATGAAAAGCACTGAGCTGAGCGCGCTCAGGAAACTGACTCCGGCTTTGCGATGCAAGTAATACGCGACGCCGCCCTGGGCGAGGCTGGTGTTAATCAGCGCCAGCACGTACATGCTCGCGCGAATCGGCAGGATGTCTCGATAGCGCATCCGCGCGTTGAAGCGCCGTACGACCCAGGTGAGACAGGCCGAATCGATCGCGCAGTAAAACAGCGAGTACGGCATGAACACCGCCAGGAATTTGAGCACCGGCACCTGCGACAGCGCTTGCTCGACTTTGCGAATCGGGATGCGCCAGAAGATCAGCGCAAAGATCACGATCGTCCCGAGGTACGGAATCGCCTTGCGCCAGAACGGTGTCGCGCGAGGCGCCGGGATCTCATCGCGCGGCGCAAGGTTGTCGGGGCGCATCGGGAGTCGTGTGTCTTCGCTCATCGGACAGATTGAACGACTTTAGCAGGCGTGCAAGATTCGGCGAACCGCGGTTTTAATCCGATGCCAACTGAAAGAGTCCCGTACGCGCGCCAGGCGCGGATGCATCTTAGCAAGGCCGACCCGGTCCTCGCACAGATTATTGCCGAGGTCGGTGCGCTTGGAATCCAGCCGCGCCGCGAGCGCTTCCAGGCACTGGCGCGGACGATCATTTTCCAGCAGCTTGCGGGGGCAGCGGCCAACGCGATCTACGGCCGCTTTGTCGGCTTGTTCCCCGGCGTGGAATTTCCCTCGCCGGAGCAAGTGATGGCCAAAACCGACTCGGAACTGCGCAGCGTGGGCCTCTCGGAAAAGAAGGCGCTCTACATAAAGGACCTCGCCGCGCACGTTCGAGACCGCAAGCTCAACTTCCATCGCTTCCATCGAATGACCGACGAGGAGATCATCGCCGATCTCACGCGGGTGAAGGGAATCGGCAAGTGGACGGCTGAAATCTTCCTGATGTTCAACCTGGGAAGGCCCGACGTGATGCCGGCCGACGATCTCGGCGTCCAGAACGCAGTCATGCGGCACTACAGGATGCGCCAACGGCCCAATCGCAAGCGCCTGCTCAAGCACGCCGAGCGATGGCGTCCGTACCGAACCGCGGCGGCATGGTACCTGTGGCGCAGCCTCGACATCGTGCTGCCCGACGGTGGAGCGAAGACGACGGCCAAGGCAGTCGCGAAACGCAAGAAGCGGTAAGATTGCGCGCCGGGCTACTCGGCGAGCATTGGGTTCGGTTTTGGGAAGCCTAGCCTGGACAGCGATTCGTCAAGCGCGCGCGCTTCGTCGCACGGAGTTGGTTGGCGCTCGGCGAGCGCGTCTACGCGGCGGCGCATTTCCTTTAGTTCGGTGTAGAGACCGCCGGACAGGCGCGCGATCACGACGAAACAAATCCACGGGACGACGACCAGTCCCACAATTGTGATCGCAATCATGATGCGCGCCTGCGATTCGGCGCCGGCAGCGACCGCGATCAAAGCCGCGTCATCAAGGCTCATCAAATCCGCCACCGTCCCTTCCAGATCGCGCAGGCGCGGCGCGAGGCTGTCGTCGCCCGGCTGTGCCGCGCGCAGCGCGTCGAACAGCGGGCGTGCGTCGTTGGCGATTTTCTCGATCCGTTCGGCCTGCTCGCGGCTTCCGATATGCGATCGTGCGATCTCGATTTCAGAAATGAAGCCACGCTGCTGATCGAGCACGATTTGAGATGCGTCGGATTGCGTGCGTCCCCAATCCATCTTGTAAAGTGCGTTTTCCATCCCCTCGGCCGCGCGCGCCGCCGCATACTCGTTCTCGTAGATATCCCCCGGCGCCGTCCCGAAGACGTGAAACGCGCCTGCAATCAGCGCGGCTGCCAGCAACAGAATCACCGGCGCCAGCGCGGCCATAAAACGGAGCTTGGTGACAATAGTCAGGTTGTTCATGCCGGTTTTTTCCTGTCGTTGCCGTCCCAAAAGGATGCCCGCGACGGACGCGAAAACGCAACGACCCGATGTGACGTGCGGGCCGCAGTATGCGATAATCCGCGCGATGAATTTTGCCGATCGCCTTGCACAAGCGTCGCGTCTCAAAGAGAGCGTCGTGGTGCTCGGCATCGATCCCCAGCTCGATGCGCCGGGCGCGCCCGGAATCCCGCGCGGTTACACTCTGGCGCGCTTCTGCTGCGAAATCGTCGAGGCGTGCGCGCGCTCTGCGGTCGCGGTCAAGCCGCAGTTGGCGTTTTACGAAGCGCGCGGGCTGGAGGGGATGCGCGCGTTTTGTGAGGTCGTCAAGCTGGCCCGGCGGCTCGGCTTGATTACGATCGCGGATGCGAAGCGCGGCGATATCGGCACGACGTCGTCTGCCTATGCCGAGGCTTTTCTGGGCGATGGCGACTTCAGTTGCGACGCCGTGACCGTCAACCCGTACCAGGGCAGCGACACGCTGATGCCGTTTCTCGCGAAGGTGAGAGACGGCCGCGGGGTGTTCGTGCTGGTGAGGACGTCGAATCCCTCGTCGGGGGAATTTCAGGATCTGAGCGCATCAGGGCGTCCGCTATGGGAGTCGGTTGCGGCGCGCGTGAACGGATGGGGCGCCGATTACGTTCTCGCCGGCGCCAGCGGTCTCAGCCCCGTCGGCGCGGTAGTCGGCGCGACTTATCCCGAGCATGCGCGGCGCGCGCGCGAATTGATGCCGGCCGCGACGATCCTGGCGCCGGGATATGGCGCGCAAGGTGCGTCGGCGGCAGACGCGGTCGCGTCGGCGCGCACGGACGGTACAGGGTGCATCGTGAATGCGAGCCGAAGCCTGATGTACGCGTATCAGAAAAGGGACGGCGGCAAGCCCGGCGAGGCTGCCGCCGAGTACGCCGAGGCGATGCGCCTGGAATTGAATGCCGCGCTTGCCGCGCGCCGCACCGAAGGGTTATCGCACACCGCGTGATGAATGCACAATGATCGGGTTAGCCGCCCACGCGGCTACGCGCGCAGCAGTTCGGCTTCGTCCGCGGCCAGCGTGGCGTAAACTTCGCGATCGATCGTCCGGTAGCGCTCGAGCGCCTTTTCCGCCTGCTCTTCGTTGCCCTGCTGCCTGGCGATTTCGTGCATTTCCTTTTCGATCCACGACAGATGCCACGGTTCGTCTTTCATGACGGACCGCAGGACTTCCATCGTCTCCGGATCGACGTTGGGCAGCGCGATATGCGCGTTGTAACGGCTTTGCGCGCGCTCTTCGACCACGACAGTCAATGCGAGCAGATCGAGAATCGTTTTGGGCACGCCGGTGCGAAGTCCGAGCCGGCGCTGGTAGCCGTCGTCGATAAGGACCGGAGCGCCGCCCAGATCCGCGATTCGCTTGGTCCATAGATAAGCATGGCGCGTTTCGTCCGCGAGATGAGCCGTCATCTTGAGCAGCGACTCGCCGTCTTTCATGTGTCCCAGGAGATTGAAGAGCAAGCGCGCCCCCCGCAATTCGGCATCGCGATAGAAGCTAAAGATGAGAATCTGCTTCTCGTTTGCGGACATTCTGGCGAAATCCCTCGTTGCAAGTGCTGTAGCGCCCAATACCTCGTCCTCCGTCAACCGTCAAAAAAACGACGGCCAATATGTAATATTAGCAGATGAAACGGTTACGCTTAACTTATGCGATTCCTTTCGCACGGTCAATAAAACGCGGCCGCGGGTGCTCGCTGCGGCGGCCGTCCTGGGAATACGCCGCTTTGATGATCAGGTTGCGAATCTTCGGCGTTAAGAACAACTTATTTATATCACGGCGCGAAGTTGCGGGCTGTCCATCGAGGGGCAGCCGCGCGATTGTCGCGGGTGGTGCGCGATGCCGTCACCAGACGTTTATTGGCTCGCATTGAGAAGTGCTCGCGGAGTCGGTCCGCGAACCTGCAAGCTGCTGATCGAAAAGTTCGGCGCCCCCGAAAAAATATTCCAGCTCAATGCCGACGAGATCGCGGCCGCCGGCGTGCCGCGCAACACCGCGCGCAATATCGCAGAATTTCGCGACTTCGAGCCGCTCGAGAAAGAGCTGTGCGAGCTGCCGAACATCGGCGCGCGCCTCGTCAAATGGACTGACGCCGACTATCCGCCAAATTTGCGCCAAATCGCCGATCCGCCCCCGTTCCTGTTCGTGCGCGGCACAGCCCAGCTCGGCGATCCCACCTGCATCGCAATCGTCGGCGCGCGCGCGGCCAGCGATATCGGCCGGCGGATGGCGCAGAGGCTCGGCCTCGAGCTGGCTGCCAAGGGCTTCACTGTAGTGAGCGGCCTGGCGCGTGGAATCGACGGCGAGGCGCATCAGGGAGCGCTCGACGCGCACGGCAAAACATTCGCCGTGCTGGGATGCGGCGTTGACGTCATCTATCCCGCCGAGCATCGCAAGCTGGCCGAAGCGATCCTCGCGGGCGGCGGCGCCCTCATCAGTGAACTCCCGATTGGAACGCAGCCGCTGGCGGAGAACTTTCCGACTCGCAACCGCATCCTGTCGGGTCTATGCCTGGGCGTCGTAATCGTCGAGGCGGCTGAAAAGAGCGGCTCGCTGATCACGGCGCGAATGGCGCTCGAACAGGATCGCCAGGTGTTCGCCGTCCCCGGCAGTCCGCTTTCCGGCAAAACGCGAGGCAGCAATCGCCTGCTGAAGGACGGCGCGAAGCTGGTCGAATGCGTCGAGGACGTGATCGAGGAGCTGGCGCCTCAGATGGCCAGCCGGCCAGTGGCGACCCGCAGCCTGCCTAACGAGCCTGTAGAACGGGCTCCGACGCAGGCAACGTCCGACACGAGAGCTGAAGTCTCTCCCATTGCCGACTCGGTCGAAGGCGCCAAGGCTCTCAAAATAGCAACTGACGCTACGACAATCTTAGAGAATCTAAAAGAATCCGAAAGGCTCCATGTTGATTCGATAATCGAGTCCTCCGGGCTAAATGCCCAAACCGTGCTTAGGTTATTGCTGGAACTGGAACTTGAGGGCCGCGTTACCCAGCATCCGGGGAAGCTTTTCTCGCTTGCATAAGTCTGGCAGGGTGTAACTCCTGCGAACGTCGGGGGATCGCCCCTCGCACGGAACCTGCATCCTTGGGAAAGGCGGGAACGGGAGCTGGAGGCGGATAGATCGGTGGCAAAAAATCTCGTAATCGTCGAATCGCCCGCAAAGGCGAAAACCATCAAGCGTTACCTCGGCAGCGAATACCAGGTCATGCCCTCGGTCGGCCATGTGGTGGACCTGCCCAAAAGCAAGCTGGGTGTCGATGTCGAGCACGATTTCGCGCCCGACTACGTTGTAATCAAGGGCAAAGAGAAGGTAATCGGCGAGATCAAGAGCGCCGCCAAGGGCAAGGAAAACATCTACCTCGCCAGCGACCCCGACCGCGAAGGCGAGGCGATCGCGTGGCATATCGCCGAACATCTTGGCAAGACCAAGTCCAACGTCCGTCGCGTACTGCTCCATGAAATCACACCCGCCGCCGTCAAGGAGGCCGTTGCCAATCCCTCGAACCTCGATCACAACCTGTTCGACGCGTACCAGGCGCGCCGGGTGCTCGATCGGCTGGTTGGATACAAGATAAGTCCGCTGCTGTGGGACAAGGTCAAGCGCGGGATCAGCGCCGGGCGCGTGCAATCGGTTGCGCTGCGAATCATCGTCGATCGCGAACGCGAGCGCGAGGCATTCCGCGCCGAAGAGTACTGGACGCTCGACGCCCGCCTTTCAGGCAAGAATCCTCCGCCGTTCAAGGCCCGGCTCTCCAGCTACAAAGACAAGCGCATCGACAATAAATCCCGCAAGCTGCCCGAGGCCGAGGCGCGCGCGATCATGGCGGCGGTCGAGGCCGCGCCCTTCAAAGTCAAAAGTGTCGAGCGCAAGGAAGTCCGCCGCAGTCCGACACCCCCGTTCATCACCTCGCGGCTCCAGCAGGAGGCCTCGCGCAAGCTCTACTTTCAGCCGCGGCGCACGATGCAGATCGCGCAGAAGCTGTACGAGGGCGTCGAGCTTGGCGAGCAGGGCGCGGTCGGGCTTATCACTTATATGCGCACCGACTCGCCGCGCGTTTCCGATCAGGCGCTCGAGTCCGTCCGCAATCATATCGGCTCGCGCTATGGCAAAGAGTATGTTCCCGACAAGCCGAACTTTTATCGATCCGGCAAGCAGGCGCAGGGCGCTCACGAAGCTATTCGCCCGACCGCCGTCGAGCGCGACCCCGAGTCGATCGCCCGCTACCTCGACAAGGATGCGCTCGCGCTCTACACGCTGATTTACAATCGCTTCGTCTCGAGCCAGATGACGCCGGCGGTGTACGACCGCACGACCGTGGACATCGAATCGGCCGACGCCATCTTCCGCGCGACCGGGCAAGTGATGAAGTTCGACGGCTTCATGCGCGTGTATATCGAAGGCCAGGACGATACGTCGGGCGATGACGAAGAAGGCGCCTTGCCGCTGCTCACCGAAGGCGAGACGCTCAAATTGCTGGGGCTGGACCCGGAGCAGCATTTCACGCAGCCGCCGCCGCGCTTCACGCAAGCCACGCTCATCAAGGAGCTCGAAGAGCAGGGGATAGGGCGTCCCTCGACGTACGCCGCAATCATGACGAGCATTCTGAGGGTCGAGTACGTCGAAGAAGACGAGAGCAAGCGGATGCGTCCGACATCGCTCGGGCGGGTCGTCAACGACATGCTGGTCAAGGCGTTTCCCGACATTTTGGAATCCGGCTTCACCGCGCAGTTCGAAGAGGATCTCGACAAGGTGGAAGAGGGCGCCGAGAACTGGGTGAAGACGCTGCGGCGCTTTTACGGCCCGTTCGCGAAGGACCTTGCCGAGGCGAAGCAGAAAATGCCCGAGGTCAAGCGCAAGGGCCTGCCCACCGGGCTCAAATGCGAGCTCGACGGCGGAGACATGGTGATCAAATGGGGACGCAACGGCGAGTTCGTCGCCTGCTCGAACTACCCCAAATGCACCAACACCGGGGAGATCGCGCGCGACGACCAGGGCAATATCACGCTCAAGGCTCCGTCGGCGCCCGTGCCCACCGACGAGGTCTGCGAGAAGTGCGGCAAGCCGATGGTCAAGCGGCGCTCACGCTTCGGCGAATTCCTGGGATGCTCCGGGTATCCGGACTGCGACGGAATCAAGCGCCTTCAGTCGGCGCCGGCGAAGACCGGGGTCGCGTGTCCGGAATGCAAGGAAGGCGAAATCCTCGAGCGTCGCAGCCGCCGCGGAAAGATTTTCTACGGATGCGGCCGCTATCCGAAATGTAAATTCGCAGCCTGGGACAAAGTCGTCCCGCATCCATGCCCGTCTTGCGGCGCAAACTATATGGTCGAGAAGAACTTGAAGCGCACCGGCATCACCTGGCAATGCGCCAACAAGGAATGCGGCTACAAAGCTCCCGCTCCGGTCGTCGAGCAGCCCGCCGCTGCGCCGGCCTCGACGCCTCCCGCGTAGAGCCTCCGTTTCGCTGTTTCGCTGTGTCAGATTCTTCCCGCCTGCAAGCTTTTCGTGAAAGCCAGGTAACCGTTGTCGGAGCGGGACTCGCGGGCAGCGAGGCTGCCTATCAGCTCGCGCGCAGGGGTATCGCGGTGCGGCTCGTCGAGATGCGGCCGGTCAAAATGACCGAAGCGCATAGGACGGCGGATTTTGCGGAGCTGGTGTGCTCGAATTCGCTCCGCAACGATTCGATGGAAACGGCAGTCGGCGTTCTGAAAGAAGAGATGCGCCGGCTCGGCTCGCTGGTGATTGCGGCCGCCGATCGCGCGCGGGTGCCGGCGGGTTCCGCACTCGCCGTCGATCGCAATGACTTCTCGCGCGCCATCACCGCGGCGCTCGAGCAGCATCCCATGGTGGAGATTTCACGCGCCGAGGCGTCGGAGATACCCGCCGGTCTGACAATTCTCGCCACCGGTCCTCTAACCAGCCCGGCGCTGGGCGAGTCGCTGAACCTCCTGATCGGTCCGCGCAACTTATATTTCTACGACGCGATCGCGCCAATCGTCGCCGCCGATTCGATCGACATGGACGTGGCGTTCAAGGCCTCGCGCTACGGCAAGGGCGGCGATGATTACATCAATTGCCCGATGACCGCGGTTCAGTACGAGGCCTTCGTCGCGGCGGTAGTGGCGGCTGAAAAAATCGAACTGCACCCGTTCGAGAAGCCGGTTTATTTCGAGGGATGCATGCCGATAGAGGAAATGGCGCGCCGCGGCCCGATGACGCTCGCGTTCGGTCCGATGCGTCCGGTTGGGCTCACAGAGCCACGCGGCGGGCGCCGGCCGTTTGCGGTCGTGCAGCTGCGACAGGACGACGCCACCGGCCGCCTGTACAATATGGTCGGATTCCAGACCAAGATGACTTATCCGGAGCAGCGCCGCGTGCTGCGAATGATACCCGGACTGGAAAAGGCGGAGTTCGTGCGCCTCGGCTCGATCCATCGCAACACGTTTGTCGACTCGCCGCGCCTGATCCGTCCCACACTCCAGCTCAAGGCGCGCGACGATTTGTTTTTGGCCGGCCAGATGGTCGGGGTCGAAGGCTACGTCGAGTCCGCCGCCGCGGGATTGCTGGCGGGAATCAACGCCGCGAACCTGGTTATGAATCGCGAATTGATCGTTCCACCGCGCGAGACCGCAGTCGGATCGCTGGTCGCGTATATCACCGATCCCACGCGGCGCGACTTCCAGCCAATGAACGCGAACTACGGCCTGATGCCTGATTTGAAGATCCGTGCGCGAGGCCGTCAGAAGAAAATCGAGATGGGTACGCGTGCGCTGGCGGCAATCGACGGGTGGATCGAGCGCAATCAAATCGAACCACCTGCGGCTATGGCTCCGCGCGCACTTCAGCTATAGAAAATCGCTGGAGGTCCTCGTCGATGACCAAAGCGGAATTGATTGATACGATCGCGCGGTCCACCGATCAGCCCAAAAAGCTGGTCGCCACTACCTTGGACCTGGCATTCGAACAAATTGCGCGCTCGATTCGCAAGGACAAGCGCTTCTGGGTGCCCGGCTTCGGCACTTTTTCCGTGCGCCGGCGCCGCGCACGCGCCGGCTTCAATCCACGCACGAACGCGCCAATGACGATTCCGGCGGCTCGCACGGTGGGCTTTCGCCCGGCGCCGCAGCTAAGGAAGGGTCTCTGACGACGGCCGTATCCAAAGCCGACGAGCGCGATCAACCACGCGATCATCCGCACGATCAAACGACATCCCGCCCGATCGTTTCGGCCCGTGCGCTAAGTCTCATCCTGCTCATCGTCGCTCTCGCCGCGGGCGGCGCGCTGCGCTTTTACAATCTCGGCGCGCTCGAGATGTCGCCGGACGAGGGCGCGTCATGGGCGGCCGCCTCCGCGCCGACCGCCGCTGAAGTGATCGCGCGCCAACCAGCGCTCAATCCCGGCGAGCTGCCGATACATGACTTGATGCTGCATGGATGGATCGCACTTTTCGGCTCCAGCGTGGCCGCGATGCGCGCGATGTCGGCGGCCCTGGGCGTCGTGTCGATACTGCTGGTTTATCTTGTCGTATGCGAACTGTTCGCACTCGGGCCTGAAGGAGAATCGGCGCTGACCCGCGACGACATCGGGATAGTTGCGGGGCTCGCCGCGCTGGTCTTTGCCGTGAACCTCGTCACGATCAAGTACTCGCGCGAGGCGCGGATGTATCCGCTGATGCTCGCGGCGATTCTCGCGCAAGTAGCGATGTTCATCCGCGCGTTTCGCGTCGGCGGCCTCGCGAACTACGCGGCGGTCGTGCTGCTGACGGCAATTGCGATCGCCTCGAACTTCGCAGGATTGCTGGTGCCAGCGACTGAAGGCCTGTGGCTGCTGAATGTAGTCGTGCGCGCGCGATGGCGCCCTGACCATGCGAACGCGCGGCGAGCGTGGACGCTTGCGATTTTGCTCGCGGCGGCAGGATTGATTCTCGTGCCGAAACTTCTTTCATCTCTGCGCACGGCTTCGGCCGGGAGCGTCGGCGGATGGCGGAAGCCGCCGGCGGTATACGCGCCCTTCGCGCTATTCAATAAAGCAACCGGCAGCTTCGCGTTCCCGATCCTCGCGGCGCTTGCGATTTGGGGTGCGGTCCGCGGATGGCGCCGCGGCGCGCGCGATGCCGTCGGCTTCGCGCTCCTCTGGATGTGGGCGCCACCGCTGATGATGGTGGCAGCGTCGTACACGATTGCGCCGGTGTTCGTCGAGCGTTACGCGCTGTCGTGCTTCGTTCCATTTTTCATCCTCGTCGCGCTGGGGATATTCGAGTTGCAGAGCGATCTCATCCGCGTCGGGGCGCTGGTGCTCGCAGTCGCATTCTCGGTCGGCCATATCGTTTCGTACGACCGCAAGCCGCACGACGCGCAGTATCGCGAAGCAATTGCGGCGGCCTCCTCCGCGCTCAAGCCGGGCGACGTCATGACTATTGTTCCGGCGTATGCGATCGAAGTGATCCGATATTATCTTCCCGCCGATCAATTCAATCGCGCGGTTCGCTATGACG
Organism: Candidatus Binatus soli; assembly: GCA_002479255.1. Taxonomy (GTDB): domain Bacteria; phylum Desulfobacterota; class Binatia; order Binatales; family Binataceae; genus Binatus; species Binatus soli. The sequence continues at coordinate 28,369 of DLMJ01000034.1, read as the reverse complement.
CGTCAGCATCAGCGGCTGCCGTGTTGATTCTTGGCGATCAGAACCTCGCGCCGCGTGCCGCCCGGTCATATAGAAAGGAATATCCGGATGTGGTCGCGCGGCTGCGCGGCGTAACGGTGCTGCGAAGGTGAAACTGCGATGAGCCCGGTGGCCGCCGGTCCCGCCCGCGTCTCGCTGTTGCGCTACTCCCCGGCACTGATCCTGTTCGCGATCGTTGTCGCGGACGCACGCCAGCTCAGTGATCCGGATCTATGGGGGCACGTTCTGTGGGGCCGCGAGCTGCTCGCTCATGGCTCGCTGCCGCGCGGCAATCCTTATTCGTATTCGGCGCCGGGCTTCCTGTGGCTGCGTCATGAATGGTTGAGCGAAGTCCTCATGGCCGCCATGTTCGACAAGTTCGGCCCGTTCGGCTTGAAGCTGCTCAAGTTCACGTGCACGGCCGGCACTATCTGCTTTATTGTTCTCGCTGAGTCCGAAGCGGTGGCGCCAGCGTTCGTGCAGGCGGCAATCCTGCTGGTCGTGGCGCTGATCCTGGCGCCGGTGATGCAGTTTCGGCCGCAACTTTTCGATTTCATCGCGCTGGCGGCGATCATCGCGCTGCTTACCCGTCACAATTGGCGCGGTTCGGCGCCGCTATGGGTTGCGATCCCGATCGTCGCGGTTTGGAGCAATCTCCACGGCGGATTCTTCATAGGCCTCGTCGCGATGGGCGTGTATGCCGCAACGACCGTGGTATCCGACATCCTGGCGGGCCACGGTCCGCGCCGCGGGCTTGGCATTATTGCGATTACCGCTGCCGCCGCCGCATCTACTTTGTGCACGTTCCTGATCCCGCCGGCGCGCGACACCTGGTACACGCTGATCCATTCGATCCTGAATCCGATGACGCATTACGCGATTGTGGATTGGAAACCGCTGATAGCTACTCTGACGACCGCGCAAAGCGGGAGCATCGAGAGGAAGTATTTCGTCGTGGTGCTTTTCTTTTTTGCCGCCGCAGTCGTATCGGTGGTTCTCACACCGAAAGGTGGCGACACGACGCTGGTCGCGGTCGCCGCCGTAATGCTTGCGGCAGCCTTCGCGGCCGTCCGCAACATCCCGATTGCGGCGATTGCTATCGCTCCTGTGCTCGCGAACCACCTGGGCCTGTTGCTGCGGCCGCGCGAGGCCACCGCCGCCGCCCGCGCTGCGAGCGTTCGTGCGATGCCGCGGGCAGGTCGGTTGGTCATTGAAATCCTGATCGCAGTCGTCGCCATCGGGTTCGCGCGGCATAGCGGAATTCTGTCGCCCGGCATAGACGCATCCGACAATCCTGCCGATGCCGTCAACTTCATGAACAACCACCGGTTCACGAGAAACGTGCTGACGCAGTACTCATGGGGTCAGTACGTCATTTGGCATGGCGCGCCGGGCATGAAAGTCTTCATCGACAGCCGCTATGACCTGGCCTATCCTCCCGCAGTGATCCGGGACTACCTTGATCTCGCCAACAACATGGCCGGCGGATCGCATACGCTGGCGGCGTATCCGCATGATTTCGTTTTGATCGAGAGAGATTCGCCGGCCGTAAAGCTGATGGATTCCCGGCGCGATTGGCGGCTCATCTATGGCGACGACAAGGCCCGGCTGTACGCGCGCGCGGACTCACCTGCCGCCCGGCTCGAGGGCGTTCCGTTCGCGGGCACAGCCCGTCCGGCGATGTTTCCGTAGTCCTGTCATCGGCGCCGCGAATTCCCGCACTGGAAATGCGCCGTCAGTATGGTAGTAAGGTAGTCGCCACGGCGCTCGCGCGGCGCAGGACGTTTTCCGTTTTTCGTTGTTCGTTGCCCGCGCGTGCCAATACTATCGCCACACTCAAGGAGCACTCAGAATGAAAGCCGCTATTTTCCACGGGCCCAAGTTGCCCCTCAGTATCGAGGACGTCGAACTCGACAAACCGCAGGACCGCGAAGTCCTGATCAAGACCGTCGCCAGCGGCGTATGCCACAGCGACCTGCATTTCGTCGACGGTTTCTACCCCTACCCTGCGCCCGCGGTGCTCGGCCACGAGGCCGCCGGAATCATCGAAGAAGTCGGCAAACAGGTAACCTACGTGAAGCCGGGCGATCACGTGATCTGCTGCCTGTCGGTGTTCTGCGGCAACTGCGAGCAATGCATGTCGGGACATCCGAATCGATGCTCGAACAAGGCCGCCACGCAGCGCAACCCCCAGGACAAGCCGCGCATCTCGCAGAAGGGCAAGCCGGTCTATCAGTTCCTGGACATCTCGTCTTACTGCGAGAAGATGCTGCTGCATGAGAATGCGGTGGTAAAGATTCGCGAAGACCTGCCGCTGGATCGCGCGGCGTTGATCGGATGCGGCGTCACCACCGGCGTCGGCGCGGTGCTCAATACCGCGAAGATCGAACCCGGCTCGACGGTCGCGGTCTTCGGCGCGGGCGGCGTTGGACTGGCCGCGATCCAGGGCGCGCGGATCGCGGGCGCGCGCAGAATAATCGCGGTCGATATGTTCGAGGGCAAGCTCGCGATGGCCAGGCGGCTGGGCGCGACCGACACCGTCGACGCGTCGAACAGCGATCCCGTCGATGAAATCAGAAAACTGACCGGCGCCGGAGTCGACTACTCGTTTGAAGCGATCGGACTCAAGAAGGCCGCCGAGCAGGCGTTCAACGCGCTCAAGCCCGGCGGCACCGCGACCGTGATCGGCATGATTCCCGTCGGCCAGAAGGTCGAAATCGACGGCTACATGTTTCTGACCGAGCGCAAGCTGCAAGGCTCCAACATGGGCTCCAACCGCTTCCGCATCGACATGCCCCGTTACATCGACTTCTACATGCAGGGCCGCCTCAATCTCGACGACATGATCAGCCGCCGCGGCAAGCTCGAGGACGTCAACGAGGCCTTCCGCGCCATGAAGGCCGGCGAGGTCGCGCGCACGGTCCTGATGTTCAACTAGCGCGGATTCACTGAAAAGAGGAGCAATCCAGATGAAAGCTGCTGTCTTCCACGGTCCCGGTCAGCCACTCACCATCGAGCAGGTCGATATCGACGAACCCAAAGCCCGCGAAGTCCTGGTGCGCACGGTCGCCAGCGGCGTATGCCATAGCGATCTTCATTTCGTCGACGGCCTGTACTTTTGGACGACCCCCGCGATCCTCGGCCACGAGGCCGCCGGCGTCGTCGAGAAAGTCGGCTCGCAGGTCTCGTACCTTAAGCCCGGTGACCACGTGATCGCGTGCCTGTCGGTCTTTTGCGGCTACTGCGAGGAATGCATGTCCGGCCATCCGAACCTCTGCTCGAACAAGGAGGCCACCCAACGCGCCCCCGGCGACCCGCCGCGCCTCTCGCAGAAGGGCCAGCTGATCAATCAGTTCGCCGACCTGTCGGGATACGCCGAAAAGATGCTGGTCCACGAAAATGCGCTCGTGAAGATTGGCAACGACGTGCCGCTCGATCGTGCCGCGCTGATCGGATGCGGCGTGATGACCGGCGTCGGCGCCGCGCTTAACACCGCGAAAGTTGCGCCGGGTTCCACCGTCGCCGTCTTCGGCGCGGGAGGAGTCGGCCTCGCGATCATCCAGGGTGCGCGCATCGCCGGCGCGCGAATGATCATCGCGGTGGACAAGTTCCCCGCCAAGCTCGAACTCGCCAAAAAGCTCGGCGCGACTCACGCCGTCGATGCGTCGAAGGGCGACGCGGTCAGCCAGATTCGCGCGCTCAGCGGCGGCGGCGTCGATTACTCCTTCGAAGCGATCGGGCTCAAGCTGGCGGCCGAGCAGGCTTACGAATCGATCGGCGTCGGCGGCGTCGCCACGATTGTCGGGATGGTTCCGCTCGGGCAGAAAGTCGAAATGGACGGGTTCTCCTTCCTGTTCGAGAAGCGCATCCAGGGATGCTTCATGGGTTCGAACCGCTTCCGCATCGACATGCCGCGCATCATCGAGTTCTATCAGCAGGGGCGGCTCGACCTCGACGACATGATCACGCGCCGCGGCAAACTCGAGGACGTCAATGAGGCGTTCCGCGCGATGAAGGCCGGAGAAGTCGCCCGCACGGTCCTGATGTTCGAGTAGACCGCCTACAAAACGAATCACGCAAAGAGGGCCGGTCGGATCCCCGATCGGCCCTCGCTTTTCCGGTCAGCTTTCATACATTGATGAAAACGTCGTCCGAAACGCCCCAGTTTCGTAAAATACGCTTCAACAATCCCACGTCGTCGATGTCGGTGTTCGGCACTCTGACTGTCTATGCCGCCCCAGAGGGTAGTGCGCTATATCTGTGCGGCTGCGCTGGCAGAGCGTTTCAGATATGGGCTCATCAAATCCTCGGCGATCCGCCGCCGCACCCCAAGTGTTTTACCATCAGCGCGGTCACCGTACAGTTTCGTCTTGCGTAAAAAAGCGGTGAATGAAATCCTCGTCACCTCTCCCTCATGCACGAAGAAGATGTACTTCATTCGGAGGTCCTCACCGTAATGCTTCCAGAACTTTGGATTCCGGGCCATGTAGTCGAAGAGAATCTGATACATGTTTCGGGGGGGTTCAATACCGATGGCCCAACAGACACCATGGCACCAACTCCGGTATTTCCTGACCATGGAATGTTGAGCACGTTTCGCCAAAGGGGCTGTGACCAAGCCCGCAAATGAGGCTAGGGCCGGGCCGGCAATGTATTTTGCCTCGATGAGCAGGTCTTGTTTGTTTCGACTCGCCTCAATGTCCCATCCCGTAGCGGAAGTGCCGTGTGAGGGTTTGTGAAGGGTCCAATCCGCTTTTTGCTCCTTAAACCAGCGAATCAACGGATTCACTACAAATCGGTCTTCTTTAGTCATACGGCGGTTTTATCCCCTAAGTTCGTCCCTTCCAAGCAGCGCAGTCTGCGTCGAGTGCACACTTCTCCTCGCCATGATCACTTCAGCAAATCGGCGATCCCGTCCTCGATCGACACGCGCGGGCGCCATCCAAGAACCTGCTCGGCTTGGCCGCAATCCGCGAGCGTATCGCGCATGTCGCCGACGCGCGCCGCGCGGCGGACTGTCGGGCCGCCGATCATCGCCGCAATCCGATTCACGCTGACATTCTCGCCGCGCCCGATGTTTATCGCCCGCCCGTCGGCAATTTCACAGTCCATCGCGAGCAGGTTCGCCGACACCACGTCGCTGACGTGCGTAAAATCCCGCGTCTGCTCGCCGTCGCCGTGAATTTCGAGCGGACGGCCCTCGCGCCGCGCCTTCAGGAACGCTGCGATTGCCAGCATGTAAGAGCCCTCGCCAGGCATTCGCGGACCGTACACGCCGAAGTAGCGGAGTGTAATCGTCTCCATCCCGAACAACCGATGAAACATCCGCGCGTACTGCTCGCCGACATACTTCTGGAGCGCGTACGGATTGAGCGGATTCGGGGTCATCGTCTCGACCAGCGGCATCTTCGCCTGCTCGCCGTACACCGACGACGATCCCGAGTACACCACCCGCCGGACTTTCCGGTCGCGCGCCGCGATCAGCACGTTCAGCGTTCCAACCACGTTGGTCATGTGCGTTTCGACCGGCTTCGCGATCGAGAGCCCAATGCGCGGCAGCGCGGCGACGTGGAACACCGTATCGACACCGTCGAAGGCGTCGCCGATCGAGGACGCGTCGCGGATATCGGCTTCGACCAGCGCGGCCGCGCGGTTCACATACTCGCGCCGGCCGGTGGCGAAGTTATCGATCACCCGGACTTGCAATCCGGCGGCGACCAGCGCGTCCACCAGATGCGATCCGATAAAGCCCGCGCCGCCCGTCACCAGCACGAGACGTCCCGGTGCTTGCGATTGCGAGTTTGTGCTCATCGAGAGAAGCCGTTTGCGGCCCATGCGCCGCGCGGACGCACGCGCATCGGGCAAAATTGCGTGGCTTGCATCGCTAGGATAACTTAGTTCGTTACCGCCCGCATCTTAAGCGGGCATCCAACAATGACCACCGATGCGCACAGGATCAAGCTCCTCAAGGAGTTGCTCGCCGAACGAATCCTCGTTCTGGACGGCGCATTCGGCACCTTCGTGCTCGGCGAAAATCTGAGCGCCGCCGACTACGGCGGCTCTCGATACGAGGGCTGCAACGAGAACGTCGTCCGCACCCGGCCGGAGCTGATTCGCCGCATGCACGACGGGTTTCTCGAAGTGGGCGCCGACATAATCGAGACTGCGAGTTTCCAGGCCAGTCCCATCGTGCTCGCCGAATACGATCTCGAACAGGACGCGCGCGAGCTCAACCGCCTCGCTGCGATTCTCGCCCGCGAGGAAGCCGCACGATTCAGCACCGCCGGCAAGCCGCGCTTCGTGGCGGGTTCGATGGGCCCGACGACCAAGAGCATCTCGGTCACCGGCGGCGTCACGTTCGATCAGATGCGCGACGGGTACCAGGTGCAGGCCGAGGGGTTGATCGAGGGCGGCGCCGACATCCTGCTCCTCGAAACCGTCAACGACACGCTGAACTGCAAGGCCGGCCTGGTCGGAATCGAGGCTGCGATCGAAAAACTCGGCGTCGCGCCCGCGGTCGCAGTGTCGGGAACGATCGAGACGATGGGCACTCTGCTGAGCGGGCAGGATATCGAGGCATTCTACACCTCGCTCGCGCATCGCGACCTGCTCTGGATGGGCCTCAACTGCGCCACCGGCCCCGACTTCATGACCGATCATCTGCGCACTCTCTCGGCCATCTCGCGATTCTTTGTCGCCTGCGTGCCCAACGCGGGATTGCCGGATGAAGAAGGGCATTACAACGAGACGCCCGCGATGCTCGCGGGGAAAATCGCGCGCTTTGCCGAAAATGGATGGGTCAATCTGGTCGGCGGATGCTGCGGCACGACGCCGGAACATATCCGGCTGCTGGTTCAAGCGGTGGCGGGCAAGCGTCCGCGACAGCGCTCGACCGTCAGGCGCTCGGTGGTTTCTGGAATCGAGACGCTGGTCATCGACAACGACACGCGCCCCGTGATCGTCGGTGAGCGGACCAACGTGCTCGGCAGCCGCAAGTTCAAGCGGCTCGTCGCCGACGGCAAGTTCGAGGAAGCTTCCGAAGTGGGACGCGTGCAGGTGCGCCGCGGCGCGCACATCCTCGACGTATGCCTGCAGGATCCTGATCGCGACGAGATGGCGGATGTCACGCGCTTTCTCGAAATCGAAGTCAAAAAAGTCAAAGTGCCCCTGATGATCGATTCGACCGATCATCGCGTGATCGAAGAGTCGCTCAAGCGCACACCGGGCAAGTCGCTGATCAATTCGATCAATCTCGAAGACGGCGAAGATCGCTTCAAGAAGGTCGTGCCGCTGGCGCGCCGCTTCGGCGCCGCGCTCGTGGTCGGATGCATCGACGACGACAAGCAGCAGGCGCAAGCCGTTACGCGCGATCGCAAGCTGCAGGTGGCGGAGCGATCGTTCAAGCTGCTCACCGGAAAGTACGGCGTCGAGCCCGAAGATATCATCTTCGATCCGCTCGTCTTCCCGGTCGGCACCGGCGACAAAAATTATATCGGCGCCGGCGTCGAGACGATCGAAGGCATCCGGCTGATTAAACAGGCGCTGCCGAATTGCAAGACGATCCTCGGCATCTCGAACGTCTCATTTGGCCTGCCGGAGGCGGGCCGCGAAGTGCTCAACGCCGTGATGCTCTATCATTGCGTGCAGGCGGGTCTCGACCTCGCGATCGTCAACTCCGAAAAACTTCATCGCTATCCGTCGATTCCCGAAGAGGAGCGCAAACTCGCCGAGGATTTGATCTGGTGGCGCGGCGACGATCCAATCGCGGCATTTGCCGCCTATTTCCGCGCGCGCAAAAGCACTGTGACGGCCGAGGATCGCAAGTCGATGCCGCTGGACGATCGCATTGCCCGCTACATTCTCGAAGGTTCGAAGGACGGCCTGGCCGAAGACCTCGACGAGGCGCTGGCTGCCCGCGGACCGCTCGAAATCATCAACGGCCCGTTGATGAAGGGCATGGACGAGGTTGGCCGGCTGTTCAACGCCAACCAGATGATCGTCGCCGAAGTCTTGCAATCGGCCGAGGCGATGAAGGCAGCCGTCGCGCACCTCGAACCGCACATGCAGAAGTCCGAAAGCGCGGCCAAGGGCAAGATTATTCTCGCGACGGTCAAGGGCGACGTCCACGATATCGGCAAGAACCTGGTCGAGATCATTCTGAGCAACAACGGCTATCGGGTCGTCAATCTCGGAATCAAGGTGCCGCCCGAGGAACTGATCAAGGCCTTCCGCGAGCACGGACCCGACGCGATCGGACTGTCCGGGTTGCTCGTGAAGTCGGCGCAGATGATGGTCGCGACGGCGCAGGACTTGAAGACTGCGGGAATCGATTGTCCGATCCTGGTCGGCGGCGCCGCGCTCTCGAACCGGTTCACGCGGATGAAAATCGCGCCCGAGTATGAGGGTCTGGTCGCCTACGCCAACGACGCGATGAACGGGCTCGACCTCGCGAATCAGATCATGGACCTCGAACGGCGCGAATCGCTGAAGCACGTGCTTGCCGAGCAGTCCAGGAAGATGCTCGAGGCCGCGCCAAAGGTCGTCGACGCGAGCGCGGACGCGGCGCCTCGCACTTCATCGGTGCGTCGCGACGTCGAGATTCCGAAACCGCCCGACCTGAAGACTCATACGATCCGCAATTACGATCTCGGCGAGATTTTCGAGTACATCAATCCCAAGAGTCTTTACGCCAAGCATCTCGGGTTTCAGAACTTTGTCGAGGCGTTCGAGGCCGGCGACTCGAAGGCGCGGGAACTTCACGATCGGGTCGAGGAAGTCGCGCAACAGATTCTTGCGCGCGGGGACATTTCTGCCAACGCCGTTTACAAGTTTTTCCCCGCGCAATCCGACGGCGATCGCACGGTCATGATCTTTTCGCCGGACGGCAAAACGGTGCTCGAGTCGTTCACTTTTGGCCGCCAGAGCGACGCGCCGCATTTGTGCCTGGCCGACTACGTCGCAGCGCGCGATTCCGGCCGCACCGATTATTTGTGCATGTTTGTCACCACCATCGGTGCCGGCGTGCGCGCACTAGCGGAGAATTGGAAGAACAAGGGCGACTATCTGCGCTCGCATATCCTGCAGGTGCTCGCGCTCGAGGGCGCCGAGGCGTTTGCCGAGCTGCTGCACGCGAAAATTCGCCAGATGTGGGGAATCGGCGACCCGCCGGGACTCTCGCTCAAGGATCTCGTGCAGGCGCATTATCGCGGCAAGCGCTTCTCGTTCGGTTATCCAGCTTGCCCGCGTCTCGAAGATCAGAAGCCGCTGTTCCGGCTGCTCGAGGTCGACAAGAATGCGATCGGCGTGCAATTGACCGAGGGTTTCATGATGGACCCCGAAAGCTCCGTCAGCGCCGTCGTCTTCCATCATCCCGAAGCCGGATATTTCAGCCTCTCAGCGGCCAATATCGAGCGGCTCGAGCGCGAATTCGAAGCCGCCGCCGTCAAGCGCGCCGCCGGCTAGCCGTACCTGGTCGGTCAAGTTGGTTGGTAACAGGATTTGCTAGTGCGCCTTGCCGCGCAGTTCGCGTTCGGCAAGTTCAAGATCCGCTTCGACCATCAATTCGGCGAGCTTTTCGAACTTCACTTTGGGCGCCCAACCGAGTTGGCGCTTCGCCTTCGAGGCGTCGCCGATCAACACATCGACTTCCGCGGGACGGAAAAATCGCTGATCGATCTCGACGTAATCCTGCCATTTCAATTTCAGGCGATCGAACACGACTTCGAGAAACTCCTGCACCTGATGCGCCTCGCCGGTGGCGATTACGTAGTCGTCGGGCTGCTCCTGCTGCAGCATCAGCCACATAGCCTCGACGTAGTCGCCGGCGAATCCCCAGTCGCGGCGCGCGTCCAGGTTTCCCAGTGCGAGCTTCTCCTGGAGGCCCAGTTTGATTCGCGTCGCGCTGCGCGTGATCTTGCGCGTCACGAAATTCTCGCCGCGCCTCGGTGACTCGTGGTTGAACAGGATTCCGTTGCACGCGAACAGCCCGTACGCTTCGCGATAATTGATCGTCTGCCAGTGCGCATACAGCTTGGCGCACGCGTAAGGACTGCGCGGATGAAACGGCGTCGTCTCGCACTGCGGACTCTCGGTCACCTTGCCGAACATCTCCGACGAGCCCGCCTGGTACAGCCGCGCCGCCCGCCCGCGGCGCTTGTTGTGATCGCGCAGCGCCTCGAGCAGCCGCAGCGCTCCCAGGCCGACCACGTCGGCCGTGTATTCGGGTTGATCGAATGAGATGCGCACGTGCGATTGCGCCGCGAGATTGTAAACCTCGTCGGGACGCACCTGCTCGATGATTCGCCTAAGCCCGGTGCCGTCGCCGAGATCGCCGTAGTGCAGTTGCAAACCTTCGGAACCGGGGCCGAAGCCCTTGCGCAGATGATCGATTCGTCCCGTGGCGAAACTCGAAGTGCGCCGCACCATCCCGTGCACTTCGCTGCCCTTTTTCAGAAGAAACTCGGCGAGGTAGGAACCATCCTGTCCGGTCACGCCGGTAATCAATGCTACTTTTGCCATCGCGACGCCGCGCCGGGCGGTGCCGAATAATATACCACTTCCGCCGCAGCGCAAAAGACAGCCCGCAGCCGCGAACCAAAAAAGCGCGGCGTATTTCGCCGCGCCTTGGCAGGCGCATCGATCGATTTGCGCCGGTCCCGGAGTCAGTCCCCGCGCACCAGCCGATGCGAATCGCTGTCGAAGTGCTGGGTGGAAAATTCAAACAGCTCGGCATCCTCGATCGCTTCCATCTGATGCACCAGCCCGGTCGGCACGTCCATGCATTCGCCCGCGCTCAATTCGAACTCCTCGATCGTGGCGCTTTCCGGCGACTCCTTGATTCGCACGATCAACTTACCGCTGCGCAGGTAGAACGATTCGGTCTTGAGCTTGTGGTAGTGCAACGAGCACTTCTTGCCCTTGCGGATTTCGAGAATTTTCCCGCAGTAGAGATCGCCGTTTGCGATCCATACCTCGCGGCCCCATCCCTTGGGCACAATCCGGACCGGCTTTCGTGCTCGATTCATCTCTTTTCCCGCGATCGGTCTCGGCGACTATTGCATCGGGGCGCGGCAGCCGCAATGCCGCTACTGCCGCCAGTCGGTAGCATTGATGACAGCGATCTGATTGTTACGTTATGTCCCCAAATTGCTGCGTTGCGCGGACAATTGTGAGTGCGCGCGGCGACGCCGTCTGTCAGGTATCTTTGGCGACCGCCGAGGCTGACAGCACGACGCGCAGCCCGCCCGATTCGACGGCGCTGAGCAGAATCGCCACTCGCTCCGCGCCGGAAAGATAACGCTGAAAAATTGCCTCGAATCCACGGAAGGGACCCTCAACCACAACCACCCGCTCGCCCGTGCCGAATGGTTTATCGGGTATTTCGATCACGTCGTCCACGCCGCGGCGGCGAATCTCCGACACTATCGCCGCGGGCACCGCCAGCGGATCGATTCCCGCCGACACGATCGCGCGCACTCCGGCCATATATTTTACGTCGAAGTACTGGCGCTGAAGATCGAACCTGGCGAACACGTAACATGGAAACAGCGGAGCTATCGACACCACCATCCGTCCCCATCGCGGCGCCTTCGCTTTGAGCATCGGCAGAAACACCTCCGGCACCACGTTGGCGAGTTGATCGCGGACCCAGCGCTCCTTGCCGGTCTTGGTGCGAACCAGGTACCAGTCTGTCTGTGGGTTCTCGTTCATCGCGATATGCGCGGACAGCGTGGAAGATGGAGGCGAAACAAACGCCGTCGCCGGCCGCTCGACGCGGCAATGTCCTCATCCTGCCGGTAAAAAAGAAAGCGGCTGTAGCATACGCCACAGCCGCCCGATCAGTCCAATCGACTTCTAGATTTCGTACGTGAAGGTGAACTCGAGTTCGTTGAAACGCTGCGAGCGGCTGAACAGGTCCGGATCCGTGAAGCGGCCGCTGCGTCCGAGGAACCAATAGGAATTCAGCCCGAACAGAACGTTTCGTGAATACCGGTAAACATTGGTCGTCGAGAGGTAACCGACGTTGTCGTCGATGTCCCACACGACCGTGTTGAGGGCCGTCAACTGGCCGTTCATCAGCCAGTTCGTTGCCGCTAGGAACGCTACGTTTTGAATCTCACGGTTCTTGCCGCCTTGGGGGGAGGCGAACATCGCATCGGTCGGACGATCCGGCTGCCACGTCAGCGTGTACTGAGCCGTCAGGAACGTGTGCTGCTTCGACAACCAGGGGATGTACGTCGGACGGTCACCCGCGATAATCCAGCGTGTAAACTGGGTCCAGGCCGATCCCGTCGGGCTGACGAAACTCGGAACGCCGACCGCATGATCCGGCTGGTACAGCACATCGTAGCGGTACACGATGTCGGTCAGGTCTTTATCGTAGTAGGTTCCCGTCGCGCCGAAGAAATTGTTGCGCCGATAGTCGGTCTCGGAAACGTCAAAAAGCGTCCCGGCCACGGCCACACCCGGACGAGGCGTGCGAACAAGGGTGGGGGCTATGAACTCGCCCGGGCCAACTTTAACCGTGCCCGGTATGCCCGTGATGCCCAGCCCGCAGTTCGTGCAAGCTGAACCGCGTGCATCGCGGAATTCGTACAAGTAGATGAAGCTGGCCTGGAGTCCGTTGCCAATCGGCAGCAGGGTCGAATAACGCACGCCGAATTCGCTGTTTTCCAGGGAGTTTGACGGGGTCCTGCCGATACTCTGCGCGATAAAGTCGTAAAATTGACCATACGTCCTGCCCTTGGTCTTGCCAGGCGGATATACGGTAGGCCCGATGGGTACCCAAACCATCGACTGTAGAAAGTGATATCCACCGCCGTTGGGCAGCTCACTGACGTTGAGGCTCTGCCCGTTCTGGTTGATGTTCACCGGAAACGGCGTATCCAGCCCGCCAAAGCCACAGGTCGTGATCGGGCAGCCACCGCCGAGTGAGCTCGCAGCAACCCACGGATTGCGCGGGTCTTCTTGGACGTCAATCGCGGCGCCCTCGAAGTCGCCGGGGATGATGAAGGCTTCTAACTCGTTGTTGGCCGTCTTGTAGAAGTCTGGCAGGATGTAGTTCAGCTTGATCATCCGCACGTTTGTGCGCGTGTCTTCCGGCGACTCTGCGCTTGAAACTCCGTGCCATGTCGCATTAACCGGGTTGGTGACTTCGGTTCCTGACAGCGCGTCGGCTTCCGTCCAGATCACCTGCTGCTTGCCGATACGTGCGGAGAGGTTGTCGGTAAAGTTCAACTGCGCATACCACTCGCGCAGATCGTTCTTGAAGTATTGAGCCTGCAGCGTCCGCGATGTGTACGGGACCACATCCGTGTTCGGCTCCTGCCGGCCATCGGATTTGATCGAACCGTACGCGTCGTACCAGGGCCGGTAGTACGCGAAAAAGTCCGCATCCTTGATCAACAGCGTGTCGAAACGGCCGAGGAACTTGTAGTTCTTGACCATGTGGTAATCGGGCCGCACGTCTGCAAGTTGGCGCGCTTCGGCTAGATCCCAATGATTGAAATCGAAGCTGCCGCCCGTCATCCCGTACGACTGCCCGGGATACACGAACTTCGAGGTGACAGTCGGGCTGTAGAACGTCGCCGGCGAGGGGTCTTTGCTGGAGCTGCCTTCGCCCCACTGACCCGACTCGCGGGTTTCGAAAAATCCAAAGACTGAAAAGTCGCCCTGCGTGATCGTCGCCATTGCGGCCGACGCCCATAGCGTCCCGACCGTTGCCACAGCGGCCACCAACAGACTCCGCCACCGCGTTCCGCCGAATCCCTGATTCCCGTTATGCATAGTCACCCCCAAGCTGGAGCCCTCGTGGTTACGACTCCTCGCCCGATTGTCCACCAGGCAAGCGTCAGACACTCATTCCCCGTTCGCGCGCAATAATCTACGAACGCGGTTTAGCTATCATTCCCCCGCCTATCTTGTCAAGAAGGGTGCACGCGCCGGTCACATGTTTGCAACAGCCCGTTAAGAGCCCCGTGATATTGGCGATTCCCGCCGGCCGTCATCTGAGCGGGCAGGCGCCCGCAAAGTCGGCTTTGGCGGTGCGATGCAGGCCGCTGGAATGCCGCCCTTGTCCCGGGCGGCACTTGCGATCCCACCGGGCAATTGAATAAAGTTCCGTTTCGATCGGATGCAATTCGCGGTCGATCGCAGGGTTGGCCGTCAAGCGACCATGAACAAAGAATTACGCCGCACTTGAATTTGTCATCCGATCGGTGTAGGTACGACCACCGAAAGCGCGTCCGGGGCGATTTCCGGACCTTGGCGGGGCTTCCGATGGCTTCGCGGGGAGAGGAACGAACCGACGGCCGCGTGGGTTTTCTAGGCTGATTGGGTCAGCAGACGGGACACCGATTCGACTCGGCGGGGGTTAGAAACAATGATGCATGGAAGGATGCAGGCGATGACTCAGGGCAGGGATGGAGCCTCATTGGCGCACGCACGGGCGCTGAAGCTTATGGGGGTCGCTCGTCGGCTTTCGCTCGTGGCCGCGGTGTTCGTGATCGCCGCGCTCCTCGCGGGGACAGCGGGCACCAGCTACGCGAAATCAAATAAGAAGCCACCCTCCAGCGGAGACCCGGGTCTGATAGACTCCGTCGTTGTGTCGAATTATGGCTTTGCGTTCGACGGCAGCCTCGAAGCATTCTGCGGCGAGCCCAAATATAATTGGCTTTCGGTGCCTTGTCTGGAAGGCGCGGGCCGCAATGCCAGCCCTGTCCTGCAGGTCAAAGGCGCGAACACCCTGTTGGGCGCCAGCACCGGTGCGGCTTTAGACGCAGTGAGCTCGCTCGACCAGCGCGTCGCCGTAGCGGTACCGCTCGACCTTACCGATCAAGCCTGTTTCGGTGAACCTTCAGCCGCGGCATCCTATCCGGAAGCCTGCAATGAGTACATCCGGAGCGCGCTTGACCTGCCAGCTAACGCCGCTGTCCCCCCTGCCCCCTTTGCAGGCACTGGTTTCGCCGAGATCTTCTCTCAGGGCGCGAATGGTAACTCGGCGCCGGAAAACGTAATTGGCACACGGGATGCGGCGTTCAGTCGCGGCGCAACCCCGACGACACTCACTTATCTCCCTCCCGCTACGGGCGTCAACACCCCCCAGGGCGTGGCATTTGAAAACCCCAACGACGGGGTTTGGCCAGGGACCGATATCGTGGCGATTGCGAATACCCTTTCGTTCGTAACTGGTCCGCTTGGCGAGCCCTTGAGCACCGCTGACAGCCCGGCCTGCTATGCTTTCGGAGCCGCCCTCGACGAGAGCTGCACCGGCGTAGGTGAGCCGTACTCTTGCTGCACGGGAACAACGGCCCCGAGCTGCACCGGCGTAGGTACGCCGGACGCTTGCTGCACGGGCGAAAAAACGGGACCAACTTGCGGAACCGGAAACTGCCCAGACCCAGGCTACAACCCGAGCTGCACCGGCGTAGGTGCGCCGTACTATTGCTGCACGGGAAAGGGAACCGGAACCTGCTCAGGCTTCACCGTGGGCACGGTCACCGAGTTTGACAGGTTGACGCTGCAATCCGGCTACAACGACCAGGCTGTACCTTTCCAGAACAATCCGGTGACCGAGGCCAACCGATTTCAGATAATCAGGCATAAACTGGCCGGATACACTTTCGATGAAGACCAGTTATGTTCGGAAACCGCAGATAACAACAATTATTATTGTTTCGGTCCTAGCTACCCGCAGAACGCCACCATCGGCGGATGCAGCACTTTCATGCTGGGTCCCAGCGCCCTCACGTTTGACGAACTTGGCTACCTATTCGTTGTGAACACCGCTGAGGCGCCAACGACCGCGTTCGTAACCGTCTATTACCCGACCGAAATTGGCGATGCATATCCGTGGGCCGTCATAGGTTTGCCGGGTGAGCCTATACCCTCGCCAACAGTGGGCGATTTGATTACCCCGGTGTCTGTTACAGTCTACTCAGATGGTATAAGCTTCTTCGATGATGTGATGTACGTGACAGACGCGGGCGCGCCTTACACGCCTCGCAGTAAGGGTGTGCATGCCATTCCGGCTGTGCCTCCCAGCGTCAAAATCTTTTCAATTCCCTCCTCGAGTTTCAATGGCTCTACCTTCTGGTACGACGGCAAACTGCTTGGCGAGATTAAAGGCCCACACACGAAGCTCAACCGTCCGGCGGGCATTGCGCTCAGCGCGAACGGCGATACTCTGTACGTCGTAAACAGCGGTGCAAATTCGCTGGAGATGTTTACCGGTGTCGCTGGGATTACTGGCACGGTGGACCTTCCCCCGACGCTGATCATTTCAGGTCCGGCCTCTAAAATGAACTCCCCGGTTGGCGTTGCCCTGCCGCAGTTCTAGTAATCGGGGCCACACGCTAGGCGAACGAAGCGAAACCACGAAACAGCGAACGCCGAATCCGGAATCCCGGATTCGGCGTTCGTGTCTGTGCACTATGCTGTCACCCCTGCCCTAGCGCAGATCCTCCGCCAGCGACGCCGCCACCAGTCCGCCGATCGCGCCGCGAGCCGCCAGGCTCGGGTGATCCGCCTCTACCGCTATCTCGCCCTTGCCTGCCAGTTCGAGGAACTGGGCCGCGTCCACGCCCTCCAGCTTGAACCTGACAAATTGGACCGCGCTGATTCTCTCGTCTGACATCTGGCGATCGTCGAATCTCGCCGGGAACCTGTGCGTCCCCGCCTTCAGCCACAGATGGCGTTCCAGGCCGGCCAGCCTGGCCAATGCCGCGTCGCGTTCGCGCGGCTCGGCGTACTCGATCAACAGCGTCGCGGCAATTTCGCCCGCGGCTGGAAGCAACTCGTTGTAAGTGTCGATTTCGTGCTGGATCGCTTCGCGCTGCGTCATTTTCTCGGCCCTGATCATCTCCTCGATCTGGTACCACGCAGTCTGCGCGTTCTCGAAAATGAACGTGAGATGAGACCCGACGTGGAGCCGGCGCCGTTCCTTCTCATGAATAAACAAGGGCCGCAGCCGCTCGCGCACCCGTTCGTAATCGGCCAGCGGAAGTATTTCGTCGAAAGCGATCGTCTTCAATCGTCATTCTCCTTTGGGCGGCTGCGACGCCGAAGCCACGGCCTCTGGAAACCCGCCGCGATTATACGCGCGCGCTATCACTTCGAGCGGATGAATCGGACGCACTCCCGTCGCCTGCTCGATTTGCACGGCCGCCAGCGGACAGTCGGTCGCCATCACGCGCGCGCCGGCTTCGCGCATCCCGGCGAAGGCCTTCTCGCCCCACTTCATCGAGAGCGCGAAGAACTCCTTTTTCATCGCCCACGTTCCGTCGTGCGCCGTGCATGCATCGACCGTCACTACTTCGACGCCCGGAATCTGGCGCATCAGGTCGCGCGAGCGCAGCCCGATACCCTGCGCCTTGAGATGGCACGGCACGTGATACGCGACGGTGCCGGGCGTGGACAGAAACTCTTTGTTGAACTTGCCGGCGCGGTGAAGTTCGTAGAGCAGCTCGTGCGAATCGACCACCGCCGCCGCGAACTCCCTGACCTCGTCGCCGGGGATCAGGTTCGGATACTCCATCCGCATCATCAGCGAGCAGGTCGGATTGATCGCGGCGATTTTGTAGCCCTCGCGCACCAGCGGCAGCATCGAATCGATATTCGCCCGCGCTTCCTTGCGCGCGAACTCGACGTCGCCGCCGTCGAGCGCGGGCATCCCGCAGCAGTTCTGCTTCGGGCATTTCACCGCGCATCCGTTTTTCGCAAACACCTCGACCGCAGCCTTGCCCGGCCCGGGGTTGTAGTAATTGACAAAACAGGTCGGAAAAATCGCGACCTTCGCGCTCGGCTCGGCCGGCATTGCAGGCAAAGCGGTCCGCCTGAGCCACTTGTCGAAGGTCTCGGCGGCGAAGTCGGGAAGCAGCTTGCCGCGATGAATCCCCAGCAATTTCTCCATCATCACGCGTTGGAACTTCCGATGGCATCCCCAGTTTGCCAGCGCCGGCGCCATCGCGCCCGCCTTGCCGAGCTGATCGGGATGGGCCAGCAGCCGCTCGCGCAGCTTCACTCCGTCTTCCTTCGCGCTCACCGCCTTGGCTCGCAGGATGAGGCGCGGGAAATCCAGCTGGAACTCATGACCGTCGCGCGGCGTGTAGGGACATTTTATCTCGCACAGTTTGCATCCGTAGCAGAGCTCGATCACGCGCTCTTTCTCGGCCGCCGTGAGCCCTCTCACGTCGCCGTCGTTGCGATCGGTCGCGTCGAACAGCGCCGGGAACGACGGGCAAAGATTGAAACACAGACGGCAGCCGTGACAGATGTCGAACACGCGCTCGACTTCCTTGTCGAGTCCGGCGCGGTCCCAGTACTTCGCTTCTGTGGAATTGTAGGAAAGGCCGTCGCTCGGCCTGGCCTCGATTCGGTTGCTCATCGGGAAAAATCCTGGCTGCGAACTTTACTCTATGCGGCCGCGCCCGCGTGCGCGGCTGCACGCGACAACGGAGCGCGGCCTTAACACTGAGTGCAGGGCTCAGCCCTGCTGCCGCCGTTGAAACGGCAGGCGGGCTCTCAGAGCCCGCCTGCCGGCTGTCTTCGCGCTATCCCTGTTAGAGCGTGCCCTGCGCCTTGGCGAAGCGTCCTGCGTGAGACCTCTCGGCCTTGGCGAGAGTTTCGAACCAATCGGCAATTTCCGCGAAGCCCTCGTCGCGCGCCGTCTTCGCCATCCCCGGGTACATGTTGGTGTACTCATGGGTCTCGCCATGAACCGCGGACTTGAGGTTCAGCATCGAATCGCCGATCGGCATGTCGGTCGCCGGATCGCCAACCGACTTCAGGTAGTCGAGATGACCATGGGCGTGCCCGGTCTCGCCTTCGGCCGTATCGCGAAACAGACCCGCGATTTCCGGCTGGCCTTCTACGTCAGCGATCTTGGCGAAATAGAGATACCGGCGATTAGCCTGGCTCTCGCCTGCGAACGCATCTTTGAGATTCTGGTGGGTTTTGGTTCCTTTGAGATTTGCCATTTTCTTCTCTCCTGATTCGAACTTCCGTTCGTTTTTTCACTTTATTGAGATGGTTTGAAAAATCAGCGGCGCGGCTTCCTTGTCCGATTCGCGCGTTTGGCCGCGCAATCCTCGCATAGCGCCTGGATCTCCAGCGACGAGCCGAGCACCGTGAACTCGCCCAGTTCCGATTGCCCGGCGAGGATGCGGTCGAGGCGGGGAATCTCGATATCGCGGATGCGCCGGCATTTGACGCATACCACATGATGATGCGGGATCATATTTCCGTCGTAGCGCGCGCTGTCGTGCAGCGTCGTGACCTTGCGCGCTTCACCGATGTCGCACAGCGTTTCCAGCGTACGATGCACGGTGGCGAGCGAAATATGGGGATGCTGGATACGGACCGCGGCGAAGATCGCGTCGGCGCGCGGATGCTCGCCCGAGCCGAGCAGCGCCTTGATGATCGCCAGGCGCTGCGGCGTGACCGCCAGCCCCCCGCGGCGGCATCGCGCGGCGAACTCGGACAGGCGCTTGGCGGCGTAGGGGCCGCGCCGCCGTTCGTTTACCAACTGTAGTTCCATCACCTAGGTGATAATAATTATCATCTGGTTATTGCTGTTGTCAAGCGCCCCGTTGGCACGGGCAGGGGGCACCCCTGCCGGCGCGCGATTCAGGATTCTGCGCCCCGAGCCTCGCCCGAGTTAGGATGCCGCGTTCCGCGCGACTTGTTACCTGCCTCTGCCCTGTATCGGCATGCGGCTGAGGAAGTGACGGGCACAGAATCGTCGCAATCATTGCGGTGGACAGGGTTTCTTATTCGACTTTATAGTCCCCTCAGCATGTTGTCAGTCTCCGACCTCGTAGGGGCCGAGGAACCGTTCACCGTTGAAATGAATCAAATGTGAGGGCGCATCGGCGCACCACACCTCCGTCTCCCAGGCAATGTCTCCGATATAACGGCTCATTACTGCTCGCGACGGAAAGGCCGTGACGTAGACCAAGCCAGCCTTAGAGTCTGAGAAAAGCCTCGCGAGCTCCGCGTGGCGCTTTGCGCCCACCGGGCCGTGACTGGTGACGGACTCCACGAGCAAGAGCCAATTTCTCTCCGGGTAATACAGAACTACGTCCGGCATCTTGCCGTGGGCATCGACGCTGACGCCGAGTTTGGACAGCAACGCGGCGTCGAAATAGCCCCACTTCGCGCCTGTATCGCCCGCATAAATCAGCACGCCTCCGGGGACGAAACGCGCACCGAAGTGTTCAATAATGGCCCGGATCAGTTCGCTATGCTCGCCGGGGCTGAGGTTGATTTCCGCGCCGGGGGCGATTTTCACGGGAATAAGGTTTTGCTTGCGCTCTCGGGCGTACCTCGCGGCGAGTGTCTGCCGGTCCGCAAGGTAGGCCGTCAGCTTGTTCTGCCATGCCTTCGTGGTGAAGCTGCGGAGCAAGGCCAGGGCGGACGGCTCGATCTGGTACACGGCGGCCGGGCTGTTGACGGGCCGGTCGCGTTTATCGGGATTGTAAAGAACTATGGCCGCATCGACAAACTGGTGCATCGTCTGGCGGCGCAAGGTTTCACGGGTGTTCGGCGCATAGGTTTTCTTGTAGTGGTCCCGAATCCAATCCATGATCGGAGTGATGCCGATGAGTGGGTTTTGCGCCTCAGCCCATTTGCGGCCGGGGCGGAGGTCGAGGAGCGCCAGAAGGCAAAGGGCTGAACGCTCGTTCTGCTGCGCGCGCGGCAGGCCGAGAGAGATCAGAATCTTGCGGGCGTTATCGATGTGCCGGCGGGTCATTCGGCGAGCTTTTTCAGTTGATCGTCAAGCATCGCCTGCGTTAGCCCGCTTTGCGCGCGCGCCCACTTTCCAAAGGCCATAAGCGCCTGTCGGCTCGGGTACTTCATCATCCGAAGGTCGGTCGCATTGACCTGGGTGTGTCCGTTGAAGCCGCGGAAATGGTCATCAACCGCTGTCGTGTTGAGAAATGCGGCCAGTCCATGCGCGAGATTTTCCGGCAAGCCGCGCTTGTCCTCATGAAAGACGTTGAGGTGATTTTCAAACCCAAGCATGGGCGCTTCCGGGAACGCAGCCGGTGTGACGACGCTGGCGACGATGCGGCGGCGCTCTTCTTTCGCGGAAAAACGCCGTGCCACGGTATAAAATCCGTTCGGGTAGAGCCATTTTTTCGTGTCGGCGTTGAGCTTGATCGCGTTGCCGCGCTTCATGCCGTCTCTGGGCCATTGCGTGGCGTGGTCGACGAAATGGCCCGGATAGAGCAGGGGAACGGTTCCCCTGCTCGGCTTCTGCTGGATGTGCTGCTCTAGCCTGAAATCAACAACGGGGCCGGTCGATACGCCGATGCCGATTTCACCCAGGGAAAAGCGAACGCCCGGCGCTTGCTCGATCGCGTTACGCCCAAGCGAAGTCGGCACATGAATGAAATATTCCGGGTCGTCGGGAAAAACGATCCGGTCAAACGGCTGCTCATGCGTCGAGAGGTCGGCGAAGCTGGAATCTGTCGAATGGGAAACGGTCACATCGCCCTGCCTGCCATCGCGCTCAAGCCGGATGATGACGTTCTCCTGCAAGACGGCGTCATCCTTAAAAGCCTTGGTTCTGGACGCGAACAGGTGCATATGCCGGAGCGCGGCATGGTTCAACAGAAATTGGCGGAAGGGCCGATAATAAGGCCCGTTGCAAAAACTGCGCGGGAGGATCGCCACGAGCTGGCCGCCCGACTGCATCAACGCGAGCGATAACGCGACAAATGCCGAGTAGAGATTGACCGTTTCGATGCGCACGCGCCGGAGAATGAGGCGGTGTTCCGACGCGCTGTTAATCTTTTTGTAAGGCGGATTCAGGATCGCGTGGGAAAAGGGCCTTGAACCTTGGAACCATTTGCACGAAGCCTCCCAAATGAAATCACCGGATGAAATCTTGTAGGTAACAGGCAATCTCCCGGCGTAGCTTGCCAGCGTGGTTTCGAGGTGCGCGCGCAAGTTGTTGTCGATCTCGTAAGCCTCGACCTCCACGTTCTGAAAATTCAGTTTTTCCGCCGAGGTCAACCGGTCGAGGAAGGCACACGAAAGAGCACCGACACCGGCTCCGGCGTCGAGCAGACTGCAGGTCCGCAGGGTCGTCGGCGGAAACAGCGACGCCATAAACCGGGCCACGGGTGCGGGCGTCATGAACTGGCCCAGAGCGGATTTCCGTTTCAGGGCGAGACGTGGAGCAACGTCGCGGCGTACAGCATCGGCATGGTCAAGTAGCTGAATGGTCAACTGGTCTACCATCCCTTAAATCAACAGTTCTTCGATTCGATCATCACAATAGCGGGTTTTGGAGAACAGGGAAGAGGCACGTGTCGATGCTGGCGGGAGAAGCGCGAGCATTTCCAGTGGCCTCCATCATCCCGTCCTAATCCGTCATCCTGAGCGAAGTCGAGGGACCCCGGATCTTTTTCCTTTGCCTCTCTCCTAATTCCCTCTCCCTGTGTCGGGAGAGGGCTAGGGTGAGGGACATCTGCGGCGCGAATGTCCGATGCGCCGCATGATCCTTCCTCTCCGTCATCCCGAGCGAAGCCGGCTGAAGGCGCGCGTGCCCCAGCGTTGGGGCCGCGTCCATTCGACATCGTACCTTCAACACAACACCTTGTGGCGTCCGCGAAACAGTTTTGTTTCCTGCTGGAAACTGATTTGGCCTTTACATTAATAGAAGGAAGGCGTATTGCTCGGCACGTGCCTTGCTGATACGGTGCGACAATTCATGCACTACAAAAGCGTGCGGAGGGGAAAACTACACGATGAAGAGGAATTGGATCGGGCGATTGGCGGCGGTCACGGCGGCCTTCTGGCTTGGGGGTTGCGCTCTCATGGTCCATGGCACGCGGCAAACCGTGTCGGTGGCAACGGAGCCACCGGGCGCGACCGTAACAATAAGCGGACAGCAGGTGAACAACCCAGGTGAGGTCAGCCTTCGGCGCAACCGGGATTATCAGGTAGTAGCCTCATGGCATGGTCCTTGCGCTGGCGCTGTTTGCGGCGAGGTCGCTACGGCAGCGATTTACTCCGAGTTCTCGTGGATAACGGTCTGGGGGTTCCCGGTAATAGGACCGATAGTGGATTTTGTGTCTGGTGCCGCTTGGGAGCTTGATCCAGACGTCGTTACCCTTCGGGCGGCACCTAGGTCCTAGGTAGGCACCAGCAATCTGCCCTTCGACGACCGGGTTGCGGCGCGATTAGGGGGAGATGGCGCGCGAGAAGGCGCGGTCGGGCCGTGCGCTATAGACCGTCCGCTATCAACCTGTCATCATCGCCTACCTTTGGGGGCAAAATGAGATTCCTAGTGGTGGCACTGTCTCTTTGCTTCTTGGTCAGCTCGTGTGCGGAGGTCGCGAAACCAGCGACTGTCCACGTAGAAATGAGTGGGGCTGAATCGGAACACGATGAAATCGTTTACCCAAGCGGCGACGTGATAGACGTTTATCCCGATCACGTCACTCCACATGAGGTAATCGTTCGTAAAGCGAATGGTGGTAAGATCGACGCAATCTGCTTGGGCCAGAATTGCAAAAATGTGCAGCTACAGATCAGCGGTAGTAAGGTCTTATCCGACGGCACTTATCAATTGCTTCAAACGGACGACCCCAAACTCACGATGGTGCGCGACAGCGAAGGGACTTCCACACTAGGTTATCTTGTCACGAATGCCGGCAGCGCGCAGTTTTTGGCGGGCCAAGAAGATGCACGGTCCGGCGACGCCCACTTTTTCCCCGACCTTCAGCAAGCTCAAAAATACGAGCATAAGGGGGATACCGCTCGAACCGTCGGCAAAGTAGTAGTTGGCGCACTTCTAGTGGGGGCACTTGTGGTACTGGTAGGGGCCGCTGCCGCTGCGGACGCACGGGCCAATACTGTGACAACTCGCTGTTCCAGTGCAGGTAGCAGCACCACATGTACGACCTACTGAAGTCGCGGAAACTCGCTTGCAAGTAGTTGAGCTTAGGCCGATCCCGTCTTAATCCGTCATCCTGAGCGAAGCCGAGGGACCCCGGAACCGGGATTCTTCGCTCCAGCAGCTTTCGCTCTAGAATGACACAAAGAAAACCCTCCCTTCCCCTTAACCCTTCTAACAGGGCGAAGCCCGCATCCCGCGGCGGTACCGATTCTCTTATCACTTAACACTGGGTGCAGGGGTCACCCCTGCCCAAGGAAGTGTGAAACCCACGGTGGGTTTCACATTCAATAAGGTGAATTGACGGGCGCGCGGTTACAGCCGCGGCAGAATTGGGGCAATGCGGCAATCGGGCTTGGTCAGGATCATCTGCACGTCGCCGATATAGCGCTCGCGGAAGCCGCCCTCGCAGTAGCACAGGTAGAACTCCCACATCCGGATGAATTCTTCCGGATAACCCAGCGCGCGCACGCGTTCGATATTGTCGAACAGCCGGATTCGCCAGCTCTTCAAGGTCTCGGCGTAATTGGGCGTGAGATCTTCGAGATGGAACAGCCGGAGATCGCTCGAGCGCGTGATCGAATCGCACATCGCCGTGACCGACGGAATGAAGCTGCCCGGGAAGATGTACTTCCTGATGAAATCGACGCGCTTGAGCGCGCCCTCATACTCGCGGTCGGTGATCGTAATCGCCTGCAACAGCATCATGCCGTCGGGCTTCAACAGCTCGCCGCATTTGCGGAAATACGAATCGAGGAACTGATGCCCGACCGCTTCGATCATCTCGATCGAGACGGCCTTGTCGAACTGGCCGGTGAGGTCGCGGTAATCCTTGAACAGCACGGTGATGCGATCCGCCAGGCCCTCGGCGGCGATTTTTTTGACGGCGTAGTCGTGCTGCGCGCGCGAAATCGTGATGGTCGTGACGCGGCATCCGTAGTTTTTGGCCGCGTGAATCGCAAACCCGCCCCATCCCGTGCCGATCTCGACGAGGTGATCGCGGGCGCGAAGATCGAGCTTGCGGCAGATGCGATCGACCTTGGCCGTCGCCGCTTCCTCCAGCGTGGCGTCGGCGCGCTCGAAGATCGCGCACGAGTACATGAGAGTGCGATCCAGAATCAGCTCGAAAAAATCGTTGCCGAGGTCGTAATGGGCCGCGATGTTGCGCTGGCTGCCGGTTTTGGTGTTGCGGTTGAGGTAGTGGATGAAGCGGCGGACCGGATTGGCCAGCCGCGCCAGGCCGCCATCCATGCCCTCCATCACTTCGCGGTTGCGAAGCATGATTTGCGCGAGCGCGGTCAGATTGTCCGTCGTCCACGAGCCGGCCATGTACGCTTCGCCGGCGCCGATGCTGCCTGCGAGCGCGATGTCGGAATAGAAGCGGCGGTCCTTGACGCGGATGGTGGCGCGCAGATCGGCGTCCGAGACATCCTGGCCGAATGGGATGCGCTCGTCGCCGTCTTCGATCACGATGCGGCCTTTTTTGATTCCCGCCAGACGGCTTAGAACCGCACCGCGCGCGAAACGATCGATGATCGCGGGACGCCGCGCCCGAGCCGCATCGACGCCCGATGTGACAATGGAGTCAGTTTTGGACATCCAGGAATTCTCCGAGCCCGACGCTTCGATTACACCGGCGTCGCATCGCGGCGCAAGCGCAGGGGCGATCCTCCCGGCAAATTCGCGGGCGAAGGGTGAGCCTCCGATACCCTTGCGTTCTCCTCGAAGAGTTCCAGGCTGCTGGATTATTTTCCGTGATGCGGTCATTCTGAGGAACTCGCGCGGCGCATCAAACTCGCGCGAGCATCGGGTAAATCAATCGCGAGCGGAACTCACACAGATGCCCT
Organism: Candidatus Binatus soli; assembly: GCA_002479255.1. Lineage (GTDB taxonomy): Bacteria > Desulfobacterota > Binatia > Binatales > Binataceae > Binatus > Binatus soli. The sequence continues at coordinate 2,599 of DLMJ01000034.1, read as the reverse complement.
CCTCCACTACGCTGAAATACGTGCTCGCCATCGACATGGGCTCCGGCAGCACAAAGGCCGCCGTCGTCTCGAGCGCGGGCGAAGTCGTCGCGTCGGCATTGCGCCATACGAACACCATGATGATGGAGGGAGGCGCGGTCGAGCAGGATCCCGAGGAATGGTGGCGCTCGGTGTGCGACGCGGCGAAGGAAGCGATCGCGGCCTCGCGCGTGCCCGCGGCGCAAATCATCGCCGTCGCATGCACCACGCTGTGGGCCGTCACGGTGGCCGTTGACGAGGACGGCGCCGCAATCGGGAATGCGATCTCATGGATGGACACCCGTGGCGCGAAATACAATCGCGCAGTCGCCAGCGGATGGCCGCGAGTGCAGGGCTACGGCTTGTTCAAGCTGCTCAAATGGCTGCGCTTCACGGGCGGCGCGCCGGTTCAATCGGGCGTCGATGGCCTGGGGCATATCCTCTTCATCAAGCATGAGCGCCCCGAGATATATGCGCGGACTTTCAAGTTTCTCGAGCCGATGGATTACCTCAACCTGCGGCTCACCGGGCAAGCCGCGGCTTCGTACGCGACAATGTTCACTTACTGGCTGACCGATATTCGCAACCCCAACAGGATTGACTACGTGCCTGAGTTGCTTGCGATGGCGGGCGTCGATCGCGCCAAGTTGCCGGACTTGCGGCCGGTTAACGCCGTGCTCGGCACGATCAAGCCCGAAGTCGCCGCGCAGCTGGGCCTGGCGCCATCCACTCGCGTCGTGATGGGCTCCTGCGACGGCCATGCGGCGACCCTGGGCGCCGGCGCAGTGCGCGACTACGAGGGCTACTTCTATATCGGCACCTCGGCGTGGATGAGCTGCCACGTGCCGGCGAAGAAGACCGACCCGCTGCACATGCTGAGCGCGATGCCGGCCGCGCTGCCGGGCCGCTACATGGTCAGCGCGGAACAGGGCGCCGCGGGACGCAGTCTCGAGTTCCTGAAAGACATCCTGTATCCCACCGGCGGCGCGAATTCTCCCATCGACGTTTACGGCGACATGAACCGGCTCGCCGCGGAGGTTGCGCCGGGGAGCGACGGATTGATCTTCACGCCATGGATCAACGGCGTGCTCGCGCCGCACGAGGATTCATCGACGCGCAGCGCCTTCTTCAATCAGAACGCGCGCACCGGCCGCGGCCATTACGTGCGCGCAGTGATGGAAGGGGTCGCGTACAACCTGCGATGGCTCAAGGGTAACGTCGAGAAGTTCATCGGGCGGCCGTTCGAGCAGCTCAATTTCATCGGCGGTGGCGCGAGCTCCGATCTGTGGTGCCAGATCCAGGCCGACGTGCTCGGATGCACGGTGCGGCAGGTCGCCAATCCGCGCAATGCCAACGCGGTGGGCGCCGCGATGGCGGCGTTTGCCGCGCTGGGCGAGATCGCAGTTGAGGAAATCTCCGCACGGGTGAAGATCACCGCCGAGTATCGGCCGATCGAGATCAACCGGCGCCTGTACGATCGCCAGTTTCGCGAGTTCCTCGAGTTCTATAAGCGCAACCGCGCGATCTACCGGCGCCTCAACCCGGCCGCCTTGCTTTAGCTCCGCTGCCGGTGGGAGGAACGAGATCTCCGCGGCGGGATTCTTGGGAACCGGAACCCGGCAGGCTGTTCTGAATAGACGAGCGATTTACGCCAAGCCTCGGGCTCAGGCGTTCGACGGTGATTTCCGCAGCGTGCCGGCGGACCCGGGCAAGGTCATAGTTAACCTGCATCCGAAGCCAGATATCGGCGGAACCGCCGAAAGCCTTTTCAAGGCGCAGCGCCATTTCCGGCGTTACACCGCTCTTGCCGTTGATGACGTTGTAGAGCTGCTGGCGCGTTACCCCGAGTCCCGCGGCGGCATCGGCCACCGATAGGCCGAGGTCCTTGAGATTTTCCCGTATCAGCTCTCCGGGATGGGGCGGATTCTTCATTGGCATGGTCTGGCACTCCTGTCTTTCAGTGATAGTCCGCGAGATCGACCTCGCAAACGCTGCCTCTTTCAAAGCGAAAAATAATCCGCCAGTTGGCCCGCACGGTAATGGCCCAGAAGCCTTTCAGGTCGCCCTTGAGCGCGTGGAGATGGAACGTATGGATGTCCAAGTCCTTTGCGCTCTGCGCTGCATCAAGCGCGGCGAGGATGAGGCGGATGCGGCTTAAGTCATGGGCCGGAACTCTGGCGGGGTCGTCCTTTTCGTAGAGCCGCCTCAGGCCGCGGTGGCGAAAGCCCGTTATCACGTGCTGATTGTAAAATGACAATTTACATTTGTCAAGGAATACCGTTGGCGGAGATGCCCTGTCCGGGAATTCGGAAAGCGCCGGACAATAAGTTATATTTGGCCCCGGCGCCGGATTATCCAAGCGCGCAATTTCCAAGGAGTCGTTCCATGCCCAAGGCAGCGAAGAAGCAGCAAGAGCCCTCCGGACCTTTCGGAGATATGTTTCCCTATCGCGAAACCTTCGAGACCTACCACGAGCTGCCCAGGAAGAGCCGCCAGCCCGAGGAGGTCATGCGCGAGTTGCGCAGCATCGCGCGCCAGGAAAACACGCGCTGGCAGACCGGCCAGATCTCGGGCACCTACT
>DLMJ01000042.1:100988-129240 GCA_002479255.1 Candidatus Binatus soli | reverse complement strand
AACATATCTCCGAAAGGTCCGGAGGGCTCTTGCTGCTTCTTCGCTGCCTTGGGCATGGAACGACTCCTTGGAAATTGCGCGCTTGGATAATCCGGCGCCGGGGCCAAATATAACTTATTGTCCGGCGCTTTCCGAATTCCCGGACAGGGCATCTCCGCCAACGGTATTCCTTCCTTCGTGAGCGCGCGCGTTCATCCCGCGCCGGGATGAGACCGCAACACTCCGATCGCCGCCAACCCGAACAGCGCGACGTCCATCGACGCGTGCGCGATCATCGAGGCTTCCAGTCCGCGACGCAAGTATAGGCGCCCAAACACGACACCCTCCCACGTCTGCGGCATCACCAATCCGCCGATCAGAAGATTCGACGTACTATGGAACAGCGTCCCGCCCAGCGGCAACAGGTGAATTATTCCGAACAGGTAGCCTTGGGCTATCGTCACCATCCAAAGCGCGCGGCGTCCGGGATAGCCGCTCGAGTCGCGCGATATCAGCCGCGCGATCCATCCGAAGATCGCATACAGCACCAGTCGAAACTGGATCTCCTCGCTAACCGCAGCCGCGATTGCGACCAAAGCTCCTACGATCGCGAGACGGCCCGGCGCCACCGTCAACATCGGCGGTTTCGGGATACTGATGCCGGCGCCGCCGCGCACAATAAGAACCAGCGGCACGATCACAATCGCCAGCACGCCCGCGCCTGCCGCCGCGGCCAGTATCGCGTAGCCGATCGAGATCCTCGCCAGGCTGCGAATTGAGAAATGGATTTTGTCGCCCGCGATCTTTGCCGCGATCAGCGGCGCACCGGGCAACCCGAGCTCGCCGTTGATTCGAAGCGCTACCGGTACCAGCGATGCGAGCACGAAAGTGACGCCGAGGAACGGGAGCGCGCGCCCGATTTCCGATCGGTCGACCGACTTAATCGCCAGCGCGAGCGGATACTCGACCACCGCGCCGGCTATCGCCAGCGCGATCAGCAGCGCCGACTCGCGCCGCCACGCCGCGCGAGGCGCCCGCGCGCCGCCGGAGCCATCTGCGGCCGGCTCGATCACTTGATCGTCGGGATAAATTCGGGGATGTCCTTCGACGGCTTCATCTTCCACTTGGGCTTGCGCTTCTCGACAAACGCGCTGACGCCTTCGTACGCGTCCGGCTGCTTGCCGGACCACACGAACGCCCTCGTATCGACAGCCTGTGCCTTCTCCGCCTCGGGCTCCGCGAGCAGTGCGTAGATCAGCCGCTTGGTTATCGCGACCGACACCGGCGCCGTGTTATGCGCGATATCGAGCGCCATCTCGCGCACCTTGGTCATGAACTCCGCGTCGGGCCATACGTGGCTCACGATTCCGAATTCGAGCGCCTCGCGCGCGCTGATAATCCGCCCGCTCATCAGCAGTTCGTTGGCCTTGGCCAGTCCGATCATTCGCGGGACGGTCCACAGGCTGAGCGCCTCCGGAATTATTCCGCGCCGCACGAACACGAATCCGATTCGCGCGCTCTCGGCCGCGACGCGGATGTCCCATTGCATCGGCAGCGTGATTCCCATTCCAACCGCCGGCCCGTTTATCGCCGCGATGATCGGTTTGCGCACGTTCCACGGCCGAATCGCCGGCGCCGGCCGTTCGCGGCGCTCCGCACGCGCGTCGGCGTCGAACGTGTTGCCGCCGCCCGACAGATCCGCGCCCGCGCTGAACGCACGGCCCGCGCCGGTGACGACGATCACCCGGACCTCGTCGTTCTTGTCGTATTCGGCAAACGCGCCGTAAAGCTCCGCGGCCATCGTGCCCGAGAATGCGTTCAGTTTCTCCGGGCGATTGAGCGTGACAGTCGCGACGCCGTCTTTGACGTTTGTCAAAATGTGTCCGCTGGCCATGTGATTGCTCCTTGTGCGGGCGATTCTCGATTCACTCATCGGGGTTTATAGCCCGCCCCGCCGCAATCGCAAAACCCTACACCCGCTTGCGCGCGGCGAAGGTCAGGACGGAGCCGTCGAGCTGCGGTCTGAAGCCCTCGAAACCTGCCTGAGTCAGGTATCCTTCGAGCTGCGGCAGTTCGAAGAGCCGCCCGCCATGCTCCTCGATACGCTCGCGGACGCGCTGGAAGCGCAAGATACCCACGTGCGCAGGCGTAAAGGTCGTCACCGCCAGGAGCGCACCCGGTTTCATCACGCGGGCAATCTCGCGCAGGGCGGCGACCGTGTCTGGAAACAGATGGAGTGCGCCGCCGCACAGTGCGACGTTGAAGAACGCGGCGGGGAAAGGCAATGCGTCCACACTTGCGCGCGCGAATTGGACGTTGGCGAGACCCGCTTGAGTTACGTAGGCCGCGGCTTGCCGCAACATGCTCCACGAAATGTCGACTCCGTACACGGTCCTGGTCGGGGACGCGATCCGGCGTCCCAGCGTCCCCGGTCCGCAGGCAACGTCCAGCACCATCCCGCTCTCGGCCCCCACGATAGCCCCGACCTTGTCCATGAGCTGCCCGAAGGACGGGGCTTTGCTCCCGCCGATGACTTTCAGGATCACCGGATACCAGAGCTTGGTCTCATACAATCGCGAAATCAGGGGCACATTCATCACGCGCAGGACCGGGTTGATTCTGGAATCCAGGTCTCGCGCGGTGAGATCCGGGATACGATCGACGATCGGATAGGTGGTCTGACAGACGCCGCAATCGAATGCTTCGGCGCCGCCCGCGAGCGGACCTTTACAGGAAGGGCAAACGTAGATGTCAGCCGGGATTTCCATTTTGAATCCTGATTCAGACTCGCATTTATGATATAGTGTGAGTAACGGGTGAATCGCAATGAAAGCTACCAAATTAATTGCCGCGGCGATGTTTGCAGCTTTGGCGCTTACGATTGCCGGCTCCGCCGGTGCCGGCGGGGGACATGGCGGAGGCGGGGGACATGGCGGAGGCGGGGGACATGGCGGCGGCCACGCGGGCTCTGGGCACGCCGCGAGCCACGCCGCCCGTCACGCTGGCATGGGGAATCGGGCGGGCTTGAGACAGGGCCGATTCCCTGGCTCCTACCGGTACTTCCCTTATTACCCCTACTACGGGAACGGCTACTACGGGAATGGGATCGTCGAGAATTCCGATGAGGCCGACTGGGGCGAACAATGGACGTCGCTGTCCGAGGATAACGATGGCCCTTACGCGAGATCCACCCGGGAAAACCCGCAAGGGGAGGCGCGCATGTGGGAGTTTCCGGAAAAGTAAGGGAGCACGAGCACCGAAGCCTTGGAAGATAGCGGCGGCGCGATCTGAGCGCCCCTTTGAGTGAGTTTCTCGACCAGCTGCTGCTACTGCCGTATCACGCCGCGAGCTGCTCGAAGTAGAGACAGCAATCGTATGCCGCTTTGTAAATTGGCAGATGTTCCGTCTGCGCCATTTCAAAAAAATCGGCGAGTTTGGGGGCTATGCCCCCAAACCCCTAAATCAAATAATCAATAAACCAATGACCAAATGATCGATCACAAGCCGCTACGCACTGCACGCACGTAGTCGCCGTTGAGCTTAAGGAGGTAGCTCACGCTGCCAGTGCTGAAGGACACGTACCACGCGCTGGGCGAATAGTCGGCGTAGGTAGTGGCCGACCAGTAGTAGTTGGCCTGCGTGGGGTCAAATGTGGGGTCGATGCACGGGGCTCCGTGACCACAGCCGGGCGCGCTGAGATCGACAATCCCCTCCAGTTCCACGATCGACGGCAAGCGCCAATCACAGTGATTAGCAAAGCAGCCCACGATGGGGGTGCTGGGCCCACCGTCGGTCGACGCGCCGTTGTTCAGCATCGCCAGAAACGACGGTGAATGCATTCCCGTCCGGGGCTATGCCGGTGCTCGACCACTGGTACTCGGTGTTCACGTCGTGCACGCCTGCTGTTTGTGTCTTCATCTCCCACATCAGGCCGGTGTTCAGATCACTCACCGTGCCGTCGCCGTTGTTGAGGTAGCGGCACGAGCCTGCCTCCGCCAGCTCCGCGGTGAAGACTTCCTGGTACACCGCCGACTCGTCGGGCCCGCCTGCCAGCATAAGAGCGCTGTTCAGCGCCAGGTAATATTCCAGTTCTCCTTGCTCGGTCAGCTTGGCCGCCTCACACCCGATCGACGGGATTCCCGACGCCTGCGCAGTACCCGCGCACAGCAGCATCGCGCACGCGATCACCGTCAGATTTGTTCTTTTCATAGTGCTCCCTTGCTTTTACCTGCGAACGTTATCCTTACGCATCCCTTACGTAGCACCCGTTGGCACGGGAGGCCAGTATTAACCCGTGGGCACGGGAGGAGAGGAAATGGAGAGACGGACCGGTTACGCAGAGCTCCCCTAGCAGGGAGAGGAAAATAAAACGTAAAGCTCGACAAAAGATTCAGAGAAAAAGATCCGGGGTCCCTCCGCTTCGGTCGGGATGACGGAATCGGAGCGGCGGTCAGGCCTCTCCTGGCCGCGGGCGCGAGCCGAACCTTGAGAACTATTTTATTTCCTGCTCATATGCGCGTTGAGGGTCTCGCATCGGCGATGCCACACGGCACGTGGGAGGTATTTCGAGATGAAAGAGTTACCGGGGCGATATCGGGATTTCAGGCGACAATTTCCGGCAATCAGCGGAGCCTACGACGAGCTCGGACGCATGATCGCCGAGACCGGCCCGCTGGACGAAAAGCATAGCCAGCTTATCAAGCTCGGGATGGCGGTCGCCTCCGGACAGGAGGGCGCGGTCCATTCCCATGCCCGGCGCGCGCTGGAGGCAGGAGCCAAGCCCGCAGAGATCCGGCAGGTCGCGCTGCTCGGCATGACCACGGTCGGGTTTCCGCGGATGATGGCGGGTATGTCGTGGATTGAGGACGTGCTCAAGGTGAGAGGCAGAACCCTGAAGCGCGCAGGCAAGGGCGCGTAGTTGCAGGCTGGATCAATCGGCCCGTTGGCACGGGGGGGCAGGGGTGACCCCTGCACCCAATGTTAAGGCCGCGCTCCGTTGTCGCGCGGGTGCAGGGGTGACCCCTGCACCCGGTATTAAGACCCGTTGGCACGGGAGGTCTAACAGGGAGAGGAAATGAAGCCCCGGGCGGGCGAGGCGATTATGGACTTTGAATTGAGCGAAGAGCAGCGGATGTTCCGGGACAGCTTGCGGAAATTCCTCGACGCGGAGGTCCGCCCGCTCGACGATCGGTGGGGCGACCTGGAGATGACCGCGGAGCGCGCCAAGCCGCTGCTCAAGATGCTGATCCCGTGGGGCTACGTGGACAGCGAAGGAATCATGGCCGGCGGCTCCGAACCGATCATCAGATGCGTCCAGAGCGAGGAACTGTCGGCCACTTTCCCGGGCCTGGCCGGGATGTCGGGGATTACAGCCGGCGCGGCCTCGCTGATCGCCGCCAGTGCGCATCCTGAGCTGGCGCGGCGCCTGGTTGGGCCGCTCTCACAAGGCGACCTGATCGGATGTATCGCGACCACTGAGCCCGAAGCGGGTTCCGATCCGTCGGGGATCCGAAGCCGCGCCGAGCGCATCGGCGACCATTGGGTAATCAACGGCGCGAAGACCTGGATCAGCAACGGGAGCGTCGCCGACATCGCGGTGGTGCTGGCGCAGACCGATCCCGCCAAAGGGCCGGCGGGATTCCGCCATTTCGTGATCGACCGGCGGGAGTCTCCGTTCGACAGCCGCGAGATCCAGACGATCGGGCTGCGCTCCTTTCCCACCTCGGAAATGTTCTTCAACGATGTCGAAGTGCCGGAAACGAACGTGCTCGGCGGATGGAAGAGCGAAACCGTGTCGCCGGAACGCGCGTTCCAGCGCACGCTTGCGCTGTTTTCGCATGCACGCGCGGGCACCGGGATGATGGCGGTCGGGATCGCGCGGCGCGCCTACGAGATCGCGCTTAAATACGTGCAGATACGAAAACAGTTCGGCAAGGAAATCATCCGCCATCAGCTGGTCGCCGCGATGGTTGCCGAGATGGCGACCGAGATCGACGCGGCGCGCCTGCTATGCCATCGCGCCTATCTCGCGCTCGGACGCGGACGCGCGGATGTGGAAGCCTCGATGGCGAAATGGTATGCGACGGAAGCGGCGGTCAAAGTCGCATCGACCGCGATCCAGTGCATGGGCGCGAACGGACTCGCCACCGAAAACCGCGTCGAGCGATGCATGCGCGACGCACGGATGCTGACGATGCCGGACGGAACAACTCAGATTCAAAAGCTGATCATCGGCCGCGCGTTGACCGGGAGATCGGCGATTCGATGAAGGAGCATACCATGGCGGGCGGAATACTCGATCTGAAGGGGCGTATCGGTTTCGTGACGGGCGCGGGACAGGGCGTCGGAAGGCAAATCGCGCTGCACCTGGCCTCCAACGGCGCGGGCGGCGTGGTGGTGAATGACTACTACGAGGAACGCGCGAAGGCGGTCGCAGCGGAAGTGGAAAAGCTCGGATGCAAGGGGCTCGCCGCCAGTTGCGACGTGACCGATTTCGCGGGCGTGATGGGCGCGTTCGAGCAGGCGGTGCGGGCGTTGGGACGGGTCGATATCCTGGTCAACAACGCCGGGAATTACGGGCCCGATCCGCGCAACATTTCCGGCAAGCCGTTCTGGGAGCAGTCGCCCAACGAATGGCAGGCGGCGCTGCAGACCAATTTCTTCGGCGTGCTCAACTGCACCCGCGCGGCGCTGCCGGGGATGATCGAGCGCGGTTATGGACGGATCGTCACCGTGATTTCCGACGCGGGCCGGGTCGGCGAGCCGAATCTCGAAATATATTCCGGCGCCAAGGCCGGGGCGGCAGGATTCATCCGCGCGATCGCCAAGGACGTGGGCCGCTATTCAGTGACCGCGAACTGCGTGGCTCTTGGCACTACGCGCACCCCCACGACCGCGCGTATGCTGGAGGTGGAAGAGTACACGAAAAAGGTGCTGCGCCATTACCCGATTCGGCGCCTGGGCGAGCCGGAAGACGCGGCCAACATGGTCCTGTTCCTCGCCTCCGATGCGTCGAGCTGGATGACGGGGCAGACGATTCCCGTAAACGGAGGCTACTCATTCGCGATCTAGATAAATGGCTGACGCGCGCGATAATCGCGGTGGCAGCGGGGTTGATGCTGTGCCTGGCATTCGCGGCCACGCGCGCATTTCGGGATCGCACGGCCGATCGCGCTGCTCAGAGCGGCGGATTGTCGGGGCCGGAGCGCGCCGTGTGCGAGCGGATACGCATACATCCGCAGTGTCCGCGGGCGCATCTGGCGTACGCGCAACTTCTCGCGCAGCTAGGCCGCGACGGCGAGGCCAAGCGCGAACTGGGCGAGGCGGAAAGGCTCGAGCCGGGACTCCCGTTCGCTCCGCGCGCCACAGTGGACGAACTCGCGCGCAAGCTCGGGATGATCGAACAGCTCCCCAAGCGCAGGCAGACCGAGTTTCATTTCTGAAACCGGGCGCTTGATTCCGACGCGAGCGGCACAAGCCGAATCGTCAGGATGCGCTTAGGCATCGCAAGCGTTTGGAACCCGCGATCACTCGGGCAGATTCAGCTGCTTTGCGAGGCGACGGAGTTCCTCCTTGCGGCCCGGAAGCGGCGCCGGCGCTTGCAGCATCTTGGATTTCTTCAGTTCCTCGACGACTTTAGGATCGCGCGGGAACGGATTTCCGTACTTGCCGAGGAAGTACTGCTCCTCGAACGGAGGCCGCGGCCGCTGGCCGCCGGCTTCGCGAGACTCCAGCGAGTAGCCGATGTTGAGCTGGTAGAGCGGGAACCAATCGGCGGGCGGCTTGGTGATCGCGCCGATGAGGGGCGCGGTGAACGAGGTAAGACACGCGCCGAGTCCTTGTTCGAACGCCATCAGCAGGCCCTGGCATGCCGCGACGCCGCAATCGAAAGCGGCCATGGCCGGATAGTACGGCGATTCGGTCATCGGCTTCAGGATCATCGGATATACGATCTCATCGACGAACTTGATACTCCAGCCGTGGGTCGAACCGACGATATTTGCCTCGACCAACTGCTTGAGACGGGCGCCCTTGACCCGATTCACGACGCCGAGGTCAGCATAGAAGTAGATATGGACGGGGGCGAGTTCAATGACGATGGCCTGCACCGGGTTCTTGAGCTTCTCGAGTTCGGCCTTGGGTATGTCGTCGCGCTTGACGACGATTGCGCGAAGCCAATGCGCATTGACGGCGCATGAAGCGATCAGGCAAGCCTCGAGAATTTTCTGAATCTTGTCCTGTTCGACGGGTCGCTTGGGATCGAAGAAGCGAATCGAACGTCGCGTGCCAATTAATTCCTGAAATTCCATTGTCCCTCCTCGGGTCGCGGAAGTTGTACCGCCATTGCGCCGCCTCGACGGCGGCTGGTTCATGCCGGCGTGCGTGTTCGTTCGACCTTGATGCCCGCCTGCTCGCGATCCCAGGCGCCAGCGACGCCCTTCGCCTTCAGGGCAGCATACTGGATGCGATGAGTGCCGGTCTTAGGAAGCTCGTCGATAAACTCGATGAAGCGCGGCACCGCGTAGTAGGCCATCCGGTCGCGGCAAAACTCGATGAGATCTTCGGGGCGAAGTTTCGCGTCGGGCGCCAGCACGACCGCGATCTTGACTTCATCCTCGCCGAGTTCCGACGGCACCGCGTAGGCCGCCGACTCCAACACTGCGGGATGCTGATTGACGACGGTCTCGATCTCCCAGGCGGAAATGTTCTCGCCACGGCGCCGGATCGACGCCTTCTTGCGTCCGCAGAAATAATAGAAACCGTCCTCGTCGGTCCTGGCGAGATCGCCCGAATGAAACCATCCGTTGCGGTATGCCTCCGCGGTCGCATCGGGAAGCTTGTGATAATGACTGAGCCGGCCCTTGGGATGACGGAAGACGAGTTCGCCGATCTTGCCCGCCGGGAGCGGATTGTCGTTGTCGTCGACCACGCGGAACTCTACCTCGCCGACCGGCTTACCCATCGACCCGACGCGGTCAACGTCGTTCATAAGGAACCCGGGCGAATCGACCATTCCGTAAACTTCGATAATTTTGACGCCGAAACGATCCTCGAATTCCTTCCACACCGATGGCGGACATGCTGCCGAGAGCACCACACGCACTTCGTGCTTGCGATCGTCGGGACGGGGCGGCTGCTTGAGCAGAATCGGAATCATGCCGCCCAGGGTGTTGAACTCGACGGCGTGGTACTTGCGGCATTCGTCCCAGAATCGCGACGCGCTGAAGCGCTCGGCGATCGCGAATTTGGCATCGAGAAGCATCGAGCCGAATCCCGAGATCATCAGCGCGTTGCCGTGAAACAGCGGGAGCACGGTGTAGATGGTCTCGCCGGGACGCAGCTTGATGGCGCCCAGCACCGCAGCGAGCGCAGTACTATCCCCGCCGCTGGCGATGACGCCTTTGGGAGGCCCGGTGGTGCCCGAGGTGTACATCATGTTTGCGCCACCGGCGCTTGAGCCGACATCGACGATGGGTTCCCGATCGGGATGCGCCATCAGGGCATCCAGAGTCGTATCGACGCCCTTGCCCGGCTTGCCGTCGGCCACCACAGTAGCTTTCAGGCTCGGGAGCGAGTCCTTTACCGCCATCACCGAATCGCGCAGCAGCTCTTCGAAGATCACCGCCGCGGAGTCGGAGTCCGCGAGCACGTGATGCAATGTCACGCCGCGTTGCGAGGTGTTGACGGGAACGCTCACCGCGCCGATGAAACCGATCGCGAAGTGTATCCACAAAAATTCGGGGCGATTCCCCATCATGATCGCGACGCGGTCGCCAGGCGCGATGCCGAGAGCGAGCAAGCCGTTGGCGGCGCGATGAATGTTACTCAACACTTGCTCCCACGAAAATTCCTGGTCTTTGAACTTGAGCCAGGTTTCGCGTGGATGCTGCTTCACGCGCAGTCTTATCAGCTGCTCAATCGCTCCCTGTGCACGCGCCATCGGCGACCTCCATCGCGATCAGCTGAATGCGACCGTAGCTGCTATGCGTGCCCGTGGCCATCGGCCTCGGCGAGGATGTGTCGCGCGCCGGCCAGGCTCAGGACCTCGTTGGTGCCGTCCTCGATGAGCGAGGCGCGCGCATCGCGGAACAACTTCTCGACCGGATATTCCTTGCTCAGCCCGTTGCCGCCGAAAATCTGCAAGGCGTCGCTGGCCACCTCGAATGAGGCCTGCGTGCAGAAGGTCTTCGCGGCGATGGCATGTTGGAGCGAAGGCATTCCCGACGAGCTGTTGTAAACGGTAACCGCACGCGAGAGGGCGCGGCAAGCCTCGACCTTGGTGAACATTTCAAACAGGCGCTTCTGCACCAGCTGATGCTCACAGATGGGGCGGCCGCCCTGGATGCGTTCCTTCGAATAGTCCAGTGCGGCCTCATATGCGGCGCGGGCGAGGCCGGTAAATGCGGTGGACATGCCGCCGTTGGCCATGGTCAACGTCGCCATCGTGTGCTGCTCATAGGAATCGGAGTTCACCACCATGTAATGGCGCGGGATGCGCACATTCTCGAAAAAGATCTCGCCCTGGTTGAGCGCGCGCTGCCCCATTTTGTTGAGCGGCTTGCCCTTCGACACTCCCGGCAGGTTCAGTGGAACCACTGCGATGCCGCCGCCGGACATTCCTGCTGCTGCATGAGGCGATTCGGAATCGATCCTCAGATAGAGCGCCGCGTGAGTCGCGATGGTGCCGTTGGAAACCCATGCCGCCTTCTGGCCCTTGATGACGTAGGAGTCGCCGTCGGCGCGCGCGACGACTTCGCCCTTCACCTTCGGATCGTGAAACTCGGGCGTGCCTACCATTAGATGATCGGAGCCATGGTTGGGCTCGGTGATAGCCCAGCATCCTATGATCGCGGCTTCGCGGTCCTCTACGTAGGGCTTGACGAAGGTTTCGTACAGATCGGGATTGCCGCTGGTGGCGGCAATCATGGCCGGGAAACCCGCGACTCCGATAGCTATCGACAGGTCAACCGATCCCCACGCCAGTTCCTCATGCAGGATGTGACTGCCGAGCGGATCGAGTCCCAGCCCACCAATCGCGACCGGGAGTCCCGCCACATGATAGCCAAGGCCGTAGGCCTTCTTCAGAACCTGTCTTAGCGGGGAATCCGGCGCGATGACATCCTTGGGATCGGCCATGCGATCGAGTTCGATCGCGGCCGGACGCATCACCTCTTTGGCGAAGCGATGAGCGTTCGCGCGGATCGACTCGTACTCTTTCGGGACCCCGAGACAGAGTTCACGGTAAGTATCCATCGGCCTATTTTCTCCTCGCTCTGCGGCTCGAGAGAGTCGCCATCGCATAGTTAATCGGCGTTTTGACTTCGATAACTGAGCATCTAACGTGCCACGCGTGCGCGCGCCAGACTTTGCGCAAACGCGTTAGATGCATCATCGGGCAATGCAATCGGCGAGTCCAGACGGGATGGAGCGAAAAGACACACGATGGGCGCTTTCGATACAAACGTGTGCAATGGTGTGTGCGATTTCCTAATGTCCTCGACGCGGCACCGTCAGTCTCAGCGGGCGGGAACTTGCGCCGCTCGCCGACCGAGCCTTACAACAGAGCGGAATAAAACTCCGCGGTGCGACGCACCCGTTCCGCTTCGTCCATGAAATGAGGATTTTTGAGCAGCCGCGGTGGCTTGCGCGACTCATTATGGCGCGGCGTCACCACGGAAAAGCAGTCAGGCAGTGATGGACCAAGGTTCCAGTTGACGAGTTCCTGCGACCTGCAATCGAGACCGGCAGCGTCGCATAATTCTATGAGAATTCTGGCGCTCATCGATTCGGCGCGAAGGCCTAAGTTGTTCACCAGAAGACCCCAATCGATCAGCTTCAATTGCAGCCGCCGGCGCCACCACAAGCTCCGCGACAGGGGCGCCGGCTTGCCAGGATTGGCCCCCATCGGTTCGAGCCCGCCAACCGCCTTGGGCAGCCAAGGCGATTTGCGGCCGCCAATCATCTTGGGCAGCCAAATGGATTTCCGGTACGACTCGAGATTCGAGTGGTGGAGGAAGGCGAACCCGCCGGGCTTTAGCTTCTTGCCAAGTTGCTGCAGATAGGCCGCGATTACGTCGGCTTCGACATGCACCAACGAATCAAAGCTAAAAGCGAAGTCAACGCTCCTATCCTCCACCATCGCCAGCGACTTTCCGTCATTCACATAGCAGCGCACATGCCGGTCCGATGCGAAGCGTTCCTTGCACCTCTCAATGCAGGCCGGCGAGGCGTCAACGGCGATAAGCTGGTCGCAAAATCCCTTCAGAAACTGGGTCCAGCGGCCGAAGCCGGGGGCTATCTCAAGAATCGTAGGCGCGGGCAGAAACTTCCGAATGCGGGGGAAGATCGAAACCCACCACTCCAAGTCAGTTCCGCCCCACTTTACCGACCATATGTCGCCGTCATCCTTCCACCCGTCCGATTTGCCCCACAAAAATAAGTTCTGCTCAACAGTTGGCATGATTGTTTACCGAAGCGATTTGGCGCCCTGAGTGTTTACCATTTCTGCACTCAACAGCACAACTCCTAGATCGCATCCATCTGGCAATGACAAAGGTAACTTACAAGGCCAAATCCTCGAGTCAGTGGCTCGATTTTGTGAATGTACTTGAGACTCGGGACAGTGGGATAAGGTCAACTTGACGAAGGAGACCAACAGGTGTAGAAACCAGCCGGAGCAGGGAGACCATTAGGGAGCGTTGGGGCAAATGTTAGTCTAATACGGTCCTATCGAAGATGAATGCAGCACGTTATCGTCTTGCCTTAGGTGGAGTCTTTATTTTGGCTCTGCTGCTAAGGTTAGTCCCTCTGCGAAACCCAGGGATCGATTGGGCAATAGTTCAGGCGGATTCGTGGCACTATGCGGCCCCGGCGGAGGGTCTGAAAGCGGGATGCGGCTACGCTGCGGTGGAAAACGGCAAATGTCAGGCGCCCGAAACGCGAATGCCTCCTGGATACTCCGTCTTTCTCACCTTGATGCCTACTCTAAGGACCGCGGTTGCTTTCCAGGCGTTGATGGGTGCAACAGTATGCGTAATTACAGCTGTCATACTTGCGCGGTTCTTTGATTACTGGAGTGCGCTGTTGGCTGCAGTCTTGATGGCATTTGACCTGGCCTCTGTTGCGACCGGGGCATCGATTATAGCGGAGCAGCTATTTCAGCTGGTTCTGGCAGCCGTCATTCTGCTAGTAGCGAGAATGATCCTAGTCGCAGGCAAGTCTCGAATCATACCTCTTGCGATCGCCACAAGCGTCCTTTTGGCGCTTGCAATCATGATTCGGCCGACTGGCATATTTGTTCCTTTCGCGGTCGGCGCGACAATCCTCGTACTGCCGATTTCGTGGCGGACCAGATTGAGTTTAATTCTAATTGTCTCATTCTTGCCCGCCGCGGCGGTTATCGGCTGGACCGCTCGCAACGTCTCGTGTTGCCACGTTCGTACGATCGCGACCAGCGGAGCTAATGATCTCTATAGATTCAAGGCCGCTGCCGTCGTTGCATTTGCCGAGCATGAGAGCTTTATTGTCGCACAGCATCAATTGGAGCACGCGTTGCCACCTCATGTCAGTCCCGACAACGATCCCGCTGAAGTCGAGCGTCGCGCTATTCAGATTTTTCGCGAGCGGCCGATTGCGCTTGCGGCCGTGACGGCCGAGGGCGTGGGGGTCCTGCTTTTCGCTCCTGCCGGATCAAGCTTAAGCCGAATGCTCGGGCTGCAATGGCGCGCGCCCAATCCTGGTTTCCCGAAAGATGATATCCAGCCAGTCTTGAGCTCTCTCTCTTCGGACCCGAGCATGTTGGCCGTTGTCGTGTTTCAAATAGCACAATGTATACTCGTAGCTGGGGGTATTATTTTTGCGCTCATCAACGTGCGCGCGATGAGCACAGCGAAGAGGGAATTGGTACTGCTATGCGCCCTGATGGCTATGGTATTACTCGCGCCAAACGCCGGTGGCTCCGCAAAATCTCGCATGCGCACTCACGCAGAGCCGGCGATGGTTGTCCTGGCGGCAATTGGATTGCGTCGTGCTTTTGGAGGCTCTCATTTCGAATACAATTAGGGTCCCGTGTTCGTTGGATTGCACTTTGCGCCTCCGTTGGAATAGGGGTTACCTTTCACAAAGACCGACGTGGAGCGCATGAAGTGACGCCCAATCTCATCGAAGCATTTGGAAACAGCTTAATCGTTTCGCTGCGAAAGGCAGGCTAGAGGATACCCTCGAGGGGTGCGTATGGAAGAATTTGCAGTCACATTGCCAGTTGTTTTGACCGGCTCAATCACGGTCCTGATCGCCATTTTGGTAAACTACCACGCTCTTCGCATTTATCGCCCATCAGCGGACGATAGCAGTCCGCGAGGACGATGGCAGTGTTCTCCCGAAATGCTCGGCGGGTTTTCTTACTGGCAGCTCGCCTTGGTAAGCGTGGCCGGCTTGTTTCTCGAACTTCTGATGATTAGATGGATCTCGTCTGAGATCAGGCTCTTTGCGTTCTTCAAAAACTTTGTTTTGGTTGCCTGCTTTCTTGGCTTCGGCCTTGGGTGCTATCTCTCGCGCCGTCCAATTCATCTTTCGGTGATGCTTCTTTCATTGGTCACCCTGGCCTGCGTGTGCAGCCTCCCATTGCCAAGCCTGCACCACCTCGTAAATGGACTACCAATTCTGGTGGGCGCCGTCTCAGAGGTCAACATTGCTGGTGTGCCATCGCTACCTCTGAATGCACACACTCTGTTGCTCCTCCTAGGTGCACTGTTTTTTGTGATACCCATCTTCGGCTTGATCGCTTTTGTCTTTGTTCCGATTGGGCAACTTGTCGGCTGGTTACTTGAACATGCCACGCACGGTATTACGGCTTACACCGTGAATATCCTCGGCAGCCTTTTCGGAATCGCTCTGTATACGCTGCTTTGCTTCCTCTGGCAACCGCCGGCGGTCTGGTTTCTGGTCGCTGCCCTCATGATAGCTTGCCTGTTTTGGACTCTGCCTCTATGGCGTTGGCTTTCGGTTCTAGCATTCCTCGTATGTATTGGACTTGTGAGTGTGGGCGATCCAAGCGGCGGCGCAACCTATTGGACACCCTACCAGAAGCTGATTGTTCGCCCGATAAGTGATCGCGGGGAGGTCGTCGCCTACGAATTTATCGTCAACGGTGGTTGGCTCCAGCGCATTGTAAACCTCTCTCCTGATTTCGCAGCTTCGCATCCTAGGTTGTTTGGAAACACGCCGTTGAACGAAAATCCCTACAATCTGCCCTATCGCTTTTATCCTAGCCCCGCGTCAGTGCTGGTGCTTGGTTCCGGAGCAGGGAACGATGTAGCGGCCGCATTGCGGAATGGGGCAGCTCGGGTGACGGCGGTGGAAATCGACCCATTGATTTTGAAACTTGGCCGCGACCTTCACTTTGAGCATCCTTACAGCTCACAACGGGTGCACGCCGTCGTCGACGACGCGCGCAGCTACATCGAGAACACTACCGAGCGTTTCGATTTGATAGTCTATTCATTGCTGGACTCTCATACGACGAGTTCGTATTACTCAAGCATTCGAATCGACAACTATGTCTACACGGTCGAGGCGCTGCGGGCAGCCAAGAAGCTGCTGCAGCCAGACGGCCTGCTTATCATCAAATTTGGCGTTAAGACTCCGTGGATCGCGGCCAGGCTATCCGGACTAATTCGAGATGTCTTCGGAGACAGTTTTATCCATTTCGGGGCAGCTGGATCTTCGTACTTGGTTGCCGGCGGCACCTTCTTCATCGCTGGATCGCACCAGCGCCTCGACCGAGCCTTGTCTGACCCGCAACTCGCGGCGTACCTGTCCCAGCACGCCTTTTCTCTGGGCACAGTGCCCACACTAACAACTGACGACTGGCCATACTTTTACCAGCATGAACCGGGACTGCCGGCGTCCGTGATCGTCATTTCCTTTGCGCTCATCCTGATCGCTTGGCGTTTTCTGCGGCGGACAGGCGGCGGCCTTCGCTCCATGCGCTGGCACTTCTTCTTTCTGGGAGCGGGATTCCTTCTGCTGGAAGCACAGATCATCAGCAGGATAGCGTTGTTGTTTGGGACAACCTGGGTCGTCAACTCGATCGTAATCGCGGGTCTAATGGTGCTGATTGTCGCCTCCAACGTTCTTGTCGCTTGGAGAAAACACATACCTATTGTTGTGGGCTACGTCGGCATAATCATATCAATTTCAGCAGCGTATTTTATCCCACTCGAGGAGTTTTTCTTCAGTTCCATATGGATCAAAGCACTATCGGCTACGGCGGTGTTGTGCTTGCCGGTGTTTTTCGCCGGCATCGTGTTCATTAGAAGCTTCGCGCAGGAGCGGTTCAGCAGCGAGGCGCTCGGCTCGAACTTACTGGGGGCCCTCGTTGGAGGTTTGCTGGAGTCGCTTTCGATGTGGACCGGAATCCGATCCCTGCTGATTCTTGCAGTACTTCTCTACCTGGCTTCCTGGATCGCCTTGATGGAACACACGGCAGTTGTTGTGACTTCTGAAAGCACCGAACCGGGATGACCTTATCGCAATGGGGATAAGGACAGAGCAATTAGCCGGGACGGCAGTCAAGCATCACGACGAAGAGCGAGGCGCCAGCGTTGGCGCATGAGCACTCTAGCGGCGGGTTGCCACGATTGAAACGCGCGAACCATCTCGGTAATCGCGCAGGTCGCGCCAGTTGCCGATGCCGGCGCGATGCCAGTCATAGTAGGAAAGGCTCCATCCAAAGCTGGTCAGCATCGTTTCGAGCGCATTCCGACTCGGGGTACCGACCAGCGCGTACAAAGGATCGCCCGGTTGGCCCACCAGAGAATTCGCATCCCGATCAACTCCCTCCTTCGTGAGGCGGACTATGCAATCAGTAGTCGACGGATCGATGGCGGTATCCAGGATGAGGTGCTTCGGATTCAGCCGGGCAATCTTCGACAACAACAGCATATGGTGAGGCGTGTGATAGAAAAAGCCGAAGCAGAAAACAGTATCTATACTGTTAGTTTGTAGCAGTGCGATTTGATCAAAGACATCTCCGGCTATGAACTGGTACCGCTCCGCGCCGATTCCGTATTCCCGCGCCGCGGCTATTGCGGATTCCACCAGGTGCGAGCGGACTTCGATACCAGTGACGTGCCGAGCGCCGGCTTTCAGGGCCGCGAAACTCCAGCGTCCGTCATGTGCGGCGAGGTCGAGAATTGTCTTCTCCCGAATCAGCTGTTCATTGGAACTGATCAGGGCGCGGTATCGCTCGTTCAACCGCTCCGGCGTAGCACCGACCACGCTGGAGGAATAGAAGCGCGGATATTGGTCGAAGAATCCCGGCTTCGGAGCGCTGCTAATCAAGCCCATCTTTTCGGGGGCGTGGCGCAGCCACAAAGCGGCACGGCTCAGTACTGAAGCTCTCAGCCTATCTGGTCGCGTAACCTGCAGATTTCCGGCAGCCATCGGTGGAATTTTATCCGGAATTTCCATTTTTAATCGTGATTCGGACTAGCACCAACACCAGGCGATCTGCAAACGGAAAATTCAAGCCCGGTTTTGGGTGCAAAGGGCTTTCCACAGCGCCGGGAGGAGCGGGTTTACGTCTCGCAGCCACGCAACGCCCAGAAATGCCGTTTTCCCGACCGGTCCCGCAGACGCTTCTCCCCTCCCCCCATCTGGCAGGAGTGGAGCGCGCGTGATCCGCTCACTGATCGGTCGCTGGAGCAGATGGCGCCGGGGGTATCGGTGTGGGCAGAGCAACTTCGCCGGTACGCTCCGGGCGCCCGGTTTTGGCTGACCGCACTTCATCTGGATTAGCCGAAACCTGGCGCTTTATTTCCTCCGGCATGGACTTCATGAACTCGGCTCGCGACCGAGCGCCGTTGCCCAAACGCTCTTCCAGTACATGCAGAAGGAAGTGATACCTACGACTCGACGGTTTAAGCCGCAACATCTCCTCCAGTTCATGCTCCGAGCCTTTGAGATCGTTCAGCCGCCGGTATTCCACATACAGATCCTGATGCCACCGTGTCGCTTGCGGAGCCATTATGGTCCTCGCTTTGTACATAGTCAGCGTGTCTTTCCAATAGCACTCTACTTTCCAAAAGCTTAAGGACCACGCAATCAGCATCAGCGCCGCCACACTCGACCAAAGTACCCGATTGCCGGAGCGGCTCCAGCGGACAAGACAGTCGGCCGCGATCACGCACCATCCAAAGGCAGGCAGGTAGAGATAGCGATCCTGTACCAGATCCCAGACACCTCCCAGGTTCATCATTGGTGCGATCGAGACAAAAAACCAAATTGCACAAAAGAGGTAGAGCTTTCGGCGCGGACTGCGGCGAGCTGCCAGCCAGCTACCGATCGCCAGCAACAGAAGGAGTGCCACCGGAACGTAGAAGCGCGGCGAAGAAAAGCTCTTAACCCAGTCCAGCGGATGGGCCGGCCCCGCCAGCCACGGAACGCCCAGCATTGCGATGTAGTACAACATGACCCCGGGCATCGTGGCGAGCAATTCACCGACTCTTTGCGCATATCCCAGCCCCACGCCAGGGCTCGAGTCGACCACCCCGTAAAGACCCATTACCAAGTAGCGTGCTATCAGATACCCAACGCACGCTACCAGGTATCGGGCGCATTTCATCAGTATTTGCCATATCGTCAAGGAACGGCGCTCACTCTCCAGCTCGCCCCGTTCTCCAAACATGAACAAATACGCGCCCAGCAGAACCGGAAATACAATAGCCCCTTCGAAAGACAAAAGCGCCGCGACGAAGCAGGCCACCGAGCCCAGCCGCATGCGGCGGTCCTTTGGACCCTCTACCGCCAGAGAAAACGCCGCTAATTCAAATCCGGCCGCCAAGGGTTCCGGCAGGGCCGAGATCCATGTGACCACTTCGGCATGAGCGGGAAGTACACCGAACAACAACGCGGCCAGCAGCCCCACCGTCACGTCCCCGCTTAAGACAGCGGCGGCACGGAACGCGAGCAATACCACTACCAAGTGCAGCAGAATCTTGGCTGCGTGCCAGGCAATAGGATTGTAGCCAAAGAGATGAAACCCGAGAGCAAACCAAAGGTTTTGCAGTGGCCGATAATAGGATGCCTGCGGAAGGCTGGCAGGATTCTTAAACCAATAGGTGTCACGAAAAAACGACTTCCAGACGAAAGACCACTGGCCAATCAAAGGGTTTCGCTGGATCACGGTCAAGTCATCGAAAACAAACCCGTTGAAGAGGCTCTGGAGCGAGACTAGCGCAACCAGGCAGACAATCACGGCAAGCATCGCGGCGTTTACTCTGGTATCGACGATCCGGCGTCTTTCCGATGCTGGTGTGGAGTCAAATCCGCGGCTCGGACTCGTTATGTCAAAAGGTCTTCTCAGCATCAGTAACCTGCTTATAGTTCTACTACCGCCAAAATGTCCGCAAAGGTCAAGTGAGCTGCCGCTCCTTACCTAACAGTCGCTCGAGGCTACTCCTTTCAAGGGAAGTTCTTCGATAATGAGGCAGGTAAACCGCGATGAAAGCCCGTCAAAAGGCCCGCGAGCGGCGCGGCTCAATATCCGCAGTCATAGGTGATCCGGCCTCCGGCTACGTTTCCGCCGAGCGTGAAGAGCATGTTGAGCGGTCCATTCGTCACGACACAGGTCTCCGGTGCGCTGGCGCCGGTCATCGCGGCGCAGAGGCAATACGGCGACCGCGGCCATTGTACGCCGAAGTTCATAGTGCAACTGGTCACCGTACCGCTTCCAGGCTGGATTATCCCGCGCCGGGGCGAGGAGCCGCTGGCCAAGGCCGGTGAAGTTCCGCACTTGCTGATATTCGTATTGTTCGGACCATATTGCCCAGGCTCGTAGCTCTTGTAATCGACGCCGCCTACGTCTGCTCCGGCGGACGAAATATAGATGTTGTTTACGTAGTCAATTCCCGGCGGAGCCTCGAGCGTGCCCATAGCCAGCGTGCCATCGACGCTATAATCGAGGAGTTTGTTGTTTCTGTCGTCGATGTATGCACCGGTGCCGGCCGCCAAGCTGGTGCCTGACGCACATTGGGCAAGGCCGTAGTCGGGCCAGTCCGTTGAGGAGCTGATGCCGTTGCCGCCCGTCAGGGTGTCTTCCTCGATCAGCCACGGGGTCATATCACCGCCGGGTCCCATGCCAGAGTTGCACGCCGATACATCGGCAATGGTATTAGGCGTTGCCAGCAATCGCAGTGAGTTAGTTCCCTCGACGTGGCTCTCTCTAAATTCGCCGCCGCCATTCAGCACGACTACAGCCGCGCCGGCGACCGGATTTGCCCCTGTAACCTGAATGTTCTCAATGGTCGTGTTGAGTGCGCATCGCACAGCGCCACTGGAACACATGTCTATGTTGATGGCCGGCAGGAGACCCAATCCACCAAAGTATCCCGCGATGTAGCCATCACGGATGACATTCGAGTTCCCCGCCTGAGCGCCCCAGTGAATGCCGCCGTCGCCCCCGGTCAAGTAGAATCGCTCGATGACGTTATTCGTCACTTCACCACCGCCTTTCAGAATGTCGATCCCATAGGTCAGCCCGCCATGAAACCCGTTGCAGACTCCGGTCGCATTCGCACAAGGATTCGGGCTAGTCACTGCCGAAACGGGAAGGTCGATGATGTCGTGAATGTGATTCATCGACCAGCTGTTGCCGCCGCTGGCGACGGTGACCAGGATATCCGCGCCACTCAACGCGTTGCGTTTGAAACCTAGATTGTCGATCTCGTAGTTGTACGCGCGATTGCCCGGGAACACGATGGCGGGCTGTACGGAGCCGGAGGACGGCTCGTTATCGATCCAACACCCCGTTCCCATGTCGTTCCCGTTCCAGTGCGGCTGCGAAGCGCAGGTTACGTGTGTACCGTCGCCCGCGCCGTTTGCCGGGAGCTGAATGCACCCCGAAGGACTACCCGCCGCCGGACACTGGAGATGGCAAAGAGGCATCAGTATCTTCACCGGTCCGGTCAGCACGATCGGCGCTGCCATCCGGGTCGCGCATGACACGCCGGTCGCATCTACGGTCTGACCAGAATAGGTGACCGCGGCCAGCGCATTGTTGATCTTGGCGTTGGGGGTAGAGCCCGAAAAATTCTCCGCATAGATGACATCGTTGGCGGCAGCCACGACGATCTTATCGGCGCCGTTGCCAGAATCAGGGGTGACGCTAACCGCGCCTGTATAACTCGACAAGCTCGCACCGCGTGACTTGGACATCGGCGCGATGATGCAGACCACGCTCAATCCAACCGCTAGGGTCAGTTTCAGCCGCCTCCTGGCCCTGGTGCTGACGCCTTTGTCGCGGCTCAGTTCGATCTCTCCATAGACACTGGCTTGATGGCGCAAGGCTTGAGTCCGACTCAGCTAAAAGATTTGCAGAGCAGGTTAGCCTTGAGACCAACCAACGGCGGACACCATCGATGAATCAAGAAGTACAACGAGGGGCACCACCTGGAGATGGGGCGTCCGACAGGTGGAATGAGAGCGCCGCCCACACTCCGAACGATATCACAATTTGGAAATAGCGAACGTAGGGATCGCCGCGTCATGGCCTGATATCCGCGCCCGCCATAGCGCCAATCGACGATCAGGAGGAATCCGCCTGGCTTGGTGACTCGCGCCATCTCGCGAGCGATGCTCGCCCAGATGCTCGTTTTAGTCACACGGACAAATATGGTTGATCCGATGACCAGATCGAAAGCGGCATCAGCGTAAGGAATATTGCAGGCATCCGCCACAATTAAAGTGCAAGCCGGGAGCCTTCGCCGCCCCTGCTCGACGACGGAAGGACGAATATCGATTCCGTGCATCATTTGAGCCGGGAAGCCCAGTTCCATCAGATGGAGCAGCCTCGCGCCCTGGCCGCAGGCGACATCAAGGACAGCAGCGTTACTATCTGAGCGCAGGCCGGCGACGGGCCTCAAGGCTTCGCAAACAGAGCGCTGGTTGGCCAAATATTGAAAGAGAAGACCCCGGTTGAGCAGCAGGTCGTCGCGGTCATCGCCTTTCTCGACAGTTCTGCGCGAGTAGAATTCTTGAATTTCGGTGACGTTCATCTGCCCTTTTGGCTCAGGCGCGCCCGCGTAGCTGGGTAGTGTCTCAGTTTGTGATGGTCGCTTGAGGATGCTCAGGATTGTTGCCTGGAATAGGCTGTGACAATGTAGGAGCCACCCGAATGGTACAGTCTCAGAATGTCAAGTTTGCCAAACCCCGCTTTGGCGAGCAGACCTCGCACCTGCTCTTCGTCGTAAGTGTACACTTCGCATCTACCCAGCAGCTTATAGCGGTAATAGCGGAGCGGCGCCCGGAACCAATGATGCGCATTGAACGCGATCACCGCGAATTTCCGGACCAGCGGCCGCAGCGCCGACAGGAACGCTGCGGGATCGGCTACGTAGTCCATCACACCCATCACAATGGCGTAGTCGAACGAATCCAGGCGCTTGGTAGAGGAGTCACGGGGAGGAAACGGGGCGCAGATGAACTCGCACGCTGCCAGTCCCAGCCGGCTGCAGTCCTGCCTCGCCAGAGAGATCATTCCCTCGGCCAAATCGATTCCGACTACCCGGTCCGCACCTCGCCGAGCGGCTTCGAAACAATAGATGCCGGAACCGCACCCGATATCGAGAACGGTCTGACCTCGCAGGTCGGGCCCGAGGCGCTCGAATGTCAGTTGGTAGCGTTCCTGAATGTCGCGCCGGAGCCAATTATCGAGCAGTCGCCAAAAGAGATTTCGCTTTCCCCCATAGAGCGAGTCCCACTTGGCGGCAAAACCCGAGAAGAATTCCCCAGCCTTTGCTTCCTGGGCATGGTCAGGAGTCACACCGGTAACTCGCTCACCGGCTTCTGGTCGAGGTAATCGATAACTCGCGCAAACGAGAACGCGCTGAGAAGAGCACGCAATTTGGCGGCGGCGGTCTTTTGCCCGACGTAAGTTCTGAAGCTCTTTAATATTCCGATTCCGCGGACCTTGCGTACCATGCTCCCGACCTCATACGGATGGAGATAAACGACCGTGGCTACCCCTTTGCGGTTCGACCCCCTGAACAGCGCTTTGGTCACAGCCAGCGGATAGAGCCGAAAATATCCTCCGCCGCCGTACGGAATATTACGACCGAATATCCTAACCGTGGACAATGGCACCTCGATCAGTCCGTTGGGAAAGCGAAAGGGAGTGGTCGGAAAATCGCTGATTCCATATACGTCGTGCAGACCGGTTGGATATACACTCGAGTCGTACAGAAACGACTTTTCGCGCAGCAAGTCGAACGCCCAAAGATTCGACCTGGTAATCGAGAAATCGGGCGCGCGAAACCCGTACACGCGACCGCCGGACGCGTCTTCGAGTCGGCTCTTTGCTTCCTCGAGAAACGCGGCGACTTCGTTTCGCTGGAAGTTATACAGCCGTTTGTGGAACAGGCTATGACATCCGATCTCGTGCCCGGCATCGGCAATTCGCCTGACCAGACGGGGCATATCGCGAGCTATTCGGCCCAGGATAAAGAAGGTGGCCTTCTGCCTGAACTCCTCCAGCAGGTCCAGAATCGATCCGGTATTGGCCTCAATTTCCTCCGTTTCCAGCCGCTCCGAAATATATTCCTCCGGGACGCGCATCGATTCGTGGGACGACTCGATGAATCCCTCGATATCGAAGGTCAACAGGTTTGACGACGAGGTCTGATTCGTCACTACAATTTGACAAGTACGGCACGCCGGACGCTGGAGTTGGGCGCTCCCTGGGATATCTCTTTAGCCCGAATTCCGAGCCCCCTGGGAATCGGCTCGCGTTTGAGTCCGGCAGGCGGCCGGAATTCCCCGGCCTCGATTGACCGCGACGCGACGCTCGTGACCACAATTTTCACTCTGAACTCCCTGAACTCCGCCGGCTTCTCCGGTGCGGCCTGCTTCTGATCCGATACCGCAGGGCTCACGGGCTCCTTCGTAGTTATCGTAGTGTCCAGCTCAAGTGGGATTCCCTGCGGAATTTCGTCAGAGGCCGCAGCAGACGCCTTCCCGGATTTCGCCAAGGCGCTTTTCACAAACGCGGCGTAGTCCTGGGCACCCGGAGCATCGGTCGAATAGCACGCTTCTACAGAGTAAGGAGCGCTGTCGATCTCGCCCATTCCTGTGTATTGATCACAGCCATATCCAGCCAGGGTCAGGTGTTTCCCGGTTTTTTTATATTTGACCATCGGCGGCAGAATCCGTCTCATGATGAGTTCGCCAATGGTAGAAGGAGGCGGGAACGGCAGTTGGTAATACGCTCCTCTTCCTTTAGTCAGCACAAGAACCTTGTCGGCAGAGAGATCGATGAAGAGCTGCATAGTTCCGATCACGATCTTCGCTTGCTGCCCCTCAATCATCTTTGTGTACGGCGTGGACGAGGACTTCACACCGGGGAGGGTGCTGCGCGTGGCATCCTCATGCCCCTGAATAACCACACCGGCGCCAGCCACCCCAGCCCAACCCGCTATTATGATAGAGGCAAAAGCAATTGCACTCAGCTTCATGATTTTCCTTTTGGCGGAACGCTCAACAGAAGACTCGCGGGCACCCGCATAAATCAAACAGGAACAGAATTTCAACCAATCCGGCGGGTCAACAGGCTCAGAGCGGCCAAAGATAGCCCGAACCAGGTTGAATTTTGCTCGAGACCGGCAAGCAGCATTTGATGATCCGCGACATTACCCACGGGCCCCAGCCGCGCAACCAGCCGCTACGAGTTGTTCGCGGCCGTCTTCGTCTGGCGAGGCTCGGGGGATGCCAGCTCCTGCTCAATGAGGTCGCGCAAGGTCTCAGAGTCCGTCGCCCCGCTTATGAAGCGGCCGTTGATGACAAAGCTTGGCGTGCCCGTCAGACCCAGTTTTTTACCCTCGGCCAGCGTCTTTGCGATAGCCGGCGCCTGGGCTCCGGAATCCAAACAATGGCCGAATTTTTCCGGATTGAGTTTAAGGGTCCCGGCAAGCGCCTTGAGGTCGCTTACCTCCAGCGCGGTCTGGTGGTCGAACAGCCCATCATGATATTCCCAATACTTACCCTGGTCACCAGCACATCGCGCGGCCTCAGCCGCTTTCTCCGCATTATGATGCATCGGCAGCGGGAAGTCTGCAAAAGTCAGGGATGCTTTGCCGGCGAACGTTCCTTCGACCAGTTGCTTAAGCTCAGCGGCCACCTTCTTGCAGTAGGGGCACTGATAATCGGCAAACTCAATGATCCTGACCGGAGCATCGGAGGGGCCGGTAGTGGGTGCGTCGATTGAGCCGATTGAGACCGCAGGCGGCTCGAGCGCGATATGAACGTCAGCCTTCTTTCGCAGCTCCTTCACATATGCAAGCCCCGCCTTGGTGCGGCGGAGCTGGCGAATGCGGTCCAGAATCTGCGGGCGCATGGCAGAATATGGCTGATCGCTCTGCAGTCCTTCATAGAAGACCTCCAGTTGGTCCTCGGTCGGATCCTTCACCTGCTTGGCGGCATGATTCTCGAGCAGCTGATCCACAGTGACCTTCTCGCGGCGCGCCTCGCTCTCGAGCACTTCCTGATCGATAAGTTTGTCGAGCGCGGCTTTTTCGGTCAGGTAGTACTTGTACCGGGCCTGGAGCAGGTCCGCGGACTCCTTCTGCTCCAACTCGTCACGTGTCAACGGGTGTCCGGCCACCCGAGCAACGACTGACGACGCGTCGTTCGCGAGGGCCTGACCGCTCCCAAAACTGCCAAGCGCACACACGAGTGCAAGCGATATGAATACACGAAGAATCACGACTGCTGACCCTCTTTATTGTTTTGATTCAGATACCGGGACGAGCCGAGGGCACACCGTTGGCGCCCTCGGCTATTGCAGCACAGAAAAAGAGGAACGCACGAGCGGTCGTGCGTTCCTCCGCAAGCGCACAATCAAGGAACCTCAACCGGACAGCCAGCAGCAGCGCAGACACCGGTCCCGTACGAACCACCGCTATTCTGGGTGACGTAGCACTCGGGCGCCAACACTGTCGTATAATCGCTCGCAGGCTCGCCCGTCGACTCGAACACTTGTTCCGCAACGGCCGTTCCGCCCGTAGCGAACCTGTTCAGATCGTGAGTGATCCAGGAGAAAAGCGAAGAACCCGGAGTGGTGAGAGCGTGGAACGCCACATTTCCAGGGAAGCCGTTCGTTCCGTTGGTCGGATCGCACTGCTTTATCAGGGGGTTAACGAGCACACCGTAAAGAGGGTTGGTGTTGGTCTTGACGATCTTGATGGTGCCCGTACTCAGCGGAACTCCGGTTACGGGGGCCGAGGTCAGTAGCGTGTTTACGTTAAAGTCAAGACGTCCCGCGGGCGTGATCGGGCACGCGCAGCATTCCTCCATTTCCTCCGCTGCGTCGAACACGTAAATGTTCGCGCAGGCATCTACGGGTGAGCCGTACGTGTCGGGATCCACGATCCTCAAAGTATCGACTGGACCGCCTGTTTGCGCGTTGGTGAAATAGTTGACTGCGAACGGATCCGTAGCCGTTGAATTTGCAGCCGCTAAAGAAACCGCACCGAAAACCAAACCTGCGGACGCCAACACTCCCAGCGCCGCTTTAATTGCCCCATTTCTCAACATAGCTGACTCTCCTTTTCCCGCCGATTTAGCGGGTAACATAATCGCCATTCGAACAACCGATCAACATCCCGCTCTGGGTGACGCACAACATGAGCCCTAGCGCTTCTTGTGTTTAGCAGTGGCAGTATAACCGACTTGTGCGGCCGGGCAAATGCACGTACCCTGGAGGCTGCCCAACCTAACGACATCGGCGCACGCCAAGCCCAGCCCGGGGTCCGTGATTTCCCCCGTACCCGGAACATCCGCTTGGAAAATCGTCTCGGTAATTTGCGTAGTCTGGATATGGTCTCCCCAAGCTATCAGTTCAGGAGTGGGGGCCAGCGCGAAGCCTTCGGCCGCCGCGGTTGGATCGCAGCAGACGCTGGTGTTGGAGTCGCAACCTGCATATGCGGGCTGCGTATCCCCGTATGGAGCTGGAGTGCTATTTGGCAAGCTCGATATGATACGGACCGAGCCGTCGTGGATGAGGCCCCCTGTCACCGCGTTCACCGCCACTTGGGTTGAGATGTTGAGGGTCAACAGACCATCAGCGGTTAGCGGGCATCCGCAGCAGGCCTGCAGAGATTGCTCGGTATTGAAGACGTAGATCATTGCGCAAAGTTCGCCCTCTCGCGCGTAGGGGGCCGTGGCCGTTGGAGCTCCCTCGAGGGGAGCGGTGATATTGATGTAGGCCGTGCCGGCACCGGCGTTGGCGTTGCTGAAATAATTCTGCAACTCCGTTCCATACTCTTCGGACTCTGCCGCCGCCATGCCTGACCACGCGAACGTCGCGATGACCACGGCCAGCAGAATCGCCGTGCTTGTGCTCAGAACTCTCTTACCTAAAAGCATTTTGTATTCCTCCCTGATCGTTCTAACGCCAAACAAATCCCAAATCGTCACGCGGGACAACTATGTCATAAGTTAAAGCCCTCCCTCCACAGAATCTCCGTTTGGGATGCCCCTACCGACCTGCGGCGGGCTCCGGCACCTGTCTCCCCCCTCGTCGCGCGAATCCGAGCGTCAGAGGTTAAGAGACAGGCCTCAGTTCCCCGCCAGATTTTTTGCACTTCCAGACCTCAGTTTCCGCACTTGCTTCAAGTCCCGTGTTCTATAGCAAAAAGTCTGCGCGCATGGCAAGCGGAAATTCTCTTTACCAGTGGTCTCTATTCGAGCGAAACCCGGCAAATTTTCAGTACTTCCGAACCGCTGTTTCCGCGCCCGTTTCGAGCCATGTGCTCTATAGCAAAAAGTCTAATCGCAACGCAAGAGGAAATGAGCGTTCACCCATTTTAACGATTTGATGGGACATCTCACGCTGTCCACGTGAAACGACCTTCGTACCAGCTCCGCTTGCACACGCAGCCGTCGATCTTCTGAAGCGGCTGTCGGACAGCGCCGGACGCGCCCTGCAAGCTGGTCCGCGCGATGCGCGCGGACCAGCGTTCAGCCGGGCCGAACCAGCGGATGCAACTGCGCACGACACGCATCTTGACCTGTGGCCGGCGCCGCAGCCACGCATTAGCGCAGCGGGAACTTCCAGATCGCATAATCAACTGTAACTTCGACCGTGAATCCCAGGCAGCCAGCGTGAAACGCGCGCCTTGAGCGCACGGCCGCGTCTACTTGGAAGGCAGAGGTTCCATCAACAGAGCCATACCCGGCTCGGTCCCATTGGCAGGCTCGGCCCCATTGGCAGGCTTGGCCC
>DLMJ01000042.1:0-100867 GCA_002479255.1 Candidatus Binatus soli | reverse complement strand
GCAGGCTTGGCCCCATTGGCAGGATGGTCTTGAGTTCCGCCGGGCGCAGATGGCGCCGCACCCAAGGAAGCACGGTCCTGGTGCTGGCGGCCAAGTCCGTCGAAGGAGGGAACGATCTCGCGGAGCATCCGAACCGTGCCGTCCGCATCTCCGGCAGCCGCGGCCATCTCGAGCATTTCAACTCGCTGGAGCAGCGATCGCCGATGGGGCTGCTTTTCTTCACGAACCCGCAAGATGCCGGGAATGGCGGATGGTTCGATCTTTTCATCGGCCGCAAACATCTCTTCGCAGAGTTTTTCGCCGGGGCGGAGGCCAACGTACTCGACCGCTATGTCTCTGTCGGGGACCAGTCCCGAAAGTTGGATCAGGTGCCTGGCCATCTCGGCGATCCGTGTCGGTTCGCCCATTTCAAGCAGGTAGATCGCGCCGGGTTTCATCAGCGTCGCTGCATGGAGGACGAGCTGGACCGCCTCCGGGATGAGCATAAGAAAACGCCGCATCCCGGGATCCGTCACCGTGACCGGCCCTCCGGCGCGTATCTGTTCGAGAAATCTGGGTACGACGCTGCCGTTGCTGCCCAGCACATTGCCGAAGCGCACCGCTCCCAGCTTCAGGCCGGTTTCCTCCGCGATGGCTTTGACCACAAGCTCCGCCGTTCGCTTTGAGGCGCCCATGATGCTGGTTGGATTGACCGCTTTGTCGGTCGAGACGAGGACCAGCCGATCAACCGCGGCGCGCGCGGCAACCTCGGCCAGCATGCGGGTTCCACGCACATTGTTCTTGATTGCCTCGCATGGGTTGAGTTCCATCAGCGGCACGTGCTTGTGCGCGGCAGCGTGAAACACCAGCTTCACGTCCCATTTCCGAAACGTCTCCTCCAGTCGAGTTCTGTCACATACATCGCCAACGACCGCCGCAAGTTCGCACTGCGGATTCCGATCCCGGAGCTCCTGTTCAATGCTGTACAGGCCGTTCTCATAGCGCTCATACATGACCAACACTCGCGGTTTGAGCGCCGATATCTGGCGGCACAATTCCGAGCCGATGGAACCCCCGGCCCCCGTGACCAGGACACTCTGGCCTTCGATAACGCCGCGCAGCCCCGCCGGGTCCAGTCCCACGGGCCTGCGGCAAAGCAAGTCCTCCAACGCAACGCTGCGCACGTCGCCCATCCCCACCCGCCCGTCCAGCACGCTCGGCAAGCTCGGGAGAATTTTTATCGGCAGGCCAAACGGCTCGAGCACCCTCATGATGCCGCGGATCGTCTCCGCTCCCATCCTCGGCATCGCAATCAGCACCTCCTGGGGGGCGTGCCTGGAGATGATCGCCGTCATTTCGGCCCGCGTACCGAGCACGCGAATGCCACGAATCATCCGCCCGACCTTCATGCGATCGTCATCAACGAACCCGACCGGGCTGTAACCGTAATCCGGATTGTGCATCATGTCGCGGACGATCAACTCTCCGGCGTCGCCGGCGCCAAAGATGAGCACGCGTCTGCCCGGCTCGCGACTGCCCCGGTCATACAAGATCCGCCGAAGCGCGCGCGCCCCACCAAGGAGCGCAATTACCACGATAGTATCGATGGCGTAGACGGTTCTCGGTATCCAGGGACAATCGATCGCAAGCGTCACGAAGGTCGCGAACAGCAGCGTCCCGACGACTGCTGCGGCCGCCAGATTAATCAGATCCCACAGACCGGTGTAGCGCCAGACTCGATGATGCATTCCGAAGGCGAATGCAACCAAAAACCTCGACGCCAGCAACCACGGTACAGTTTGGAGGTACGCAGTTAGTTGATGCGGCGGGATTTTGCCATCGAAACGAAGAGCGAAAGCCGCATAGTACGAGAGTGCAACCAAGCCGCCTTCGATCAAATGGATCAAAATCCACTGGTAATTCAGCAGCCGGCGCAAAACAAACCCCCTCACAATTGGCCGTTCCGTTTGACCGTCGAACAACTTAACTTCCCCTCGTTGCGAACGCAACTCGCGCCATCGCCCATCTTCATCAACCCTTGCACACTTCGGCTGGAGTACCGAGTTTTCTCTTTTGACGGCACGCCTCCTCCAGCGTTCCCTGCAAAGCTCTGCGCCTTCCTTGTAGGGGAAACAGGTTCGGAACGCCAGCGATCATGGCACCCCAAGTGAAGGCGCCGAGAATCATTTGGTGGCTTCGATGAGCATGGTCGCCGAATCAGCCATATTTTTCGGTACCGCTCCGAAACAAGATCCGCGCCACCGCTCCGGGTTTTAGCACCCGGTGGATTTCAGCCACCGCCGTTGGGCGAGGGACTTGCTTCGTGTAGTGCTCGATAGATTTTCGCACCCATCATTAGTCTCCGCTTTAGCCGGCAACAAGGGCCTTCCCCATCGCCCCGAAGCCGGCGCTTCCAACCTGGAGCAGAAGATCCTCAACTGCGCCCAACACCTCGGCTACGGTAATTGAGGTCATGCAGCGCTTGGCGTACACCGTACATTCCGACAACTGGCAACCCGCGCATGGGACATCGTGAAAGATAACTCTGTGCTGATTGCCGTATGGAAACCAAGTGCCCGCCTGGTTCTTTGCGGTATAGATGCCGACGCAGGGAACGCCAGCGGCGGCGGCCAGATGCATCGGCCCGCTGTCGTGGCCCAGGTAAACGTCTGCGTGCTTCATCACGGCAGCGGTTTCCCTTACGGTAAGGCGCCCACAGAGATTCACGCTGGGCCCGCGCCATCGTATCCGCATTGCTTCGGAGCGCTCGTATTCGCTGGCAGCGCCGACGACGGCAAGCCCGTAGCCGTCGGTCGCAACAGTGAGTTTCTCGATCATCGCCAACCAGTTCTCGGCGCCCCAATCCTGGATTTCGAGCGCCGCGCCGATGGAACAGACGATTAAACCTGCCGTTCCCCTTGCCGGCTTTACTGCTTCCAGCGCCCGCTCGCGCTCCGTCGGTGACAGGCGCAAATCCCAACTGGTCGAATCGTCGAGCCGAGCGTCGCCCAAGCTGCGTACCGATCGGGCGAGCCGCTCAGCCTCGTACTCGTAGCGCCTGCGCTCGGGAACCCAGCGATACGGTGCGGTTCGCTCTTCGAGTGACATGTTCGGCATCGCTCGCACACCGCAAAGTTTGAAGAACGCCAGCTCCGAGAAGTGCTGCTTGGAGTCACGGGGCCCCGTCAAAACGATCAGCAAATCCGGCCTCCAGCTGCGGATCCGCCGGCACAGATCCCACTTTGTGCGCAGTCGGTTTCGAACCTCGCCGTGATCGACCTCGAAATAATCATCGACTAATCCGGTACCATCGAGAATTGCCTTGACCGAGACTGAAACCTTCGTCACCGGCGAGTTGGTCAGCACTCGCCGCTCGGCGTTTGGAAACCGGCGCGCAATCAGATGAAAGCAGGGCAGACAGACAATCGTGTCGCCGACACTTCCAGGGCGGAATATCAGTACGCGCGAAGGATCTTCCGAAACCATGGCCTCGAGTGATTTTATTCTTTCTTGAGGCCGAGTCGGCCTCGTTGATTTATCGTCCTCGTCTCCCTCTCAGGACCGGAGGACCTCACCACCATCTGTCAGATTAACTCTTGGCTTCTACAGGCGATGCCAGCAGCTTCTCTTGAAAAGCTTCAAACCCTTCTCTCGCGACCGGCATGCGATAGTGCTCCAGCCAAGCGAGCCGAATCGTGATAGCAGGGGTTGAAGTCAAAACCGGTTCTCACACCGCCCCGGCCGCCACCATTTCGCCCAAAAATGCCAAGTTCCGCTCGACCGCGGCCTCTGTACTATCAGGATCGACGGGGAATGTCACCACGCGGCGAACCAACTCCTCTGCGGTGGGACAACTTCCTTCCTCATAACGAGCTATTCGAGAAAGCTCGGCTCCTCTCAGCGGATGAACCGGAGAACAGTACCAGTCCCCGAGCGCAATCTTCCTCGCTCTCGCGCGGTGCAGCACTCGCGGCTTGTCTTTCGTAACAACTGGATAGCGCAACAGTACCGTCTCGGGACTGATCGGGACACCATCGATTCCCAGCCGACTGCAACCCGTGGCGTATTGTTCGGTGATCGCCCGGCGCCGCGCAGCTCTAGGCAATTCGCGGCCCGATTTCCTCGCCAGGCGCTCCTGAAGAGACGTCGGCATCCGGCGGCAGTAGTCGTCGCTGAGCCGCCCCTGCATTTCGTCTTCATCAAAGCTTCCAACCATTATTCCGCGCGCGGACAACTGCCGATAAATGTCTCGAGCCCACCAGAAAAGTGTGGGATGCCGAAACAACTGATGCAGACGGTATTGTACTCGAACCCGCGCTACGTCTTTGAATGGAGGCAATTTGAATCCGCCATATACGGTGCGTACTCTCTGCAATAGCGCCGCAGAATTCACCACGCCGACACCGCCAAGTCCAATCACCAGCGGCTTGCCCCATTCAAAGGAATAGAACGCCGCGTCGCCGAACTGTCCAATTTGCCTCTTCTGGTAGGTGGATCCGCAGGCGTGGGCACAGTCTTCGATCACCGTTGCTTCATATCGCCGGGCCAGGCGCAGAACCTCTTCCAGTTGTGCCGGAATCCCAAATGTATGCTGTACGATGACTGCCTTGGTCCGCCTGCTCATTTTCCTTTCGAGGTCGACCAGATCAAACGAGTAGGTATCGCGATCCACATCCACATACACCGGACGGGCGCCAAGGCCAACGATCGGAGCGGGCACCGCCAGACAGGTGAAGGCCTGAAGAACGACTTCATCTCCGGGCTGCACTCCCGCCGCTCGGAGCAAGGCATACAGAGCCACCCGGCCGCGATAGAAGTGGAAAACGTTTGGGGAGCTGAAATCGGTCATCTCACGCTTTCTTCCACCCGGCGGCCCTTCGCCAGAAAGCCGGCATAACCGCCAGCTTGAGGCAGCCCCAGAGCGCACCCAGCCCATACATGCTATGAAAAGCCGCGAACACACGCGGTGCTATGAAGGCGTATCTTCCATCCCCCGCTCTTCGCGCGATGTCAATCGATGCGGCTAGATTTGCGACGACATAGCTTCCTAAGATGGCCAGCAGGAGCCACCGCGCCGCCGGCACAAACACACCCGCCAGCGCGGCGCCCACGACGGCGCTGACAAAAGCAAGCGGTACCAGATGCCGCGGCGAAACTGGAAAGTGGCCGGCGTACGCGAAGCCGAAAACTCCCCAGTACCCATCGCTGAAGGCACTCATAAGAAACGAGGTCCAGTCGGTACGTTGATAATAGAAGCATGTGGCGCCGGGCACCAGCAGCATCTTGCCGCCGCTGCGGCGCAAGCGGTTGTTGAAATCCATGTCCTCGTTGCGCGTTATTCGCTCGTTGAAACCGCCCAGTTCGAGCAGCTTTTCCTTCCGGCAGCAGAAGTACGGCACCACATCTGTAGCCTCGGGCTCGGTCAGATTGACGTATCTGTAACGCGACCCTCCAACCCCGAATCGATGCGACATGCATTCTACGATCACCTTACCCCTCAAGCTGTCGTCGCGGGGGATACTGCGCCGCATCCCGCCCACGTCATCGGCATCATAAAGTTTCAGCGACTCGACACACCGGCGAACGTACTCGGCCGAATATACGGCATGCGCATCGATCCGCATCACTATTTCGCCCCGGCTGGCGGCGATTCCGATATTCAGCGCATACGGCGTCAGCCGACGCGGGTTGTCGATAAGCCGGATGAACGGGTATCTCTGCGTGTACTCGGTGACGATCTCCCGAGTGCCGTCCTCGCTCATTCCGTCAACGACAAGAATTTCCAACTCTTCCTTTGGAAAACCATTAGCCAGGACGCTGTCGAGACACATTGCGATGAACTCCCGCTCGTTGCGGCAGGGAATGAGGATCGACACCCTGACGGCCCGGGCTCCCTGCTCCGCCGTGTCGGCAATCCTGCGCAAGTCACTCCCACCTACCATCTGAACCTGGAAACGCAACGCTCTACTCTTCGCTGGATCGGGTAAATGTGCGAATCTCGGTGCTTTCTCAGCATCCTGCTAGGGACTCAGTCGCCATACGATGAAGTAGCGGTCGCTCGAAACGTAATCGGGAGGACCGAGGGTTATAGTGCCGACAGCGCGACAAGTTGGATGCGTGTGCGGATCGCAATATGTGATACTGCGCAAGTCCGCTGACGGGACCAGCCATGAGCCGCCGAGATAAAACAGCCACCGAATCGGCATACCCAACTTGTCGCAATAGTCCTGGAGAAATCGGAGAGAGTTATCGCTGGTCTCCATCTGCTCCACAAATCGACGATTCGCGGTAAGCAGGTCCGCCGCGAGTATTGGATCGTCGGTGTTGAACGCCAGATAGCCCGGATTGTCGGAGACAAGTATCAGCTGGTTGTCGATTCGGTGCGTCTTCACATAGGCGACAATTCTTTCCAGAGGTTCCGTACGCTCCGCATGCTGCGGGAGCAGCATCAGCGCCACCACTCCGGCTACGCCGACGGCCAGCGTGGCTGTGAACAATGCGGGACGATTATGGTTGAGAAGAATACTGGCCGTGAAAGAAAGCAGGATAACCGGCTCCACGTAGTACCAGTACCAGTATGAGCCGTAGCGCACGAATAGCGTGATGTACACGCAAGTTGCCAGACATCCGAATAGGTAAACATAGGCAATACCTAGCGCGGTATTTAGGCGAACCAGGCGTGGCAGCAGGATCAGTCCGGCGATTAGGGGAATGTATCCCCAAAACAGGTTGTACCCGCCGATGCTGGAGGCAAAGATAGTCGGGAAATAAAAGCCCTTTAGTACCACGTGAGGAAAGGAAGACTTTATCCAGCCGTGTATGGGAACGAACCCGCCAAAGAAGACCGCGTTCGATATCAAATATGGAGCGACAATCAACGCGCAAACTCCCGCCGATCGCAGTGCGGGCAACAATCGACGGTCAATGGCGAGGTACCACAGGTACAGCGCTCCGACCAGGAAGATCGAGTCCAGCCGTGAGAGCAAGACCATCGCGGCGGCGAAGCCGATCAGGCCGGAAAGCGGTTTCCGCGCAATCGCGGTCCTGACCGCGAGGAGGGTCAGCCACGAAAGCGCGCAGTAAAACAGGTGCGCCTCCGAGAAGAGGACTGCGAAAACAGACAGAAAGACCATAGGCAAGAGCGTGAATAGAGGACCAAGTCCCAGCAGATCTTCGACTTTGCGAAAGTTCCACGCTCCCAGGCCTAGCAGCGACGCGGCCAGCGGCACTGGATAGCGCGCGTTCCACAGTAAGGACGGGCTGAACCGAGAGACGACGTAGCTATAAGCGCCTAGGACATATAACCAAAGAGGGTGCACGCCATTGGTAGGAACGACTCCGGAAAAGGTCTGACGGCCGGAAAGCACCAGGTTTCGTGCGACCACAAGATAGAAGTACGAATCGTCTCCAGTGAATGAAGTCGGATGCCAGGACCAACTGAAGACTGCCAGCAAGTAGATGACTAAGAGGGGGATTCTTTTGTACGCGATCAAAGTGTGTGAGATTTTCCCCCCTGCGCTATCTATCGGGTGAAAACTGCCCACGCTGGCCGGAATCGCTGGCTTGTTACTCCACATGCCGAAGCCTGAAGTGACTGATGCGACGCACGGTAAGGCCGTAGATCTGCATCTCAAAAGAGTGAAGGCGCCGTGAAGAAATCACGGTACATGCTGCTACGCAGCACCCTGTACCTGATTCAGGACTCAGACAAGTAGCCCCTGAGTTCTGCGCCGGAAACCAACCACAAGTAGCAGGCAAACAAGACCCAAGCCACGTCAGTCACGGTGCTGCGCAAGGCAAACCCAGTCACGTACAGGGCGATTTCGTAGTACAAGACGGTCAGCGGAATATACCCTGCGTTATGCCTGCACACCTTAACATACGCCAGGCTCGCCAGGGCAGACAAAACCAGAAAAAAAATGGACGACCCGGGCAGCGTCCAATCGAGGGCCATGGGGAACAGCATGCTGAACACATTTGTGAGAGCGCCGCTCCTGTTCGGTGAGAGGTCGATCTGCTCAAAATTTCGCACGACCCTATATCCAATCCATCCTGCCGGTCCGTCGAAGCCGTAACGCCCTAGACCTGGCGTTTGCCACACGTCCCAGTTCTCACCGAACCACGTGGAGAACGCGGCTGGGTAACCCACGAACTGCACTCTGGCGGCGCTCAGGCTGTACTTTACTAGTACCTCTTCACGTTGCGTCGACACAGGAGTCGAACTCGGAGCAAAGGTGCCCATGCGTATCAGCAGCACTATCACATAAAAAAACGTCAACGCTACGAGACCCGAACCCAACGTAGTCAACGCCCGCTTCCAGTTTTGCCATAGCCGCCGCTCGCCAATGTACGCGCGCGTCGCGCAATAGCTCGCAATCCAGTTGATAACGAACCCGACCAAAGAGCTTCTCGTGCCGAGTACAAACATTTCGAGAAGAGCCGGCACTACCCCAGTAAACGCGGCCAGCTTCTCGAGGCGAGAGCCCCTACACGCGAAGATCATGCCTCCCATGTAGCCAGCGAGACAGACAAACACGCTCATAACCAGGAACGCGGCCGGCTCCCGGTAATTCGGATCGCCGTATCTCAACCCCGAGAACTGCGATGCGATGGCGCTCAACGCGCTGATCGACAAAAGCGCCGACAACGACCTGCCCGAACTCGAGACGAGATACACCACCCCAGCCGTGCCCAGTATTGCTGAAGCGAGCAGAAGCGGGACTGCCAGCGGCAGAGGCAGCCCTTGCGACGCTACTCCCTCAGAGGCGGACGGCCGATACGAGGAACTCTCGCCGCTCGAAACGAGAAGACCCCCGAGATGCGCGGTACAACTCATGAAAAGTACCCATAGGATCCCCGGCCAGATGCGAAATTCGGGCGCAATCGAAAGACTCAGCACGCCAACCGCGGCCCACATCAGGCCGAAGAAAGCCCCGGGCGCCAGCCAGCTACCAAGTTGATTGCGTGCCAGGTTACTCTGCAGGATGATTAAGCCGACGACCGCTGCAGAAAGTGGCCAAGTGGTGTCCATCGAAGCGCGCCTACTCCCGATCGCTCACCTTTGGAGATGAAATCGCTTCTGAGTAGCCGTTAAGAGTCTTGGAATCGTAGGAAGCCGCTCAACGTTCGCCATTTTGGAGCCGCGAATGTTCGAGGGTGCTCGGCCGTGCAGCTCAGATCGTGTAACCATACCGGCGCATCAGCTGGCTCGTGATCAAGGTAACGGTCCTACGGTCGCGTTCCCTCATCGCCCTACGCCACTCATCATCGATCCGAAGGTCCACACCGCCTGAATTGAATTTCACCGGGTTGCCACTGATCGCGTGATTGACCCCGAGCTTGACGTAGGTCCCGTCAATCATTGAGAGATCGGGTCTGCCAAGCTCGAGCTCATCCAGCGCACGCCCTATTGCCTCTCTCGGATCTCGCACCAGATCTTCATACCGCAACCGGGCATAGGGAA
The DNA here is from genome assembly GCA_002479255.1 of Candidatus Binatus soli. Classification (GTDB taxonomy): domain Bacteria; phylum Desulfobacterota; class Binatia; order Binatales; family Binataceae; genus Binatus; species Binatus soli. The sequence continues at coordinate 91,425 of DLMJ01000042.1, read as the reverse complement.
TCTTCCGGCGGCGCCTCAAGTGGGGTATCCCCGAAGCCGACGCATTGCGCCAGGTCCACACCAGCGCGCTTGTCACAGCCCCTTGCCGGGGCAGAATCCGCGTGGTGCCATCCTCGTCGAATGCGAGTGTGCTGCTTGCGCTCGAAGTCAACACCGGTTTGCGATGTTGCGAGGCGTTGTCGCCGCGAAATTGAGGTTTACGGCGTGAATTCGAGAACGCGACTGCCCGGCTGTCCCTAACCAGATGGAGCACCCTCAAGTCGATGCCCGGAATTCGAGCCAGCACCAGCGCTTGCGACACTTCGCGGCTTGAGTCCACCACGACGCTCTTGCCCGCCACCTGGCAGATAGCGCGGTATAATCTGCTCAGGGCGTCCTCATAAGCCCGCGGCAGTTTACTCCCGAGCAGTTCCGCCGGGACCCGGTTCAGAAGCATCAGCATCGGTATATACCGCTCCCGAGCCAACGACCTGTGCATATTCAGCATCGCTCTCGCGTCCAACCGCTCGAACGAGCCGAACGCTTTCTCGACCACAGCGCGCCAGAACTCGCAATGCCGGAAGCGCTCGCCGCATCCGCACGGTTCGTTCTGCTCGAAGCCCTCGTGCCAGATGTTCCTGAGCTCGCCAACATAGACCGAGTCACTCAAACCATCCAGTATCTGCCCGAGCAGAGTACCTCCGCTGCGGCCATCGCCCGCAATATAGATTACTCGGCTGGCTTCCATGATGAGGTCGGTCGGAACAAAAGACTCGCGGCCTTGAGGATTCGCCGATCGGTCAACCCCTCAGATAGCCGTATCCCCAAATCTCTGCTTATTAGCCGATTTAACCACAGGTTCCACAAACACATGCTCGCCACCGTTGCAATTGCGGCGCCTACCGACCCGAGCCGCGGCACCAGCAGGATACATAGTGCCAGATCAACGAGAGTCGCCCATGCGAAAATCTTGGCGGCGGCATCCTCCCGCCCGGTTATTATCGCGATAGTAGTGACCGGCCCGGCCGCCGAATTAACCAGATTCCCGACGACCAGAATCGCCAAGGCACTGTACCCGGCCGAGAATCCTGGTCCAAACGTCGCCAGGATGCGCCCCCCTCCCGCCCACAATACGAGCGCAACCAACAGCGATGGCCAGACCGCCACCGCCACGATTGTCCGGGCCAACAAATCGAATCTAGTCAGATCGCCGCGACTCCACGCTTCCGACAAGATCGGCCCGCCCCTCGCGTTGACCACACCTAGGACCAGGCTCCCCAGCCCTGCGGTCCTGGCCGCGGCTGAATACAGACCAGCCTCCCCGGGTGGTCTGAACAGGCCCAGCGTCAGGAGATCGGCGCGAGACAAGACAACGTAACACCCGGTCACCAATAGGAGCGGCAGAGACGCTCTCAGCCACAGAACGGTCTCGAACCTTGGCTTCGATCCCCGCGCTGCCGCCGGAAGCACGATTTGTGAAACAGCAAACTGCAGGACTAGCGTGACGGAGAGAGAAAAATATCTCGCGATCATCAACAGGGTCGCGCTGAGATGCCCGCGCATACCTTTCAGCGCCAGCGCGAATCCCACGCACAACAAAGGATCGGCCAGAACCGGAAACAGATAGGCAAGAGCGACGCGGTTGAGAGAGTGGCTGATCTCGCTTTCCAGATTCGACAGGGCTGCGGCCGGCACGAGCCAGGTGCCGAGTAACAGCACTATAACATCGAGGCTGCCCGGTCGTATGATCGACAAGACAATAGTCAGCAGCGCCGCCAATGCAATGCTGGCCGCGACAGTGAGCTGCCTGCTGCGCCGTACTATTCCCCGTAATCCAGACCAATCATGTCTCGTCACGTAGCCAGGTACAAACCGCATCACTGCCATAGGCAGCCCAAGTCCACTGACGATTGCCAGGATTTGCCCAAGCGCGATCGCGTAGACGTAGTTGCCATAATCGGCCGCTCCCATCCAGCGCGCGAAAAGCACCTGCGAGCCGTACTGCAGGCCCGTGCCCGCAACCCAGACTAGAGCGACCGCCGCAGAACCCGTTAGCAGGGGCGTCATCACGCCGCTTGCTTCAGGCTCGGGAGCGAGCTCCATCCCCGCGCCAGGCGCTTGGGGCGGCTGTGCGGAATCAGTGCTTTCCTTGCGCGACACTCAGGACTCGGTTGTCAGAGGCGGAATGGACCCGGCCGTTCGCCGATTCCGACGATGAGGATCAGGCGATGGTGCACTTTTCAGAACCCAGGGTAGATACATATTGGCCAGCGGGCTGCGTCTGCGCGCGTTTCGCGGCCGGAGGCCGGAGTCAGCTCGCGCTCGCCTTATCCATAGGTCAATTGCTCCCGAGTCAGTATGATGAGGCAGGAAATGAACAACGTCACCACAAACGCAAGACCGCTGACCAGGAGCACGCTTGGAGAATACGGCCTATCCGACGCCCTCGGAGCATCTATTACCTTAAAGGCGAAATTAGCATCCACCATGGCGAGCTTCTGTTGTTGCAACTGTTCGGCGATGAGCTGAAAAAGCTGCTGCTGGAGCAAAGTGTCGGGAGTAGATCCCGCCTCGTCTCTTAGTGATTTTGCAGTCGCGGTGGTGGTGCCGACCTGTTCCTCTCGAAGCTTTGCTCTCAAGTCATCAACGTAGAAGCCGAGTATCGTCTGCGCCATCGCGCGGTCCCGATCCTGGTAGTAAAGCGTCAGGTTCCCGGTGCTGATCGAATAGTCGCAGGAGAAGCGTGCCTGCAGCGTTCGATATATCTCCCAGGCTGGATCGGGGTGTCGATTCCACGGACGCCAATGCCTCGTACTCAGCAACGCCCGTTCGAGATGGTGGTTTTTGACCATCGCCAAGCTGAATTGGAAGCTCTCGACGGTCGTAATGAGCTCTTCAGCCCGAGAGGTAGGCACAACCTGGTCGAGCAAAGAGGAGACGTTGAGCGGACGCTCGCTGACGGCCAACCGGTTTGGCATCAGTTCGGATACCGGGCGCAGCACGGCTTCCGCCCGATACCACTTGGTCATCACGAACATCGCCAGGAAAGCGCAAGCCAACGTAGCAACCGATGTTCCATACGCCAGCAATTTCCAATTGCGAGCCAGCACAACCAGCGCCGGCAAGCGCGGCGGTTGGAAGTGACCGGCTCGACGCTCCCCCGGTTGAGCCCGTACCTCAGGCGCTACGGATGACGCGTGAGCCATCGCGGAATTTTCGCCTCCCACCATGCAATCTCAACTAAGCAGCCCGCGTCCAAATCCCGACGCGCGCTGGAGCGGGTACTGATCCTCGCCGAGCACGTCATTCTATCCTGACCGGCACCTCAGCGCAGCCCCTCAAGGCGCCGACAGGCCATGTCCAACTCGGCGTCATCCTTCGCGTAACATAGCCGCACCAGGTTTTCGCCGCCACCAGCGTGATAAAAAGCTTCTCCCGGAACCGCTGCCACTCCGCAGTCGCGCAGCAGATGCATGGCCTTTTGCTTGCTCGTCGCACCCGGTAATCGCGAGACATCCGCCAGCACGTAGTAGGCGCCCTGGGGAACGCAGGGCGTTAGCCCGGCTGAAGTCAAGGCGCGGCAAATCCGCTCGCGCTTACCCGTGTACTGGACCGCCAGGTCGTCGTAGTAGGAGCGGGGCAGTTCGTTCAAACCGCGGGCCACGCCGGACTGAAGCGGCGCCGGCGCACATACGTAGATCAGATCGTTCATGTGGCCGATTATCTCGGCCCACCGCCGGTGGGCGACGCTGTATCCGACTCGCCAACCGGTAATGCTGTAGGTCTTCGATACGCCCGAAATGGTGATCGTCCGATCGGCCAACCCCAAGATCGAGGCCGGGCTCAGATGTCGGCGGCCGTCGTACACGAAATATTCGTAAATTTCGTCGGTGAATATGAACAGATCGCGGCGGCACGCTATCTCACCGATCGATTCGATTTCGCCGCGGTCGAATACCTTGCCCGAGGGATTGGCCGGAGTGTTGATCATGATCCCCTTGGTACGCGGAGTGATTGCGCGCTCCAAATCGCGCAACTCAAAGCGCCAGTCCGGGGGATGCATCCTGACGTAACTGGCGGTCGCCCCGACCGCTTCGATCGTGTTGAGGTGGTAACCATAGTAGGGCTCGAACAGTATCACCTCGTCCCCTGGATCCAGCAGGGCGAGACAGGTGCAATAGAAGGCGCCTGTTGAACCCGAGCTTACCGTAATTTCAGTTTCGGGATCTGCACAGATACCGTTAAACTCACGCAGCTTCGCCGCGATGGCCTGCCGCAACTCCGCCAGTCCATCGAACCGGGTGTAACTGTTAATTCCCTCATCAATGGCAATTTGCGCGCCGCGCCGCACGGGAGCAGGCACGCCAGTGTCGCATACGCCCTGGGCGAGATTGATGCCGCCAAGCTTCTCGCACTCAAGCGTCATCACCCGGATTTCCGCCTGCGTAATCCGGTCCGCGCGCTGACTCAACCCGAGCGCCACCTTACCTCCGATCCGGCCCGCGCCTGGAAAAGAACTCTCGGATCTGCTGCGTTGTGTAATCTACCTGTTCGAAGGTGGTTTCAGCGCTCATCGGCAGCGAGATAACCTCGCGGCAAATGGCCTCGGTCTCAGGCAGTCCGGGATTTGTCAACCCGAGCCCACGATGCTCCCACATCGGCTTGGGCCAATGGACCAAGGTCTCGATTCCTTCATTGTGCAGATGCGCTCGGAGCGCGTCGCGCCGCGTCGTCCGAACCACGTAATTCTGGGAAATGTCCTTCTGGCGTTCCTGCCGAAAACAGGGCAGCCGCAGATCACCGACACCTTCGAGACCGCGACCGTAATGTTCCGCGATTCTGTGCCGATGTTCGATCCAAGCTGGCAGATGAGGAAACTTGGCGCTCAATACCGCGGCCTGAACGTTGTCCAGCAGCGCCGTCTGGCCATGGTGGTGATATTCTCCTGTGTCGCGATCTTCGCCATTGAAGCGCAACAGGCTCGCCATGCGCGCGATCCCGGCATCGTTCGTGGTCAGCGCCCCGCCGTCGCCAAAGCCCCCAAGCAACTTGAATGGATAGAAGCTGAAACAGCCCGCGGCGCCGAAACTACCCGCTCCGCGGCCGTCGAAAGTCGCGCCCAGCGATTGCGCGGCGTCTTCGATGACTACCAGGTTGTGTTTGGAGGCGATCTCCGTGACTCGTGCCATGTCACAGATCCGGCCGTTGAGGTGAACGACCATAAGGGCTCGAGTGCGTTCCGTGACTGCCTTCTCGATCAGATCAGGATCTATATTGAAGTCGGAGGCCACATCGACCAGCACGGGCTTGGCTCCGCAATGAACGATAGCGGACACCGTGGCCACAAAAGTATGGGCAACCGTGATGACCTCGTCTCCGGGTCCTATACTCGCACCCATCAGCGCAAACAACAGAGCGTGATAACCACTGCCCAAGCCGACAGCATATTTTACGCCAACGAAAGCGGCGAGCATCTCCTCGAAATTGTGCAGTTGCTGCCGATAAATCAGGTCGCCCTTGCTCAGACAGTCGAAGATTGCGGCGTCAATCTCGCCCTTGTAGTTACGATAGTGAGTCCGCGGATCCACGAACGGCACCTTGTATCCCATTCTTCTCTAACCTCAAGCTCATCAAGCTCTCTACCCGGCTCACCGCATAGCGCCATAGCATCCGGCGCTATCAGTCCGTGAACCGGATAAAAACACGGTGCTTCTTCTTCGCACTCCGCTGAAGTTTCGTTAGGCGGTTACGGTCCGCGTGGAGATCAGCGTCGCGCGCACAGTGTCAACGATCGCTGAAGCCGAAAGACCATAGCAGGCCCTCAGATATTCCTGGCTGCCGACGCGAGATGAAAATTCAGAAGGCAAGCCAATCCGGCGGAACGGCACGCGCAACTCTCCGGACTCGGCCAAAACCTCGGCGACCGCCCCACCTAGACCGCCGATCACGCTGTGCTCTTCCAATGTAAAGATCGCACCAGTCTCGCGCGCCGCCGCCAGAACCGAGTCACGATCCAGTGGCTTGATGGTGTGCATACTAAGCACGCGCGCGTGGAGTCCTAGTCTGGCGATTCGCTCAGCCACCTGAACCGCAGTGTCCAGCATCCCTCCCGTAGATATCATGGCCAGATCGCTTCCCTCGCGTACGACGATGGCCTTGCCGAGTTCGAATTCCGGGCGGCTGGTATGTACTGTCGGCTCACCGGCACGGCCCAACCGCAAGTAGCAGGGGCCCGCTTGCGCCACGATCGCGCCAGTGACCAACTCCGTCTCAATCGGATCGCCGGGTGCAACCACCACCATGCCGGGCATGCTTCGTAGGATCGCCAGATCCTCGGTGGCGTGATGCGTCATGCCCAGCGCGCCATAGGCGAACCCGCCGCCGACCGCCACCACCTTGACGTCTGCGTGGTGGTAGCAAACATCATTGCGGATCTGCTCGAGACACCGCAGCGTCGGGAAGTTCGCGATCGAGTACGTAAATACGACCTTTCCGCACATCGCCATGCCGGCCGCAACCCCGGTCATGTTCTGCTCCGCGACTCCGACGTTGACGAACCTGGTGGGAAAGCGCTGTGCGAACGGTTCGACGACACCGAATCCGATATCGCCAACAACCAGGCAAATGCGCGAGTCTTCTTCGGCTAGCGACATCAACGTGCGGAAGAACGCGCTTCTCACTGTGATTTTTCCAACTCTGCAAGCGCTTGCCTGAATTCCTGCTCGTCCGGCGAGCGATAATGCCAGAGCAATTTGTCCTCCATAAAGCTTACGCCCTTGCCCTTAACGGTATGGGCGATCACGCAAGTTGGTTTTCCCCTCTCGGTCGGAAGTGCCGAAAGAACCGATCGGAGCTGGATGATGTCGTGGCCATCGACCTCGACGGCCGACCATCCAAAGCTGCGCCATTTGGCCGCAAAGGGTTCCAAGTCGAGCACTTCTTTAACCGTTCCGAGACTCTGAATCTTGTTGTAGTCGACGATTGCCACTAGGTTGTCGAGCTTGTGATGCGGCGCGAACATCGCTGCTTCCCACGTTGAGCCCTCATCGCACTCGCCGTCACTTAGCAGCGCGAACACCCGCCATGAACGCTCTTCCCGCCTGCCGACCAGCGCCATACCGCACGCCAGGGAGAGGCCATGCCCAAGCGACCCGGTCGAAACCTCAACGCCTGGAATACCGTGATGAGTCGCGTGGCCGGCGAGCCGCGCCCCGTCATGATAGAAGGACTGAAGCCAGTCGATCGGGAAAAAACCGCGCTCGGCTAGGACCGCGTAGAGACCTGCGCATCCGTGCCCTTTGCTCATGATCAGCCGATCGCGCTCGGACCAGTCTGGCCGGGTGGGATCGACGTTCAACACCTGACCATAGAGCACCGCAAGCAACTCGGCCATCGACAGACACGTTCCAACGTGGGAACTTCCGGCGGCATGAACCATTTCGACAACGTGCAGGCGAATTCGTTTCGCAAGCGCCGCCAGTTCCTCGCGCTTCGCCGCCGATCCGTTGGAGTCTTTCATTGCTTCTCGCTTGTCCGCCGACGCGTCGTGATTTACTCGATTAAGGCGTAACCGATATAGGGGTCCCACTCGAGACGGCGAATCCTCAGGTTTCGGATACCGGCGCTATCTAGCAACGCCCGCGTCTCACCCGGCCATATCGGATTGTCTAGCTCGTCGAAAGCGATGACGGCGCCCTTGGGCATGCGCGGCAGCAAATGTTCAACCGCCAGTTTCGTCGGTTCATAGAGATCGCAATCCAGAAACAGCAGACTCACCATGAGATGCGAATGGTCCTTCAAAAACGCCGGAATGGTGTGAGCGATATCACCCTTGATCAGTTCAACCTTGGGTATATGCCCCAGGAACCTGTCAGCGTCATACTCCTTGATGAGCTGATTAATTTCGCCGTAGCTATCCGCCCGCAGCTCACCTTCCCGGTTGCGATTGAACCGGCTCTGGTCATGCTCGCTGATATGGGGGAACCCTTCGAACGTATCGAAGCCGTAAATCCGCCGCGTAAGGTTCTCAGGTTCCAGCATCGCGCTGAGCTTGGCCCATGACATCAGCCCGAAGCCGCGGAACACGCCGCACTCGATGACCGACCCTTTAACCGGGAGTACGAGCTTGAAAATCTCGTAGAGCGCGAGAAAGCGCTTGAGATGCTGACGGCGCACATACTTCGGGAAATTCTCGAGCTTCGTCTCGACGTCGTCAGCAGACGCGTTGAAGATTCGCTCTATATTCTTACCGACTTGCCGCTCGGTTTCCGTTCGAAACTGCTTCACGGTTGTCTCTTTGGCCGTTCGGTGCGATCGCCCGCCAGCCTCTCGCCCAGGTGGCCGCCGGTCAAGCTTAACAGAGTGGCAGCGATAATCCTGAGGTCGACTCCAAGCGAGTGATGCCGGACGTAGCTCAACCCTAGGCGGATTTTCTCTGGGGCGATCTTTTCCAGATACTCACGATCCGGGTCTGCGCTGCCGCGAAGCAACTCGCCCTCATTTCTAAACCGTATTGAGGCATAGTCGGTCATTCCCGGCCGCACCGACAAAAGCGCTTGTTCCCCCGCATCATACAGCGCGACCGCCCATTCCACTTGCGGCCGTGGTCCAACCAAACTCATTTCGCCCCGGAGCACGTTGATGAGCTGCGGCAATTCGTCGAGCTTGTGCCGCCGCAAGAAACGGCCCGCGCGCGTGATGCGTGGATCGTCTTTAGCGGTGGAGGTACCGCCTAGTCGCTCGGCATGCGCCACCATCGTGCGGAACTTCAGCATCCTGAACGGCTTGCCGAACCGCCCAACCCGCTCGCCTCTATAAAAGATCGGTCGCCCGTCCTCCAGCCAAATTCGCAAGGCGATGGCCAGGAACAGGGGCGAGGTAACCAGCAATCCGATTACGGAAAATAGTATATCGGTGGCTCGCTTAATCATTCGGACGCAACCGCCAGCCGCAATCCAAAGTGGAATTCCATCCACCGAGCGGTCGGTGCCGCGACCTTGCGCTAAGCGGCGCCGGTGAGAATCGGTTCGGCGCCCGCGAAATTGCAGTCAAAGGAAAGATTGGGCGCGAACTTGCTGTCTCGCTGCCTGGCTTCTGGTGGGCATCGGACTAATGCCAGGTGTAGGTGTCATGCGTGGGCTGGAGGCCGATCGATAACGAGAGCATCGTGCGGAAAGATGACGCGTTGCCGTAATTCAGATGGTCAACGTACTCGAAGGAGACTCGCGCGTGGGCCGAGCCCAGCGCCGGAACGGATACTCTGCCGACGAACGGAATCGGCGCCGTGGCCAGGGCTGGAATCGTCTTGCTGATCTCCGCCGGGATTTTGAGCACATCGAAGGCGACACCTGCGCTGCGCTCCTTGACCAGGTTCGGGCCGTAGAGGGAAGCCGGGTAGGGACTGTTGGTGCCGATAGTCGGCGCCCGATCGGTCACGAACAGATCGCTGGTCAGCTTTAAGTCGTTGCGTAACCATCGCCCTACAGCGAGGTCAATCTCGCTCGCGTTGGGGCCCAAGGGATCGCCCATCATATAGGAATTGTTGGTCCAATAGAGCGAGTCGCCGTGACTCGCGTAGTTGGGCTCGAGGATTGTGTACTCGAAGCGCAGGTCGGTGCGGCCGTCGCGCGTGAGGTACGGCAGATAGAATCCACCCTGGTAAGAAACCGCTACGAACGGAAGGAAGCGGCCGATGCCCGGAACCTGGCTGGTGAGATTGTCCACGCCCAGCATTTCCTGGTACACGAGCAAGCCGCGCAATTTGGGAAAGCGGATCCTCAGCCAGATGCCGCCGCGCGAGTGGGTTTGTCCCACACTGGGACTGCCGGTATCGAAGCCGGTCGCGCGGCCGAAAAAGCCCGACAGGCCGTAGAAATCGTTGTACCGGCCGCCGAACATGATGACGTGGTCGAGGCCGAACTCGAAGTTCGGCATCGGCTTGAAGGCGAACACCTGGCCGCTGAGCCATGGATGCGCCCAATAGCGGTCGGCGTCGAGCTGGCCGAAGAAGATGTTGTACCGGAACTGGCCGAGGTACTTCAGAAACCAGGGCAGCAGCGAAGGATGGACGTTCTGCAGCCTCAGCGCCGGGAACGGGGCGGCATTATCGCTCTGTGAAAGCGCGGCGAAGTGGCCCGGACCCCACCACATCTCCTGCTGCCCAAACGAAATCGCCTTGTTGCCGAGACTCAGCACGACCTCGGCGCCCAGCGGGCGAAGCCGATCCATGTTGGAGAGATCGCGCGTCACCGGGCCGGCGCCCGCGCCTTCGCCATAGCCGGTCAGAAAACTGCCGAAGCCCGCCCATCCTGACCACCGGACGACCTCGTTGGTGCCGGGCCCCGTCGGCAGGCCGTCGTTGTTCGGCAGCAGCGGCGTGTCTTCGACGGCCTGAAGGTCGGCCGTGCCGCGGCCGGTATTCCAGTGACGCGACCCGCCGCTGGAGAAAATGCCCTGGCCTTCGACGCGCGACACCGGCTGAGCCATCGTGGGCAGGTCGTCCTCGCGATTGGCGCGCAGCCAGCCGATTTCATCGGCGAGTTGCGCATCGAGCGACGAGACCATCTCGCGCGCCAGTGGATCTTTGCGCTCGGAGTCATCCACATTGCGCTCGGCCTCGCGCGTGAGACGGGCCGCCTCGACGCGGCTGATCGGCCGTACTTCGCTCAGGTAATCGTCGAGGTAACCAAGTCCGTCAAGGGTATCGAGCTGATCGTAGATGGGGCTGTCCAGCGGGATGTACACCACGTAGGTGGACGCTCGCGCGTCCGCGACGATCGCGAGTATCAGGCTCGCGAGCAAAGCGGCAGGGACGAATTTGAGGCGACGAGTCAGCGTTGGACGAATGATGTTGCGGGTGGCGCCGATTGAGCCATGGCACGCTCATGACGGAGCTCGGCCAGGCGCGCGCGTGCATCAGCATCGGCATCGCGCTTTACCAGCACATGCGGCGCGACTTTCCTATGCGTGATCTTTGATACTGATACTTTCGGCCCGTCCCGCGGAGGTGGCATGCCCGCCAGATACAGCCACAAGACCCGCCGGACGTATTCGCGGGTCTCGTCATAGGGCGGCACACCGCCGTAGCGCTCGACGGCGCCTTCGCCGGCGTTGTACGCCGCCAGCAGATCGGCGAGGCTGCCGTCGGGCAGAGCTGCAGCCTGACGCAGACGGATGAAGTCGATGAAGCGGGCCGCGCCCAACGCGCTATCGATCGGATCGTAAGGATCGTCGACACGAAATTTCTGTGCGGTTGCGGGCATCAACTGCATAATCCCAATTGCGCCGCGCGGCGAAACCGCGTCGGCGCGTCCGGCCGATTCGGCCACCGCGATGGCCGCGAGCAAGTCGGGATCGATCCGGAACATCGCGCCCACGGCGACCATCAGCGCACGATCGTCGATCGGGCCGTCGCTTCCAGCGACAGTGGTTTGTAAGGCGCCGCAGTAGGCCGTACCGGCCATCGCCATCAGGCCAAACGCCGCAACCAGAATAATCGCAGTGCGACTCATGCTCGCCTTAAAGATTGGTCGCCAGAATTCCAAGCACCGCGAGCGAGGTCGCGGCGTTGACGATGATCTGCGTGATGTCCTTGGCTTCCTGCATCTCGTCAACGTACCGCAGGGTCTCCGGCACATAGATCGTGTCGCCGCGTTCGACCTCGACGCCCATCAGGCCGCCCGAGATCGCCGGCAGCAACGGAAACAACGCCGCTTTCCCGCTATGGCGTATACTCTGGTCGGTGACGATGTCGCCGCTGGCGCGGATCAGCATGATGTGGTCCGTGTCGGCCCACTGCGTCGGTCCGCCCGAGCGCTGCAGGTAGTCGCTCACCGAGCGGCCCCGTTCGTAGACGATCGCACTTGGATTGAAGACCTGGCCCAGGATCGCCACGGTCGAGGGACGCTTGGGAACTATGACTTTGTCCCCCTGCTGGAGAACGATGTCGTCCTGCGAGGAGGGCAGTCGGTCCAGTGACTGCAAGTGCAGAATCACGCGCCCGGTTGCTTGCTGCGACTGGGTCTCTGTGAGCACCCGCTGCACTACCTCAAGGGTCTGCGCCGTATTGTTATTTGCGGACTGCTGCTTCGGCATCATCGCGAGCCGCGCGGCGTCTGCCTGGAGCCGGCGGCGGCTGTCGTCCAGCTCCTTCTGCTCCAAGTCCTGAACCGATTCGCGGACGAATACCGTGGCCTCAAGATAGGCGTCAGCTCTCAGCCCGCCGCAACGTTCCAGCAAGGAGTTCAGCCGCTCACCTTCGCGAATCACGTAGGGCCCGGGCCGCATTACTTCTCCCTCGACCACCGCGGTCCACGGTTGGTGCCAGTTGGACGCTTCGGCGACGAAAAGGTGATCGCCGGTCTCCAGCGCCGGATCCTCGCCCCCTACGCCATCGAGCGCGCTACCGAGCGCAATGTCCTGGTACAGGAACCGCGCAGTGCCATCGACGACTTTAACGCGCGCGAGTTCGGCCTTGTTCAGGTAGGCGCTCTCCTTGATACCCCCAGCCTCATAAACCAGATCACTTACGCGCATCCCCGAGCTCAGCACGTAGCTGCCGGGCTTGCGGACGGAGCCGGTGATGCTCACATGGGGGAGATCGCCAATGTCGGTCTCTGCATAAACCGTCAGTTCGTCGCGCGGCTCAAGGACGAGGTTGACCTGTCCCGAAGCGGGGCTGCGCAGCGCGGCGCTGAGGTCGACCGGCAGATAGTGAACGCGGCGATCGGGACCCTCGATCCGACGGATGAGCGCATAGCCGAAATAGGTATGATCGGCGACGCCCTCGCCTTCGCCGATCAAATCCGACACCCGCATATAAGGCCGCCACTCGTAGACCCCTGGGCGTCGTGCGTTGCCCTTAAGTGTCACGACGTTGTTGCGCTCCGGCAGCACGGTGTAGACCTTGACCAGATCGCCATCGCGCACCGCGAAACTGCTGAACTGCCGGCTCGACAATGCCACGTCGATGTCAACCCGATGTTCGTGGTTGTTGATGCGCTCAACCTGCAGGCGTTGCGAATAGCCGAAGGCGCCGACTCCACCCGCCATACGGAGCACCGCTGCCAAATCTTCCTGGCCGCGCAGCTCGTAAATGGCGGGGTCTTTCACATCCCCGGTCACCCCTACTACGTTGCCGATTACCGGCACGAAGATTACGTCGCCCTGCTCCAGGCGCACGTCAGCCGACGTTTTGCCATGCAGGAGCATGTCATAGAGATCGATCTCGCGGATCAGCTGATTGCCCCGTCGTAGCTCGACCCTTCGCAGCGTGCCGATCTTGCTGATGCCGCCCGACGCGACCAACGCGTTAGACACGTGCGACAGCGCGCTGACCGTGAAAAGCCCCGGATGCTCAACCTTGCCGATCACGAACACCTGAATGGTGCGGATCGAACCCATCGTCACGTCCACTTGCACACCCGTGATCTGTCCGGCACGGCTCTCGATAAGCTTCTTCGCTTGCTCGAAAGTCAGGCCGGACACTTCCACCGGCCCGATCTCCGGAATCAGCACGCTGCCGTCCCGCTCGACCTTGAGACGCGAGGTGCGGTTGACGCGGCCCCACATCAGCAAATTGAGCTCGTCGCCAGGACCCAATACGTAATCCGCACCAACCGGCACGTCACCGAGCGGTGCGAAGGTTGAGACCGGGCCGCTGAACAAGGCGTAGCCGAACTGGCGCAGATTTGAGGGAGTCGGATTGTGCACCTGTTGCGATGGGGCGGCGAGCGAACGAAAGGAGCCTTCGATCGATGACAGACTCTCGCCGTTCGCACTCGCCGCAGTGCCGACCGGACCTCCCGGAGTCTGACTTGAGCTTGAAGAGTTCGCGCGCGGACTCGCCTCCGGCGGCGCCGTGCTCGCAGAGGATGCACAGTTTTTGAGTTCCGCAATTTGCTCGCCCGATAGTCCCAGGGACGCGGCGGTGGAGTCTATCTGGTCGGCAGTCAAGTGCTTGGCCGCCACTCCCGCGCACAGACGCTGTATCGCCTCCGGCGAAGCGGCGCCATTTCCAATCATCGAGCGTGCCTGCTCAATCTGTGCCGGGGAAAGGGATATAGGTGCGCCCGGAGCGGCCCCGCTGTCGACTGTTCCCGAACTGGCCGTGTCGGGCGGAGCGATTACCGGTTCGTCGCTCGTCGAGGATGACCCCGGGGGCGGCGCTGGTGCTGTCGGCAAAAACTGAGCCTCTACAGGTGTGCTTGCGAACCAGACAAGCGCCGCAACCGTTGCTAACGCGCCGAACAGGCTCGCAGTCCGCTTAGTGACCCGGATCGAATGATTGCCCATCTTCATGATCGTATTTCCCGCATACCGAACCGGACGAGAATGGCGCGCCGAGTCTCGGAGACGGGGCTCGGCAAATAGCGACCTTTCGGCCCATCTCCCCAGCCATCGCAAAGTTCGATCGCGCTCCGCGACCGCCGCTATCTCGGGCCCAACTGGACCGCAAGAACCGTGGGGATTGGCGCACACGCGTCCGCCCAGCCATGCAGCTCAGGCATAGCTTTGGTTACGTTTTACCACTCTGGTCGGTGCAAAACTCATCGCCGAACCAGCGGCACCAAGCTTGAGAACGCGGAATCTCTTGTCAGTCTCCCCCGCGTTCGCTGACAGTTCGGGCGCGAACGTAACATCGAAATCAGGAGATTGCAAGCGAGATGCCATTTGGCCACCGCCAGCGACGGTCGGACACTTTTGGACAAATCCGAACTCGTCCGAACCCGGCAAGAACTCGGCGCCAGACTGCTAAACCAGCCGGCACTTTCCCCTACATCTTGGCATCCGTTTGACAGCAATAAGGGTATTCATGATATTCAACCCGAACGCCGCTTGAAAGCCTAGTTGAGGGATGCTAACGGTTACGCCGTTTTCAGCGAGACAGGGAGAAAAAATTCCACCATGAATGGTGTATGGGCCTTAGCGCCTTTAGGTAAGAGAGTCCTGAGCACAAGCACGATGATTCTGCTGGCCGTGGCCCTCGCGACGTTCGCGTTGTCAGGCAGGGCGGCGGCAGAGTCCGAAGAGTACGGGACTGAGTTGCAGAATTATTTCAGCAACGCCAACACCAAGGGGGGACAGGCCTCCGTCAATATCACGGCTCCCCTCGAGGGAGATGCAACGGGCGCCACCCCCGCCTCGCGAGAGGGCGAAATCTGCGCGATGATCTACGTCTTCAATACCGAGCAATCGATGCAGGCCTGCTGCGGATGCCCGCTGACCGCGGATGGTCTGTTGACCCTCAGCATCAGTGGCAGTTTGGCGGGGAACCCGGTGACAGGGGGCCTCCTCCACGACGGCTCGGTCCGTATCATATCGACCTTGCCAAATGGCACTCCAGCTCCATACGGGGATTCGCAGCCCACATATGCAGCTTGCGACCCCAGCACCGGCGTCTGCTGCGATCCAACCGCGGCGGGCACCAGCTTCATACTGGCCACCAATAGCGAACTAATGGCTTGGGCATCTCACGTTCAGAATACCCAGATCACCGAAGACGTGTTCCAAGCCGATGTTCCGGCTGCGGACGAACTCAATGACGGACTGCCGGAAACGTGCGCCGACATCACACGGCTGGGTAGCGGACAAGGCTCCTGCGCCTGCATCTTCGTAGCGCCGACCGCGACCCCGACCCCGACCGTGACGGCAACCCCAACGGCATCCCCAACGGCAACCGCTACCGCGACTGCAACCGCTACCGCGACGGCGACCGCTACCGCGACGGCGACCGCTACCGCGACGGCAACCCGAACGGCAACACCAACCACTACCGCGACCGCGACTCAAACTACGACTCCAACCCCAACGACAACCGCAACCGCGACGGTAACCGTTACCGCGACGGCAACCCGAACGGGAACCCCAACCGCTACCGCGACCGCGACGGCAACTACGACTGCAACCCCAACGGCAACCGCAACCGCGACGGCAACCCGAACGGCAACCGCAACCGCAACCCTGAGCGCGACTCCTACGGCGACCGCGACGCCGGGCGGATGAGCCGCAGAATCCTCCGGTCGGCAATCCGATGCGCGACCATCCGGAGTAACCACGAGTGATTACTCCGGATGGTCAACCGAGTCGAAAAAACTTCGGACGTCGGCCTCAAGCATCATCCCATCGGACCTTGGTACACCTCGGCGAAGCGAAGGCCGAGTTCCATAGGGATCGCGAGGTTGGCGTCGCGATTGGTCTTCAGGCAAACCACTGCCGGTCCGTCCGATCCCTTCGCGCCCTTCAGCGCCGCTTCGAGGTCTTCCATGCGATCGACGTAAAACGCTTGGCAGCCCAGGCCCTCGGCGACCCGGTCCCATCGCACTGTCCCCATCTCGGTGCCGAACGTCCGACCGTAGAGCATCCGTTCATTCGGCTCCTCCATCGTCCATGAACCTTCGGCGAACACGACGGTCCTGACCTTCAGGCCTTCGCGCGCAGCCGATTGCATCTCCATGAAGTTGAACCCCGCAGCTCCGTCGCCGCTCACGCACACCACCTCGCGCGCCGGGTTGCCAAGCTTCGCTCCAATGGCAGAAGGGATTCCCGTGCCGAGCATGCCTAGTTCAAGAATGTTCAGGTACGACCGCGGCTTGGTCGATGGCAGAAACCAGGCTGCCCACAACGAAGTGTTGCCGCCGTCGGCGACATAGATGCTGTCCGAGCCGAAGACCTTGCCGATTGTTTGCATCGCGAGCGCCGGATGGATTCCGGGTCCGCGCCAGGCGGCGACCGGTGCGAATCGCTCCTCCCACCATTTGCGGGCAACCTCTCGATAGCGCTGCGTGTCCTCCCCGCCCTTGGGCCGGGCTCGCTCCGTCTTGAGCATGCGCAACAAGCCCTCGAGCGCGCTTTTCGCGTCGGAAACGATCCCGAGCGCAAGCGGCCGCGTGACGCCCATGTTGCGCTGATCGATATCCACCTGGATGAGCTTCTTATTGGCGGGATCGCCCCAGTACTTGTCGTAAGGAATGTCAAGGTTGCCCATCCTCGAGCCCACGACCAGGATGACGTCTGACTCGCGGCGCGCGAGGTCCGCACCAGGGCCGTAGCCGTTGAGGAAGTTCGGATGATCGAGCGGCACCGATGACCGCCCGGCTATCGTACCGATGACGGGACAGTTGAGCAGCTCGACGACCGCCAGGATCGCTTCGTTCGCTCCGGCGCGATCGACTCCGGCGCCCGAGATCACAATCGGCCGCTTGGCGCCGGCGAGCATCCGCGCCGCCTCCTCGAGCTGAGCTTCCGAGGGCCGCGGACCGGCCGCTCGGTACTCATCCGGCCTCAGCAGCCGGACCTTTGCGTCGTCACCCATCGCGTACATCACGGGCGCCGGTATCTCGATATGAATCGGTCCCGGCCTCCCGATCCACATTTCGCGAAAGGCAATCCTCATCACTTCCGGGATGCGCTCCCACGACAGAATCGGACCGCTCCATTTGACCACGGGCTTGAAGACTTCGAGCTGATCCTGACCCTGGAACGTTGAGGGTGACGACGGATAAACGATCCCCAGGCGGTGCTGCGCGGTGATAACGACAACGGGTACGCCCTCGTGCCGCGCCGTGATCACGCCGGGGATCAGATTCGCAGACCCGGGACCGGGGTTGCCAAGCACCGCCGCCACCTGGCCGGTCGTCTTGTATAGCCCTTCCGCCATGTGGACGGCAGCGGCCTCGTGGCGAACGGGGACGAATCGCACTTCGTACTGCTCCAACTTGGCGAGCAGCGGGTCGACTTCCGGACAGGGAATTCCAAACACGAACCTGACTCCCTCGCCGACGAGACATCGTAGAAGAAGCTCTGCTCCGGTAATTTCACTCATAAAATCCTCCCGTGGGGCTGGTTAGTCGGTATTGAAGCAATCGAAACGAAAAAAAACGCCTGGGACGGCAACCCTATCCTGTCAATGCGGACACTACGCTGGTAGCCGAAGCCCCGGCAAGCCGCGCCTCAGCATTCGAATCTAGTGGGGAAAACCGCCGCGCCCGCGAAAGATCAGGGCTTCAGCGCATCATTTGCGGATTGAACGCGCCTTCCCCGACACTGCCGTTGTTGATTGCCTGCTTGAATTCAATGTGCGCGGGAACGAGCGAGCGGAAGAACGATCCGCGGTTCTGGGGATGATAAAAGCTGCCCGCGAGATCGAACAGACTTCCGCCCTCTGACGACGGCCGCATTCGCCACAGCGGCATCGCCGTCGCAGTCAGACCGCCCGAGTCGTAAAATTCCGCGGCCAGCCAAACGTACACCTCGCTGTCGATATAGATGATAGTGCGCAGTCCCGCCGACGCTTCATCGGGGAATCGCGGCCGCATCTCGAGAATGTATGCGTGGCGAACTGCGAACGGTTCCTCGCCAAGCGTCAATCCTTCGCCGCCGGTCTTGAATCCCGCCGGCTCTTGATCGGCCGCCAAACAACCCAGCAGTGCCGTGCTGCCGAGCAAGCGATACAGATAGTTCTCGGTCTTGGGCAGCGCATAGGCCCAAAACGGCTGATGGCATCCGCGGCAGCCTTCATTGGGATAGTCCAGATTCACAGCGATACGCCGCACGCGGCGCGACGTTTCACTGAACGAGAAAAACTCGTCGGGATGCTTCGGGTCGAGATAACGCACCCAGATGCCGGCGCCTTCGCTCGGGGTGCCGGTGAGATCGCTCATCCATCGATTGCATCTCGCCTTCCACTCGAAGCCCATCGCATTGCCGCCGATCGTCGGGCGTGGATCGACGTCGGTGCGATGGGCAAAGCGCAGGAACTCGAACTGCTCGCAGCCGTAGTCGGAATCGCTGTTCGGAACTATTTTCAGAGCGTTGGCGGGATCGGCGGCGTAGCCGTTGCTGCGCCATGGCGCAATCGAAAAATCGTCCGGCATGAACGGTCCCATATGCCAGTTGTAGGCGATCTTCACCGCAGCCTTCGGGTCGATTGCGTCGATCAGAGGAAACGGCATGCCAGCGACATAGTTCTTGATGTAATCGTCGTTGTCGAGCGTGACTTGCGCGGCGTATTTTTCGGTCGCGTGCTGAAAGCCCTGGGACCATTCGACGCGGCGATCGGGGATAATTCGCATGCGAAAGCCATGCGCGACGGCAAACTTGGCTGCCGAAGGAACATAGCGCAAGTACTGGTCGATATTGTCCGCGCCGATAATCGTCCCGGGCTTCAATGCCGCAGCAGCTTCGGGACTCGACGATGCGGCCCGCGAATCCGGAACAGCAGGTTGCGCGCGCAACTCGACTCGCTCCGTTGCTAACACTGCCGCGGCAATCGAGAAAAAAGCGATTCGACCGACGAGCCGCATGATGCGCAGAATCTTAGCGTAATGCCTTCTGCTGGTCCGAGACCTGCCGCGCCCAAGGCAGGGCGCCGCGGCTGAGGGGGCCTGCTACGAGCTCGGTTTCTCTGCCGCGTCCTCGTAGTACAAAACGCGCTGGCAGTTCGGGCAGAAATGTATCTGCAGATGCTTCTGGATCTCGTTGTACAACTGTGGCGGCAGCCGCATCCTGCATCCCTGGCAGGTTCCGCCCTTCGCCAGCGCAACCGCGACGCCCGCGCGCCGGCTGAAAATCATCTGGTAGCGCGCGAGCAGATTCGCATCGACATGCTCGGCGACCTTCTCGCGTGACTTGCGATGCTTGCTGATGTTGCTCTTGAGCTCTTCGACTTCCGCCGCGATTTCCTTTTCCGCCGCCGCCAGATCGGTGCGTCCCTTTGTGATCGCTTCGGTGAGATCCTTGATTCGCGCGGTCCGCGCGTCCGCGCCTTCCATCGACGTGAGCATCTCGCTTTCGAGCCGCTGATTGGTCTCCTTCAACGACTCGATCTCGTGGGTCAGCGCCTGCAATTCCTTGTCGTTGCGCACCAGCGTCAATCGCATCCGCTTGTTGCGGATTCTGACTTCGCCCTCGGCCAGTTCACGCTCAGCCTTTTTTCGGGCCGCGGTCAGTTCCTTGTCTTGTTCGGTCAGGCGTTCGAGTTCGGCCCGGTTGCTCTGGGTCTCATCGCGAAGTTGGTCAACTCGCCCGGCAATCGACGTCAGCGATTGCTCCAACTCTTGCAATTGCCGGTCGATGACCTGGAGGTCCATCAGCCGGTTTATCTCTTCACGCAATTCTTCCCTCCGTCAGGTTGTGCGCGTTGCGCAAAGTTTTTGTTCGACATCGTCATACGGTGACAAAAGCCGTCGGGCGGCGCCGCGGAAAACGGAAACGAATGGTATGGGCCCACCAGGATTTGAACCTGGGACCAGCCGGTTATGAGCCGGCAGCTCTGAACCTGGCTGAGCTATGGGCCCTCTGAAATGCATCAGGCTGCCCTGATGGTAGCAAGTTCGGGCAGAAGACTTAAGGGCTGACGGTCGGAACATTCGTTCAACTCATGTACACGCGTCCGGTCACGCGCCGCGGCCCTCGCGTCTGTGTGCGATCACGGCCTGCGCAGCCGCCGCCGCCTCGCCAGGTTCGGACTCGCGCGCCGACACTTCGGCTGCGCTCTGGCGCAGTCGCCCCAGTTCGCGCGCACGGCGGCGCCGATCGAGCGCGACGACGTAGTCGTTGACAAGCGCCCGGCATTTTTCCAGGTCATTGGGATTTTTCTGAGTGTCGTCGCCGATGTCATCGGTCAGCGGACCGACCGCAAACTCGCTGATTCGGCTTTGCTCCTCGGCCGACAGCCGCTCCGCGGTCCATTGTTCGAGGGCGGTATATGCTTCGTCGGTCCGGCACAGGTCGGCGAGCACGCCGCCCAGGCGGACCTCCTCGAAATTCGCCGTCGCGCCCGACTGTGCAATCTCGGCGCGCAGTTCCGGATGCAACAGCGCAATCGCGACAAGTCCGATCTCGGCCTTCGAGCCGGCGTCACCGCCGCCCGGCGTGGCGGGCCGGTTCTCGGCGCCAGCCGCGACCCCCGCGCGCGAAAACCGCGACGGCGTCGGTCGTGATTGCGGACCGCGCGCCTCTTTGCGCAGGACTTCCTCGCCGATCGAGAGCAGGTCGGCGGCCTTACGCGCCAGCAAATCGAACTGAAACGGATCACCGACCAGCTTGAGCATCTCGGCGACGCGCTGCGCCGCCCGCGCCCGCTCGGCGATCGATCCGCGCGCCTCGCCGGCCTGTTCGCTGAGAAAATAATCGACCAGCAACTCGGATTTGTCCGCCAACTCCGCGAATGCGGCCGCGCCGCGCTCGCGAATGAACGTGTCGGGATCGAAACCCGTCGGAATAAAAATCCCCCGGCCCAGCAGCCCCGCCTGCAAAAAAATCTCCAGCGCCCGCATCGAGGCTTTGCGCCCCGCCGCGTCGCCGTCGAAGCACGCGATTACATTTTTCGTGTATCGGCTAAGCGCGCGCAACTGCTCGACCGTCAGCGCCGTGCCGCATCCCGCCACCGCTTCCTTAAACCCGGCCTGCCACAGCGCAATCACGTCGAAGTAACCCTCGACGATAATCGCGCGGTCTTTTCCCGCCGGCGCATTCAACGAAAACGAAATCGCCTGGCGCGCTTCGAACAGTCCGTACAGAGTTCGCGCTTTCGAGTACAGCGGCGATTCGGGCGAGTTGATGTACTTGGGCAAGCGCGCATCGAGCACGCGGCCGCCGAATGCGAGCACCCGCCCCTGCGCGTCGCGAATCGGGAACATAACGCGCGCGCGAAACATGTCGTACGCACCATCGCCGTCTTTCCTGACCAGCCCGACTTTCACGCCCGCGTCGCGCAGTCCACGCCGTTCCAGCGCCTTGGCAAGCGACGCCGGCCGGTTCGGCGCAAATCCGATCATGAACGCGCGCGCCGTCTCGACGCTGATGCCGCGCGATTTCAGGTAGTCGCGCGCGAGCGCTCCGTCGGTCGAGTTCCACAGCACGTGGGCGAAGAATTCGGCGGCGACCTCGCCGGCTTTGAGCATCGCTTCGCGCTCGCCTGCCGCCGGTCCGGATTGATCGTGCTCGGGTAAAGTCACGCCGTACTTGCGCGCGAGCGAACGCACCGCTTCGGGAAACGTCAACCCCTCGACGCGCATTATGAAATTGAAAACGCTGCCGCCCGCGCCGCATCCAAAGCAATGAAAGAATCCGCGCTCGGCATTCACCGAGAACGACGGCGTCTTCTCATTGTGGAACGGACACAGCCCGACGAAGTTGCGCCCCGCCCGCCGGATACGCACGTGCGCGCCGACAATCTCGACGATATCGGCGCGCGAACGGACTTCCTCGATCTTGTCGTCGCCGAAACGTCCCATCAGCCGCCCACCACCGTCCTCAACCGCTCGGGATAGTTCGTCATGATGCCGTCAACCCCGCATTCGATGAGCGCCCGCATTAGCACGTCCGCATCCACCGTCCAAGTGTACACCTTGAGGCCGCGCTCGTGCGCCGCCTTGCACAGATCGGATGTCACCATGTCCCAGCGCGGATTGATTGCATGCGCGCGCATCGCAACCGCGTTCATCATCAGGTCAACCGGCTTCTCGTCGGCAAGCAGACCAACGCGAATGTTGAAATGCAGCTGCTGGATTTTTTTCAGATATTCCCACTCGAAGCTCGACACGATGCTATCGCCCAGTGCATTGCGCGCCTGCATAATCTGCGCGACCTGATGCTCGAGGCCGGCCGCTTTGAGCTCGATATTGAGCCCGCACTTGCCGCTCGTGGCGGCGAACACTTCGTCAAGCGTGGGAATTCGCGCGCCCTTGAACGGGCCGCCCTTGAACTTCGCGCCCGCGTCCAATCGCTTGAGCTCCTCGAGCGTCAGCTCCGCGACTTCGCCCTTGCCATCGGTCGTGCGCTCGACGGTATCATCATGAATCACCACTATCGCGCCGTCGCGGCTGAGCTGAACGTCCAGCTCGCACATGTCCGCGCCCGCGTCGATCGCGGCGCGAAACGCGCACACCGTGTTCTCGGGAAAAGTACCGCTCGCCCCGCGATGGGCAATGTTCAGCACAGCCCGCCTCCACCACGTTGGAACAATTGAAGTCTGATAATGATGCGAGTTTACGCGTTCGTCGAGCGCAGGCGCAAACGCGTCCGCTTCATCTTGTCAACAATCTTCGCGCGAATCGGACCTCATCGTGCCGCCTCGCAGAGAGGCAGAACGGTCGGCATCCAAAAACCGTCCCATGAGCAATCCCCATTGTAACCGTGGTATTCCCGGGCCAAAGTCAAAGGCCGGGGAATATGCAACGCGCAGCCGCATCCAGGCAAAGTTACACCAGGGCGATCTTCCGCACCCACGCGCACCTCGCGGATGAAGCCGCGGGAATCCTCGTGGCGGGCGGCGCCATCGGATGCGCCGTCGCCGGGATGAAGTTGCCGCGGGCGCGCGAGGATAAAACCGTCGCGCTCGAAGCGTACTTCGACCGGATCTCCACGACCGAGCTGTTGCGGCTCAAACTCATGATGGAGCAGGCCGGAATGCTGGCTGACGCCGCGCGCGACAGCACCGGCCACGGCGCTCGCGATGGCAGCGTGAGGAGAATCGTCGATCCGGGATGGTCCACGCTTTGGATGAAACGGTTTGGGCCGTTTCGCGTCGGGCGGCGAATGCTGATCGTACCGCCGTGGAAGCGCGAGAACGAGCGCGGCCGAATGACCATTATCGTCCAACCCGCGCGGGCTTTCGGCACCGGGCATCATCCCACGACGGCAGGCGCTCTGCGCGCGATCGAATCGCTGATAGGCGCGCGCGCGCCGAAGTCGATGCTCGATGCCGGCACGGGCTCGGGAGTATTGGCGATCGCGGCGGCACTGCTCGGCAAGCGCCACGGTTTCGAGCGCGAAATAATCGCAATCGATATCGATCCGACGGCGTTGGAAAACGCGCGTGCCAATGCGCGCCTGAACCGCGTGGAAAAATCGATCCGATTCTCATCGGTGCCGCTCGCTTCGATTCATCGCCACTTCGATCTGATCACGGCGAATATTCTGAGCCACACATTGATCGAACTCGCGCCGCATCTGAAGCGACTCGTCGCGCCCGGGGGACGATTGATCCTTGGCGGTTTTCTCGCCGACGAGGCCGACGAAGTGTTGGGTCACTATCGGTCGCCGCTGCGATGTCTCAGCCGCAAGACGCATCGCGGATGGACGACGGCCGTGATGGCGCGGGCGCCACGCTGATGGGCGTTTCGTTGCCGCCGCGTTTTTCGATCGCGCGCGCGCCGGACGCGGCCCGCCTCGCGCACGTCGAGGGCGCGGAGTTGCATCACATGCGCACGGTCCTGCGGCTGGCCGTCGATGCGCGCGTGTCGTTGCTCGATCCTGCGGGCGTCGAGCATCGGGGCACAATCGAGCGCTACGAACGCGACCGCGCCGTAATTCGCGTCGAATCATCGTCATCGCAGTCGCCTTCGCCCGCCCGAGCTCGAATCATTCTGGCCGCCGCAATCGTCAAAGGCCCGCGAATGGATTTCGTGGTCGAGAAGGCGGCCGAGTTGGGCGCATCGGAGCTATGGCCGATCGTCTGTGCGCGCGGATTGGTCCGTTTGCCGGGAGCGGATCGGCTGGCGCGATGGGGCAGGCTCGCGATCGCCGCCGCAAAGCAGAGCCAGTCCCCGGCCGCGATGGAAGTGCGATCGCCGATCGGCGTTGACGGCATGGTTCGCGCCGTGGCGCCCCGGACGCTCGCCGTAATCTGTGCGAAGGGCGGCGAGCCGCTCGCCGGCGTGATTCGACGCTTGCGTCCGCGTGCGATATTGATAGCGGTTGGACCGGAGGGCGATTTCGACGATGAGGAGCGCGCGAAAGCCGCGAACGCCGGATTCGTCGCGGCCGGACTTGGGCCAAATCGCCTCAGGAGCGAGACAGCGGCGGTGGCCGCGGTCAGCATAGCGGCGGGGTTACTTCACGATGCGCAAGGGTCAAGCGAAGATGCCGAAACGGAATAAAAGGGTGGCGCGCAAGTTCGCGTTCGTCATGGACCCGCTGGAACGGGTTCTGGTCGACAAGGACACGACGTTTGTGTTCATTCTCGAGGCGCAATTCCGCGGCCATGAAATCTATGTCCTCGGGATTCGCGACCTTTACGCGCGCGGCCCGAATGTGATCGCGCGGGCGCGGCAATGCGAGGTGACGCGCGGGAGTCCTCATCACCGGTTCCTCGACGAGGGCGCCGAGTATCCGCTGGAGACTTTCGATGCGATCTTCATGCGCAAGGATCCGCCCGCCGATGCGGCTTATCTCTACGCCACGATGCTGCTTAGCCTGGCCGACAGCCGGCGCACGTTTGTAATCAACCATCCGGCCGGCCTTCGCGAAGCCAACGAAAAGCTCTACTCGCTGAATTTTCCCGACGCGATTCCGCCGACGCTCGTCACCTATGAAATTCCCCGCCTGAAGGCTTTTCTTGACGAACAGGGCGGCGAGATGATCGTGAAGCCGCTGGACGGACACGGCGGCGAAGGCGTGTTCCTCGTCACGACCAGGGATCGCAACCTCGGCGCGATTCTCGAGACGGTGACGCAATACGAGTCGCGTCCAATCATGGCGCAGCGCTATATCCCTGAGGCTCGCAACGGCGACAAGCGGCTGATCGTGCTGGACGGAGAACCTCTAGGATGCACGCTGCGGGTGCCGCGCGAGGACGAGCATCGCGGCAACATCCACGTCGGCGGCACTTGCGTCAAGGCGCCGATCACGGCGCGCGATCGCGATATCTGCCGGATGCTGAAGCCGCGCCTCGAGCGCGACGGGCTGTACTTTGTCGGGCTCGACATCATCGGCGACTACCTGACCGAGGTGAATGTGACGAGTCCGACCGGAGTGCAGGAGATCGACAGGCTCGACGGCGTGAATCTGGAAGGCCGGGTGATTGATTTCGTCGAGTCGCGGGTGGCGGGCCTCAAGCGATGAATGGGCCGTTGCAAGGCGCGGCAATCATCGGTACGAATGATGGTTCGCTTCACGGCGGACGTGACCAAACACGGTGGGCAGGTAGCTCAGTCGGTAGAGCAAAGGACTGAAAATCCTTGTGTCGAGTGTTCGATTCACTCCCTGCCCACCAACCGACTCGTATGCCGTCGGCAGCTTGACCGCATTCGCGTTCTTCATTCTGTAGATTTTGCGAGGCAGCCACGAATTGGGGCTAATCGGGCCGAAGCTTGCTGATCCTTGGCGATTTTCTGGCCGCCTTGAAACTGCCACTATCGATCCGTCGTATTATTCTCGTGAGGCTATCCAGGAGGCACCAGGAATGAAACTTCGAACCATATTCGCCGCCGCAGCACTGACAGCCGTCTTCGCCGCTGCGCCGGCGGTTTCACATGCGCGCAACTACGGTGATTGGGACAACCATCACGTATGGCACGACGCGCGCTGGTGGCACGAACACCACCCCGCATGGGTCTGGCACCATCATCCCGAATGGGTCAAGGTGTACCCCCAGTGGCGCGCCGTCGACGGCGACTGGGACGAGCATCACGTATGGCGCGACCGCGGTTGGTGGTTCGACCACCATCCGGAATGGATCCACAAACATCATCCGGACTGGGTGCGATGGCGTGACTAACGAGAGTTAGTCTGGTGAGATCGTAGCCGACACGGCAACTCCTGGCGGTTTGACGGGGACCGACGCTTTTTTCGCGGCGTCACGAGCCGTGGGAGCGGGCCGGGCCGCGCTGACGCGCGCCGTTTGCATGTTGCAGACTCGACAGCGGGCGATGGCGGCGCATCTGGAAACGCCGCGACGGCAGATCGGAGATTGTGAGAATCTGCAGGCGCGCAAGCAGGCAACGCGGCTCGATGCCAAGCGCAGCGCAAAGATTGTCGAAGCTGAAAATATCCGCGCGTCTGGCGACGGCCGCACCGCCCCCGGCTTCGAACCAGTTTCTGACCTCGATGAAGTCGCCGCGGCGCTCGCCGTCCTTCGCGTTCACGTTTCGCAGGTAGCATCGAATCGCGTCTTCCAGAACGGCCAGCAAAAGTTTCAGTTCACCCTCGATGATCTCATTTCGCCTGACCAGATCGACGTACTGTCCGGGTAGGAGGAGTCCGGCGTCGATTCCCTTTTCGTATGACATGACATGTCCCCGATGATGCATGGGGTCGCACCAGCGCGAGGCTAAAGTTCGCGCGGCCAGGAACCTACCAGACCAGTGTTTCGGCAATATGAATTCGGAGGCCGCGAAAACGCCTACTACGTGAAGTGAATGACGCCCAAGATTATTTCCAGCAAAATCAGCAGCGCGACAACGACTTCGAGCAATACCAGGCGGCGGTCGCGGGCGACGTCCAGGACCAGAACCAGCGAGTCCTGGATGCTTTGCAGCTTGCTGGTCAGCGCAGCGTAACGATCGACGAGATCGAATTCATCGCGCAGGTCGTCGTAGATGAGGTCCATCGCGGGGTCTTCCCATGCAGCGTCGGGCTTGTCGAGCAGATGGAGCACGGCGAGAACTTCGGTGCGCGACGAAATCGCTTCGCCGATGAAGCGATGCAAGGGCGTAATCCGATACGGCACGGTGCCGTGCGACGCCATCCGATCGACCAACTGTGCGGTCCGCGCAAAGAGGCTGTCCACGATTCGCTCGTAGTATTCCATCGCCGCGCTCTGAGCGACCGTCAGCGCGACGATTTCTGCGCGTTGGGAAGTGAGCTTGTCGACCCGCAGCATCCCGCCGGAAATTCCGATCGGCGCGGCAGGATCCTCCAGCACGGAGTAATCCTCGCGAATGATCCGGGTGGTGAGTTTTGGCATGGCGCGGGTGAGGCGTGCGAATATGCGTTCGCGCTGTTCGACCGGAACGTCGTGCGAGACGATGGCGCCGAAGGGAAAGACGTAGAGGCCGCCGTCGGGTTCGATCGGCACGAACATTTCGAGCGGCGATATCCTGGCCTCGGGAAAAGCGGGCGCTATCTGGCGGAGCGAAAAGTTTTCCTCGAAAGCTACCGCGTAGAATTGATGAACCCGGCTCGGCATTCGTATCCTCCCGGCTGGAAGCTGGCTCGATGCCCACCCAATTGCCCATAGTCGCAGCCCGATGGGCCCGATGAAAGCGGTCGTGTGTATGTGCTAGGCGGCGTCGCGCATGGGCGCATCGCAATGCTTGGGTACATCGGCGACACCGCAGTCGGGACCCATCCAGCACACCAGCCTGGTTTCGTGGCCGACGCGTTCAGAGTGCATCGGGCGATTGCAATGCGTCGGCATCGCGGTCTCGAAGCCGCATTTTTCGCATTTTAATTTCGTTGCCATTGCGATCTCCTTCTTTTCAGGGACCTCGCTGCGCGCTTGTGGCGGAGTCGAGGAACTCGGTGGAGCAGCGCCCGGCACTGCTTCGATTTCGGCGCGCACTGCCCGCAATTTTCGCGGGCCGGTTAAATTGAGCAGTAGCGCGTTGCTGACGACGCTGACGCTCGACAGCGCCATCGCAAGTCCGGCAAGGGCGGGATTCAGCATGATTCCAAACCGCGGATACAGAACGCCGGCCGCGATCGGAATTCCGAGCGCGTTGTAGAAAAACGCCCAGAAAAGATTTTGCTTCACCTTGTTCAGCGTCACGCGGCCGAGCACGAGTGCGCGGACGATGTCGTACAAGTCGTCGCGGGTGAGCACGACGTCGCCGGTTTCCTTGGCGGCGTCGGTGCCGGAGCCGATCGCGATTCCGATGTCCGCGGCGGCAATTGCGGGCGCGTCGTTGATTCCGTCGCCGACCATCGCGGTGAACAGGCCGGAGTCCTGGTACCGCTTGACGAGCGCAATCTTGTCCGCCGGCATCAGTTGCGCATGGAACTCGTCGACTCCCAATCGAGCAGCGACGGTCTTTACGACTTCAGCGTTGTCGCCGGAAATCATCACCGTGCGGATGCCCATCCGATGCAGCGCCGCGATCGCGCCGCGTGCCTCGGCCTTGACCGGATCGCGGAAAGCAAGCACCGCCGTCACCTTGCGATCGATCGCGAGAAACAGCGGCGTCGCCGCAGATGCTGCTATGCGAGCCGCCTCGTCGCGGGCGCGAGAATCGACAGCGGCGCCGGCCTGCGTCATCAGCCGGTCGTTGCCAAGCGCGATCTGTTTTCCGTGATGCTCGGCTGTAACGCCCAGGCCCGGTATCTCGCGTGAGTTGTCGGGAGTGAATTGCGGCGCGAGGTTTCGCGTTTGCGCGCTGGAGGTGACGGCTCGCGACAGCGGATGAATCGATCCGGCGGCGGCGATCGCCGCAAAGGACAGCGCACTATTCTCGTCGCCGTCGAGCGCGACGACCGACTCGAGTTCCGGCCGGCCGACCGTCAGCGTGCCGGTTTTGTCGAACAGCATGACCCGGATTCTCGTGATCAGTTCGAGGGCGGATGCCCGCTTGAACAAAATCCCCGCGCGCAGGCCGAGCCCGCTACCGACCATAAGCGCAGTCGGCGTCGCCAATCCCATCGCGCACGGGCATGCGATCACCAACACGGCGGTCATCGCAGTCAACGCCATCACGAGACTCGGGCCGAACCACATCCACACAGAAAAGGTGAGCGCCGCGGTCACGATCACCGCCGGCACAAATCGCGCGCCGACGCGTAATCGCAGCGGCGGTGTTCAGCGTGCCGCCGGAGACCTCATCGCCCGCCGACTTGTCCGCCGGCATCGACTCGCCCGTAAGCATCGACTCGTCGATGGCGCTGGCGCCGGTGACGATCACACCGTCAACCGGAATTCTGGAAGCGGGCCTGACCAGCACGATGTCGCCGACGGCCAACTCGGAAACGGGCACGACGCGCTCCTTGCCGTCGCGCACCACAGTGGCAACGTCGGGGACGAGGGTCAGCAAGGATCGCAACGCAGCCATCGCGCGGCCGCGAGCGCGCGCCTCGAGGAATTTGCCAAAGCGAATAAAAAGGATCAGCTCGGCGGCAGTATCGAAGAATCGCGGACCCGCGAAGAAGATAGCGGGAAACGTGGTAAGTATTGAGTAGAAGTAGGCGGCGCTGATGCCAAGCGCGACCAGCGTATCCATGTTTGCGGTGCGATTGCGTGCGGCGCTCCATGCGCCGCGGTAGAAGGTCAGGCCGGCGGTGAACATCAGTGTCGTGGCGGCGACGAGCGTCGCGATGCGCGCGGCGCTGCTCTCGCGATGCTGCAAATACATGACGACTGCCGTGCCAATCGCAGTGCAGACTACCCACTGCAGGTTGCGGCGCGCATCCTGGCGATCGAGAGCGGATTCGCCCGCGCCAATGCTGTTCGACTCGGCGATCGCGCTATAGCCGGCGGCCGCGACCCTCGCCTCGATTTCACCGGCAGCAAGTTTGTCGCTGACGCGCGCGGTGAGCGTTTCGGCGGCGAAATTTACATGGGCGTCGATGACGCCGGGAACCGGCGCGACGGCGTTTTCGATGATGCTCGCGCAATTCGCGCAATGCATCCCGCGAATTCGGAACCGTTCGATCTTTTGGTCAGCCCGGCCTTCGAGGTTATGTTGCGCGTCCATGGCCAAGCGCAGGCCGGGCCTCGGCTAGAGCGAGGCCTTGAGCGGCCGGCCGGAAATCACTTCGTCGATAAGTCCGTATTCGACTGCCTGCGCCGCGGACATGAAGTTGTCGCGGTCGGTATCCTTCTCGACCTTCTTGGCATTTTGGCCGGTATGATGAGCAAGGATGTTGTTGAGGATTTCGCGAAGACGCAACGCCTCGCGCGCGTGAATCTCGATATCGCTCGCCTGTCCCTCGAACCCGCCGGAGACCTGATGAATCAGTATCCGCGAGTGCGGCAGCGCGTATCTTTTGCCCTTGGCTCCTGCGGCCAGCAGCAGAGATCCCATGCTGGCGGCCTGCCCCACGCATAGCGTCGAGACAGGAGGCTTCACGAATTGCATCGTGTCGTAGATAGCCAGGCCGGCGGTGACCGATCCGCCCGGCGAGTTGATGTACATGTTTATTTCGCGCTCCGGATCCTCGGACTCGAGGAACAGGAGCTGCGCGGTGACCAGGTTGGCAACGTCGTCGGTGACGGTCCCGCCCAGGAACACGATCCGGTCCTTGAGCAATCTCGAAAAGATATCGTAAGAACGCTCGCCGCGGCCGGTCTGCTCGACTACGTAGGGCACAAGTACACTCATGCTACAAAGGTACTATGTGGATGAGCAGCGGGAAAGTGCCGGGCAGCGGATCGCAGTGACCAGGCGCGCTGTTGGTTCAGGCAGGCTGCTCAATTAGGCGGACGGCGGCGTTCAGGCGATCGACGGTGCGGCGTTTACCGAGCACCGCGATCACCTCGTAAATCCCGGGGCTGACGGCGCCGCCGGTGAGCGCGACGCGGACCGGTTGCGCGAGTTGCCCGAGCTTGAGGTTGAATCGCGCGAGGACCGATTCGAAAACCGCCTGCACCGACGCCTCGGAGACCTCGCCCTCGATCGATTCGAGCTCCGCAGCCAGCGCCCGGATTGGTTCCGCGATTTCCGGCTTCAGGAATTTCGCCGCCGCTTTCGAATCGATCTCGATCTCGTCCTTCAGGTAGAACGACGCAAAGTCCACCAGCTCGACGAGCGTCTTGGCGCGCTCGTGCAGGGTTGCGACCGCCTTTTCGAGCCACGCGTCGTCGCCCGGAATCGGCCATCCGCGCCTGGCGATGAATGGCTTGATCTCAGCCGCCAGCCGTGGGATCGGCCGCTCCTTCAGGTAATGGAAATTGAGCCAGAGCAATTTCTCGGCGTTGAATACGCCGGCTGATTTTCCGCAGGCCTCGAAGCCAAAATAACTGATCAGTTCGTCCTTGGAGAAAATTTCCTGGTCGCCGTGGGACCATCCAAGGCGCGCCAGATAGTTCAGCATCGCCTCCGGGAAATAGCCGTTCTCGCGATAGGCGATCACCGAAGTCGCGCCGTGGCGCTTTGACAGTGGAGACCCGTCGGGCCCCAGCACTTGCGGCAAATGTGCGAAGGCTGGCGGCGTAAACCCGAGCGCGTACGCCATCTGCATCTGGCGCGGGGTATTCGAGACGTGGTCGTCGCCGCGAACGATGTGCGTGATGCGCATGTCCACGTCGTCGAGAATGCTCGCGAAGTTGTAAATCGGCGAGCCGTCCGAACGAACAATGATAAAGTCGTCGAGCTCGGTGTTCTGAAAGACCATCCGGCCCTTCACGAGATCATCGACGACCGTCTCGCCAGCCAGCGGCATCGCGAACCGGATCGTATAGTTGCGTCCGGCGGATTTGTCGGGCAGCGCCAGATCCGCTGGAAAGCCGAGCCCGCGGCATTTGCGATCGTAAACGGGCCTGCGACGCTCGCGCTCGGCCTGCTTGCGCCTGGCGTCGAGTTCCTCCGCCGAGCAGTAGCACGGATACGCCTTTCGCTCGCGCAGCAATCTAAGCGCCGCTTCACGATGCCGCTCGACTCGATTGGTCTGAAAGTATGCCTCATCGGGCGGACCTTCGTCCCACTCCATCCCGAGCCACTTCAGGTCCGCGAGGATTTCGTCGAGCGACTGCTTCGTCGATCGTTCGCGATCGGTGTCGTCGATGCGCACGATGAACTGCCCGCCGTTGTGCCGCGCGTAGAGGTAGGCGAACAGCCCCGAGCGGACGTTACCGATATGCAGCGAGCCGGTCGGGCTCGGCGCGAAGCGCGTGCGAACCGTCACCTGTCACTCCCACTCGATCGTCGCGGGCGGCTTTGACGTGATGTCGTAAACGACGCGGTTGACGCCCTTGACCTCGTTGGTGATACGGCTGGACACGCGCGCAAGAAACGCGGGATCCAGGCGCGCCCAATCCGCCGTCATGCCGTCCATCGACTCGACCGCGCGAATCGCAATCACGCTTTCGTAGCTGCGCCCGTCGCCCATCACGCCCACGGTCTTGAGCGGCAGCAGCACGGCGAATGCCTGCCATAATTTGAGTCCGAAGCCCGCCGTCGCCGTTTCTTCCATCACGATCGCGTCCGCGCGCCGTAACAGATCGAGCCGCTCGCGCGTGACCTCGCCGACGATTCGCACTGCAAGCCCGGGGCCGGGAAACGGTTCCCGCTCGACGACCTCCGCCGCCAGCCCCAGCCGCCGGCCCACTTCTCGCACTTCATCCTTGAACAACTCGCGCAACGGTTCGACCAGTTCCAGGCGCATCCGCTCCGGCAATCCGCCGACGTTATGATGGCTCTTGATCATCGCCGACGGTCCCTTGAACGAGACCGATTCGATCACGTCCGGGTAGAGCGTTCCCTGGCCGAGAAATTTCGCGCCCTGAACGACTTCCTCGGATTCAAACACGTCGATGAAAGTATGTCCGATGATGCGCCGCTTTTGCTCGGGGTCGAGCACGCCCGCCAGTCGCGACAGAAAAAGATCGGACGCATCTGTAACCTTGAGACCGATCCCGAGCTGGCGCGCGAACGTATTCTCCATCCGCTCGCGCTCGCCCGCGCGCAGCAGGCCGGTATCGACGAACACGCAATGCAGCCGCGAGCCGATCGCGCGATGTATCAGCGCGGCCGCCACGGAAGAATCGACGCCGCCCGACAGTCCCATCAGGACCTTGTCGCTCGGCCCGACCTGCTTGCGAATCTCCGCGAGTTTCGTCTCGACAAAATTCGCCATCGTCCAATCGCCGCGCTCGCCGCAGATCTTCAGCACGAAGTTGCGGAGCACCTGCGTGCCGCACGGTGTGTGCACGACCTCGGGATGAAACTGGATGCCGCGGATGCGCCCGGCGCGCGTCTTGAACGCCGCATAGGGCGAGTTGTCGCTGTGTGCGATCGCGCATAGCGTGCCCGGAATCGTCTCGACCCGGTCGCCGTGACTCATCCAGACGCGATGCTCCCGCCCGCTGAGCCCTTCGAACAGCACGTCGTCGCCGTCGATCACCAGCGTTGCGGGTCCGTATTCGCGCTGTCGCGAGCCCACGCTGCGCGCCCCCATATGCTGCGCGATCACGTACAGGCCGTAGCAGATCCCAAGCACCGGACAGCCAAGATTGAGCACCTCGTCGGCGATATCCGGCGCATTCTGCTCGTAGAGACTGGCCGGTCCGCCGGAAAGAATTATCCCGCGCGGATTCATCGCGCGGATTTTTTCGGGCGCGAAGTTGAACGGATGGATTTCGCAATACACGTTGGCTTCGCGCACGCGGCGCGCGATCAGCTGCGTGTACTGGCTGCCGAAATCGAGAATCAGGATCACTGAATCCGCTCGACCATTGCTTGAAAGATCACGGGAATTGCCTTGACACTGAAATATACCGGACCCGGCGCGGCGTACGAAACGCCATCGCGCCAATGCTCCACAGCCGCAACCCTACGCGCGCGCGGGCTTGGTGCGCGGCGCGGGCCGGTTGCGAGGCTTGCCGCGCGGCCGTCCCGGCGGACTGCCTTGCACCCACGAGCGGCCGGTGCGCCGAAAATCGAGCCGCAGCGGCGTGCCGACAAGTCCCAGGGACTTTCGAAATCGCGTTTCGATGAAGCGTATGTAATGCGCCGGGATGCCGCGTTCGACGTTGGTGAAGAATCGAAGCCGCGGCGGTGCGCTGCCGACCTGCGTCACGTACATCAGGTTCAATCGCCGCCTATCCACCTGCGGCGGATCCATCGCGGCCGTCGCCTCGGCCAGCGTCCGATTCAGCCGCGAAGTCTGAAAGACCGCACGCCACGAATCTCCGGCCTGGGTCGCAGCCGGGATGATCCCGTCCACGCCGTCGCCGGTGACCGCGGACGTGAACACCATCGTCGCATAGTCGAGGAACGGGTAGCGCTCGTGCGCGTCGCGGACGAATGCCGCCACCTTGCGCCCCTGCTTCGCGGCGACATCCCATTTGTTGCACACGATCACCATCGCGCGGTCGCTGCTGTCCACCAATCGCGCCAGCCGCGCGTCCTGGTCGGTGATTCCCTCGCTCGCGTCGATCACCAGCAGCACAACGTTCGCGCGCCTGATCGTTTCGATCGCCCGGCCCACCGAATGATGCTCCAGCTCGCCTTCGACGCGCGGCGGCCTGCGCATTCCTGCCGTGTCGATCAACAGTACATCGCGGCCCTGTGCGCAAAGCCGTACGTCCACCGGATCGCGCGTCGTGCCGGGGGTGTCGTCCACGATCGCGCGCTCGAAACCCGAGAGCCGGTTGAGGATCGACGACTTCCCCACGTTGGGGCGGCCGATAAGCGCAAGCCTCAAGTCAGGGGATGCGGCCACGGCGCCTTCGCGCTCGGGCAGCCGCGCGACGACTTGATCGAGAAGCTCGTCGATTCCGCGTCCGTGCGCCGCCGAGATGAAAAACAACTCCTCGCCGCCGAGCGCGTAGAATTCAGCCGCCTCGGCCTCCTGTCCCGGCCGATCGATCTTGTTGACGGCCATGATCAGCGGGCATCCCGTTTCGCGTACCAGCGCGAGCGCCTCAGCGTCGGCCTCGCTCAGCCCGCCCTTGCCATCGAGGATGAACACCACGACATCGGCCACCCCCACCGCGGCCAGCGCCTCGCCGACGATGCGTTCGGTCATCCGCTCATGCCCGCCAAGCTCCAGGCCGCCGCTATCGACCGCGACGAATTCGCGGTCGCCGTGGATCGCGCGGGCAAAATTGAGGTCGCGCGTAGTGCCGGGAATCGCGCTGGTAATCGCGCGCCCGCCCCTGGTGATTCGATTGAACAGCGTGGACTTGCCCGCGTTCGCGCGGCCAACCAGCACCACCGCCGGCAGACCTTCGGCCGCAATCCGCCGCACCTCCGCGCCCGGCCCTCCGCGTGCGCTCGTCACAGTCCGAACTCCGCGAGCTTGCGCGGATCGCTCGTCCAATCGCGCTCGACTTTGACGATGATTTCCAAAAACACGCGCGCGCCGAGAATTTCTTCGAGCTCGAGGCGCGCCGCCGTGCCGATCTCCTTGAGCGTGCGCCCGCCCGCGCCGATCAGCATGCCCTTGTGCGACTCGCGATCGACAACCACCGTCGCGCTGATCCTCTTGAGCTTGCGCTCCGCGTCCTCTTCGAACTTCTCGACCCTGACGGCGGTCGAGAACGGAATCTCCTGGCGCATCTTGAGAAAAATTTTCTCGCGGATGATTTCCTCCGCGATCATTCGTTCGCTCTGATCGGTGTACTCATCGGGCGGCATCAGCGCCGGGCTCACCGGGAGCATCCGCTTCACAGTCAGCAACAGCTCGTCAATATTCTCGCCGCTCAGTGCGCTGACCGGGACGATCTCGGCGCCGGGAAATCCGCGGTTGATTTCCTCGATTAGCGGCAGCAGTTGAGCGCGCGGGACGCGATCGACCTTGTTGATCGCAACGATCGTCGGACGGCCCAGCGCGCGGATGTCAACCAGCACGGCGCGATCGCCGGGGTTCAGATGATCGCCTGCCTCTACCACGGCCACAATGACTTCGCCCTCCGCGATCGCGCGCCGCGCCACCTGCACCATTCGCTGATTCAGTTGCTTCTTCGCCTCATGAAGTCCGGGCGTGTCGATCAGTAAAATCTGCGCGTCGGCGTCGCTGCGGATACCGAGAATTCGCCGCCGCGTGGTCTGCGGACGCGGTGTGACGATCGCGACCTTGTGCCCCACCAGCCGGTTCACCAGCGTCGATTTGCCGACGTTGGTGCGGCCGGCGACCGCCACGAATCCGGCGCGATGCTCACCCATGGCGCTCACCGCGCTCCTCTTCTATTCGATCCAGCGCGAGGCGCGCCGCCGCCTGCTCGCTTTGCTTCTTGCTGCCGCCCTCGGCCACGCCGAGATCGCGGCCCGCGATTCTGATTCGGGTCGTAAAGCGCCTGGCATGATCGGGCCCTTCCGTCGCGATCAGTTCGTACACCGGCTGCGCGCGAAATTGCCGGTACGCGATTTCCTGCAATTCGGTTTTGTAATCGCGCTCCGCGGCCGGTCCGCCGATATCGCCGGTGAACAGGCGCTCGACCACCTGCTGCGCAGGCGTGAGTCCGCCGTCGGTATAGATCGCGCCGATCACCGCCTCAAACGCGGCCGCAAGAATCGAGGTCTTCTCGCGCCCGCCGCTTTTTTCTTCGCCTTTCCCCAGCCGGATCATTTCGTTCAATTCAATCGCCTGCGCTTTGAGCGCCAGCGTTCGCGCGTTTACGATCGACGCGCGCTGCTTGGACAGCGGGCCTTCCTTCGCGGTCGGAAACTTGCGCATCAGCAGGTCTGCGATCGCAAGATCAAGCACCGCGTCGCCAAGGAACTCCAGCCGCTCGTAATGGACGTCGCTGCCGACCGCAGCGCTCGGATGCGTCAGCGCGGTCTCCAGCAAATCCGCCCGCACGAACGAATAGCCGAGCACGCGCTCGAGTTTGGTGCGGGGACTTTCAGGAGGCCCGGAGGCAGGCGGTCTCGTCCGCCCACGGCCGAACAATCTTCCCAACCAGTTGCGCGCCTTCAACGGTTGCCGCCTCCACCTCGACTTCTCGATTTGTCAGTTCATCGGGCCCCTGCGTCGATACCCGCAGGTAGTTGCGGCTGTAGCCCTGGAGCTCGCCGCTGGGCCCGCGTTCTTCAAGTAATACCTTAAGTTTTGTTCCGACGAATCGCCGGGCAAATTCTGCCCGCTTGCGCTCGCCCAGTGCGCGCATCAGCCCGGCCCGCCGCTTGATCTCCGCCGGCTTCACCATCCCGGAAAACTTCGCCGCCGTGGTCCCGGCCCGGACCGAATACGGAAACACGTGAAAATACGCGATCGGCATCGACTCGACGAAATTGAAGTACGACTCGAAACGGTCCCCTGTCTCACCGGGAAAGCCCACAATCAGGTCGGTGCCAATCGCCGCATCGGGCCACGCGCGTAAAACGCGCTCGACGCGATCGTGAAAATAGCCGCGCTGATAACGCCGCCGCATCCGCGACAAAGTTTCGTCGTCGCCCGACTGCAGCGGCAGATGCAGATGCGGGCAGAATTTTCCGCTGCTCGAGATTATTTCCACGATACGGTCGCTCAATTCTTCGGGATCGAGCGAGCTTATCCGCACCCGCTCGAGCGGGCATCGCTCGGCGATCATCTCGAGCAAATCCGCGAGATCGACCCGCGGCTCGAGGTCCCTGCCGTAGCCGCCGAGATGAACCCCGGCAAGAACGACTTCCTTGAAGCCGCGTGCATAAAGATCGTCGAGCGCCGCCATCACCCGGCGCGGCTCGACGCTCCGAGAGGCGCCGCGCGAAAACGGCACGATGCAGAACGTGCAGAATTGATCGCATCCCTCCTGCAATTTCAGAAACGCACGCGTATGACCGTCCAGCGTGACCGCGGCCAGTTCAATCGGCCCTTTCGCCTTGCGCAGATTCGTGACCATCACACGCTCGCCCGCTCCCGAAGCCGCTGCGCGTTCGAGGTCGTCGAGCATCCCGAGTCCGATCACGGCATCAACCTCCGGCGCTTTCGCGAGCACGTCGGGGCTCGCTTGCGCCAGGCATCCGGTCATGATCACGCGGGCATTCGGATTGAGCCGCCGCGCGCGCCGTGCGATACGCAGGCTCTCCGCGTCCGCGCGATCGGTGATCGTGCAGGTGTTGACGATATAGACGTCGGCTTGCTCGCTGAACTCGCGGCGTTCCATCCCGCGCGCACTCAGGCGCGACTCGATAATCGCCGAATCGTACTGATTGACCTTGCATCCGAGCGTTGCGATCGCGAAGCGCGTTGCCATAGTCAGTTCGCTTGCTCTTCCGTGATCGCCCGTTCGATAAATCCGCCGCCGAGCACTTCCTCGCCGCGGTAAAAAACGCACGCCTGTCCCGGTGTCACTGCAGGACCGCCCGACGCGAAGCGAATCTCCGCGCAGCGCCCTGAATCGACGCGCATCGTTGCCGGGATCGCGCGATGCCGATGGCGAATCTTCACCTCGATGTTCAGCTCGCGCCCCGACGCAATGGAATCATCGACCAGGCTGACTCGATTCGCGATCAGGCCCGGAGAATTGAGTTCCTCGCGCCGCCCGGCCACGACCTCGCCCGACTCGGCCCGAATCTCGCGGACGTATAGGCGTTCTCCGCTGGCGATACCGAGGCCGCGCCGCTGTCCTACCGTGAATCGATGCACGCCGCAGTGAGCGGCCAGGCGTCTTCCGTCGCTGTCGATAATCGATCCGGGGCGGAGTTGCGCGGGATCGCTCTGCCGCTCGACAAAACTCGCGTAATCGCCGTCGGGAACGAAGCAGATTTCCTGGCTCTCAGGCTTGTCCGCGGTGGCAAGGCCCAAAGCGCGCGCGCGGGCGCGAACTTCGGTCTTGGTCATCGCACCAACCGGAAAAATCGTTCGCGAG
The DNA here is from genome assembly GCA_002479255.1 of Candidatus Binatus soli. Classification (GTDB taxonomy): domain Bacteria; phylum Desulfobacterota; class Binatia; order Binatales; family Binataceae; genus Binatus; species Binatus soli. The sequence continues at coordinate 52,280 of DLMJ01000042.1, read as the reverse complement.
AGTTCGTCCTGCCCGAGCGTGAATAGAAAATACGACTGATCCTTCGAGTCGTCGGCGGCGCGCAGCAGATGAAATCTGCCGTCTGCCCCCTGCTCTATTCGGGCGTAATGTCCGGTCGCCACATAGTCGGCCTTGAGCGCGCGGGCGCGGCTCCACAAGCGATCGAATTTGATCTCGCGATTGCACATCACGCACGGATTCGGCGTGCACCCGGCCAGATATTCGGAAACGAAGTTATCGACCACGCGCGCGGCGAAGTCGGCGCGCAAATCAATCACGTAGAACGGAAAATCCATCCGCTCCGCCACCCGGCGCGCATCTTCGAAGTCGTCATGCGAGCAGCAGGCGCCGCGGCGGTTCGCCATTGGCGCAGACGGCTCGGGCGCAAGCCGCATCGCCACGCCGACCACGTCGTAACCCTGCTCGCGCACCATCGCCGCCGCCACCGAGCTGTCCACCCCGCCCGACATCGCAACCAGCACTCGCGGCCTCATCGTGCGCTCGCCTCCGACAGAGGTTCGCTGGCGGCGACACGCCGCCACACCTGGGGGATGAGCGCCGCGACGGCTTCGATCTCCTGTGCGGTGTTGTTCCAGCCGAGGCTGATCCTGAGCGAGCTGCGCGCGTCGGCAACGCTGCGGCCCATCGCGCGCAACACGTGCGACGGCTCGACGGCTCCTGCCGCGCACGCCGAGCCCATCGACACTTCGACGCCCTCGAGATCGAGCGCAATCAGCATGCTCTCGCCAAGCACGCCCGGAAACGTGAGGTTGAGCGTATTCGGAAGCCGGCCAACAATCGGGCCGTTCAAGCGAAGACCGGGAATCGCCTCGCGGATACGCGCGAACAGCGACGCGGCAAGTGAACCGATTCGGACCGACTCTGCCGCCATCGCATTCATCGCGGCCTCGGCCGCCGCGCCGAAGGAGACTGCGCCAAGCAGATTCGGCGTGCCCGCCCGCATGCCGCTTTCATGCGGCCCGCCAAAAACGATCGGCGCCACGCGCGTAAAGTCGCGGACGTACAAAGCGCCAACTCCCGAATGCGCGCCAAGCTTGTGGCCGCTCAGTGTCAGCAGATCGCATCCCAGCGCCGCGATATCGACCGGAATTCGGCCGACTGCCTGCGCCGCGTCTATATGAAACAACGCACCGGCCCCGCCGCACATGGATGCGAGCGGAGCGAGATCCTGAATCGTTCCGACTTCGGAGTTCGCCAGTCCGAGCGTGACGAGCGCGGTCTCGCTATCGAGCGCGGCGAGCACGCGCCCGGGATCGACTCGTCCGTCGGAGTCGGGCGCGACTCGCACTACCTCAAAACCGCGGCGCTCGAGTTCTGCAATCGGAGCGAGGATCGATGAATGCTCGATCTGGGATGAAATAATTTTACGGCGTCGGGAGGCCGCGGTGATCCCTCCGAAGATGGCAAGATTGTTCGACTCGGTGCCGCCGCTGGTAAACACGATCTGCCGCGGCTCGGCGCCGACGATCGACGCGACTTGCGCGCGCGCAACCTCGAGCATCCGGCGCGAACGCTGGCCTGAGCGATGCACCGACGAGGGATTCCCACCCATGTCGGCCGGCAGGCGTGAGACCGCGGCGGCAGCCTCGACACGAACAGGAGCGCCTGCATTATGATCGAGATAAATCGGCATGGACGGTTTCGTTCGCCACCAGTGGGCGATTAGCTTATCTTACGCCGATCGGCGGAAAAAGATGGGGGTTCTCCGCGTGACGCAGACGCATCAAGCGCGAACATAATCGTGGTTGGCGCGGGCGTGGTCGGATGCTCGCTCGCGTCCTATCTTGCACGCGCCGGCGCATTCTCCGCGGCCCTGCCAGAGCGCGGACGCGCGCCGTTGTGCTTGCTCGCCGCCTTCGTGCGCGGCTTCACGTTATCCTTGTGCAGCTTGTATTCGACCGAGTCAACCAGCGCCTGCCAGCTCGCCTCGACGACGTTGCTCGACAATCCGACCGTGCCCCATCGGCGTTTGCCGTCGGTCGATTCGATCAGCACGCGAACGCGCGCCTCGGTACCGGCGCCGTTGTCGAGCACGCGGACTTTGTAATCGACCAACTGCATCGCCTCGAGATTGGGATAGTACGGCAGCAACGCTTGACGCAGCGCCGAATCGAGCGCGTTGACGGGGCCGTTGCCGATGGCGGAGTTGCGCGTGCGCACGCCGTCGGGTCCTTCGATCACGACCACCGCCTCGCTGAAAGGCGCACGGTCCTCATGCCACTTGTCGTCGAAGACGCGGAAACTGACGAAGTTGAAATGTTCTTTGGTCAGGCCGAGCGTGCGCAGCATCAGCAGCTCGAACGAAGCGTCCGCCCCGTCGAAGGTGTAGCCCGCGCCCTCGAGCCGCTTGAGTTCGTCGAGCAATACGCCGATCTTGTCGTTCGCCGTTTCGAGCTCGAGTCCGAATTCTTTGGCCTTGTACACGATATTGGCGCGGCCCGAGAGCTCGGAGAGCAGCACGCGGCGGTCGTTGCCGAGCAGGGCGGGATCGACGTGCTCGTAGGTCGCGGTGTTGCGCTGGATTCCCGAGACGTGCAGCCCGCCCTTGTGCGCGAACGCGCTGCGGCCGACGTACGGCTGGCGCGCAAACGGCGTGATGTTGGCGAGTTCGTACACCAGCCGCGAAACCTCGCGCATCGTCTTGAGCTTGGCCGGGGGCACGCAATGGTAGCCCAGCTTGAGCTGCAGGTTGGCGATTATCGAAACCAGGTTCGCGTTGCCGCATCGCTCGCCGAAGCCGTTGATCGTCCCCTGCACCTGCACCGCGCCCGCCTGCACGCCGGCTAGGGTGTTGGCGACCGCGACGTCCGAGTCGTTATGACAGTGAATTCCGATCGGGCAATTGACCGCCGCGCGAGCCGCCGTTACCGCGGCTTCAATTTCACCGGGCAGGCGTCCGCCGTTGGTGTCGCACAGCGCGATCAGCGTGACGCCCGCGTCGTCAACGGCTTTCAGGCACGCAAGCGCGTACTCGGGATTGTGAAAATAGCCGTCGAAGAAATGTTCGGCGTCGAAAATCGCCTCGTCGAAGTTCTTTCTCAGAAACGCGATCGTGTCGTTGAGAATTTCGAGATTTTCGTTCAGCGGGATTCGCAGCGCCTCGCGCACGTGCATGTCCCAGGTCTTGCCGACCACGGTCGCGACTTGAGTCCCGGTGCGCAGCAGCAGCTGCAGATTGCGATCGGCCGCGGCGCGAACTCCGGAGCGCCGAGTCGAGCCGAAGGCTGCGATCTTGGCGTGGCGAATTTTGATCTTCTTGATCTCTTTGAAGAACGCGGCGTCGCGATCGTTCGAGCCCGGCCATCCGCCCTCGATGTAATCGAAACCGAGATCGTCGAGCCGTTGGGCAATCGTGACCTTGTCCTCAACCGTCAGCGAGACGTCTTCGGACTGGCATCCGTCGCGCAAAGTGGTGTCGTAAACCTGGATATGTTTTGCATCCGCCATCGGACTCAAACTGTCTCCCGCGGCGCGGCGTTCGAGCCGCCGTTGACAAACGCGTCGTGCAGCGCACGCATCGCGAGTTCCCCGTATTTCGAATTGACCACGACCGAGACCTTAATCTCCGAGGTCGAAATCATCTCGATATTAATCCGTTCCGCCGCCAGCACCTGGAACATCGTGGCCGCGACGCCCGCATGCGTGCGCATTCCAACTCCGACCACCGAAACCTTGGCGACCTGATCGTTATGCCGCACGCCCGGCGAGCCGATTTCGGCGGCTGTACGCGTAACGATTTCGAGCGCGCGGCCAAGGTCTTCGCGGCCGATGGTAAACGTCATGTCGGTGCGGCCGTCGGCGCTGGCGTTCTGGATGATCATGTCCACGACGATTCCCGCGTCGGCGATCGGGCTGAAAATCTTCGCGGCCAGACCGGGCCGATCCTCGACGCCGGCTATCGTGATCTTGCTTTGATTCTGGTCGAGCGTTACGCCCGAAACGAGCACGTCCTCCATTGACAAATCCTCTTGTCCGACCCACGTCCCCTCGGCTTCACGGAAGCTGGAGCGGACGACGAGCGGCACATTGTAACGGCGGGCTAGTTCAACCGAACGGGTTTGCAGGACCTTCGCCCCGAGTCCCGCCATCTCGAGCATCTCATCGTACGAGATGCGGCCGAGTTTTTTTGCTTTGGGGCAGATGTTGGGATCGGCGGTATAGACGCCGTCCACGTCGGTGTAGATTTCACAAGCGTCGGCTTTGAGAGCCGCTGCCAACGCCACCGCGGTCAGATCCGACGCGCCGCGGCCAAGCGTCGTGATATCGCCGGCGGGGTTGACGCCCTGGTAGCCGGCCACCACGACGATCTGCCCATCGTCGAGAGCGCGCATCACCCGATCGCATTGCACGGACTTGATTCGCGCGCGGCCGTAATTCGAGTCGGTGGTCAGGTTCATTTGAAAAGCCAGGAAAGAAACCGTCGGATGCCCCATCGACTGGAGCCGGATCGCGAGCAGCGCAGCCGAGACCTGCTCTCCGGTGGCGACCAGCACGTCGGTCTCGCGCGGGCTGGGGCGATCACTCAATTCGGAGGCTAGCTTGAACAACCGATTGGTCTCGCCGGCCATCGCCGAGACCACCACGACCATCCGATTGCCGGCGCCGCGCGCCCTGACCACGCGATCGGCGACCGCCTTGATTCGCTCGATCGATCCGACCGAAGTTCCGCCGTATTTTTGAACGACCAATCCCAACGCGATGACCCTATCCGCCCTGGAAAAAGGGGGAATTTAGTATTATGTGCGGAAAATGGGCCTCAAACCAGCCCCTCGCGGGCAGGTACTGTCCTAATTTCAGGCCGAGTGTCCGGATTTCAGGATGGAAGTGTCCTGATTTAAGAAGCGAACCAACCGTGAATGACCGGCCACAGTTTGATGATTGTCGCCACGCCTATGAATGCCGCAACCGAAGCAACAAACTTCGCAATCGCCTTTGCACCAGTGATTTCACCAGAAATCTTTCTTAATTCCTTAGTTTGATCCTGTCCTTGAGCGGAGAGCGTGGCTACTGCGTTTTTTAATTCCCCGACTGCCATACTCAAATCGAATACGGCAGACGTTAACGGATCGCTACTACCGGTGCGGAGTGAGCGACGCGGCTTAGTTGTGAAGCGGAGGGGAGTTTCCTCTTTAGCCGCCATTAGCAGTTAGCCACTCCCATATATTGGCGGACTCGCGGCCCCAGTATCCGGACACACCGAGAACTATTGCAGTTCTGACATCGTCCGGTTTATCCGCTGAAATTCCTAATCGGTCTGAGACTTCTTCAGCCGTTCCGGTACTGGCGACGAACCAGTGTCCCTTGGAGTGGAATTGTATATGTTTGTCCGGGTAAAGCGCCCGTATCCGTTCGTCGAGAATATTTTCATGCCCAGGGCCAGCTATGACAGCGAAGATCATGGCACTTTCATCCTACCATACGAGGGGAAAAGCAAGCACGTCCATTATCTACGTGGCATATTCGTGCCCTTCCCGCCACGTCCGACGATCAATCTGAATTGCCGTGTCCCCGGAAATCAGCCAGTACCGCGGGCAGCGTGGTGGCGCTCTACGCGCTCTGGTACAACTTCATTCGGATTCACAAGACGCTCAGAGTAACGCCTGCGATGGAGTCGGGCGTTGCCGATTATCTTTTTTCGTTCGAGGATTTAGTTGGAATCGTGGACGAATGGGAAGCGAGCCAAAGAGAAACCGCATGAGCGGATGGTTTAAGCGTGAAGTCGAGATGGCGGGTCGTCAACGTGTCATGGCGAGCATAATTCTGTTCTGGGCTCCGATACTTCTGATGGCCATCTTTGGGCTCGTTTTCTGGTTTATTGATCGAATTTCAAACTGAGACACTACCCTCGCGCAGCAGGGTGGTGCAGCTTCCCGCCCTCAGGCGAAGCGGCGCTTCAACTTGGAAATGATTTGCGCATGGCGGGAGTCCGCCGCGCTGAATTCGATTCGGCGGATGTTCGCGCCGGCGTAGCTGATGCGGACCGCCAGGTATTCCATCTCCGCACCGCCGCGCAGACACTCGAACCATTCGACGGCTGCGACACCTTCGGAAAACAAATATTCGCGAAGACCCAGGTCATCCAGTGTCGCCTCTTCGAGGCGATACAGATCTATATGATAGAGCGGGAAGCGCCCGTGATGCTCCTGGATCATCGTGAAGGTGGGGCTCAGGATGTCCTCTTCGCGCAGGCTTAGTCCGCGCGCGAGTCCTTTGATAAAGCAGGTCTTGCCCGCACCGAGATCGCCAATCAGGCCGAGCAGTTCCCCTCCTTCGAGAAGCGAGGCCAGCCGCCGTCCCCACGATTTGGTCTCGTGCGGCGAGCGGCTCTCGATCACCATCGTGACCACGGTCGCGCCCGATTCCTCCGATTCTGCAGCGGCATTAGCCATCGCGATTACTCAGTCGTAATATAGCGCAACTACCGCGTTAGTGCTTCCAGTGCCGCCGGCAACTCGTCAATGAGGTCGCCGGCGATATAGCCAACGCGCCCCATCCGCGCCGCGACGCGATCCGCCGCGTAGCCGTGGAGAAAAACGCCAAGCGCGAGCGCGTCCATCGGGCGCATCTTCTGCCCCAGCAGCGCGCCGACGATTCCCGACAGCGCGTCACCGATGCCGGGCGTGCCCATCCCGGGATTGCCGGTCGAGTTGATATAGAGGTCGCCGTCGGGAGAGGCGATAACGGAACGCGCGCCCTTTATCAGCACGGACGCTCCGGTTCGTTCCGCCAGATTGCGCGCGGCAGACACGCGATCGTCGTTGATGATCGCCGGGGTCACGCCGAGCAGGCGCGCGGCTTCTCCCGGATGAGGCGTCAGCACGACCGGACCGCGCGCACGCCGGGCGGCTTCGCAACCGATCGCGGCCAGCGCGTTGAGTCCGTCGGCATCGATCAGCATCGGACGCTCGCGCTCGGACGCGTCTGAGATCAGCCATTCGACGAGGCGTCTGGTGTCATCGCTGACTCCCATTCCCGGCCCCACGATCAACGCGTTCATCCCTTCGATTATGATCTTTAACGTGTCGGGCGCGTGAGCGCCGTCAAAGTGGCCGTCGCGATCGGCGATCGGCTCGGTCATCAGTTCGGCCTGCCCCGCCGCGACGATTGGCTGGATCGACTCGGGCACCGCCGCCGTAACGAGGCCCGCGCCCGCTCTCAAGGCGGCGCGTGAAGCAAGCAGTACGGCGCCGGACTTGCCGCGGCCGCCGGCGATTACCAGCGGATGTCCATACATTCCCTTGTGCGAATTCGCCGGCCGCGCGCGAATCAAATGCCGCACGTCGTCGCGCTCGAGGAATCGGCCGCGGGGCGCTATCTCCTCAATCGCGCGCGCGGCGAAACCTATATCGACGATCCGCAACTCGCCGGATTGTCCGGCGCCCGGATATGAAACGTGGCCGAACTTCGCGAACCCGAACGTCACCGTGAGAGACGCGCGGATCGCCGCGCCCATGACAGCACCCGTGTCCGAGTTCACTCCCGACGCGATATCGACGGCGATTACGGGCAATCCGAATGAATTAACAATCTCGATCGCGCGCCGCGGCCCGTCTTTGACCTCCGCGTTCAAGCCGGTGCCGAAAATCGCGTCGATAACGGCGCTCGGGCGTTTGCCAAGCGCGGCTTCGAGGCTGGACTCTCCCGATGCCTCGATCGCCTTGCCACCGGATGCGCGAAACTCCGCGTATGCGCGCGCGGCATCGCCCTTCAAGTCCGCCGCGCGACCGAGCAGAACGGCTCGCGCGCCGAAGCCGTCCCGAATCAGCCGTCTTGCAGCGACGAATCCGTCGCCGCCGTTGTTACCCCGGCCCGCCACGACGAGCACATCGGCGGCCGCTTCGGGGAAGCGCTCGACGAGCGCGTCGGCAACAGCCTCACCCGCCCGCGTCATCAGCAGGTAGGACGAAATTCCGTACTTTTCCTGGCTGATGCGATCGAGTTGGCGGCTTTCGGCGGCGTTGAGCAAAATCATCGTCGGCAATCCTGCGGGAAATATTACACCATGCGCGGGAGGCGGGAATGCGGGCGGCAGTGAAAAACTGGACTGGCGCGCTGGCTCTGGTAGCCTCGGTATTGAAATGATTCGGCTCAGCGTCAACGTCAACAAAATCGCGACGCTCCGAAATGCGCGCGGCGGAAATATTCCCGACGTAGTCGAGGCGGCGCGTACCTGCATCGCCGCGGGATGCCACGGGATAACGGTCCATCCGCGCCCCGACGCCCGGCACATCACGTTTCAGGACGTGTTCGATCTCGCCGCGATGCTGACGGTCGAGTTCAATATCGAAGGATACCCGGGCGCGGAGTTTCTTGACCTCGTGATGCGCGTCAAGCCGACGCAGGTGACACTCGTGCCCGACCCGCCGGGCGTGCTGACGTCGAATGCGGGATGGAACCTGACGAGCGGAGCGGAATGGGTTGGCGACGTGCTCGCAAGGCTCGGCAACGCGGGCATCCGCACGAGTCTTTTCCTTGATACCGACGCCCGGCAGATCAGGCGCGCACGAGAACTCGGGGCGGACCGAATCGAGTTGTTCACCGGGCCTTATGCGAATGCGTTCGGCACGCCGGCCGGTCAAGAGATTCTCGCGGCGCATCGCGAGGCCGCGCGGCTGGCGCGGGAAATCGGACTGGGCGTGAATGCGGGCCACGATCTCGATCTCAAGAATATTCCGGCCTATGCGAAAGCGGTCAAAGGCTTGCAGGAGGTCTCCATCGGCCACGCGCTGATCTCCGACGCGCTCTATATGGGCCTGACGCGCGCGGTAAAGGCGTACCTAAAAGCGCTCGGCTCGAAGCCGCTGACCGCGAAGCGCAAGCGCACGAAGCGCAATTAATCGGTCACGCCGTGCCGGCGTACTTGCGGATCGCGGCGCCGATTTCCTGGGCGAGCGCTTTGATCTGAACGCCGTCCTCGCCTTCGACCATCACGCGCGCGAGCATCTCGGTCCCCGAATATCGCACCAGCAGCCGGCCGCTGCCCGCCAGCCGTCGCTCGGCGTCGGCGATGATTCGTTGAACGTCGGGCATCTCGGCTAGCGGCACGCGATTTCGGACGCGCACGTTTTCCAGAACTTGCGGCACGCGGTGCATCGCGCGCAGTTCGCCGAGCGTCCGGCCACTTTCGGCCATCTGCGCAAGCACCATCAACGCGCTGATCAGTCCGTCGCCGGTGGTCGAGTAATCCATGAAGATCACGTGGCCCGACTGCTCGCCGCCCAGGTTGTACGAGTTGAGTCGCATCTCGCGCGCGACCGCGGGGTCGCCGACCTCGGTGCGGATCAGCCGCACGCCCGCGTCGCGAAGCGCGAGCTCGAGTCCGAAGTTGCTCATCACGGTTGCGACCACGGCGTTGTGGCTCAGCCGGCCTTGGGCGGCGAGCTTGCGGCCGAGCAGCGCCATCATGTCGTCGCCGTCGAAGACTTCGCCGCGCTCGTCGATCAGCATCACGCGATCGCCGTCGCCGTCGAGCGCTATGCCGACGTTGGCGTGCTCGCGCAAAACGGTCTCGCGAATCCCGTCGAGATGCGTCGCGCCGCAATTCAGATTGATGTTGGTGCCGTCGGGCTCGGCCGCGATCGCCAAGACCTCGGCGCCCAGTTCCTCCAGCACCTCGGGACCGACCTTGTAGGCCGCGCCGTTGGCGCAATCGATCGCGACCTTCAGCCCGTCGAATGCGACCGAGCGCGGCAGGCACGACTTCAGAAATACCAGGTAACGGCCGAGCGCGTCGTCGATGCGCGCCGCCTTGCCGATATCGTCCGCGCGCGCGCGATGCATCCCGACCTCGCCTTCGTCGAACACCAGCGCTTCGATTCGGCGCTCGGTCTGGTCGTCGAGTTTGAATCCTTCGCGCGAAAAAAACTTGATCCCGTTGTCCTGGAAGGGATTGTGCGAGGCCGATATGACCACGCCCGCGTCGGCGCGCATGCTGCGCGTCAGAAACGCGATCGCAGGCGTCGGCAGCGGACCCACCAGCCACACGTCCACGCCCATCGAGCAGATTCCGGACTCAATCGCGGTCTCGATCATGTAGCCCGACAGGCGGGTATCCTTGCCGATAAGAATTCTGCGATGACGACCCGTGGAATTGCGGAACACATGCGCGAGCGCGCGGCCGAGCTTCAGCGCGGTCTCGGAGGTAATCGGCTCCTGATTGGCGACTCCGCGGACGCCGTCGGTGCCGAACAGTTTACGATGGGTGCTCATCGGCAGTAGTTGTCAGCTTCTGGTGATACATCCGCAGTCTAACCTTGTCGGGCGACTGGCGCACCAACTGCATTCCGTCGGGCAGTGTCACTTGCAGCGGCAACTCGTGCGAGCCCGGCGCGACGCCCTTGGCGTCAACGTAGGCTAGCCCCTTCGGCGCGAGACCCGCGAGCTTGACCGCGGGCCCGCGAATCGTCAGCGTGGCCTGCCTGGGTTCGATTCGGTACTTGAAATTGCTGTCCTTGACTTCCACCTCGACCGCGCGAAACTCACGGTCGGTAATCGCCTCCGCGACACTGATGCGCGCATCGACGTGACCCGTAGAGAATCCCAACGCCGGATTGGGCGCCGCGATATCAACCGAGCGGCTGGTATCCGAGGTGAGTCCCTTCAAGTCGAAGGGTTCCGTGCTGACCGACGTAAGCGGCGCGACGAACCGGCTCGGCCCCATGATTGTGACGCTCGGCGGCGTAATATCGACCGAGGTAATCGTGTAGCCGGGCTCGACCTTCCCCTGAACCGCCAGCTGGACCGGCACGTCGCGGCTAACGACGCGATCGACATCAAGCGACAATTGATCGGGCGAGATGCTGGTCACGGCGGTATTTCGTTCTACGTTGAACATCGCGGGATAGATCTTGAACTCGGATTGTCCCGCCGCGACGCCGCGCAGATCGATCTTGAGCGTGAGCCGCTCGGGATCCAGCAGCGACAGCAGGTTGCGCGGACCTGTGACTTCGATTTTCACGAACGCCGGCGGATGGTTCACGATCACCATCCCCGGCGGCAGCGAGCTATAGCTGATAGGCACCGTGAGCGGCTCGCGTGAATTCCGCTCGGCCGTGTTGACGAATATCCACAGTCCGGTCGCGAGCACCACCGCGAATATGCGCAGCCCGATGTCGCCGCCGCGGAGCCGCCGCGCGCCGCTAACTGCGAACATATATTTGAAGTCGCCCAGCCTCATCGTGCGTCGTCCCGTCGCTCTTTTGCCTCCGCGCTCCTAACCCGGCAGCTTCCTCAGTGTGGACAGGACCTCGGCTGGTTCCAGTCCACGGCTCAGAACACCGCCGCGGGCAAGAGAAATCGTCCCGTCCTCCTCGGACACGACCAGCACAACCGCGTCGCTGTCCTCGCTCATTCCAATCGCCGCGCGATGACGCGTGCCCAGCGACAGGCTTACGTTGGGGTTTTGCGACAACGGCAGCAGGCACGCCGCCGCGAGTACCCGGTCGCCGTTTATGATCACGGCGCCATCATGCAGCGGAGAGCCGTTCATGAAAATCGTTTCGAGCAATTCGGGCGAGACCTTGCCGTCAACGACTCTACCGTTTTCGACGAACTCACCCAGCCCATCGTCCTGTTCGATCACTATCAGCGCGCCGACTCGACGCGCCGAAAGCCACGCCGCCGCGGTTGCTATTTCCTCCGCAGGCGTGACGGCAGCCGCATTGCGGCCCAGGAAGGATTGCGCACCGACACGGGTCAGCGCGCGCCGAATGTCCGCCTGGAAGATAACCACCAGGATCACAAACAACGAACCAAGGAAGTTGTTCAAGAGCCAGTTGAGCGTGAACAGTCCGAGCACCTGCGACACCACGAACGCGCCGCCCACGATCACCATCCCGACCACCATCTGCATCGTGCGCGTACCGCGGATCAGAAGCGCGATCCGGTAGATCACGTACGCCACGATCAGGATGTCAACGATGTCCTGCCATCGCGGCTGCGGTATCATGGGTATGTAGTTATGCATTGCGCCTGAACCGCCGATCCCGTCCCGCCATCGCCGCGGCCATCCGCACCACGGCGACGGCCGCGCCTGCGTCGTGCACGCGCACGATCGACGCGCCGGCCGCCACTGCCAGCGCGTTCGCAGCCGCCGTGCCGAATTCCAGCTCCCGCTCGCCCGCTCCGGCTATTCGCGCCACAAAGCTCTTGCGCGACGCCCCCACCAATACGGGATAGCCGAGCGCACAGAGGTCGGGCAAGGCGGCCAGCAATTTCAGATTATGCTGGGCCGTCTTGGCGAAGCCCAGTCCCGGGTCAACGATGATTCGCGAGCGCACAACTCCTGCCCCCGCGGCGAATCGCGCGCGCGCCTCCAGGTATTCGACGACCTCGCGCACCACGTCGCGGTAGCGTGCGAACTCGATATGATTGGCGAGACCGCCGCGCATATGCATCAGCACCACCGCGCACTTCGTTCGCGCCGCAAGGGGCGCCATTTCGCAGTCGTGCTCGAGCGCCGTGATATCGTTGATTATCGCCGCGCCCGACTCGAGCGCGACTCGCGCGACCTCCGCCCGCCGCGTGTCGATCGAGATTGGCACGCCGAGCCGCTTGCTTAAGCGCGCGAGCACCGGCCTGACTCGCGCGAGCTCGACCTCGACCGGGACCTCCGACGCGCCCGCGGGACGCGACGATTCACCGCCCACGTCGATCAGGTCGGCGCCGGCCGCTTCCATCGCAAGCGCGTGCTCGACGGCGCGGTCCGCCTCCAGGTATCTACCGCCATCGGAGAAGGAGTCGGGCGTGACGTTGAGCACGCCCATCACCGCGGGGAACTTGATTACGCGACCGTCGTAAAGCTTGAGATATGGGGATTGAGACGCCCGCTTGCGCAAGGCTCGATCACTGGATGACTTGGGTTTAATCCGCGAGCGTCGCATCGCACCGGCCCCACTTCCCCCTCACCTACGCGGCAACCGACTCGCCGTGGCGAATCGAGTCAATTGAAGCGCCGCGACCACGCCGGCGAAGACGACTACACGAGAACGGGTTTCGGCGGGAGTCCGGGCACCGGGCTTTCGTTTTCGTTGTCGGCGCGCTTTTCCTTGCCCGGCTCCGCGCCTGGACGCGGCGGAAAATCATTGCGCACCGCGGCCGGCGACGGCGGCATCTCGCGCCCTTCGCGGAACGCCGTCGCCATCGCCTCAACTTCGCTACCGTCGAGCACTTCCTTCTCGAGCAGCCGCGCGGCGATCGCATGGAGCAGCGGCAGATGATCCGACAGGATCTGGCGCGCCTTCTGATACGAATCATCGATGATACGGCGCACTTCGCGATCGATCTCAAGCGCGGTTTGCTCGGAGTAATCCTTATGATGCGAGATGTCGCGGCCCAAAAAGATCTGTTCCTCGCGCCGCCCGAACGTCATCGGGCCAAGCTCCTTGCTCATGCCCCATTCGCAGACCATTTTGCGCGCGAGCTCGGTCGCTTTTTCGATATCGTTGCCCGCACCGGTTGTCATCTGACCGAACACGAGTTCTTCCGCGGTGCGCCCGCCGAACATCACCGCCAATCGCGTCACCAGGTAGTCGCGGGGATACGTGTAGCGATCGTCCAGCGGCAATTGCTGCGTCACGCCAAGCGCCATCCCGCGCGGGATAATCGTAACCTTGTGGACCGGATCCGCACCGGGCTGAAGCATCGCGACCAGCGCGTGCCCGCCTTCATGATAAGCGATTATCTTGCGCTCCGAGCCCGACATCACCATCGAGCGCCGTTCCGCGCCCATCATCACCTTGTCCTTGGCCAGCTCGAAGTCCGACATCTCGACCTTGTCCTTGTTGCGGCGCGCCGCCAGCAGCGCGGCCTCGTTGACAAGGTTTTCGAGGTCGGCGCCCGCGAAGCCAGGCGTCGAACGCGCGAGCTTGGTCCCATCGACGTCCTCGGACAGCGGCACCTTGCGCGTGTGGACCTTCAGGATGCCCTCGCGCCCCTTCACGTCGGGCAGCGGCACCACCACGCGGCGATCGAAGCGGCCCGGGCGCAGCAACGCCGGGTCAAGCACGTCGGGGCGATTGGTCGCCGCCACCAGGATCACGCCCTCGTTGGCCTCGAACCCGTCCATCTCGACCAGCAACTGATTGAGCGTCTGTTCGCGTTCATCATGACCGCCGCCGAGGCCGGCCCCGCGATGACGTCCCACCGCGTCGATCTCGTCGATGAAAATGATACACGGCGCATGCTTCTTGCCCTGCACGAACAGGTCGCGCACGCGCGACGCGCCAACGCCAACGAACATCTCGACAAAGTCCGATCCCGAGATCGAAAAGAACGGCACGCCTGCTTCGCCGGCGATCGCCCGCGCGAGCAGCGTCTTGCCGGTTCCCGGCGGCCCGACCAGCAGCACGCCCTTGGGGATTCGGCCGCCCAGCCGCGTGAAGCGCTTGGGGTCGCGCAAAAATTGAATTATCTCTTCGAGTTCGTCCTTCGCCTCGTCGATTCCGGCCACGTCGGCGAAGGTAACTTTGTGGGTATTCTCAGTCAGCAGCTTGGCGCGGCTCTTGCCAAACGACATCGCCTTGCCGCCGCCGATTTGCATCTGGCGCATGAAGAACATGAACAGCCCCACCATCAGCAGAACCGGGAACCACTGTATCAGCGCGACCATCCACCACGGATCGCCCTCGGGCGCCTTGGCCGCGATCTTGACGCCCTTTTCGCGCAGCGTCTTGACCAGGTCGGGATCGTCGGGCGCGTAGGTCTTGAAATGCTCCCCGCTGGTCGTATCGCCCTTGATTTGATTTCCTTGAATCGTCGCCTCGACGACCTGGTTCTTCTCAACCTGGTTAAGGAAGTCCGAGAAAATTATTTCGGGTTCTTTGGGCTGTTGCCTGCTGAAGATATTGAACAGCAGAAGGAACATCAGTCCCAGCACCAGCCACAGTGCAATACTGCGAGAAAACTGATTCATGCTATAAGACAAAGTATCACGCGCGTTGACCCGCACGCAACGTGGCATGCGCTAAGCGGCGATTTCGCGCGCCTCAACTCGCAGTACGGTTTCGGTGGCCTTGGTCACGAGCGCACAGTCTGCGCGCGCAAGCCCCGGCAGCCACGCGATTTCGCCGCCGACCGTGACGACCGGGAAGCGCTCGCGCCTGGCCCGTGGCCACTTGCGATCTACAAACACGTCATGGACCTTCCGCGTGCCACGCATCCCCATCGGATGCATCCTGTCGCCCTTCATAAAATTGCGTGCGACCAAGCCCGCGTCCGCGATTTCCGCAGCATCGAACATTGCGACCAACGAAGACGAAAGCAAACTATCCGGCATCGACGCGTCCGCGGCGGCGCCGGCCGCGGCCGGATTCGTCGAAGCCTCGAACTTGAAACCCGCCGCCTCGACGACTGTGATTCCGTGCGCCGCAATCGCAACCGAGAATCCAGCGGCGCCGGTTTTACTCCCGGCCCGCGAATGAACCAGCCGAAAAAAATTGTACTCGCGCTCGGCGCGCCAGCCGCCCGGAAGATCGAGCGAGTCGCTCGGACCGCCTTCGAGTATCAGTTGGCGGACAGCCTCGATATGCGCGCGCGAAATCTTGCGCAAAGATCCCATCCGCTCGGAGAGAAACAGCCGAATCGCAACCGCTTGCACCGCGCGATTCACCCCGCTGAATCCCGACACGTCGAGCGCGCCGCCGCGCCGACGCGCCGCATCCAATTCGCGCGCGGCAATCGCCGCGACGAGGTCGTCGAGCGAGCGCATCTCGGCCGCAACTTCCACCAGCCGCCCGCCAAGCCCCGGCGCGTACTCGCGCTCGAGCATCGGGAGCAGTTCGGCGCGAATCCGGTTGCGCAGAATGTCGCGCGACGAATTCGTCGAATCTTCCACGAACGCAATCGCGCGCGCGTCCAGGTAGCCGCGAATGTCGGCGCGCGAAATCGACAGCATCGGGCGAATCAACCGACCCGGCCCGCGCTCGGCCATCGCCGCCATCCCAGCCGCCCCCGCGCCGCGCATCAGGCGCATCAGCACCGTCTCGGCCTGGTCGTCCCGATGGTGCCCGAGCGCAAGAAAGTCGGCTCCGATACGGTCCGCAACGCGCCCAAGAAAATCGCGGCGGACCTCGCGCGCCCGCTCCTCCAGGTTCGCGCTGGAAATCGCCGCGTCGAGTCCCTCGGCGCGTTCGACGATCAATTCGACACCAAGTCGCGCGCACATAGCGCGCACGAATGCTTCGTCGCGATCGGATTCATCCCCTCGAATCCGATGGTTCAAATGCGCCGCCGCAACCCGGGGTCCCAGCCTCTCGCGAAGCTCAAGCAGCGCGCAGGTAAGCGCAACCGAATCAGCCCCGCCGGAAAGTCCGATCAGTATAGATGCGCCCCGACGCACCCCCGCCCGCGCAAGCGCCGCCTCGATCGCGCCGACTACTGTCTTTTCAGCATCCCGACCCATCACGGACGAGATTAGCAGGGGTGACCCCTGCACCCAATGTTAAGATAAACATGCGGGCTTCGCCCTGCTGAAAGCCACGGCGGGTTTCGCATCAAATAAAGTGATTTCCCCTCGCCCTCGCCTCTACCGCCCCAGTTGATCCAGCAAATGCAGGATCACGCCGATCCCCGGGATATTCACTTCGAGTTCCTCGCCGAGCGTGCGAATCACACGAACCCGGCGCAGCGCTTCGCGATCGTACAGCGCGTCCGGCCGTCCGCGCACTTGCTCCACTCGAACCGGCGCGATCAGATCCTCGCGCTCCCACGACGCCAACTCGCGTTCGCTGATTCCGCCTATCGAGCAGAACACGCTCCTGCTCATCAGGACCACTTTGCCGCGATCGGTGCGTCGATGCATCGAAGTCGAGCCTGTAGATGAAGATCGCCGCGCCACCGTATTCAGCTCCGCATCATTTCGACGCCATCAGTTCCGCCCGCGGATCGGCAATCCCGCGCGCCTTCAGACTATCGGCCAATTGCTGCATGAGCTCGCGCTCCTTGGCGCTCAAGTCGGTCGGCGCGAGCACCTTCAGTTCGTAGAGCAGGTCCCCCGCCGGCTCCTTGCCGTGCGCCGGCAGTCCCCGCCCGCGCAGCCGCATCACCCGTCCCGCCTGGCTTGCGGCCGGAATCTTGAGCGACACGCGCCCGTCAACCGTCGGCACGGTGATTTCGGCGCCGAGCGCCGCTTCGTAGTCCCACACCGGTAAATCGACGCGGAGGTCGCGGCCTGCAAGCGCAAACACCGGGTTCGGTTCGATTCTGACCGTCAGGAAGAGATCGCCATTCTGATCGGGACGCGGTGCGCGGCCGCCCTGCCCCTTCAAGCGCAACTGCGTGCCGTCCGCCACGCCCGCCGGGATTGTGACTTCGAGCGTGCGCCGTGCCTGCACCACGCCACCTCCGCCGCAGGTCGGACATGGCTCGGCGGAGCGAATCACGCGCGCCTTGCCCTGCTTTTCCTCGCGCGCGATCATCCCGCTGCCGCGGCAGGTGGCGCATTCGTCCTCGGCGACGAGATCGAGCCGCCGCTTCGCGCCCTTGACGGCATCGACGAGCGGGATTCTGACTTCGGCGCGAAGATCCGGCGCGCGCGCCGGCTCGGCGCCCGCGCCGCTGGTCTCGAAATCGAAGCCGGAAAATCCGCGCGACGAACCCCGGCGCCTGCCGGCGCTATGTCCAAAACCGGCCGCTGCGCCGCCGCCGAAGAATTGCGAAAAGAAATCGCTGAAATCGCCGCCGCCGAAGTCTGCGCCCGCGCCCGCGCCGGCCGGCGATTGCTGCCGCGCATAGCGGCGCATCATCTCTTCCTGCGATACGCCGTGCTCCCAGTCGGCGCCGAGCTCGTCGTACTTCTTGCGCTTGTCGGCGTCGCCGATGACCTGGTAGGCCTCGTTCAGTTGCTTGAATTTGGCCTCGGCATCCTTGTTGTTGGGATTTACGTCGGGATGGAATTTGCGGGCGAGCTTGCGGTAGGCGCTCTTGATTTCCGCCCCGCTGGCTTTCCGATCGACGCCGAGAGTTTTGTAGTAGTCGCGAAATTCCATCCGGAATACTCAGTCGGCAACATTCGTAACCTCAGTTACTATACCCTACTTGCTATGCTCGATTAGCAAGTTGCGCCGCGCGAACCCGGTTCAAGCCTCGGATTGCGGCTCCGTTGGACCGCCGGCCGCCGACCGCTCCGCCAGCGCCGCCATCCGCGCCTCCAGCGTGCGAAGTTCCGCGTCAAGCGCCGCCTGGCGGCGCCAGATGAACATTACGTACAGGAAAATCACGATGAAGATGATGCTGTACGCGGCGAACAGGTATCCAAAATGTGCTCCCATCAACTCAACTCCATTACTTGGGGTCGGATGCCGCCGCGGTCGCGAACGCGATCCTGCTGGACAGCCTGCCCATCCTGCTTCGCGTCCGCAACTGTGTGAATCGCAGCATCAGGAGCCACGCCCACAACGCGGTAAATGCCGCCAGGCACACCATCAGCGTCCAGATCATCCGCGGATCCTCCAAGCCATGAGTGCCCTGCTTGGTAACCAGCACCGCGGGATGTATCGTGCGCCACATCCGCACCGACACGATAACGATCGGCACGTCCAGCGCGGCGACGATTCCAATCACCGCGCCGAAGCGGGCCACCTGCGGCGTGTCATCGGCGCTGGCGCGCAGCATCAGGTAGCCGCCGTACATCAGCCACAGGATAAAAGTCATCGTCAGCCGCGAGTCCCACGTCCACCACGTGCCCCAAATCGGCTTGGCCCAAATCGAACCCGCGACAATCATCAGCGTGCAGAAGACCATTCCGGTTTCGGCGGCGGCGTAGCCGAGATCGTCCCAGAGCTGATCGCCGAGCCACAGGTAAAATATCCCGGCTATCGCGACCAGCCCGAACGACGCGAACGCGACCCAGGCGAGCGGGACGTGAAAATAAAAGATCAACTGGGCGATTCCCATCTCGGCATCGGGGGGAACGTAGTCGAAGACCATGAACAGTGACGCCAGCATCAGGGCCAGCGTCGAGAATCCGAGCCAGTTGCGAATCGTGGGGTTGTTCATGGGGCCACCGGTCTTTTCCTTTGGTCAGTCCCCGCCTACCACATGCTCGAACAGCAGGTAACCGGCGGAGACGAACAGCACGTCGAACGCGATCATGATCTTCAGCCAGTCGCCCATCGACTCAAACGGCGCGCCGGCGAGCGCGGCTGCACTCGCCTTGACGCCCGCAATCAGCGCCGGCACGAAAATCGGCACGGCCAGAATCGGCAATAGCATATCGCCGCCGCGAGTGCGTCCCGTGATTGCGGAGAGCAGGGTGGCCAGCGCGGAAAATCCGACCGCGCCCAGCGCCAGAATCGGAGCCAGCCGCGCCATCGATGCGTCGAAGTCGAGATTGAAGAACAACACCATCAGGATGACCGCGCCAACCTCGGCCACCGCCATGAAGATCAACGCAGCGCAGAGTTTCGCGGCGTAGAGTGTGGAGGGATCGAGCGGGCTGAGCAGCAGACCGCGAATCGCGCCGTTGTCGCGCTCCGCGAGCAGCGCGCGATTGGCGCCCAGCATCCCCGCGAACACCATCGCCACCCACAGCGCGCCCGCCGCCGCGTCGACGCTGCGCACGCGCGCCGCGCCGAGCGCGAAGACCAGCACCACCAGCACCAGCATCGAGAGCGCAAGCAGCGCCAGCGTGCTCTCGCCGCTGCGGAGCTCGAGGCGCAGGTCCTTGCGCAGGACGGCGGCAAAGCCCGACACGGCTTCTATCTGCCCAGCAGCGAGCGGATTCGCCCGCCGCGCCGGACCTCCTCCTTACGCGCATGCTGCATCAGGCGGCCGCGCGAGATTTCGAAGACCGCCAACTCGACGCCGTCTATTTCGGGGATTCCATGAGTGGTTGCCAGCACGCAGGCGCCGCGTTCGATAGCGCCGCGAATCAGCGCCGCGACGATTTCGGCGCCGTCATGGTCGAGCGACGCAAACGGCTCGTCGAGCAGCAGCAGAGCAGGCTCGGCAAGCATCGCGCGCGCGGCAGAGAGGCGCTGCTCCATCCCGCGCGAGAACGCACGCACCCGGATATCGGCAGCGTCGGCCAGTCCGACCCGGCCGAGCCATTGATGGGCGGACGCACGCGGGTCGGCGAGGGAATACAGTTCACCGTAGAATTCGAGATTCTCCCGCGCGGTCAGATTCGGGTAGAGGAAACTCTGATGCGCCATCAGGCCGATTCGGCGCCGATAGCGGGCCGCGAGTCTGCGCGTGTCCTGCCCGAAGACCAGGGCGTGGCCGGCGCTCGGTGCTTCGAGTCCGGCCAGGATTCGCAGCAGGGTGGATTTCCCGGCGCCGTTGCCGCCAACTATAAACGCGCCCGTACCCGCCAGCAGCCGTAATTGCACTTCGCGCAGGACGGGCGCCAGACCGTAAGCCTTTGCCAGGCTGCGAGTCTCGACAACGGGCGCCGACATCACTCAGTCCAGGCGGCCGCGCCGCCCATTGGCTTGATCGCGATGCCGCATTGCGCGCAGAACTTCGAGTCGGCCGCGGCGCGCGTTCCGCATTTCGAACAGAAGCGAATCTTGCGCGACGGCGCCGGCGAGGATTGCGGCGGCTGTGGCGGTTCGGCGTGCACGACGGGCGTCGGCACGGCGTCGGCGCGGCGCGGCGCTTGCGTCAAAGGTGTTGAGGAAAGTTTCTTCGGGTTTGCGGCTTTGTCGGTCTGGAGGCGGAAATTCTCGACCGCGGCCATCGCGGTCAGCGCCCGCTCCTCGAGCGCCTTGTGCATCGAATCGTAGTCCGCGTCAGACAACTTGCCCATCTCGCGATCGAACTCGAGTTCGCGAAGACCCTGCACCGCCAGCGCGCGTTCATGCTCGTGGCGCTCCACTTGAAGCTCGCCCGGCGACTTGGCGCGCACTCCGGCGAGCCCGATGCCGAGCGGAGCCGCCACGAACAGCGCGACTCCGGCGACAATCAGCGCGGCGGCAAGAATGAACACCGGTTATCTGCGCTCCTTGAGTTCGTTTTCGAGTCTGCGCCTGAGTTCGGGATCGAATGACGACGGCTCCACGGCCGGTTTCGAGCCGGACGGCGCAGACGGCGAATTGGAGCGCCATCGCCCGACCACGAGCACCATCAAGCCGCCGCCGAGTACGAGCGCGATGAAAGGCATCGTCCAGGCGAGCAGATTGAAGCCCTCAGTGGTCGGCGAGGACAGGACTTTCTCGCCGTACTTGTGGCGATAGAAGGCAA
The DNA here is from genome assembly GCA_002479255.1 of Candidatus Binatus soli. GTDB lineage: Bacteria > Desulfobacterota > Binatia > Binatales > Binataceae > Binatus > Binatus soli. Next base: position 31,079 of record DLMJ01000042.1, on the reverse strand, counting down.
TTATCTGCGCACGGCTCATCCCTTTGCGGATCATGCCGTCCATCTCGGCGCGGAGCGGCACTGAAAAGCCGCAGGTCGGCATATTGCAGTTGGCGACGGTGAGACCGCATCCGCATTGGCAGGTTAATCCTTCGGAAACCTCCGCATTGGTTGGGGTTTCCTTTGCAAATGTTTCACGTGAAACATTTTTTAGTTCAGGGGAAACTAAAACGAAGAGTGCGACGACGATGAACGCAAACCGCAGCGACGGTGCAAATGCGAATTGCGAACGCACAGATTCAATCACCCCCGGGAGCGGCCACGTCGTTGAGTTCGCGCGCGGCGGTGGACGAGCGGCTCAGCACGGTCGCGATTGCGGCGCGCTCGCGCACGTTGGGCCACATCACAATCACAGTGCCGAGCACCATCAGCAGGCCGCCGGCCCACAGCCAGAAGACCAGGGGCGTCAAAAACACTTCGAAGGTCGCGGTCTGACCGCTGTCGTCGATTCCGGCGAGCACAACATAGAGGTCGCTTAAGGGAGTGGAGCGGATTGCGACTTCGGTCGCGGGCTGCTGCGCCCGTATGAAGAAAAGCTTCGCCGGCGACATCACGGTGATTTCGCGGCCGTCAGCGCTCAGCACCTCGACGCGTGCGGTCGCGCTCGCGAGATGAGGCGTGTCGACCTCCGAGAGACCCAGGAAGCGCAGAGTGTACGAACCGATCGTAAAGCTGTCGCCCGCGTGCACGCTCTTTTTTACTTCGGTGCGGAAGAACGACGAGCCGACGATTCCGATGAACGCGACGACCACGCCGACGTGGATGACGTAGCCGCCGTAGCGGCGGTTGTTCTTGGCAACGAGATTGACGAGCGCTTTGGCGGGCGGCTCGGCCAGCATGTGGCGGCGCGCGTTCATCCCGCGGCGAAACTCGACGAGTACGGTGCCCATCACGAACGCGGCCAAAGAGAGGGCGGTCAGCACGTACCATTGGCGCAAACCGGCAGCGGCGGCGATGATCCCGGTCACGACGCCAATCGCGACGGGCGCGGCGAAACTGCGCACAAGATTGTCAGTGGTCGTGCGCCGCCACGCGATCAGCGGCCCGATGCCCGTCAGGAACACCAGCCCGAGCGCCAGCGGTGCGATGACGCGATTGAAGAACGGCGGTCCGACGGTAATCTTCACGCCACGCACCGCCTCCGACAGCACGGGAAAGACGGTGCCCCAGAAAACGGCGAACGTGATCCCGACCAGTATGAGGTTGTTGAACAAAAACGCGGCCTCGCGCGACAGATACGACTCAAATTCGGCGGGACTGCGCAATTGCTTCGAGCGGTAAATCAAAAGTGCGGTGTAGGCGAGCGTCACCGCTGCCAGGAAGCTGAGGAAGTATGGACCGAGGCCGGATTGCGTGAACGAATGCACCGACGAGATGACGCCGCTGCGCGTGATGAAAGTGCCGAACAGCGTGAGTTCGAATGCGAGTCCAATCAGCGACAGGTTCCAGATCTTCAGCATGTCCTTGCGTTCCTGGATCATCACCGAATGCAGGTACGCGGTCATCACGAGCCACGGCATGAAGGCTGCGTTCTCGACCGGGTCCCAGGCCCAGTAACCGCCCCAGCCGAGAACTTCGTAGGCCCAGCGGGCGCCGAACAGATTGCCGAGAGTCAGAAAGAACCAGGAAAAAATCGCCCATCGGCGCGTCGAGCGAATCCATCCGTCGTCGAGTTTGCCGGTGATGAGCGCGGCGGCGCCGAATGCGAACGGAACAGATGCGCTGACGTAGCCGATGTAGAGAGACGGCGGATGTATCGCCATCCAATAGTTCTGCAACAGTGGATTGAGGTCGGAACCTTCGGCGGGAATCGTCGCGAGCAGATCGAACGGACGGGTGACGAAATTCAGCATCAACAGAAAGAAAATCGCGACGCCGGCCAGCACGGCCAGCGCGTAGGGCGCGGTGTCGGGATTGCGGCGGCGATTCTGAAAGGCGGCTACCGACGTGAAGATCGCCAGCAACCAGGTCCAGAGCATCAGCGAGCCCTGCTGCCCGGCCCATAGCGCGGTGATTTTGTAAGCGGTCGGGAGTGTGGTGCTGGAATATGTGGCGACGTACTCGAGCGAGAAGTCGCTGCGCAGCAGGGCCACCCACAGCACGACGACCGCAATCGTGACCATCGCGCACATCGACCATATCGCGTGACGCGCGCTGACGACGAAGTCGGGCGCATTGCGGCGCGCGCCGTAGATATTCGCGACGATGGAATAGACGGCCAGAATCAGCGCGATCGCGAGCGCGAGGTTACCAAGTTCCGGCATCAGTAGGACCAGCCGCTATTGTGATTGTTTGGGCTTGTATTTGGAAGCGCAACTGGTCATCACCTGCGTCGCGGTGATAACGCCGCCCGCGCCGAGCTTGCCCTCGACGATAACGTCGCGGCCGGGCGCGAACATGTCGGGCTTGGGCTCGCCGGCGGATACGACGCGGAACGAGACCGGCTCGGTCGCTACGACAGGTTTGATAAGCGCGCCGCCAGCATCGACGTCGGGGATCGGCACGATTTCAAATTTCAGGGTCAGCGTGTTCGGGTCCCAGTCGGTCGTGCCGGGCTTGACGCGGCCTGCAACACGCAGCGCCTGCCCGCCAAGCTCGCTTTGGCGCGCGGCCACTTCAGTGACGGTCAGGTAGTATTCCGAGGTGGTGCGCATCGCATTGCCGATAAGGTAGCCAATCGCCAGGATGATCAGTCCCGCGCCGATGAAAAATCGTGGACGTATGTTCATTTTTTCACTTCCCCGTTTCGTTATGATTGTTTCAGGGGGCGGATGCGCAAGCAATCGGCCGTGGCGACGGCAGCGCAGTATTCAGGAGTCGGAATCGGAGTGCCGGTCCAAGGGGCCGAAGGCGACACCTCGTTTTGAGGCGCGGATGAAATCCAGCATCTCGATTACTTCGGGCGCAAGATCGCCGGATTTCTCGAGTCTCTCGATTGCAAGTTTGAGATTCTGGCGCGTGCCGAAGAGCGTTGTGAAGGCGCGCCGGAGCGCATGAATCGACTTCGACGAAATTCCCGCGCGCTTGAGTCCAACGACATTGATCCCGCGCAGGGTATGGGTGCCGTCCATGATGCAGAACGGCGGCACGTCGCGACTGGTACGCGACAGACCGCGCATCATCGCGAGCCGCCCGATGCGAGTGTACTGATGCACGACGCAGTTGCCGGAGACGAGAGCGCGGTCGCCGAGCTCGACCCAGCCGGCGAGCAGCGCGCCGCCGGCGATGATGGTCGAGTTGCCGATTCGGCAATCGTGCGCAACGTGCGCATTCTGCATCATGAAGTTGTCGTCGCCCATGATGGTGACGTCGCCGCGCTCGCTGCCGCTATGGAGCGTGGAATGTTCGCGGAAGATGTTTCGATCGCCGATTTTCACCGAGCGTGCGCCACCCGTGTACGTGAGATCCTGCGGCTCGTCGCCGATAACAGCGCCCGGATGAAGCACGTTGTCGGCGCCGAGTTCCGTGATGCCCATAATCGTGACGTGACCGATTAAACGGGTGCGCGCACCGACACGAATTTTTCCGTCGAGGAGGCACAACGGACCGACCTCGACGCCGGCGGCCAGCTCGACCTCGGGGCCTACCACTGAAGTCGGATGAGTCCGCGGCGGCGCGTCACGCGTCAATTGAGGAGCCTGCGCTTTTTCAGATCGTCATGATGCTCGTTGTCGGCGGCCTGCGAGCCCTCCACCTTGTAATCGCCCGAAGCCCACGTGCCGAGGTCGATCATCTGGCATCGCTCGGAGCAGAACGGGCGAAAGCGATTTCGGGGCGACAGGTCGGCGGGCTTTTTGCAGATGGGACACATCATCGTGAGCTACCGAGGCGTTTAAGAAAATTGTCAGATGAGCGCGCGATGCGCAACGAGGCGCGGCAAGTGCCCGCCGCGAAACGCTCAGCCAGCCTCGCCCGCAACGAAGGGCGAGGGACCGGTCAGCAGCGGGCAATGGTAGGGCGTCCTCGCCTGGGCGTTCAGATTCAGGCGAGCACCCTCACCGCAACCCTTGTGCCTATGCTGCCCTCAGCTATGCTCAGAGCGCGCCCTGGCGCTGAATGAAGACGCTGCCTTTGGGTCCGATGTGCACGCAATTAATATCGGTGCGAGTGAACTCCGGCGTACAGAGTGGCTGATCCACGGCCGGACATTTATAAAGGTTCGCATCGAGCTGCTGGCACTTTTCGAGCGCGAAATTTGCCATCATCGGATGTTCCGGCGGCACATCCGCGTTCTGCGACGAGCATCCGCCGAGCGCGAGCATCCCCAGCGACGCGGCCAAGGCCGCTGCCGGAATGATTCGCAGTCCCCGTTCGCGAATTTTCGATACGACAACTTTTCCTGTCCGCATAGAGTTCTCCTCTCAGCCAGATTGAGGCGGTGGTCCGCCTGTTTCGACCCAAGCAAGCCTCGTGGGAGGCGATGACGCGCTGACGGATTCTTAATACACGATGGGCGGGCCACCCAAAAGAGGCGATTCGGGCCGGAAAGCGACGGCCGTGCGACGGGTGCTCGCGCTGGAAGCCCGCGTGGGACCCTTATGGACCGGCTGAATGGATCGGCTGCACTACGGAACGGAGAACCAGATCACCGCAAGCGGCGGCATCTGGATCGTGATCGAATGCGAAAATCCGCGCCACGGAATCGCGGCGGCCTCGACGCCACCCATGTTGCCAACATTGGATCCGCCATACGCAGCCGAGTCGGTGTTGAGAATCTCGCGATAGAATCCGGGGCCGGGCACGCCGACGCGATAGCGGCTGCGCAGCAGCGGCGAGAAATTGCATACGCATACGATGCGGCGGCCGGTACTCGGCGCCACCCGCATGAAGGCAATCATGTTGCGGTTGGCGTCGTCCGCGTCGAGCCATCGAAAGCCTGCCGGATCGGTATCGGCCTCCCACAGCGCGGGCTCGTCGCGGTAGATGCGATTGAGGTCGCCCACCAGGACCTGCAGTTCGCGATGGTCGGGATAGTCAAGCAGGTTCCAGTCGAGGCTCGAGTCGTGGTCCCATTCGCGCCACTGGCCGATTTCCTGGCCCATGAAGATGAGCTTCTTGCCCGAGCGGGCCCACATGTAGCCGAACAGCGCGCGCTGATTGGCGAATTGGCGCCAGCGGTCGCCGGGCATCTTGGCAAGCATCGCGCGCTTGCCGTGCACGACCTCATCATGAGAGAGCGGCAGCACGAAATTTTCGCTCCACGCGTAGAGCAGGCCGAAGGTGAGATCGCGATGATGATAGCGGCGGTAAATGGGGTCGAGCGTGAAGTACTCGAGCGTGTCGTGCATCCAGCCCATGTCCCACTTGAAGCCGAAGCCGAGTCCGCCCATGAAGACCGGGCGGCTGACGCCCGGCCAGGCGGTGGATTCCTCGGCGATCATCAGGATGCCGGGGTTGAGGCGGTACACGTCCTGGTTGAGCTTCTTGATGAATGAGATCGCGGCGAGGTTCTCGCGTCCGCCGAATTCGTTGGGAATCCATTCACCCTCGCGGCGGGCGTAGTCGAGGTAGATCATCGAGGCGACCGCGTCAACGCGCAGGCCGTCGGCGTGGAACTCGCCCAGCCAGTAGAGCGCGCTGGCAGTCAGGAAGTTGCGCACCTCGGCGCGGCCGTAGTTGAAAATGTAAGTGCCCCATTCGGGATGATCGCCCTGGCGCGGATCGGCGTGCTCGAACAGCGCGGTGCCGTCGAAGCGGCCGAGGCTGAATTCGTCCTTGGGAAAATGCGCAGGCACCCAGTCGAGGATCACGCCGATGCCGCGCCGATGCAGTTCGTCGATGAGGTAGCGCAAGTCGTCGGGGCTGCCGTAGCGCGAGGTCGGCGCGAAGTAACCGCTGACCTGGTAGCCCCACGAGCCGGTGAACGGATGCTCCATCACGGGCAGCAGCTCGACGTGGGTGAATCCCATGCGGGTCACGTAGTCGCCGAGCATCGGCGCCATCTCGCGATAGGTGAGCGGGCGATTGTCCTCCTCGAGCACGCGCCGCCAGGAGCCGAGATGGACCTCGTAGATCGAGATGGGGCTTTTGATCCATTCGCGCCCCGCCCGCTCCGCAAGCCAGTCTGCGTCGTGGAATTCGTAGGTCGATTGGTAAACAACCGAGGCCGTCGCGGGGGGCGCCTCCATCCGCTGCGCGAAGGGATCGCTTTTCATCAGCAGGCCGCCGTCACGCGTGCGAATTTCGTACTTGTAATTGAATCCTGCGCCTACGCCGGGAATGAACAGCTCCCACACGCCCGAGCTGCCGAGCGTACGCATCATGTGGAGCCGCCCGTCCCAGCGGTTGAAATCGCCGACCACGCTGACGCCGCCCGCATTGGGCGCCCACACCGCGAACGACACGCCGCGGACGCCTGCGACCTCGCGGACGTGCGCGCCGAGCTTGTCATAGGCACGATCGTCCTTCTGCTCGCCCCACAGATAAAGATCGAGGTCTCCGAGCGTCGGCATGAAAGAGTACGGATCGTGGATCGTGATCGATTCGCCGTCGGGGTAGTGAATCTCGAACTGATACGGGAAAATCGAGGTGCGGCCCTCGACGACGGCCTCGAACAGTCCGGTTGCGCCGCGCATCCGCATCGGCCGCGGCGCGTCGCCGGGAATGAGCAGGTCGACCCGCGAGGCCCCGGGGCGAAACACGCGGACCACGAGGCGCTTGCCCTCCAGATGCGCGCCGAGAATCGAATGGGGATCGTGATGGCGCAGCGCGAGCAGGCGGTCCAGCTCCCCGCGCAACGCGCTCGACTCGATGACTTCAGCCTTCATTTCCAAGTGCGAAGTCTAAACGATAGATTCGTCGTAAGCGACCCGCACCCGCAGGAGACCGACCATGAGTTCCACGCCCAGCCTCAAGCAATCGAACGGCATGCCGGGCTTCGACCCGCTGATGGGACAGCTCGAAGTGCTCGAGCCGGGAATCGCGATGTTCCACGGCTTCGCCAACGTCGCGTTCGCATACGGGCGCGGTGAGATGATCGTCGTCGATACCAGCTCGCGGCTGATGGGCGCGATGGCGGTGCGCGCGATTCGCGAGGTCAGCGAGGAGCCGTTCGCCTTTCTCATATACACGCATGGCCACGGCGATCACGCGTTCGGCGCCCAGGCGTTCATTACCGACGCGATCAAGCGCGGGCATGCGCGGCCGAAAATCTGGGCGCAAGAGGACGTCGCCGCCCGCTTCAAACGCTACGCGCTTACCCGCGGATGGCAGCGGCATATCAATCGACTCCAGTTCGGCGGCGCGTTCGCCACGGAGGGACTCTTCGAGCGCAACTCGTTCAGCTACCCCGACCTGGTTTATCGGGATGAACAATTTCTCGACCTGGTGGGCGAGCCGGTCGAGCTGCATCACGCGATGGGCGAGACGGATGACGCGACCTGGGTCTGGATGCCGACGCGGCGGCTGGCGATGGTCGGCGATTTGATCGTCTCGTCGATGCCGAACACGGGCAATCCCAACAAGGTGCAGCGCTACACGCTTGAATGGGCGGAGACGCTCGAGGCGATCGCGAAATGCACCCCGCGTTACATTCTGCCGGGCCACGGACCCGCGTACCGCGGCGAGCAACTATGCAACGAAGTGCTGCGCGAGACGGCGCGGGCAATCCGATTCATCCATGATGAAGTCGTGCGGCGGCTCAACGCAGGCGAGTGGCCGGTGGACATAGTTGAGGCTGACATTTCAATCCCGCCCGATCTCGCGGCGAAGCCGTACCTGCAACCGATTTACGGATGCGTCGCGTTCGTGGTGCGCGACGTTATCCGGCGTTACGCCGGATGGTGGTCAGGCGAGCCGTCGCAAATGTTTCCGGCGACGCGGATGGAACGCGGCGGCGACATCGTCGCGATCTGCGGCCGCGACGCGATCGTCGCAAAGGCGCGCGCACTCAAGGATGCGGGCCAACTCAGGCGCGCGCTGGCGATCGCCGAGATCGCGCTGAATGCGAATCCGGCCGACAATGAAGCGATCAGGTTGAACGCGGAGATACTGGAGGCGATGGCGGCCGGCGAGCGATCGTTTATCGCGCGTAATTTTTTCGCTGGCGCCGCTCGCCAACTCCGCGAGCGCGCGCAGCATTAGTCGGGGCGGTCGGGGATCAGCTTCAGCTTGCCTTGTTTGACCGGACGATTAAGACGCATGGCGGGCGCGGCGGCGCCCGTCGCCGCGCCCGCGCCGCGCCGCCCTCGAGTCTTCACCGGGACGCCCTTTTCGCTGACGTCCTTTATCTTGTGGCCCTCGTGCCTGCCCCGCGCTGCTTCGCTCGCGTGTTGATGGGCAGAGCCGGGCGGGGCGGACGGCGGCTGGGGACGGCGCGGCTGATCCATCCCGAAGGCGTGCCGCTCGAGCTTCTTTATCTGATCACGCAGATCGGCGGCCCGCTCGTAGTCGAGATTTTCCGCCGCGTCCATCATTTGCCGCCGAAGCGCGGTGATCCGATCGGGCAACTCATGCGCCGGGATGAACTCTTCTTCGGCCGCTTTGTCGTCGCCTATTTCGGGCACCACCGCCCACTCGGGCGAGTACATCTCGACCAGCGACGCGTCGATCGCCTTGGTAATCGAGGTGGGCGTGATGCCGTGCTGCTCGTTGTAGGCGAGCTGCTTGGCGCGCCTGCGATAGGTCTCGCCGATCGCCTGTTCCATCGATTTGGTGACGACGTCGGCGTACATGAGCACGCGCCCGTTGATGTGGCGAGAGGCGCGACCGGTGGTCTGAATCAGCGACCGCGCCGAACGCAGGAAGCCTTCCTTGTCGGCGTCGAGAATCGCGACCAGCGACACTTCGGGAAGATCGAGACCTTCGCGCAGCAGGTTGATTCCGACCAGCACATCGAACTCGCCCTTGCGCAGGCTGCGGATGATCTCGACGCGCTCGATGGTCTCGATGTCCGAGTGCAGATAGCGCACGCGGATGCCGAGGTCGTGGTAGTAGTCGGTCAAATCCTCGGCCATCTTCTTGGTCAGGCAGGTCACCAGCACCCGCTCGTTGACCGCGACGCGTTTGTGGATTTCCTCGAGCAGGTCATCGACTTGCGTACCGGCCTTGCGCACCTCGATTTCGGGATCGATGAGTCCGGTCGGGCGAATCAGCTGCTCGACGACGAGCCCGGATGATTTCTGCAGCTCGTAATCACCGGGCGTCGCCGAAACATAGACCGCCTGCACGATGTGTGATTCCCACTCCTCGAAATTCAGCGGGCGATTGTCGAGCGCGGAAGGCAGCCGGAAGCCGAAATCGACCAGCACTTGTTTGCGCGAGCGATCGCCGCGATACATCCCGCCGATCTGCGGAACCGTTACGTGACTCTCGTCGATGAAGAACAGTGAATTGTTCGGGAAGTAGTCGAGCAGCGTCGGCGGCGCCTGTCCGGGCAGGCGTCCCGTCAAATGGCGCGAATAGTTCTCGATTCCCGGGCAGAAGCCCATCTCGGCCAGCAACTCGAGGTCATACATCGTGCGTTGCTCGAGCCGCTGGGCTTCGAGCAGCCGATTCTCCGTGCGGTAGAACTCGAGGCGCTCCTTCAGTTCGGCGCGGATATCCCGCACCGCGATTTCCATCCGGTCCGAAGTCGTCACGTAATGCGACGCCGGGTATATCGCGACGCTCTGCAGCTTGCGAATCACCTTGCCACGCAGCGCATCGATTTCGTACAACGCCTCGACCTGGTCGCCGAAGAATTCGACCCGTACCGCACGCTGCTCTTCGTAGGCGGGAAAAATCTCGACCGTGTCGCCGCGCACCCGAAACATCCCGCGATGAAAATCGTAATCGTTGCGCTGATACATGATGTCGACCAGCTTGCGCAGCACCTTGTCGCGGTCGATGGTCTGCCCCTCTTCGAGGAACACCAGCATCTCGAAGTACACCTCGGGCTCGCCCAGGCCGTAGATGCACGAGACCGACGCCACGATCAGCACGTCGTTGCGCTCGAGCAGCGCCTTGGTGGCGGAGTGGCGCAGCTTGTCGATCTCGTCGTTGATGCTCGCGTCTTTCTCGATAAACGTGTCGGTCGAGGGAACGTACGCTTCGGGCTGATAATAGTCGTAGTAGGAGACGAAGTAGCGCACCGCGTTTTCAGGGAACAGGCTCTTGAACTCGTTGTAGAGCTGCGCGGCGAGCGTCTTGTTCGGGGCCATCACGAGCGTGGGCCGGTTCACGCGCGCGATCACGTTGGCCATCGTGAACGTCTTGCCCGAGCCGGTGACGCCGAGCAGAACCTGATGCGGGACGCGGTCGCCCAGATTGCGGACGATAGATTCGATAGCGGCCGGCTGGTCGCCCTCGGGCTTGTAACCCGAGACCAGCTTGAAACTTCCCTCTTTGCCGCGCGCCAGTGAGAGCATGATGAGCGAAACAGTCTAGCAGGGTTTCCGCTTCGCGCGGAATTCGCCTTCAAGTCAGACGGGTTTCAGGCAACAGACCAATGCGCAGAAGCATGGCCACCATAAGGGCGACACAAACCAGTATTAATTCGACTCAAACGACCGCTCCGAACAGCGTCTTTGCGGGCATTCAGAGCGTTACGCGTTATATGAGCCGAGCTTGACCGGGAAATCGCGGCAATTTCACCACCACTTATCCACAGAAAGCCCGGGCTGCACCGAGAGAACGCTCGCCAGCCCGGGCAAAAAATCTCGCCTTTTCACCCCCCGGAGATGTTGCATTCTTGTTACAAATATAACTATATTTTCCCGTCAATTGGGTGGGATAGTTCCCGTTTGGCACGATTGACGCTCAGGGGCAAGTGAGGGGGTTCGCTTCGCGCATAGACGCACTTGGGTGAGGAGGAGTTCATGAGACTGAAATCAAGGTTTTTAAATGCGGTCGCCGGTGTCGCGGGTGCGGCGCTAATCGCCTCCAGTTTGGGCGGTTGCGCAAATTTGCAGAAGCCACGCTCGTGGGGAACCTGCGCGGTCGTCGGAGGACTGCTTGGCGCAGGGGTAGGTGCAGCCTCAGGAATCGTCATCGCTGACAATGTCGCGGGACGTCACCAGAGCGACAAAGACGCCAGGGCTTATGCCGGTGTGGGTGGAGCAGTCATAGGCGCGGGACTCGGCGCGTTGGCAGGCCACTACATCTGCGATCCGCTAATTCCGCCGCCACCTCCTCCACCGCCGCCGCCTCCACCCCCGCCGCCTCCTCCGCCACCGCCACCACCGCCTCCGGTCAAGGAGAAGCTGGTGCTACGCGGTGTGCATTTCGACTTCAACAAGTCGAAAATTCGCCCGGGTGATGCCGCCGTTCTGGATGAAGCCGCATCAACGCTTAAGGCCAATCCGAACGTCACGATCAACGTCAACGGCTACTGCGACGCGATCGGCAGCGAGGAATACAACTTGAAGCTGTCCGACCGCCGTTCAGACGCCGTGGTGGATTACCTCGTGAAAGCCGGAATCCCGTCGAGTCAGTTGATTCCGCACGGGTACGGCAAGACCGACTTCGTAGCCACCAACGACACTGCTGAGGGCCGCGCTCAGAACCGCCGCGTCGAACTGGCGCCCAATCAATAAGCCGGGCCGAGACTGAAACGTCCGCAATCGGCCGCAGTCCCATCGGGGGCTGCGGCCGCTTCTTTTATGTAACCAATATGTAACCAATGTAACGAATCCTCATCATTACGAATCTCAGGAGTGCGAAAGATTCGACTCTTCAATAGACCTCGGTTCCCAAAAATGGCAGGATTTGCGGTGTTTAATTCCAGAATTACTTGAAACCAGGCAGGGGTGCCCATGATCAGATGGAAAAATTGGATTGGCGCGGCAGCGTCTGTCGCTCTTTTGACGGTCTCGTCGTGCGCGTCGTGGACGCCCGAACAGAGAGAGTACACCGCAGTCGGAGCGACCGGCGGCGCGCTCGTCGGCGGAGGGCTGGGGTGCGGAATTGCGGCGGGAACGAGTGGTTCCTTAGAGAGTTATAAGATCGGATGCATCACGGGGGTTGTGATGGGCGCTCTGATCGGCGGCGTGAACGGCTACTTGCTGTCGCCGAAGCCGGTGCCTCCTCCACCACCGCCGCCACCTCCACCACCGCCGCCGCCTCCTCCGCCACCGCCACCACCGCCTCCGGTCAAGGAGAAGCTGGTGATCCGCGGTGCGCATTTCGACTTCAACAAGTCGAAGATCCGCCCGGGTGATGCCGCCGTTCTGGATGAAGCCGCATCAACGCTTAAGGCCAATCGGAACGTGACGATCAACGTCAACGGATACTGCGATGCGATCGGGGGCGAGGAATACAACTTGAAGCTGTCCGACCGCCGTTCAGACGCCGTGGTGGATTACCTCGTGAAAGCCGGAATCCCGTCGAGCCAGTTAATTCCGCACGGGTACGGCAAGACCGACTTCGTCGCCACCAACGACACGGCTAAGGGCCGCGCTCAGAACCGTCGCGTCGAACTGGTGCCCAATCAATAAGCGGGGCCGAGATTGAAATGTCCGCAATCGGCCGCAGTCCCATCGGGGGTTGCGGCCGCTTCTTTATGTAACCAATATATAACCAGTATGTAACCAATGTAACGAATCCTCATCATTACGAGTCTCGGAGCGCGAAAGATTCGCCTCTTCAATAGACTTCGTTTCCCAAAAATGGCAGGATTTGCGGTGTTTAATTCTGGAATTACTTGGAACCCAGGGAGGGATGCTCATGTTTAGATGGAAAAGTTGGATTACCGTAGCGGCGTCTGTCGCTCTTTTGACGGTCTCGTCGTGCGCGTCGTGGACGCCTGAGCAGAAAGAGTACACCGCGTACGGAGCGGCCGGCGGGGCGCTCGTCGGCGGAGGGATAGGGTGTGGAGTTGCTGCCGGGGTAAGTGGTTCCGCAAAGGGTTATGAGATCGGATGCCCCACGGGCGTTGTGGGGGGCGCTCTGATCGGCGGCACGATCGGCTACCTGCTGGCGCCGAAACGGGTGCCACCGCCTCCTCCGCCACCGCCTCCACCGCCGCCTCCTCCTCCGCCACCGCCACCACCGCCGCCGATCAGGCAGAAGCTGGTGTTACGCGGTGTGCATTTCGACTTCAACAAGTCGAAGATTCGCCCGGGTGATGCCGCCGTTCTGGATGAAGCCGCATCAACACTTAAGGCCAATCCGAACGTCACGATCAACGTCAACGGCTACTGCGACGCGATCGGCAGCGAGGAATACAACTTGAAGTTGTCTGATCGACGTTCAGACGCCGTGGTGGATTACCTCGTGAAAGCCGGAATCCCGTCGAGTCAGTTGATTCCGCACGGGTACGGCAAGACCGACTTCGTAGCCACCAACGACACTGCTGAGGGCCGCGCTCAGAACCGCCGCGTCGAACTGGTGCCCAATCAATAAGTCGGGCCGAGACTGAAACGTCCGCAATCGGCCGCAGTCCCATCGGGGGCTGCGGCCATTTTTTTTCTCTCCCGCGCCCGTTGTTCATGCTGACGCTGGTGCGTATTTTTGCTATAGAAAACATCGCTATGATGTTTATTCGAACAGTCGAGATGAGAGCCGCCGTCGCCGCGCTCGCAATCACGGCGCTATTCGCGGCGACGCCGGCGCGCGCCCAATCGCAAGCGGCTGCACAGGCATCACCCGCCTCGGCATCGCGAAGCGCAGCCGTTCCGCAGGCATCCGCTTCACCGGCGGCGAAGAAGACGCTGCGGCAAGAGGTCACGGCGCTGGTTGCGAAATATACGCCCGATCGGCTCAAGCGCGATCTCGAATTCAAGAAGGCCGCGGCGCTGTTCCCGGATTTTTGCCGTCATTGGGAGCAGGATTTGCGCGAGCGCGAGACGAACAATCTGTCGAAATTGAGATTCGATTTGAAAAATGGTTTCGAGACCGCGACCTATACCGCTTATAGCAAGGTCGCCGGCTGCGAATCGCATCAATCCAAAGACGGTTACTCGATCGGAAAGCTCACCTACGAAGAATTCATCTATTACCTGGCCGGCAAGTCCCGGGATGAAGCCAAGCACGCGTCGCCAAGGGCCATCAGCGATACTCACACCACGGAAATTTTCCGCTGGGATAACGGCAAGTGGTTCTACTAGGCCGGTGAAAAAGTGAAAAGTGAAAAGTGAAAAAATAGACCCGGAAAAAGCGCCGCCGGAATGTTCCAGCGGCGCTCGTAGTTTCAAGACGCGCGATTCTAGTTCAATTCCTTGCTGCTGTAGTTCAGGATTCGACGCGCGATAATTATCATGTTGATCTGCTGCGTACCTTCGAAGATGTCGTTGATCTTCGCATCGCGCATCCATTTCTCGACCAGGATTTTGCGCGAGTAGCCCAGCGGCCCCAGCAACTCTACCGCCTTCTGCGTGATCAACGTGACCGCCAGGCCTGCCTTCGCCTTTGCCATCGAGGCCTCGAGGCTGTTGCGCTTGCCGGTATCGAGCATCCAGGCGGCCCGCCATGTGAGCAAGCGCGCCGCCTGCAGCTGCACTTCCATCTCCATGAAGTCGCGTTCGACGGCGGTCAGTCGCCGCGGCGATATTCCGTAGCGGATTGCCACGTTCTGTTGCTTGAGAAAGTCGCGCACGAAGTCCAGCGCCGCGCGTCCCACTCCGAGTGCCATGGCCGCAACGATCGGCCGCGTCGCATCGAAGGTCGCCATCACGTCCTTGAAGCCGCCTTCTTTGCGGACTTCAGCGCTGCCCAAAATTTGGTCGAGCGGAATCCGGCAGTTGTCCAAAACGATCATGGCGGTGTCGGACGCGCGAATGCCGAGTTTGTTCTCGACCCTGGTCACCGACATGCCGGGCGTGTTGTGCTCGACGATGAACGGCTTGATGCCGGCGCGTCCCGCGCTCCTGTCGACTGTGGCCCACACCACCACAAAGCCATCGGATTTCTCGGCCGCCATCTGGCCGGCGGTGACGAAGATTTTCGTGCCGTCGAGGACCCAATTGTCGCCGTCGCGGGTTGCCGTGGTCGCGACCGCCGACGAATCGGAACCGAAGCCGGGCTCCGTAATCGCCATCGCGCCCCACTTGGGCTTGCCTTCCTTGAAGCGCTTAAGAAACCGCTCCTTCTGGTCGGGCGTTCCCGCCGCCATCACCGCCGCGCCACCGAGTCCCGGATTGGGGGTCGAAAGGTAAAGCCCGGCGTCGCCCCAGCACAGTTCCTCGGTGCTGAGGACGGTGAGCAGATTGGCGCGCCGAGGGGCCGCGGGTTTCGATGCGTCAGGCTTTTTGCTTTTGTCGTGGCCGATCTGAATGTCGGCGGCGGCAGCCGATGCCGCCCACATCGACTCGTAAAATTGGGTTGGTTTTTGATGCTCGTGCTCGTCGCAATCGCGCGAGATCGGACGCATCATCTGCTCCGAGACCATGTGGTACATCTTGAGCTGGTTCAATACTTGTGGTTCGAGTTCAAAATCGATCATGATTTTTTCTCCGTAGCGCCCTAGACCGTTGCGATCCCATCGATTGCGGAAAAACCGCGCGCATTGCGCAGCCACATCTCGACCGGGTGCTCGCGGATGTAACCGTGGCCGCCGAGCACCTGGACGCCGTTGTCGGTCAATTTGAGCGCACTCTGCGCGACATAATTCTTGGCCAGGTAGCTTTCCCTCAAGCCGTCGCCGCCCTTGTCCAATTTGAAGGCCGCTTCCCACACCAGCAGGCGCGCCGCGTCGATTTCAATTGCCATGTCGGCCAGGATAAACGCGATCGCCTGTTTGGTCGCGATCGGCACGCCGAACGCCTTGCGCTCCTTGGCGTAGTCGCGGGCGTATTCGAACGCGGCATTCATCACCCCGACGCCCAGCGCGGCAAACGCGACCCGCGACTGGCTCATCAGCCGCGAAAAGTCGATGCCCTTGTCGCCGCCCACGCGCGCATCGGCGCCGACGCGGCAATCTTTGAGCGTCAGTTCGTAAGTCGCGAGCGCTTTGAGGCCCATGTTTTTTTCGCGTTCCGAGACCGTCACGCCGGCGGCGGCGCGCGGAACGATGAAGCCGTCCACGCCTGCAAAACCCTTGGCGGCGTCAGTTGCCGCATAGACCAGCATCGAATCGGATTCGGCCGCGAGCGGCACGTAACACTTGGCGCCGTTCAGGACGAATCCGCCGCCGTCGCGCCGGGCCGAGACTTGCAGCGCCGAGAGATCGAAATCGAAGCGAGGCTCCATCACGGCCGCGGTCGCGGCGGCGAAGTCCGCACCGGAGAATCGCTTCAAATATTTGGCGCGCTGATCGTCGGTGCCCATATCGACGATCGGGTACGCGAACAGCCGCGGCGCGAGCACGTGGATTGCGATCGAAAGATCGCCGAAGCCGAGTTCTTCCGCGACGATCGCGCCGGTCACCGCCGAGCGGGCATCGCCCCCGCCGCCGAATTTCTCCGGGATAGCGCCGCTGACAAATCCGAATTGCCACGCCTTGGCCACCAGCGGGGCGGGAATAGCGCCGCTTTCGTCGGCGGGTCGCGCGGCGGGACGAATCTCGTCGCGCGCGAAGGCGCCGACGCTGTCGCGGATCATCTGCTGTTCTTCGCTGAGTTCAAAGTCGATCATAAATTGGACCCCATCCTCGATTAAAGTAACGCTTTAAGTTTTGACAGGCACCGCAGCCCGCAAGCGCGCCGACTGATATGCCGCTTCCACCATCCGCTGCGCTGCCACCCCGGCCGCAAATTCGGGGTCCGGCTCGCACGCTCCCTTGAGCGCGGCCACAAAGGTCGCATCTTCGGCGGCGTACGGAATCGCCAACCAGTCCTTGATTAGCGCCAGGTAGGGCCGCTCGCGCAGAATCTTTTCGGTGAATCGGGCCATCACTTCGGTCTCGCTGACGGTCTCCTCTTTGGCGCCGGACCCGCGCTGAAAAATGATCGGCCCGAGCGTGTCGGCGTCGGAAGCAGCAAACAGATTCTCGGCGAAAACTTCAAGCCTTCGATTGCTCGGGCGTCCGATCATCCGATGCCATACCGAAGTGAGTTGGGCGTGAAAGCCGCCCGCAAATTCCATCGCGGTCGCGCCGAAGTCTTCAACTCCATCCATCCCGTTCACGTTGCGGGTGCGGCAGTAGAGGCTCGTGACCGGCCCGAACATCCACGTCAGCAGATCGAAGTCATGAACGCTGTGCTCGATGAGCGTGCCGCCGGCGGTCAGCGACGCATCGTTGCGCCACGCGCTCGCATGCGCGCCGCGCGTCGGAAAATCCTGATCGTCGCGCATCGTGATGCTGAGCAGTATCCCCGCGTCCGGCTCCTTGAACATCGCTTTGATCACGTTGTAAACGGGCGAAAATCGCAGCACGAGGCCCACCTGGCTTGTCACGCCGGAAGTTTTGATCGCGGCGGCCATCTCGGATGCTTCCGCCGCGGTCATCGCCAGCGGCTTCTCGCAGAAAATATGCTTGCCGGCGCGCGCGGCGGCAATACAGGCCTGGCGATGCATCGCGGTCGGCGTGCAAATCCATACCGCGTCGATCGATGAATCCGCGATTATCTCTTCGGCCGACTCGAGAGCGCGCGCGCCATCCCATCTGGCCGCGAGTCGCTCGGCCGCCGGATGCGATACGTCGGCGACGGAGACCACGCGGACACTTTGCTCGGTGCGATCGGCGACGTAGCGGAGCATCATCGAATGCGTCTGGCCGATGAGACCGGCGCCGATAATTCCGACTCGAATCTGTCCGCTGACGGGCGTTGGCATCAGGAATTCCCGGATTTTTCCTGGCGGCGGAGTTCTTCCAATTCGCGCTCGCGCTTGTATTTGGTCGGGTCGTCGATGATGCGCGACGGCGGCGCCATCGGCTTGCGGATTTTCGCGATCAATCCGCCCGCGCGATGCTTCTTTGGTTTACGCTGCGGCATATGGCTACGCATCAAAGCCGACATAGCTCATCTGAAGGCCGGTTGTCATCCCGCCGGCCGCGCGCCGTGAAAAGAATCGATCGGAGGCGCAGCGAGTGCACGGACCGACGCTCGCGATGTTCGCGGCGGCGAGTCCCGCGCGTTCGAGCTGGTCCCGCACGACAGCGCGCAAGTCGATAAAGGCTTTGCCGGGGCGCCCTGCCCTCGTATGACTCCGCGCGCCGGCAATCTCGCGGGCAAAGCGATCGCCAAGCTCGGCGTCAACCTCGAAACAACACAGCCCGATCGACGGTCCCATCGCGGCGTGAATATCGGAGGCGCGAGCACCGAGCTTGACCATCGCGCGGACGCCGGCGCCGGCGATATCCGCAATAACGCCACGCCATCCGCCGTGGAACGCGCCGGCTATTTTTCGTTTCGAATCGACCATCAGCGCCGGCACGCAGTCGGCGGTGTATATTCCCAGGATGACGCCGGGCTCGGCAGTGACGAGCCCGTCGCCCGCCGGCCGAAGCGTCGCGGTGTCGCGAGTCGCGGCGTGAATGACGTCGCCATGCACCTGGTTCAGCCTCGCCACCAGCTTCAGGTCCGGCGCCTCGCGACGCAAGCGCTCCCAGTTGGCATCGACGGCACGTTCGTCGTCGCCGACCCAATAGGAAAGATTCATCGAGGCGAACGCGCCCGTGCTGACGCCACCGGTGCGCCCGATAAATCCGTGGCAAAGAGCGGCATCGGGCCACGCCCGAAGAATTTCGACGGCGCTGGAGGCGGGCGATGATTCAGTGTGGGCTTCCATGTCAAAGTGGCCGGCCGCGAGGGTGCGGGTTGTTCGCTGGGCGCAGGATAACCTATAATTCTGATCTTTGGAATTTGAGGTTTTAGAGCGCCTATGAACGGATACGAATATCTGGTGGCGCGAAATCGCCTGATGCAACGGCTCGGCGAGGAACTGGCGCGGCTCGCACCGATCCCGGCTGCCGAACGCGAGGCCGAAACCCGGCGCATCGAGGCGAAGTTCGACGTCCAGCTTGCCGAGTTGTACGCAAAAGTCGCCGACGAATTTCCGGGCGAGCGCAAAAGAAAGGCGCGGCCGATCGCTGACCCTCGGTAAGCGGCTGGGAACAAGCTTGGATCGCTCAATCAGTATCCGGGGCGCGCGCACTCACAACCTGGCTGATATTTCGCTCGAAATTCCCCACAACCGGCTGACGGTAGTCACGGGAGTGTCGGGGTCGGGCAAATCGAGTCTGGTTTTCGACACCGTGTATGCCGAGGGTCAGCGGCGCTACGTGCAGAGCCTTTCGACCTACGCGCGGCTGTTCCTGGAGCGGATGGAGCGGCCGGACGTCGATGCTATTTCCCAGATTCCGCCGGCGCTCGCGCTGCGCCAGAAGAACACCATCAAGAATGCGCGCTCGACGGTCGGCACCGTCACCGAAATCAGCGACTATCTCCGCCTGCTGTTCGCGACCGTCGGTCACACCATTTGTCCACGATGCGGCGGCGAAGTGAGCCGCGACACCGTCGAGAGCGCCGGCGCGCGAATCCTCGACGCGCCCGGACTCTACGTCGTGCTGGCGCCCTTCGAGGCGGGTTCGCGCTCGATTGCCGACGCGGCCGGCTACCTGATTCAGAACGGTTACCATCGCCTGTACGCCAACGACGCGATCACCGAGACCACGGAGTTCGCCGCACGCGCCATCGCCGCCGAAGCACAGCTCGACGCCTCCCGGCCGGATTCGAACAGTCCCGCGGCGCAGCCGAACAGTCCTATGATGGTCGTCATCGATCGCATCTCGGTAAGCGGCGAAGCCGAAATCGAACGCGTGCGCGAGGCGCTCGAAAAAGCCTTCTACCTGGGCGGCGGACGCGCGCGGGCCGTCCGCGTCGAGCGCGATAATGGCAATACGCACAGCGTCGGCGCGATCGATTTCGACCGGCGCTTCAACTGCTCGCGCTGCGCGACCGCGTTTACCGAGCCGACCACGGCGCTGTTTTCATCGAACAGTCCAATCGGCGCGTGTCCCGAATGCGAAGGCTTCGGCCGCACGGTCGAACTCGATCTCGACAAGGTGATTCCGAATCCGAATCTGTCGATCCGCAATGGGTTGGTCGCGCCGTGGCGGACTCCCGCCTATCGCGAGATGAACGAGTGGATGCTGAAGCTGGCGCGGCGCAGAAAAATCCGCACCTCGGCGCCCTTTGGCGAGATGACCGACGAGGAGCGCGTCTGGCTGCTCGACGGTGACGAGGGTCCGCGCGCGAAATGGGATGAAGACAAATGGCCGGGGGTGCGGGGCTTCTTCAAGTGGCTCGAGGGCCGCCGCTACAAGACTCACGTCCGAATCCTGCTGGCGAAGTATCGCCGCTTCGTCATCTGCCCCGCCTGCGGCGGCGCCAAGCTGAAGACCGAGGCGCTTAACGTGCTCGTGGACGGCCTGTCGATTGCCGGCGTCGGGCGGCTCTCGATCCGCGACCTCGTCCTGTGGCTCGACAAGATCGGATCGATCCCCGAAGTCGCCACGCGCGCGGCCGTCGTGATACGCGAGCTGCGCAATCGCGTCGGCTACCTGGTCGAGGTGGGGCTCGGCTACCTGACGGTCGAGCGGCAGGCGCGCACGCTGTCCGGCGGCGAGGCGCAGCGGATTCATCTCGCCAGCGCGCTCGGCAGCGTGCTGGTCGGGACGCTGTATGCGCTGGACGAGCCGACGGTCGGCCTGCACGCCGCGGACGCAAGGAGACTGCTCGCGGTGTTGCACAGTCTGCGCGACTTCGGCAACACGGTCATCGTCGTGGAACATGACCCGGCGATGATCGCGGGCGCCGATCACGTCGTCGAGCTCGGCCCGGGCGGCGGCAGCGAGGGTGGAGAACTCACGTACTCGGGTCCGCCGGCGAAGGCGAATCTTGACAGCATGGCGTCGTCGCCGGGACGCGTGCTGCTGATGCGGGCGCTGGCCAAGCGGCGCAAATTCACCAGGCGCGATCCCGCGATTCGAATCGCCGGCGCGCGCGAGCACAATCTGGCCGGCCTCGACGCGGCAATCCCGGCCGGGCGGATGGTTTGCGTCACCGGGGTTTCAGGATCGGGAAAATCGACGCTGGTCGAGGACGTTCTCTACAACAATTATCTGCGCCGCTCGGGCAATACCTCGGTGGAGCCCGGCGAATGCGATCGGATCGACGGCTTCGAGCTGATCGGCGACATGGTGCACATGGGACAGGAATTGCCGGCGCGCTCGATGCGCTCGAATCCGGCGACCTATCTGAAAATCTACGACGAAATCCGCAAGCTGTTCGCCGCCAGTCCCGAAGCGCGCCGCCTGGGCGTGCAGGCGCGGCATTTTTCGTTCAACGTCACGGGCGGAAGATGCGAAAAATGCCGCGGCATGGGCACTATCACGATCGAGATGCATTTCATGGCGGACCTCGAGGTGAAATGCGAGGCGTGCGACGGCCGCCGCTTCCAGAGCCACATTCTCGCGATCAGACTGCGCGACTTAAACATCGCCCAGGTGCTCGACCTTACCGTGGAGGACGCGCGCGCGTTTTTCATCCGTCATCCCGCCATCGTCAAGCGGCTCGACGCGCTGATTGCGGCCGGCCTCGGCTACATCCGGCTCGGGCAGACCACCTCGACGCTGTCGGGCGGCGAGGCGCAGCGCCTCAAGCTCGCGCGATTTCTGCTGGCCGATCTCGAACCCGTGCCGGCGGGAGAACACGGGAGGCATCTGCCGCGGATGTTCATCCTCGACGAGCCGACCACCGGGCTCAGCTCGACCGACATCAAGCGCTTGATCAAAGTGCTCAACCGGCTGGTCACCGAAGGCAACACGCTGGTCGTGATCGAGCACAACCTCGAGTTCATCGCGAACGCCGACTATGTCATTGATCTCGGACCCGGTGGCGGCGACGAGGGCGGGCGGATCGTGGCGGCCGGTTCTCCCCTCGACATCGCGGCGTGCGAGAAGTCCGAGACCGGCCGCGAGCTCCGGCGCTTGTTCGGGTTGCCCGAACATGGCCGCGAGGCCCGCTCGGTTTTGCGCGCTGCCGCGGGAGTGTAGTTTGGTGAATTGGCAAGGAGGAAGTATGCGGGGATTTAATCGTCTGGCGCGGGGCGCAACGCAACTCAGCTTCGTAGATGTACTCACCGCAGTAATTCTGCTTGGGATTCTGCTTTACGCCGCGACCCTTCAATTTTCCGTGTACAATCGGCCCCCGGCCCCGCCGATTCCAACCGGCAATTCCGCGAGCCGTTGACTCCTTGCAGGACGTGCGTGCCCTTGCAGGACGCAATAAAGGAACGCCTCGATCATTACCTCGTGCGGACCGGCTTGGCGCCCTCGCGGCGCGTGGCACAGGAGCTGGTCGAGCGCGGGATGGTGCGAATCAACGGACGGGGCTCGAAGAAAAGCGAAATCGTCGGCGCCGAGGATCGGGTTGAAGTTGCCGCCGCGGATCGCCGCGCGGCTATCGAGCCGAATGCCGGCCTCGCGCTCGAAGTTCTGCATGAAGATGCGGCCGTGATCGTCGTGAACAAACCCGGCGGCATTCCCTGTCATCCGATCCAGGCGGGAGAGCGCGACACTGTCATGAATGCGATCGTCGCGCGATTCCCGGATACCGCGACCGCCGGCGAAAAGCCGCTCGAAGGCGGACTGGTGCATCGGCTGGACAACGGCACTTCGGGCGCGCTGCTGATCGCGCGCAATCGCCGCGCGTTCGAGAAACTGCGCGACGCGATTCGCGCGGGGCGAATCGCACGCCGCTATGAGGCGCTGGTCGCGGGATCGCTCGAGCGCAAGATTCAGATCGACACGCCGATCGCGCATCACGCCAAAAACGCGCGCAAGATGGTCGTCGGCGATCCCTCCAGTGCGAATCCGAAACGCGCCGGGCGCGCCGCGACTACGCTCGCCGAGCCAATCCGGCGCATTGGCGAGTTCACGCTGTTGTCAGTCGCGCCGAAGACCGGCAGCCGCCATCAGATTCGCGTGCATCTGGCCAGCCTCGGCCATCCTATAGTTGGCGACACGCTTTATGGCGGCCCCGCGATCGCGACGCTCGCGCCCGGGCGCTTCTGGCTGCATCTATGCGAGCTAGCGTTCGACTCGCCGGCGGTCGGCCACGTCAAAGTGATTGCGCCTGTCCCGCCGGATCTGAAGAAGCTTATCGATTAGCCCGGGAACAGCAAGGCCGCCAACGCCTCAGTTGCAGGCACATCGCGCGCACACGCAATTTGAAACGCATCCGGTCGTTAGCTGCGATTCTTCCTGCAAGTTTGGACGGATCCCTATCACCGCGCTTGACACCTGCGTGCGCTGCGTGAACGCCGTGCCATTGTAGATCGTTGGCTTTCCCGAGTTCGGCGAAGCTCCTTCCGGCACCATGTACGCCGACTGCTGGTTCTCGTTCGACAAGTAGGTGGCGCACTGCCCGCGCGCAGACTGGCTGGCAAGAACATAGCTGGACGACGAAACGACGCCGGCCCATTGGGTCCCGCTTCCCGGCGCCGAACAGGTGCATCGAAATGCGCGTGGCGTCGGCGCCGCGGCCGCAACTGCTGCAGGCGAAGTTCCCGGCGCCGCCGCGAGAGCAGGCAGCGTTCCGATCGTCGCGAAGGCCTGCGGCTGACCGGGAGCCACGGGTGCAGTCAGTGGCACCGGTCCCGGCGCCGCGGTAACTTGCGCGAATGGCTGCCGCGCGAGTCTTGACTCGCTGAGCGCCAGCATAAGGATCGGGGACACGATGAGTACTGCGATTACCAGCCTGACAGCGCGCATACCATCTCCAAGTGCGACTCGCGAAGAAATCCAGCCGCCTTCGATTACGGAAGACAAGGCGGGCCGCCTTGGCTATAATCGCGGGCTAGTTGGCGCCGCGCAAGCGCTTCAGTTCGATTCGGCGTTGGCAAATCGAACCCAAACTGCTGAGTCAAATTGCATAATCGGCGTGTGCGGAAGTGGCGGGCCATCGCCGGCGATGGCAACAGTACCAAGGAGGTTCATTTGTATGTCGAGAAGTAAATGGGTGTCTTTTGCGATGCTGACCATTTCCCTGCTGATGCTCGCAGCCTCGATCGGATTTGCCCAGGATCAGCTCAACGTGACCGGCTCGCTGCCCACCACGCCGTTGCCGCCGCCGGATCTGACCGGACCGATTCAGATGCGGTCCGTGCCGGTCGGGCCGCAGGAGCCGCCGCCGGCCAACGTGCCGCCCAGCGCCTCCAACCAGTTCGAGCATCACGATGATTTGTTGAATCTGCCGCGCATCTTCGCGCATCAGTGGTCGCTGACCAACGAAATCGCGCCCGACAACCTGATCAGCGAGCGCTACATGCGCTCCGAAACTCCCACCGCGCGCGGCCTCACGCTCAAGGAAGCCATCTACATCGCGATGCAGAACAACCCGTCGCTGAAGGCTGCCGAACTCGACCCGGTCGCCTCGATGGAAACCGTCCGGGAGGCCAACGGAAGCTTCGATCCGAACCTTACCGCGCAGGGTGACGTCGAAAAGAGCGTCGTGCCCGTCACCTCCCCCTTGCAGACCGGTGCCGGCGGCGGCGCCGTGCAGAAATTCTACGATTGGAACTTCGGCCTCAACAAAGTCTCCGCGATCACCAACGGAACCTGGGGCGTGACTTTCAACAACGATCGTTCGCTGTCGAATTCGCTCTTCGCCGGCGTCAATCCTTCCTACACGCCCAGCCTCGCACTCTCGCTCTCACAGCCATTGCTGCAGAGCTTCGGCTGGGAGTTCGCGACCATCAACGTCCGGATCGCAGAGTCGGGTCAGAAGCAGGCGCAATGGACTTACGGCCAGGCGCTGCAGGATTTCGTGCAGAAGATCGGCGGCGATTACTGGAACGTCGTGCTCGCCGAGGAAAATCTCGAGGTCGCGCGCGCCGCGCTGACCTTCAATATCGACCTGGTCCGCCAGAATGCGATCAGCGTCAAGGTCGGCACTCTTGCTCCTATCAACCTGCAGGAAGCGCAGTCCGCGGCCGCCACTGCGGAGGCCAACGTGTACACCGCCGAAGCCAACCTGAAAAATTCCCGCGTCCAGCTCCGCCAGGACGTGATGCTCAATCCGTACGGCACCTTCCTGCCCGAGCAAATCCAGCCGCTCACGCGGACCAACCCCAAGGAGCAGATCGTCATCGATGAGGAGCGCGCGCTCGAGCTGGCCGTGCAGTACCTGCCTTCCCTGGGCAATATGCGCGAGGCGATTCGCGACGCGTTGCTGCAGGTGAAGTACTCGGAGAACCAGGTTCTGCCGCAGCTCAACCTGGGCGCGCAATTCGGCCTGACTGCGGTCGCCGGATACACGCCTTGTGTGACCAAATTCATCACGCCTGGACAGGGAAACTGCGATGACAAAGCCGGCGCCAGGGCGCCGTTAGGCGGAATCTATGGCGACGCGCTCGATCGCCTGTGGGGCTTCAGCTATTACAACTACGCCGCCGTGCTGTCGTTCCAGATGCCGCTGGACAACGCCATTCCGCGCGCCGCTCTGGCGCAGGCTCGCATACAATACGAACAGCAGCGGGTACAGTATCGAGCGGCGCTGTCGCAAGCGGTCGTCAATGTGGAGAGCGCGATCTCTAATCTGTATGCCGACTATAAACGCGCGGCCGCGACTGCCTCGGCAACTTACTACGCTCGCCAGGCGCTCCACGATGAGCAAGTGATGTTCCGGGTCGGAATGGCGACCACGCACGACCTGCTGCAATTCCAGGAAGAGGAAGTGAGCGCCGAGGGCGACCAGGTGCAGGCCGAAGTCGATCTCGAAAACGCCAAGCTCGCGCTCGCCCACAACGACGGCACGATCCTGCAGGCGTTCAATATCAATTGGGAAGTGCAGAATCCGCACGAAGTGCCGTGGTACGCCGCCTTCTAGCAGGGTAATCAGCGACACGAAAAAACGGCGCCGGATCGCATCGCGATTCGGCGCCGCACTATTTTACGCGGGCTGGAGAATCTCAGTGATGCCCGAGGATCGCATGCGGTGGCTCAACGATGGCCCCCGCCGCCGCCACCACCGTGAACGCCACCACCACCACCGTGGAAGCCGCCGCCGGCCTCATGTCCGACGCCGCCGCCGTGATAGAACTCCGTATGATGGCCGTCGCCGTGATGTTCTTCCCACGGATGGTGGACGCGGAAGCCGGGATAGCCCCAGCCCCACCAACCCCAGTATGGCGCATAGCCGTATTCTGGGTAGCCATAGCCGCCACCATAAACAGGAAAGCATCCGCTCGCGGTGCAGGCGACTATTCCAAGCAGAATGAGTGCTCCGATCGAGCAGACCGAGACAAAGGATCTCTTTTGTTGTGAGCGCACTTTAGGGAGCTCCCCAAGCCGGCTTGCCGTCATCACGATAGAACGCCAAACCGGGAGTCTGGGCCGCTGGAACATCCAGGCTGGTTCGCAGATGGCCATTGGGATCGTAGAGACCGAGTCCGGGTTCACCGGCCGTCCCCAGCGCCATGGTCACGCGCATCTTGCCATCCTTATCGAAGAGGTCCAAACCTGGCGTGCCGTTCGCAGCGAGGTCAATGGTCAGGCGGGTACGGCCGGTGGAGTCTTCAAGGTTGAATCCCACTGCGCCGTCGGATGTCACGCCCATCGCGGCACGGAGCTTGCCGGTGCTGTCGCGCAGCAGGAATTGTTGCGCCTCGAGCGTTTCCGGTACCGCCGAACTCGTCTCCGCCATCGTGAACAGCGCACCGCAGAGAAGCAGCAACGCGCCGGTCATCAGCCGCAGGTGCTTGTTGCTGCGCTGGAGTTTAGCCTGTTGCAGTTCCAGCCGTGAAAGCCGCCCGATCAGGTCACCTGTCGATTGCTCCATAATTAACCCTCAACCTGCCATTGAACGAGAGCTGGAAACTGAAGAGTTTTTATCAAAACGAAAATTCCGGGTCTAGTTTGCGGGTTTCAGTGATGCCCGAGGATCGTCAGTCGACGGCTGGCGAAGCGCCATCCCGCGGGCGTCTTGCGCAGCTTGTCCGTGAAATACCCAACCGTCGATTGCTGCACCCGCCCGTCCTTGCAGTGGTAATAGAGCAGGTAGGTGGTACCGGCGCCGCCGGCGCCGTCGAGTTCGAAGGCAGGATTGGCGACCACGTGGAGCACCTGCGCGCCGCCGAGTGATTCCTTGTACAGCGCCGCGAAATGCTTGAGGCCGTCGCGTCCGCTGTGCTTGCCGAAGCGCGGGCTCTCGAAGACGCCGTCCTCAGTGAAGCAATCGATCCATTCATCGTAGCGGCCGCCGTCGATCGTCAGGCAATAGCGCGCGTGCAGCGCGCGAACTTCCTCGCGATCTTCGAGTGTTCCTGTAATCGCCATCGCATCAACTCCCCGTGTCTGTTCTCACTGCGGTGAGCGGCGCTCAAATCACTTTCTCTATACCACATCCGGCAAATTGACTTCGCACTCAAACGGCCGCGCAACAGCCAACCCCGCGGGCTTGAGTTTCGGCGCCGTCGGACGCATCAATCATATATGGCCGCGCTCGCCCAGGTGCTCGACTTTCTGTATCCACCGCGATGCTCGGCATGCGCAGCGCGGCTTGCATCCGAAGCCGGACAGCGACAGCGCGTTTGCGCTCGATGCATCGCGCGAGTCGAGCGGATGCCCGAGCCGCGCTGCGAAGTGTGCGGCGGACCGCTCGAGTCCGCCGTCAGCGATGCGACGCGATGCGCCCGATGCCTCGCGCATCCGCCACGCTATCGAATCGCTCGCACTATCGCGCGCTATCGAACCACCGCCGAGGACGAACCCGGCAGCCTGCCCGCGCTGATTCGCCGTCACAAGTACGGCCTCGATCAATCCGTCGGGCGCGCACTGGCGCAATACTTGGGCGACGAGCTGCCAGTGTCGGCTGAGGACTACGATGTGGTCATCCCGGTGCCGCTGCATTGGCGGCGCTTGTGGTGGCGCGGATTCAACCAGGCCGCGCTGCTCGCCGGCGAAGTCGCACGGCGGCTCGATCTCCCGCTGGATACCACCGCGATGTCGCGCAGGCGCTTCACCATGCCGCAGACCTCGCGTCACCACGACGAGCGCGTCAAGAACGTGCGCCGCGCGTTCACGGTCACGAATCCCGAACGTGTCAGGAATCGCCGCGTGCTGATCGTGGACGACGTGATGACCACGGGCGCCACGGTCGATGAATGCGCGCGCGTGCTGATCGCGGCAGGCGCCGCTTGCGTGGATGTATTCACGCTCGCGCGCGTGCTATGAGCGGACCGCAACCCGTCGACTGGGATGAACGCCATCGCGGCCAGCCGCCCGGCGAAGCCGAGCCGTTCCTGGCCGCGATGCTCGCGCGATTGCCGCGCGGCGGCGTCGCGCTCGACATCGCCGCAGGACGCGGACGCAACGCGCTCGCGCTCGCACGGGCGGGCATGCGGGTGGTCGCGGTTGATCGCTCCAAGGAAGCGATGCGCAGCGTCGCCGCGACTGCGCGGACCGCGCGACTGGCCATCTGGCCCATGGTCGCAAACTTGGATAGCTTTCATCTCAAGGACGAATCTTTCGACGTCATCGTGAATATAAACTTCCTTGACCGCGCGCTGTTCCCGAAATTTGTCCGGGCGCTCAGACCCGGCGGCATTTTGATCGCCGCTACGTTCCTGGTTGACCAGGCTGCGATCAATCCTCCACACGATCCGCGCTTTCTGCTCGGTCACGGAGAGCTTCGCGCGCTCGCCGGCGAACTCGAGATCGAGGAATACCGCGAAGGGTTGACTGCTTCTTTAGGCGGCCAGCCCGCCTTTCGCGCGTCGATGGTGGCGCGGCGGAGGAAATCGGCCTGATGGCGCCCGCCGGGATGACCTACAAAGCGGCCGGCGTCGATATCGCGCTGAAGCAGAGCCTGATTCCGCTTTTCGGTTCGATCGCCCGGACCACGGCCGGCGCGCATGTGATCGGCGGGGTCGGCGGATTCGGCGCGCTGGTCGGACTCAACGCCGCGCGCAAGATGCGCGCGCCGGTCCTGGTCGCGGGCGCCGACAGTGTCGGGACCAAGCTCATGATCGCGTTCGAGACCGGGTGTCACGACACCGTCGGAATCGACTGCGTCGCGATGTGCGTCAACGACATCATCTGCCATGCGGCGCGTCCGCTGTTCTTTCTCGATTACATCGGCTCCGGCAAGCTCGAAAAAAAAGTCGCGCTCGACATCGTCAAGGGCGTCGCTCGCGGATGCGCCCAGGCCGGCATGAGCCTGGTCGGCGGCGAGACGGCGCAGCTCAGCGGATTGTACAAGCCCGGCGAGTACGACCTGGCCGGCTTCGCGGTGGGAATAGTCGAACGCGCGCGAATTCCCAAGCCGTCCAATGTGCGCGCCGGCGACGTGCTGATCGCAGTCGCATCCAGCGGACTTCACTCCAACGGCTTCTCGCTGGTGCGCCGCGTTCTGCTCGAACACGCCAAACTCAAGCTCGGCTCCAACATCGCAGAACTGGGATGCACGCTCGGCGAGGAACTCCTGCGTCCCACGCTCATCTACGCGCGCGTCGTCGTCGAACTGTTCGAGCGCTTCAAGATAAGCGGCCTTGCCAATATCACCGGCGGCGGCGTGCTCGAGAACCTGCCGCGCGTGATGCCCGAAAACACCCGCGCAATCCTCGAACGCGGGGTTTGGCCGACGCCGCCGATTTTCGACATGATTCAGCGCCTTGGCAAAATCACCCGCGCCGAGATGGATCGCACCTTCAACAACGGCCTCGGGATGGTCGCGATCGTGCCCGCGCGCGAGGCCGACCGCGTCGTCGCTCATTTGCGCCGCCGCGAATATGGGGCATATGTTGTCGGCGAAGTAAGGCGCGGCAAGCGCGGAGTGTCAATTCGCTGAGCCGCGGCTAATTCGATGGCGGAAAATCCGACGGTCAAACTCGGCGTCCTGATTTCCGGCGCCGGCACCAATCTGCAAGCGATAATCGACGCGATTCTGCACGGCGACCTCAAGGCCGAAATCCGTCTCGTCATCTCGAATCAGGCCGACGCGCAGGGGCTCGAGCGCGCCCGCCGCCACGGAATCGAGACAATGGTCATCGACCATCGCAAGTTTGCATCGCGCGAGGACTTCGACCGCGCGATCCTCGCCGCGCTTCTCGATCGCTCCGTCGAACTGGTCGCGCTGGCGGGCTTCATGCGCCTGTTCTCGCCCGTGATGCTCGAGGCGTTCCCCGGCCGCATCATGAATATCCACAACAGCCTGCTGCCGTCGTTTCCCGGCATTCACGGGCCCAAGGACGCGATCGAATACGGCGTCAAGATAGCGGGATGCACGGTTTTCTTCGTCACTGCGGGTGTCGATGTCGGCCCGGTGATCGTGCAAGCCGCGGTGCCCGTGCTGCACGGCGACGACGAACAACGGCTGGCGGCGCGAATCCTGCTCCAGGAGCATCGCATCTTTCCGCACGCGATCGCGCTCTTTCAGCAGGGCCGTCTCGAGATTCAGGGCCGCCGGGTTATCATCAAGGTCGATTCGCCCAAGCCAAACTCGTCGCCGTTGGTGAATCCTCCGGTGGATTGATTCGGAAATTGAAAACGCTTTCGGTAATCGTGCCGATGCTCAACGAAGCGGCCGCCATCGCGAGCACGCTGCGCGCGCTTCGCCGCGGCGCTCCCGACGCGGAGATCGTCGTCGTTGACGGCGGCAGCATCGACGCCGGCGTCGCCATCGCACAACCATTGTGCGACACGGTGATTGGCGCATCGCGCGGCCGGGCGCACCAGATGAACGCGGGCGCGCGCGAATCGCACGGCGGCGCATTGGTTTTCGTCCACGCAGATACACTAGTGCCATCGACCTTTGCCGCTGACATCGCATCGGCATTGTCCGATCCCGCGGTGGTCGGCGGACGATTCGACGTGAAACTCGACTCGAGCGCCATCCCCTACCGGATTATTGGCGCGATGATCAGCCTGCGCTCGCGAATCAGCCGCACCGGCACCGGCGATCAGGCCATCTTCGTGCGGCGCGACGTCTTCGATCGCCTCGGCGGCTTCCCCGAGCTGGAGCTATGCGAAGATCTCGAATTCGCGCGACGGCTCAAGCGCTCAGGACGCGTTGCCTGTCTGCGCGCCCGCGTGACAACGTCTGCGCGGAGATGGAACCGCGACGGAGTGCTGCGTACCATCGTCAGGATGTGGCTGATTCGCGCGATGTACCTGATGGGTGTGGCGCCTGCTCGTCTCAAACGCATATACTCCGACACCCGCTAGGGAACCTCTGCATAAG
>DLMJ01000036.1:74125-112276 GCA_002479255.1 Candidatus Binatus soli | reverse complement strand
CTTATGCAGAGGTTCCCTAGGGGTTCAGTGATTTGATGACCTCCGGGGCTGTCATGGAAAAGGTCGTGATGGTCTTGGCATCGAGCGGCATTTTCATCAGGTCCACCGAACGAATCTGGCTGTTCTCGTAAGTCCGGAAGTAGTATCGCTTCGCCTTCAAATCGGCGGCGCTGGTCCAAACCGTATAGTCGGCGACGATGTTGCCGTGCTCGTCCTTCTTTCCCTGGCGGGACACGCCGTTGGGAATGTCGAAGTTGTTCATAATATGAAACCCCTCGAGCACCGCCTCTTCGCCGGTCTTGGCCGGCAGCGCCGACGCGCTGAAAGCCACGGCTCGGACAAACCGCGACGGCGGGGTGAAGTCGCCCGGCATCCCCAGCATCCCGGTGCCTTGGCCGAAGCCGGTCAGCGTGATGCCGCCGACTTTCACCGGCGGAACATTCACTATTGAGAAGTTTACGTAATTGCGCAGATTGGTCATTTGCCAATCGAAGGATGGCGAGTTGGTCATCACCCCCAGCGGGTCGTCGTGGACATGAAGTTTTCCTTCCACATATTCTATCGCGATGCTCTTGCCCGAGGCGTCATTCACCACGTAGTGAAGCGGCGGCACAAAGTCCATCTGCTTGACCACGACCGCCGGGACTGTGATGCTTCCCATGCCCTGTTTGACTTCTTCGACCGTCGCGAAATTTTCCAAAATCCAGGAACCGACCTCCCAGGGTGCGACGGTCTTGGAGGCCTCGGCAGCGTGGTACTTCATGTAGCCGACGGTCCCGGGAAAATAGAGCAGGCCAATAGCCAATCCCTTCTCATTAACGCCATCGACCAAAAACGGCATGTCGCCACCGTTGTTGACGCCGACCGATGCATACTTGGAGGTCCACTTCAGCCCATTCTCGCCCTCCGGTGTGGTACCGGTTCGCGCATAGCCGCGCGGCACCATCATCACGGCGGAATCCATAACGATAGCGAACTCCATCGTGCGCGCGTACACGACGCTCCCGTCGCTGGCTCTGAGTCTGATGCTGGTGCAGGCTGGCGCCGGCTTCGCGAAAAAGAGCGAACACGCGAGGATCGCGAGAAATATCGCTCCGGAAGCGCTGGGGAACTTGCGGGGCGCGGATGCTTTGACGCCGATGCCGGTAATTTTCATTGGTTCGTCCTTTCTGCGGTTGCTTGGTTCAGTCAACCTGCGGTGATTTTGAAGATGCCCTTACGATACGATTCGGCGTCTAGCATGAAGAATTCCCTTTCTGGATCCAGGCCAGACGCGAATCGCTAAAAGAATGCGCCAGCACGTCCGCCCCGACAACTCTCTGATTGCCTTCTCTGACATTTTGGTTATCAAGGGAACTATTTGAGAAACAGCCTCAGTGTTATTGTCGGACATACATGAGAAGAGTATCTTCGCCACGTCAACCCGAATCTGGGGGATCGTGAATATTCCTGCGGCAGAAAAAATGATGCGATTCAGACCGGTGCTCGTAGCTTTAGGCTGCCTGGCGTTTTTGATTCTTTTCGCGAAGCCGGCGCACGCCCAGCACGGCGACTGGCTTATGGGAACCGACGGCTTGTTGAGTGCTCAGCAGGCGCCGGAAGGGATTTTCTATTCAAACGTCTGGTCGTACTATCACGCCTCAGGCAGTAATTTCGTATCACTCGCGTCACCAGCACCACCGCTCGGGACCGGGGGTAACGGGCCTCTCAAGCTTAATGTCAGCGGCAGTCTCGACGAATTCGTTGACCAGAACATTATTGGCTGGACCTCGCCCTATAAGGTCCTGGGCGCGAACTATGGATTGTTTGTCGATGTGCCGTTTGCCATCGCTGATGCCAGTGGTGCTGCGAGCCTGGAACCCGTCCTGAGTCTGCACGGGAGCTCGCCGTCGCTACAAGCTTCCGCCGGGGTAACCAAGGGCAGTATCGGTGATATTTACGTGGAGCCGGTAGATTTCGGCTGGCACTTTCGCCAGCTGGACGCCATCGTCTCCTCGGGGTTCTTCGCGCCTTCAGGACCGTACAACTCGAAAGCGGCGCTCAACATTGGCTATGGCCACTGGACGGGCGCCTTTGGCCTTGGAGGTATCGCCTACGCCGACGCCGCTCGAACCTGGTCGCTCTCCATTTATACTCACTACCTGCTGTACGCTTCGCAATTGGGCGCAAAATATACGCTCGGCGATGTCGTACCGTTCGAGTGGGGTGCGGGAAAGACCCTCAACTTGAACAACAGCATTTTCCAGCAGCTTATCTTGGGCGCGGTAGGCTACGCCCAGTGGCAGACAACGAACAACCAGATAAATATCGCTAGCCAAAACCAAACCGCTGCCGCAGTTATCAAGACGCTGGAGGATACGCGCGCACAGGTCTATTCGGCGGGCCCTTCAATCAATCTACTGACGAAGTACGGGCTCTTCTCGCTGCGCTACTATGAAGAGTTCGACGCGCATGCCACCCCGTCGGGCCGGCAATTGATGTTCAGCGTCGCCCTTGCTTTTGGTTAGGGCGATGAATCCCGCCCTCGATAGGATGTTGAAAAGAAAGCAACCCAAGACAACCCGATGATGCTCCAGCAAGCAAATCGAATGATGGCAATCGTGTGCAAATACTCGAGCGGCAAAAGGATGGCCAGAATGAAGCTTAGATATGTGCAGTTACTTTTTTGTATCGCCCTCGCGTTGACGATTGTATCTCCCGCGGCGGCGGACGCTGCCGATAGCCAATCGCTCGACGAGGTCAACAAAGAACTGTCTAACCCGATTTCGAGCATCTGGGCGCTGCAACTCCAGCAGAACACTTACTGGCTGAATAAGCCGGATCGAAACGTTGTAAATATGCAGTTTCAGCCGGTGCTGCCTCTGGCGTTGACCGATGACTGGAACCTGATCACCCGGCCCGTATTTCAGGTGTTCAACTCCACGCCCTATGTGAACGAGAGCCTCCATCTCCATCGCGTCACCGGTTTTGGCGACACAATAGTCGGGTCGGTGCTTTCGCCGAGTCCGAAGCTTGCCGGCCCTTGGCTGCTGGGCGCAGGTCCCAGTTTTATCTTGCCTACCGCGAGCAATTCGAGGCTGGGACAGAACAAGTGGCAGCTGGGACCGGCTGGCGTATTCGGCTACCTCGGTGATAAGTGGCTGGCGGGAGTATTTCCGCAACAGTGGTTTTCGGTCGGCGGCAATGGCTCGCAGACTATAAGCCAAATGAACCTTCAATACTTCTTCGTCTATCTGCCGGGCGGTGGTTGGGGCATAGGCACGTCGCCGAACATGCTGGTCAATTGGTACACGAACAACGCGAACAAGGTAACGTTCCCGATCGGCCTGAGTGTCAGCAAGGTAATCAAAATCGGTCCGCTCCCCGTGAAACTTGCGGTTCAACCTCAGTACATGCCGGTTCGTCCTGACGTCTTCGGCCAGAAATGGAACCTCCAGTTCTCGGTCACTCCTGTCATCCCCGATCTGGTTAACAGAAAGATCCTCGAGGGTTGGTAAATCGGTTTCCTCCCCCTGGGGCCGGGCCCATGGTTCGCGGCCTCGAAACCGAGAAAGAAGAAACCCCCGCCCGCGACTTCCGGATAATCTCAGCCCACCACATCGGCGAAGGCAGCCTCCGGGGAAAAGCCCTCACCAACATCGACGCCATCCGCACACTCAAACTGATCGAAACAGAAAATCGCGACGCAACCGAAGCGGAAAAATCCATCCTCGTCCGCTACGCGGGATGGGGCGCGATGCCGGGTGCCTTCCGCCCCTATCCGCCGCAGGAATGGCAATCGGTCGCGAACCAACTCCGTGAGCGATGATTTCAGAGAGACTGGAAGTGACAACGATGGCTCATTCGTCCGCAAAATAACAGCGTTTCGAGAAGCGAGCCGCGCGCATCAACCACCGGCGTCAACCGCCGCTTGTCAACCGCCTCATAGTGTCAACGGCCGTATGGGTGTCAACCGGTTGACAGGTTGACAGGAGAGCAGTACGCATCGGACTCGGTCATCCACCATTTACTCGAAAACTAGAACATGAAAGTTATCGGGCTCGACGCCGCGATCAGCCACCCAAACCATAGCGTTTCGAAAATCGCGATCAGCGTCAGATTGCGCGACGCGCTGTAGGCCGCCGCCGAGAATACTTCGATCATCACGAAATTCAGCGCGATGATCGGCAGGATCAGCATCAGGAAGAACGGCAGTATTCCCAGGCTCACGCCCACCACCATCAAAACCACGATCAGGATGCGACCGAGCGCGGCCCAAACCGTCGAAATCGCCGCTCCTCCGCGCCGCACCAGCAACTCGAAGCCCATCCAGAACGGAAACTGGAGCACGCACGCCATCGCCATGACCATCAGCCGTTCGGGCGACAGCGACAGGTGATGGAACGCCACCGTCATCGCCACCTGGCACACGTAAGCCACAGCGAACCCCCCCGCCGCGACGAATATTGCGGCGCCGGCGCCCTCGCGGATGCGGTACCAATCCAGCGTATGCGACAGCGCGAGCACGCCCACCATGATCAACCCTGCGACCGCGAACCATGAGATCTGGATATCGCCGACCACCACCGGCACAAACGCCGCCGGGTCTGACTCCGCCAGCGGCATCGCTGCAATCAGCGCGCCGCCCAGGATCAGCAGTCCGATCAATCCGCTCGGTCCGGGCCGCTCGCCCGCCCAATTCGCCACCATCGAGCCGCAGACTCTGCCCATCGGCACCAGCAGAATCACAAAGACCAACAGCGCGAATCCCGCTGCCCCCATCCGCGCATCCGCAACCTCGATCACTCCGGTTCTGGTGGTTCCAAACGTGCTATCGAGCCATTTCACGATCGTCGTCGCGGCCGCCGCGGAATAGACGATGGTTATGTGATCGAGCCCCGGCATTCGAACCGCTTCGACCGCGCTGCCCTGGGCGAAATCGCCGTAGGTCTTGCCCAGCTCGATTTGCGCCGCGCCCGCCAGATACGACGCCAGCGCAGGGGACGTGTCCTGGATCATGTCCGGATCGCGCTCGGCAAAAATGAACAGCGCATTCTTCGGACGTTCCGGACCGAGCTGCCAGCCGCCCGAGATCATCACCGCGCCTTTGAGATTGGGATCGTGCGTGGCGTAGTCGAGCGCCGCGCCCGCGCCCATCGAATGCCCCATCACGACGATTCGCGACCCATCGACAAACGGGCTGCTGCGAAGATAATCGACCGCCTGCTTCACGTCCTCACGCAGGCTGCCGACGTCGCCTACGCCGCCAGCGAAAGGATTGGAATTCTCGCCGTGTCCGTTAACGTCGATCGCCAGCACCGCGTACCCGTTCTCCGCGAGCCGTCGCGCAAGCACGCTCATCAGCTTGCGATCCGCCATGAAGCCGTGAATCAGCACGACCGCCGGTGGTCGCTCGGCCGCCGGTTTGGGGAGTTGCATGTAGAACTGACGCGCCGGTCCGGGCATGTACATCGTCGCCGGCTCCTGCCCTGGCAACATGATGGATACGTGCGACGGACCGCGATTTTCCAGCCGCGCCAGCCGCGCGATCGCCAGAATGAATACGACCGCGAGACCAATTGCGATGATACGGGAAATTTTCATTGTGAATTCGCCGCGCTCCTCTCAGCTGACATCCGCGATTTGCATTACGATGTACCAGACGGGCACGCATGGGTCGATCACGCCGCGCGATCGGCTCCCGCGCGACGCTTCTCGACTTCCTTGACCAATACGTCCCTTTACTGGTCGGTCAAGGTCCAGTTCCAGACCGCTTGCAAGCTGATCGCTGCGTTGCCAACGAGTACGCCCCGACCTACCATCAGGCTTGATGCTTATCCATGGGCCGAGGTGGGGCGCGCTATCATCGACGCCAAGGCTCATGTGCTGGCAAGGCTTTGTTCGCAACCGAAGCGTGAAATACAAATGAAACGGCGCGCGAGATCGCGGCTCAAACCATCCCGCATTGCCGCGGCCCGCACCGCTGCGCGCGCAAAGTGAACCGGCATCGGGTTCAAAAGGCGGAACGAAATGGAAGAAAAGTACGCAATTGACTTCGAGCACGTGACCCGAATCTACAAGCGCGACGAGTTCGAGGTCCGCGCGCTCGACGACGTGACCGTGCAGATCCCGGCCGGACGCTTCGTGGCGATCATGGGGCCGTCGGGATCGGGCAAGACCACGATGCTCAACCTGATCGCGGGAATCGATCACGCGACTACCGGACGAGTGGCGGTCGGCGGCGACGAGATCACCCGCATGAAGGAGCGCGAGCTGGCGGGCTGGCGCGCACACCATATCGGGCTGGTGTTCCAGTTTTACAACCTGATTCCGGTGCTGACGGCGTTCGAGAACGTCGAATTGCCGCTACTGCTGACGCATCTTAGCAAGGCCGAGCGGCGCGAGCATGTCGAGACGGCGCTCAGGGTGGTGGGACTGGCCGACAGGATGGACCATTATCCGCGCCAGTTGTCGGGCGGGCAGGAGCAGCGCGTCGCGATTGCGCGCGCGATCGTCGCCGATCCCACGATCATCGTCGCCGACGAGCCGACCGGCGACCTCGACGCAAAGTCGGCCGAGGAAATCCTGGGCTTGCTGGTCGATATGAATCGCCAATTCCAGAAAACGATCGTGATGGTCACGCACGACCCCCGCGCCGAGCGTTACGTCGATACCGTCTATCGGCTCGACAAGGGCGTGCTCGCGGGCGTCGAGCCGGGCAAGCGCGGCGCGACGCCGGAAGCGGCGGCGAATGCGTAACGCGTGAGTTAGCATGAAGTACACGGGGCTGGTGTTAAAAAATCTGGTGCGCAGCAAGCGCCGCACTATTCTGACCGTGCTGTCGATCGCGGTCTCGCTGTTCATCTTCTCGGCGCTGGTCAGCATCCCGACCGCGGCCAACCAGATCCTCGGCGACACGGCGTCGGCCACCCGGATCGCGACGCATAATAAGGCCGGGCTGGCCTACGCGATTCCAATCGCCTACAAGCAGCGAATCGTGGTGATACCGCACGTCGAGGTGGTGGCGCCGGAGAGCTGGTTCGGCGGCGTGTACCATGAAGTGTCGGATCAGTTTCCGAACCTGGCGGTCGATCCCGAGCAGGTCGATCTGATGTGGCCCGACTATGGAATCAGCAAGGAGCAGTTCGAGCAGTTCAAGAAAATCCGCACCGCGTGCCTGGTCGGCGCCGACACGATGAAGCGCTTCCATCTGCACATCGGGCAGCAGATCCAGCTGCGCGGGACGCTCTACCCGTTCAACGTGACGCTGAATATTGTGGGCACGACCGGCGGCAAGGCGCCGCCCAATTACCTGCTCTTTCGGCGCGACTACCTGGAAGAGGCGGCCGGGCGGCCCGGTTGGGTCGATCTCATTTGGGTCAAGGTCGATAAGCCGGAGAATATGCCGCAGGTAATAGCGGCGATCGATGAAGGCTTCGCCAACTCGTCGGCGGAGACATCGTCGGAGTCGGAGGCGGCGTTTATCGGCAGCTTCCTGGACCAGTACCGCACGTTTTTCAGGATGGCGGAGGTGCTGGGATTTATCGTGGTGCTGATGATAGGACTGGTGGCGGCCAACACGGCGGCGATGTCGATTCGCGAGCGGCGCGGCGAGATTGCAGTGATGCGCTCGATCGGGTTTCCGTCGCGCACGATTTTGTCGATGCTGCTGGCCGAGTCGATCCTGATAGGCCTGGCCGGCGGGATTATCGGATGCGGCGCGGCGTATATCGTGCTGAAAGTGTTTTCGGTCGGCAGTGGCACGGGCCCGCTCAGCACGATCCGCATGCAGCCGGCGATTCTGGCCGAGACCCTGGTCGTGGCCGCACTAATAGGACTGTTCAGCGCACTCGTGCCGGCCCGCTCGGCGGCGCGGCGCAATATCGTTGATGCGCTAAGGACGGTTGCCTGAGATGGCTATTCCGCTGAAGTACAACGTGCGTTCGCTGCTGGTGCGGCGCGTCTCGACCGCGATGACGGGCGGTGGAATTGCGCTGGTGGTGGCGGTGTTCGTGATCGTGATGGCGCTGGTGGCGGGACTCAACTCGGCGATTTCCGACACCGGCGACCCGGACAACGTAATCGTGCTGCGCAAAGGCGCGACTACCGAGACCTATTCCGCCATCCAGCTCGATCAGTTCGACGCGATGAAGTTCCTGCCGCAGATTCGGCGCGAGCCCGACGGCGAGGCAGACGCATCGCCGGAACTGCCGGTGCAGGCGCTGATGGAACGCACCGGCGGCGGGCGCGACAATATCGTGGTGCGCGGAGTTCTGCCGATCGCGCTCAAAGTTCATCCCAAGGTGAAGATCGTCGAGGGCCGGATGTTCAATCCGTCGGTCAACGAAGTGATCGTCGGCAAGGGCCTGATGGGGCATTACGAGAACATGACGCTCGGTTCCACCCTTCGCTTCGGGCGCGGCAACTGGAAGGTGGTCGGGATAATGACGGCCGAAGGCGGCTCGTTCGAGTCGGAGGTGTGGGGCGATATCCATAATGTGCAGGACGACGCGCAGCGCGGCGCGTATTACGCCGACGTGCGCCTCAAACTTGCGGCCGGGGCGGACGCGGATGCGCTGATTCGGCGGCTGGCGGACGATCCGCGAATCAATCTGCAGGCCGAGACCGAGGCGGACTACTACAAGGACCAGGCGGTGGTCGCCAACCAGATGCGGGTGCTCGGGATGATCGTCGCGGTAATCATGGCGGTCGGCGCAATCTTTGGCGCGATGAACACGATGTACGCGGCGGTCTCGTCGCGGACCACCGAAATCGGCACGCTGCGTGCGCTCGGCTTCGCGCCGATCGCGGTGATGACGTCGTTCCTGCTCGAGTCTCTGGTGCTGGCGGTGACGGCGGGCGCGATTGGCATCGTGCTGGCGATGCCGATAAACGGGTTGACTTCGACGTTTGGCAACTTTGTCACGTTCTCGACCCTGGCGTTCAGCTTCCACGTCACTTTTGCAATAGTGATCGAGGCGCTGATCTTCGCCGCCGTGATGGGCGTGGTCGGCGGCTGGCTGCCGGCGCGACAGGCGATGAAAATGTCGATCGTCGATGCGCTCAGGAGCATCTGACCTTGTCCACCGAATCACCCAGGGGACCCAATATCCGCGAGCTCGAGTCGCTGCGGATTGCGCGCGCGGCCGAGCCGAAGAAGCCGAGCAGAATCATCCCGGCTGCGATCGTGCTCGCGATTCTCGCGGTGGCCGGCGCGGCGGGATTTTTCGTCTATCAGCGGACGATTGGCCGTCCGCCCGAAGTGCAAACCGCGATCGTCACGGTGAAACAGGCGGGACAGGCCGGCACCGTGCTGACCGGCAGCGGCTATATCGTGACGCAACACAAGTACATCGTGATCGGCACCAAGATTCTCGGCCAGATAGTCGCCGAGCCGATCGAGGAAGGGCAGCGCGTCAAGGTCGGCGACCTGCTGGCGCGGATCGACGATCGCGACTACCAGGCGCAACTGAAGCAGGCCTACGCAGATCGCGATCTGGCGGCGGCCAACGTCGTGCTGAGGAAGGCGCGCGCGCAGCGCCTGCGGGAACTCTACAAGCAAGGCGTGCAATCGAAGGACTCGCTCGAGGACGCGGAGAATCAGCTCTCGGTGGCGGAGGCGGAGCTCAAGAAGGCGGACGGCGCGATCGATTTCGCAAGGTTCAACGTGAGCCAGACCGTGATCACGGCGCCAATCAACGGCGTGGTGCTGCAGAAGTATCGCGAACTCGGCGACACGATTAACTTCGGCGGCGAAATCCAGGCCGGCGGCGGCGCCACCGATATCGTGCAGCTTGCAGACCTGAGCGATCTGCGCTGCGAAGTCGATATCAACGAAGGCGATATCGCGAAGGTGAAGATGGGAACGCCGGCGACGGTGATCCCGGACGCGTACCCCGACAATCCGTTTGCGGCGCAGGTCGTGAAGATTTATCCGGAGGCCGACCGCCAGAAGGGCACCGTGAAAGTCGAAGTCAGAATCCTTCAGCCTGATTTGAAGATTATCAAGCCGGAAATGAGCGCCAAGGTTACGTTCCAATCGATTATGACGCAGACAGCGACAGCGGCGGCGCCGATGGCGCTGGTGCCGAAGAAGGCGATCGTCACTGAGGGCAGCGCCAGTTCGGTGTGGGTCGTGCGCGGCGCCACGGCGCATCTGACGCCGGTCGTGCTCGGGCGCGAGTTCCAGGAAGGCGTCGAGGTCAGGCAGGGATTGAGCGGCGGCGAGATGGTGATAGTGGTACCGCCGGCGACGCTCAAGGAAGGACAGGCCGTCACGCCGGTGGCATCGTAATAACCTAACCCCTAACCCCTTCCCTCGATGGAAGGTGAACAATCGAGTTGAGAAGATGGCGGAGACGTTTGTACTGGTGCATGGCGCGTGGCATGGCGGATGGTGCTGGGCCGCGGTGATCAATCAACTCGAGCGGTTGGGCGACAGAGCCTACGCAGTCGATCTCCCGGGGCATGGCATGAACCGCGCCGATCGCGCGAAGGTGACGCTCGA
This sequence comes from Candidatus Binatus soli, assembly GCA_002479255.1. Taxonomy (GTDB): domain Bacteria; phylum Desulfobacterota; class Binatia; order Binatales; family Binataceae; genus Binatus; species Binatus soli. The sequence goes on along the minus strand of DLMJ01000036.1, from coordinate 101,790 downwards.
CAGCTACGTCAACAGCGTCGCGGAGTTTATCGAGCGGCACGATCTGAAAAACGTGGTGCTGGCGGGACACAGTCTCGGCGGGATCACAATATCCGGCGTCGCGGCCAAGATTCCCGGGCGGATCAAGCGCGTGGTGTGGATCACGGCGATGGTGGCGCTCGACGGGCAGCCAATCATGGATCCGTCGGCGTCGCCGCTGGCGGCGGCGATCGATTCGTTGCCGGAGCGATCGATTACAATCGAGATGATTGGCCCGGAATTTATCGACGGGCTTACCAACGACATGGCACCGGCCTTGAAGGAATATGTTTTTTCGGCGCTAGGCCCGCAGCCGCTGGCGCCGCTGCTCGCGCCAGTGCCGATGGCGCCCTACTTCGCCACCGGAATTCCCAGCAGCTATATCATTTGCGAAGACGACCAGACGCCGGTCGCGGGCGCACCCAACTGGCATCCGCACTTTTCCAGCCGGCTCAGGAATCCAACGCTCAAGTTCGTGAAGAGCGGGCATGAAGTGATGTTCACGCATCCTGTGGAATGCGCGCGGGCGCTGCACGAGCTGGCGAGCGGCGATTGAGCCAGGCGCCCTCACTCTGAGCGAGCGGCAGGTATGATCAATTTCCCAGCAATCGATGTCGTTGGGCGGTCATATCGCGCATGATCGGGGCGCTCATCTCATGTCGGCGAGTTTGACCGGGCGGGCGGCGCCGTCGCGAAAGCGGGCGGGCGAAAAGGGCGCGAGATCAATGGCGGGCATCCGGCCCTTGACCAGGTCGGCGATCACTTCGCCGGTGAGCGCGGAGAGCAGAATGCCGCTGCGGAAATGTCCGGCGGCGTAGAACACGCCGGCGACCGTCGGCGATGGGCCGAGCACCGGCAACAAGTCGTCGGTGGCGGGGCGAAGTCCAGCCCATGCTTCGCGAAAGGGAATCGAAGCGATCGAAGGGACCATCGCACGCACTGCGCGCAGAATCCGTTCCATCCCATCGAGCGTGACGGACTTGTTGAAGCCCGCATCCTCGAAGACCGAGCCGGCGAGCAGCCGCCCGTCACGCCGCGGCACCAATATTGCGCCGCCCGAGAACAGCGAAGGCACCACCAGGCCCGGCCGCGCGTCGAAGCATAGAATCTGGCCGCGCACCGGGTAGAAGCGGATTCGATCGTCTTCGAGGCCGCGGATGTCGCCGGCCCATGAGCCGGCGGCGTTGATGATGACATCGCCGGTCTCGAGCGATCCGTCGGCGAGGCGAAGGCCGGTGGCGCGCGCGGCGGTAGTGGCGATCGAATCGACGCGGGCGCCTTCGCGGAAATCGGCGCCGGCGTGCGTGGCGGCGTTGATATAGGCAAGGGTGAGTTTGCGATTCTCGACGCGCCGATTGTTCGGCATGTGGAGCGCGAAGATGATTTTTTCCGACAGCACGGGCGCGAGCTTGAACGCCTCGCGCGGGGATAATTCCTCGACGTCGCCACCGGCCGCGCGTTGCCATCGCGCCCGCGATTGCAGCTCCGCGCGCGCCGCGTCGTCGAAGGCGACGTAGAGCACGCCGTGACGGTCGTACTCGGGATCGACGCCGCTCTCGGCGATGAGCCGTTCGACGATGGCGTCGAAGGATTTCTTGCCTGCGAGAGCAAGATCGAAGAACACGCCGGGTTCGTACGCCTCGGCCTGCGGGCTGATGAGTCCAGCCGCCGCCCACGAAGCTTCAAGGCCGAGACGGCCGCGCTCGAAGACGGAGACCTGGACGCCGCCGGAGGCGAGCCGCCACGCCACCGAGCTTCCGATTATGCCGCCGCCGATTACGAGAGCTTTCACTTTTTCACTTTTTCACTTTTTCACTGAGACCCTGCCGACGACTAGATTACCGGCGCCACGGGGACGGTGAAAGCGCGCGGGTGCGCGAGCAGAGTTTGTTGCGTCGATGCAATCCGGCAGCTAATTGGTATCCTTCGAAATCGCCGGAGGTCAAAGTCCATGCTTTTTAGCCCGGACGATTCTGGCATAGTAGGTGTCGGCCCATTGGCACTGTCAGTGGCGAAGTACTTGAGCTGAGGCACGGACTCATTGGACAAGATGAACACTGATTCGCCAGCACCGGTTTCCGAATATTCAGAGGCGCCGCCGCAATCCCCGCACAATCCGCCCGGCGCGAGCGCGCGCGCGTTGAGGAAATTTCTCGACGACCCTGACTACATACTAAGAGCGTGGGCAGCGATCTTGATCCTTGTCGCGATCGACTGGGTATGGGCCCGGCGCGCGGGGTTCGAGATTGATGGAATCAGCCCGGCGGTGCGGGGGGTCGCGATGATCGCGGCGTTGGGCTTCTTTTTCGATTACACAGGACGCGCGCGGCCGGTGTCTGAGGCGGCGCAGTATAGCGCGCTGTGGATAGCGTTCGCGGTAGCGCTTGCCATTTATAGTTACGTAGTGGCGACTCTTCGAATGCCGATGTGGGATCTCCGGTTTGCGCGGATGGACGCGGCGCTTGGATTTAACTGGAGCGCGGGCTTTGATTTGATCACATCGAATTGGACGGTCCGATACGTATTTGGACATGCCTACAACAGTATGATGGTCCAGATCTTCGCGTCGATTGCCTTTTTTGCGTTGATCAACCGCACCGACCGAAATCGGGAGCTGCTGTGGATAGGAATGTTGTCGGTGCTGATTTCTGTGTCCCTGTCAGGTCCCTTTCCGGCCCTTGGTCCTTACACGAAAGGCGTTATGCCGGCGTGGTCGGCGGTCCTGGTGACGATACGCAACGGTACTTTATCGAAATTCACACTGGCTGACGTGACCGGGATCGTAGCGTTTCCATCAGTCCATACCGTTATGGCTGTTCTGCTGGTGTATGTTCATCGTCCACCGTTGCGAAGCTTCGTGCCGGTGGGAATTCTGAATGCACTAATGCTAGTAGCTATTCCATTCGCAGGGCATCATTACTTAGTTGACATGATAGCCGGTGGCGCGATTGCAGCTGTCTTTATCGCGATCGGACAAGCGGCGATGCGACCGCGGAGTCTCGCGCGACCCCAAGGAGTTTGAGCTGCCGCGCTACTCGCTACTTTCGGCGTCGCGATGGACGGTGGTGCTTTCGATCGCACTCGCGACAGCTGACAACTTCGCCGATCCGGACCTGTGGATGCACATTCTGACCGGTCAGGCGATCCTCCGCACCGGCCATATTCCACGGTTCGATACCTACTCCTACACTGCGGCGGGAATGCCATGGCACAATCACGAATGGCTGGCGCAGTTGGCACTGGCCGTCAGTTACGCGCATCTCGGCGTATTCGGCCCCAAGCTCCTGAAACTGCTGTGCGCGAGCATCACGATACTGGCATTGGCGATCGGGATCTCCGCGACGCACGCGTCGAGCCGGATCCAAAGGCTGACGCTGATTATTACCGGCGTTGCGCTGGCGACTCAGATGCAATTTCGACCTCAGCTCTTCACCTTCATGATGTTGAGCGTGGTGATGACGTTAATCGCGATCGAAGTTTACCGGGGCGGGGCAATACTGTGGCCGCTGATTCCGATGTTCGCGCTATGGGCCAATCTTCACGGCGGCTACACGATAGGACTTGGCGCGATGATCATTGCGGTTGCGGTTTTGTTTATCCAGGGCCGTGGAGACACAGGCCGCAAGACGTCGGCGCGCAGGCTCGGATTGGTCACGCTTGGATGCGCGGGCGCGACGATTCTCAATCCGTTCGGAGCGGGCTTGTGGACGGGAGTGGCGCATTCGGTCTCCGATCCGCTGATTCGGCAGATAGTCGCGGACTGGGTCCCGTTGCCGGAAACGCTGCTATCCATGTGGCGCGAATCCAAGCCGGAGCTGCTTCAGTATGTTGCCCCGCTCCTGCTGTTTGCCAGTTTTATCGCGGCAGTTGCGATGGCTCCCGACCTCGGGGACGCGGCCTTGCTCGCGGTCGCGACAATCTTCATCGGGAGCGCCCTCTATGCCTCACGTAACGTGGCGCTGGCGGTGATCGCGCTCGCGATTCCGCTGGCGCGCCATGCCACCTTGGCATTGGAACCCACACCAGCAATCAAGGTTGGTGACCGCTTGGAATATGCCGACCCGCCGCAACCGACTCTCGGTAACGAACCGACGACGGCGCTGCTGGCGATTTCGGCGCTCTTGGTGGCGCTGGCGGGTGGAACTTTCTCCAACCGACTCAAAACCTGGAAGCCCGTGCCTACCGGTGCGGTCGCATTCATGGAACGGCATGGCCTTCACGGCAACATCCTTAACCAGTTCGAATGGGGCGAATATCTGGCCTGGCACGTGGGTAATGACAGCCGGGTCTTTATCGATGGACGCTGCGAGCTGGTCTACCCGGACAGGCTGATCCGCCAGTACGCAGTCTTTTTCTACGGGCTGGAGGGCGCCGATGGTGTGCTCGACGCGTTTCCCCACAACTTCGTGCTCATCGGCCCGCACACCAAGGGCTACGAAGTCGTCAGGAAGGACGGACGCTGGCAATTGATCTATAGCGATGCGACCGCGGCGCTTTTCGCGCGAGCCGCCTTGCCCGTCGAAGCGCCCACCGGCCGTAAGGTTGCCGACACCTATTTTCCTTGAGCTTTCCGTCGGCGGCGGAATAAAAAATCGCCAGACTCAGGACCTGCGCTACATCCGGTTCAGCAACACGCCAAGTCATGCATTTTGAGACAGCGCCGGCCGACTAATGGCATTTCGGCACGAGCAACGCATTTTGGGACACTCGCCGCGACTGCGTAAAAATTCAGCGACTGAAGCCAACGTCAGGCTGCGATAGCAAGTCGTTGACGTGCTCCGCGCGGGGCATTGGACTTGCTATTGAGGTATGGACCATCGGATCGATCCGTCCGTCGACGGCTTAGGGATTGCTGACCCGCGCCACTTAGCCAACGGTACGGCTGCGTCGGCCACGCGTGACGCATTTCCCCCCATAACCGACGGCATTCGACGGGACCCGGCGGGCGGCTCTGACAAAGCGATGACGTTCGTCATGGGCGACGATGACAATTTCGAGTGGGTGTCGTCGATATTGCGCGCGAGCTCATTGGCGATCATAGCTTTTCAGATCGGATACACGGTGCTTGACGGCGCGGAGTATCCGCAGACCTTCGCGCGGACTCTTCCGCTTCATATCGCAACCATTACGCTGGGCCTGGTCGCGATCATGGCAACGCTCTCCCCGCGTGCGATGCGGAACTGGCGCGCGATCGCGCTGGCAATCTGCGCGTCGATTCTGGCGATCACGGCGTGGATTGGAGCGATCAATAGCGACGGCGACGTACTGGTCGCGTCGATTCTGCTGTCTTTCCTGGCCTCAGGTGTGTTCGTTCCATGGAACCCGCGCTGGCAGGCGGCATTCAATGTTAGCGGAGCGCTGGCGTTGCTGGAGTACTCGATGCAAACCGCGGATCCGAATTCGCGCCTCGCGATCGCCTGGATAATGCTGCTCAGCGCGGCGCTTTTATCCCAACTGAGTGCGGTCCTTGCTACCCGCTATCGCCGGAAACTGGCCGAGCAATTGGCGGCCCTGGCCGAGAACGATCGTTTGCTCAGGCGCGAGATGGACCTGCGCGCGCAAACCGCATCCGCTCTGGAACGCGATCACGAGCAGCTGCAGGCAAGCGAGGCGATGCTGCGCAAGGTATTCGAAGCGGCGCCGGACAACATCGCGATCAACAGCCTTTCCGACGGACGTTTCATTGCCGTCAACGACAATTACCGGGTCGGCGGTTACACCCGCGACGACGTGATGGGGACCAACGTGATCGCCCTTGGGGCGTGGCGGCACAAAGAAGAGATAGCGGAGTTCCTCGAGAGCATTCGGCGAACCGGGCGCGTCAAGAACATGGAAATAACCCAGCGCCGCAAAGATGGCTCCGTCGACGAGACGCAGCTGATCTCGGCCTCGGTGGTCGAAGTCAATGGTGAGCCGTGCGTGATTTCGATGCTCCGGGACATCACGGAGATAAAGCGCGTCGAGACCAGCCTGCGCGCCAGCCACGCCGCACTGCGCAAGATCTTCGACGCCACCCTGGACATCATCGTCGTTACCAGGCTGTCGGACGGCAGCTTCATCGATTTCAACCAGCAGTTCGAGCAGATCGGCGACCTGCGCCAGAATCCCGACGATTCCCGCAATGGCCGCCGTCAGATCTGGGCCAACGCCGAACAGCGTCAGGAGCTTCACGATCGCATCATGGCCGACGGCGTCGTGCGCAACATGGAGGTCGATTTCCTGAAGCCCGATGGCGGTCTGATGCCGGCGCTGCTGTCCGCCGTGCGTGTCGAACTCGATGGCGAAGACTGCATGGTCAAAATGATTCGCGACATCACCGAGCGCAAGCGCAACGAGCGCGACCTGATGGCGGCGCGCGAGAAATTGTCACGGCAGGTAAAGGCGCTCAGCGCCAACGAGGAGACCTTACGCAAACTTTTCGACGCGAACCTGGACAGCATGGCGCTGACCGGAGTCGATGGAAAATATATCGATGTCAACCAGGAGTTCACCCGGGCAACCGGGTTTTCGCGCGAAGAGACCATCGGCCATCATTTCACCGAACTCAACCAGTGGATCCATCCGGACGAAATGATTGCCTTCACCGATCAACTTTTTAGGACCGACGAAGTCCGGAACCTCGAGGTGACGATCCGTCACAAGGACGGTTCGGAGTTGCCGATGCTCATTTCGGCGGTGAATCTGGAGCTGCATGGACAGCACTGCTGCTTGACTATTTCGCGCGAAATATCCGACCTCAAGATGACGCAGCGCGAACTGGTCGCAGCGCGCGAGGCGGCGCTGGCCTCATCGCGCGCCAAGTCGGAGTTCCTCTCGAGCATGTCGCACGAGATTCGCACCCCGATGAACTCGATCCTCGGGATGGCCGATCTGCTGATGGAAACGGAGCTCGGCGACGAGCAGCGAAGATATTTGAGCACTGTCATCAGCAATGGCCACGCACTGCTCGAACTGATCAACAGCATCCTTGACCTAGCCAGGGTCGAGAGCGGCCGGATCAGCCTCGAGGCGGTCGAATTCGATCCCAAAGACGTGACCGAGAAGGTCCTCGAGACGCTGGCGATTCGCGCCCATGAAAAAGGCCTCGAGCTGATGGTCCGCTTTGCGCCGCAGGTCCCCGAGCTCGCGCTCGGCGATCCATTGAGACTCGGCCAGATCCTGATCAACCTGGTCGGCAACGCGATCAAATTCACCCAGCGCGGACAGGTGCTGGTGTCGGTCGAGCCCGACCCGGACTCCACCACCGCCGGCGGGCTCAAGTTCACGGTCACCGATACCGGAATCGGAATTCCCGCCGACAGCCTCCACCTGCTGTTCCATGCATTCAGCCAGGCCGACTCTTCGACCTCGCGCAAATACGGCGGCAGTGGTCTCGGATTGGCAATCGTCTCGCGACTGGTCGCGCTGATGAACGGCAAGGTTGCGGTAACGAGCGAACCTGGAATCGGCAGCGCGTTTTCATTCACCGCGCAATTCGGGACGGCCAGCGCCAGGACGGCGCCGTCGGGGCCGCGGGAACCGGCGTTCGCCGGCGTAAGAATTCTGCTGGTCGATGACAACCCCGACAGCCGATCGATTCTCTCCGACCTGCTCACAGCGCAAGGAGCGGATCTGACCCAGGCGTCGTCGGGCACCGAGGCGCTGGACGAACTTCGCAGCCGCGCTTCGCCCGGGTCGTGCTTCCAGATCATGCTGCTCGACAGCACGATGCCTGTGCCGGGCGGATTCTACCTCGCAAAACACCCCATGACCGGCGCGCCCGCGCCGCCGCAGATCGTGATGATGGTCGCCACCAACGACTTGACCGGCAAGCTGGTGCGCCTGCGTGCGATCGGGGTCAACAACTATATTGTCAAACCGGTGCGGCGCGCTGAGTTGTTCGCAGCCGTCGCGCGAGCGTGCGAGGAAGCGCACCTCGAATCGCGCGGCGACCGGTTCGCGGCGCCGGCAATCGCGCCGGTATCAACCTCTCCGCCAATGCTCGATCGGCCGCTGCAAATTCTCATGGCCGACGATTCGCACGATAACCGCGCTTTGATCCGGGCGTATCTGAAGAAAACCCCCTACCGTCTCGAAGACGCCGAAAATGGCCGGCAGGCGATCGACAAATTCATCGCGGGGAAGTTCGATCTGGTGCTGATGGACATCCAGATGCCGATCGTTGACGGCTACGAAGCTACCACCTTCATTCGCGGCTGGGAGCGGGCCAACCATCGCCACCGCACTCCCATCGTGGCCCTGACGGCGTCGGCGCTGGAAGAAGCAGTGCATCGCACAAAGGCGGCGGGGTGCGACGCGCACGTAACCAAGCCGGTCAAGAAATCGACGCTGCTCGATGCGATTCGCAACGCGATAGAAGGGGACCCGTCGGACGACAAGCGGGCGGACCTTGCCAATCTCAAGGAGGAAACATGCCCGACCGAGTAATAGTGGAAGTGGACGAGGATCTGAGCGACCTGATCCCGGGGTTCCTGACGCACAAGCGCGCCGATGTCATAACGATTTTCGACGCGATTGCGCGCCGCGACTACGCGGAGATCAGCCGCATCGCGCATCGGATCAAGGGCGAAGGCGGCAGCTACGGATTCGAAACGATGACGGAGATGGGCCGCTCGCTCGAGCATGCCGCCGCGATGCGCGACGATGGCGCAGTGGCGACGCTCGCGCGTCAGCTGCTCAACTACATGGATGGTCTCGAGATAGTGTTCCAGCCGTCCAAGGATTAGCGCAACGGCATCATTGGCGGCGAGCTTTCGCTCCAACTGCCACGGCTAAGAGGAATTCAGCTTGCCAAGTCGGCGCCGTGCTCGCCAAGGGTCGCGAGGCTGAGGCCCTTGAAGGCAGGCTCCGCGGCAGTCATCGACGCAAACACCGCGTCCGCCGAGCTCGGACGATCGACGCCGTCGAGCGCATGACCGAGCCTCGCGATCGCCTCGATGGCGGCGATCGCGGCTCCGGGCGGCGGGAACGCCGCGTTGATCCGCTGCACACGGCCCTTGAAGTTCGTAAAGCTGCCGTCGATTTCGGGATACGCCGCGATCGGCCAGACCTGGTTGGCCATCTGGCAGGTCTCGTTGGCGTCGCTCGATAGCACCAGCATGTAGTCGAGCGCACCGAAGCGCCTGACGAACTCTTCTTCGCCCAATGCGCGAACCAGGTCGGCGCGCATCGCGATCAGCATCTTGAGTTCGCCCGACGCGACGGCGGCTGCTAGTCCGTCGAGTCCATCGGCCGGGATCGCCAGCGCCGCGAGTCCGCGCGCGTTGGGATTTTTGTTCGCGCGGATCAGCAAGTCGTCATCGCCACTGGCGCCCGGCGGCGACCAACTGAGCGTCGCGATTCGATCCGATCCGATCGCGGTCTTCATCAACTGCTTCAGCGCGAACGCTTCTTCGTTGGTGGACTGCGCATCGACGACCGCCGCGATCGAATTGGGGCCGTACCGGCGCCTGTAATCCGCGATGATCGACGCTGCGCGCCTGATACCTTCGCCCCAGGGCTCGGTTACCAGCTGGTCCTTGGACTGCACGAGCGGCGACGTGAGGCGCGTCTCGTTCTGCAGCGCGGGGAAACTGTGACGGCCCTCGTCGCACATCCAATAGCTGTTGACGCCGGGGTTGAAGCGCGGCTTGAAGCGGTAGATTCGTCCGCGATGGTGGTGGATGTCGATCGCGCATCCACGCTCGCATCCGCCGCACACCGACGCGGTGCGATGCAGGTACCACACGCGCATCCGGAAGCGGAATTCCTTTTCGGTGAGTGCGCCGACCGGGCAGATGTCCACGACGTTGCCCGCGTACTTGTTGTTGACCGGCTGGCCCGGATTGATGTCGATGCGGTTATGGTCGCCGCGCTCGAAAATCGCCAGTTCGGAGGTCTTCGTCACTTCATCGAAGAACCGGGTGCATCGCGCACACAGGATGCATCGCTCCTGATCGAGCATCACGCCCGAGCCGATGTCGATCGCCTTGCCCTTGTGATTTTTCTCGGGCAACGGAAAGCGCGACGGCTGCTGATCGTAGTCCATGTAGTAGTCTTGCAGCTTGCACTCGCCGGCCTGATCGCAAACGGGACAATCGATCGGATGGTTGATCAGCAGAAACTCGAGCACCGCCTTCTGCGCGGTCCTGGCCTTGTCGCTTTTGGTATGGACGACCATCCCCTCGGCGACGCGCGTGTTGCAGGCGATTTGGAGCTTGGGCGCCTTTTCGACTTCGACCAGGCACATCCGGCAGTTGCCGACGATCGTCAAGCCGGGATGGTAGCAATATTGCGGAATCTCGATGCCGACGAGTTCGGCCGCCTGGATGAGATTCAGGTTGGCGCCGGCGTCAACTTCCTTGCCGTCAATGGTGAGCTTGGGCATCTGAAAATCTCAGTGGCCGGCCGCGGCGCTGAGGCCGCCCGCCTTGCCGTCACGATCTTTGAACGGGCATCGCCCGAGCTTGATGTGCGCCTCGAATTCGTCGCGATACTTGGGCACGAAGCTCTTCACCGGCATCGAGAGGCTGTCGGCGAGCACGCAAATGGTGTTGCCTTCCATGTTGGAGGCGGCATCGATGAGGACCTTGAGATCTTCCATCTTGCCGCGCCCCGCTTCGATTTCGGTGACCAATTTTTCGATCCAGCCGCATCCTTCGCGGCACGGCGTACACTGTCCGCATGACTCGTGATGGTAGAAATGCGCGATCGTTTTGAGCGCATCGACCATGCAGGTGTCTTCGTGCATCACCATCACGCCCGCAGTCCCCATCAGCGAACCGGCAGCGCGCACGGATTCGAAATCCATGTTGACTTTGACGGCCTCTTCGGCGGTGAAGATGGGAAACGACGAGCCGCCGGGAATGACGCCCTTGAGCGCCTTGCCGTCGAGGATTCCACCGCCGACATCGTAGATCAGATCCTTGAGCGGAAAGCCCATCGGCAATTCGTACAATCCCGGTTTGTTGACGTGACCGGAGAGGCAGAAAATTTTGGGACCGGGACTTTTTTCGGGACCGATCGATTTGTACCAGTCGGCGCCGCGATTGATGATGTGCGGGACGTTCGCGAGCGTCTCGACATTGTTGACGACGGTCGGGCATCCGAACGCGCCCTGGATGGCGGGAAACGGCGGACGGTTGCGGGGATACGCGCGCTTGCCTTCGAGCGATTCGAGCAGGCCGGTTTCCTCGCCACAGATGTATGCGCCGGCGCCGCGATGCGTGAAGACGTCGAGGTCGAAGCCGGAGCCAAGGATGTTCTTGCCCAGGTAGTTGCTGGCGTAAGCCTCGGCGATTGCGGCGTCAAGAATTCTCTTCTGCACGGTGAACTCGCCGCGCAGGTAAGTGTAGGCAATATGCGCGCCGACCGCGCGACACGTGATCGCGATGCCCTCGATGATGCCGTGCGGATCTAACTCGAGTTCGTAGCGATTGGCGAACGTGCCGGGCTCGCTCTCGTCGGCGTTGCAACATAGATAGACCGGCTTCTTGGAATCTTTCGGAATGAAGCTCCACTTCACGCCGGTTGGAAACGCCGCGCCGCCGCGCCCGCGCAGGTTCGAGTTCTTGACCTCGTTGATAATCTCCTCGGGCTTCATGTCGAACAGCGCCTTGCGCAGCGCCTTGTATCCGCCGTTGCCGACGTACACGTCGAGCTTGCGAAGATCAGGGATATCCAGCCAGCGAGTCAGTATCCGTTCCATGTGAATCCGGTCAGGCGGTTTGATGCTTGCCGCTGAGCGCCATCAGTTTCTGCTTCTGGCCCTGGATTTTCCGCTGTAGCGCCATCAGTGCGTCGAGCACGCCTTCCGGCCGCGGAGGACATCCAGGAACATACACGTCAACCGGGACAATTGTGTCGATGCCGGGCAAGGTCGCGTAATTGTCGTAGAAGCCGCCGGTCGAGGCGCATGCGCCAAACGCCATCACCCACTTAGGCTCCGCCATCTGATCGTAAACGCGGCGCAAAATCGGCCCCTGCCGGACCGTTACGGTGCCGATCACCATCAGCAGATCCGCCTGGCGCGGAGTGAAGCGCGGCAGCAGCGCGCCGAAGCGGTCGATGTCGTAGGGAGTCATCGAGAGCGACATATATTCCATCGCGCAGCAGGCGGTCGCGAACGGATACGGAAAAATCGAAAACTTTCGCGCCCAACCAAGAGCCTTGTCCAGCCGGGTCAGGACCGCGGTGTCGCCCAGCATATTCTCGTCGCCCTTGGACGACTCGAGCCCGCTCTTAATTAAAGCCATTGATGCCTCTGGCGATGGATGTCTACGTTAGATTGCTACGGTTGAAGGGTAGCAAGCATCGCGTCGCCACGTCAACGAACCCTAATGAGACGGCCGTTCTGAGTGAAGGAAAACTTGCACTGCCATGGCATCTCACGAAATTCGCAGCACGCCGGCGCCTTTGATCTCGTCGTGTTTGAGCATCTTGAGCGCCATATTCGCCTCGGCCAGCCCGAAGGCCACGGTACTCGTGCGAATCGGTATCTCGCCCGCAAGCTTCAGGAACTCTTCGCCGTCGGCGCGTGTGTTAGCCGTCACACTGCGAAGTTCTTTTTCATAGAAGAGATGCTTTTCGTAGTCCAGCGCCGGAATTGGACTTAGGTAAATTCCCGCGACCGCCAGGATGCCTCCGCGATCGAGCGCTTTCAGAGCCGGCAACACGAGATTTCCCGCCGGAGCAAACAGAATTGCCGCATCCAGCAGCGCGGGCGGCGGATCCTCTGCGTTGCCGATCCATTCGGCGCCAAGATCTTTCGCCAGGTCGCGATGCGGTCCGCCCCGGCTCATGACAAACACGCGGCATCCCCAGTGGCGGATCACCTGAATCGCAAGATGAGCCGAGCCGCCGAAGCCGTAGAGGCCGACCGTCGCACCCGGCTTGACCTCGGCACGCTTGATTGCGCGAAATCCTATTATTCCGGCGCACAACAGGGGCGCCGCTTCCTCATCGCCAAGCGAATCGGGGATCGCGTAAGCGAAATCCTCACGCACGGCGGCCCACTCGCAGTAACCGCCGTCGTGGTCGTAGCCGGTGAAGCGCGCGTTCGGGCAGAGATTTTCGCGCCCGCGGCGGCAATAGATGCAACCGCCGCAGGTCTCGCGAAGCCATGCGATCCCGACTCGATCGCCCTGCTTGAAACGAACGGCGCCGGCCCCGCGCTTGTCCACGACGCCCACCACTTCATGGCCGGGGATGATTCGCGGATGGCGCGGCGGCAGGTCGCCTTCGGCGACGTGAAGATCGGTCCGGCATACGCCGCAAGTGCGTACTCGCACGAGAATTTCGCCCGGCCCCGGCTCGGGCACGGCCGTGTCGATGGCGTGGAGCGGATCCGATTCGATCGGCGCGGGCTTTTCGACCACCATCGCCTTCATTTTTTCATCAATCTCATTTGCAACGATTGAACTCGAACTGGAAATATCATACCTGACGCGTCCGTTGTTGGCCTGCCAACAAACCCCGTAAGCCACCGAAAGGCAAATAATTGTGCTACCGTTTATCGGCGTGCTCTATTGAGCCGCACGGATGCAGGCGCTCAAACAATCCCAACCGTCGGGCGAACTTTCATTTGCGCGCTCCGATAACTCTACGCTGGTCGTCCGGCTCGCCGGCGATTGGCATCTTCGCCGTGGCCTGCCTGAGCCTGACCTTGTACTGAAACAACTCGACACCGCGCCGAAGCCCGTCAGGCTGACCTTTGACGCTGCCGGGCTTGGCGACTGGGACAGCGGCCTGCTCACGTTCCTCATGGGCGTCAGCGAGATCTGCCATAAGCGCAACTTGCCCGCGGATTGGAGCCCGCTTCCCGAGGGCGTGCGGGGCTTGATCCAGCTGGCGGAAGCGGTGCCGGAAAAACTCGGCGCGCGCCACGAGGCGTCGCATGCCACGTTCATCGAAGAGCTTGGCCAGGCGACGATTTTGTATGCGCGCGGGCTGCAAGAATTTTTGCGCTTCCTCGGCGAAGTTGCGATCGCGTTCGCCATGCTGTGCGTTGGCAAGGCGCGTTTTCGAAGGGTTGACCTGATGATCGCGATCCAGGATTGCGGCGCCAGCGCGTTCGGCATCATCACGCTGGTCAGTTTCCTGGTCGGGGTGATTCTCGCGTTCATGGGCGCGGTTCAGCTGCAACAATTCGGCGCGGCAATATACGTCGCCGACCTGGTCGGAATTGCGATGAGCCGCGACATGGGCGCGATGATGACCGCGATCATCATGGCCGGCCGCACCGGAGCCGCGTTTGCCGCGCAGCTCGGCTCGATGAAAGTGACGCAGGAAATCGACGCGCTGACCACGATGGGAATCTCGCCGCTCGAATTCCTGGTCTTGCCGCGCGTGCTGGCCCTGTTCCTGATGATCCCGCTGCTATGCGTGTACGCCGATTGCCTCGGTGTAGCAGGCGGAGCGTTCGTCGGCGCGACGATGCTGCATATCTCGGTCGGCACGTACATTCGCGAAACGGCAAACGCGGTCACACTCACCGAAATCTTGGGCGGCGTATTCAAGGCCGCTGTTTACGGCGTAATTATCGGGGTCGCCGGATGCCTGCGCGGGTTCCAGTGCGGCGACAGCTCGTCGGCGGTCGGTGACGCGGCGACTTCGGCGGTGGTTACGGGAATCGTCTATGTAATCGTCGCGTGCGGAATGTTCGCCTTCATCTTCAATCTCCTCGGACTTTAGCTGGAAGTGAGAATCAACCTGCACAGCCCGGCGCGCTGATATGGCCACCACCCCCTCATCAATCAAGTCTTCGGACGGCAAACGCCTCTCCAGGGTGAAGTTTCCCAAGGAGGGTCCTCCGCCCATCACGGTCAAGAATCTCACCATGGCGTACGGAACCTTCGTGTTGATGAAAGATATAAACTTCACCGTGAATCACGGCGACATCTTCATAATAATGGGCGGCAGCGGCAGCGGCAAAAGTACCCTGCTCCGCCACCTGCTCGGGCTGATCGTGCCCGCTGAGGGCGAGGTTTGGTACGGCGATTTCAACTTCACCAGAGGCGAGCCGCTCGAGCGCGAGGCGATGCTGCGGTACTTCGGCGTTCTCTACCAGAGCGGCGCGCTATGGAACTCGATGACGCTGGCGGAAAACGTGGGACTGCCGCTCGGCGAATTTACCGATCTGTCGGACGCGGAAATTCGGGAAGTTGCTGCGCTGAAGCTGGCGCTGGTCGGGCTCAAGGGCTTCGAGGACTACTATCCCAGTCAGATCAGCGGCGGGATGAAAAAGCGGGCGGGACTTGCGCGTGCGATCGCGCTGGACCCGGAAATACTTTTCTTTGACGAGCCGTCGTCCGGCCTCGATCCGATAAGTTCGCGCCTGCTCGACGACTTAATCCTGGAACTGCGCGACAACCTCGGCGCGACGATCGTCGTCGTGAGTCACGAGCTGGCCAGCATTTTTGCGATCGGCAACAACAGCGTCTTTCTCGACGCGGAGAGCAGGGCCATGATCGCACACGGCGACCCCAAGGACCTGCTGGCGCATTGCACCGATCAGCGCGTGAAAACCTTCCTCACCCGCGGAGGAAAAGACGCGGACAAATCAGCGAGGAATCATGGGTAAACGAATCAATCCGGCCACCGTGGGTGCGTTCGTTTTGGGCGGACTGGGCCTGATCCTGGCGGCGGTTGTGGCCTTCGGATCGGGAAACCTGTTCCGCACCACCCACCAATTTGTCATCTACTTCGGCGGCGGCGGCGGCGGTATCAACGGCCTGAGGGTCGGCGCGCTGGTCAAGTTCAAGGGCGTCGAGATAGGCCAGGTCAAACAGATTCGATTGCGCCTGGAGCAGGAGGTGAGCCGCGACACCGGCAAGTTGAGGGCCCAGGTGCGCATCCCGGTAATCATCGAGCTCGATCAGGAAAAGATTCTTTCTCACGGCGGCACCACCATGGACTTGAGCGACCCGCATACAATTCCCAACCTGATCCGGGAAGGGCTGCGCGCGCAACTGGGCTCGGACAGCTTCGTGACCGGCCTGCTATACGTGGCGCTGGACATCGAGCCGAATATGCCGATTCAAATGGTCGCGCCGCCGGGTTCTCCGCTGCAGGAAATTCCCGCAATTCCAACTACCCTCGAACAAGCCCAGGCGGTGGCGGTCCGAATTTTCGAAAAACTCGACAAGGTGGACTTCGGCGCCGTTTTCCAGCAGATGACCGATATGGTGAATTCCATCAGGCAACTCACCAGCTCGCCTGGGCTCAGGGAAGCGGTGGCCAATTCCGAAAAAACACGCCGGCAACTGGAACGAACGCTGGCTGGCGCACAGCAGACTCTCAGCACGATGAACAGCCAGGTACCTCCCCTGTCGGACTCTTTGCAGAAGACCTCGGTTTCCGCAGACGCCGCAGCGAAGCAGGCCCGGCTGACGTTCGGCGCCGTCCAAACGGCGATCGAGCCGAACTCTCCCGTCAACTACCAGGTGCTGCAGACGCTGCAGGACGTCTCCGCCGCCGCGCACTCGATCAAGGAGCTGGCCGACTACCTGCAACGTAACCCGAGTGCAATCATTCGCGGGCGCGACATCAGCCAGGATTAACGATGACCTCGACCAGACAGCTTGTGAAGACTTGTGCGGTCGGCGCGATCGCGATGGCGCTGGCAGGATGTTCCGATGTCGCCAAAACGATTCTCGCCCCACAGCCGGATATCACGAAGTTTTATCTCCTCACACCCACGGCGGGCACTGCGGCGCCGGCGGCTGCGCAGGGCGTGGGCGGCGATTTCGCGATCGGACTTGGGCCGATCAAACTGCCTCCGTACCTCGATCGCCAGGAAGTAGTGACGCGGGCTGCCCCCAATCGTCTCGAGCTCTCAAAGGACGCGCGATGGGGCGAATCGCTGCAGAACGGTTTCACGAACGTGATGGCGCGCGACCTCGCCGCGCAAGCCGGGACGCGGCGCGTGATTATCTTCCCGTGGTACAACACCACGCATATCGATTTTCAGGTCCAGATTGACGTCTATCGCTTCGAGACCGACGGCCAGGGCAACGCGCAACTATCGGCGAAATGGACGATTCTCGACTCCACCGGCAAGAACATCCTGTATACTGCGGAGTCCAATCTGACGCAGCCCTCCAAGCCCGGCGATACCACGGATGCGGCGGCTGCGCTTAGCCGAACGGTCGGCGATCTGAGCGGCCAGATCGCGAACATGCTGCGCCAGGTGCGCTCGCAACAGGGTGCGCATCCGGCTTGAGCGTAAATCGGCGCGCCCAGATCGCGAGCGGCGCAGTTTTGTTTTGCAACTAGGTTGCCTCACCGTAACTGATCGCTTATAAACGCGATTGATGCCGTCGATGCATTCATCGCTCGCTTCCGCGCCGCGGGAACGCGCGCCGATCCGCGATATCCTCGATCGAGCGCTCGCGGGCGCGCGCTTAAGCGATGCCGACGCGATCGCGCTTATCGAATGTCCCGATGGCGGCCTCGACGCCATGCTCTCCGCGGCGGCTGAACTCCGCGATCGTGGCAAGGGCCGCGACGTAACCTACTCGCGCAAAGTCTTTCTGCCCGTCACCAATCTCTGCCGCGACCGATGCACCTATTGCACGTTCCGCAAAGACCCCGGCGACCCGGGCGCGTGGACGATGATGCCTGACGAGATTGCCGATTGGTCGCGGCGTGGCGCCGAACTCGGATGCAAAGAGGCGCTGATGTGCCTGGGCGACAAGCCCGAGGTCGCATTCAAGGAATATCGCGAGACGCTGGCGCGGCTGGGCGTCCGCACCACGATCGAATACGTCGGCCGCGCCTGCGAAATCGCGCTGGCTGAGGGACTGCTGCCGCATACCAACGCCGGCCTGATGACGTCCGATGAAATGCGCGCGCTGCGTCCGCTCAACGCGAGCATGGGTCTGATGCTCGAAAATATCTCGCCGGGACTGCGCGCGCGCGGCGCAGTGCATCAGGCCGCGCCGGACAAGGATCCTGCGCTGCGGATTAAGATGATAGATGAGGCAGGCGCGATCCGAATTCCGTTCACGACCGGAATCCTGCTCGGGATCGGCGAGACTCCGGCCGAACGCGCGCTGAGCCTGACAGCGATTCGCGACACCCATGAGCGTCACGGCCATATCCAGGAAGTGATCATCCAGAATTTTCGCGCCAAGCCTGAAATTGCGATGGCCGATGCGCCGGAGCCTGACGCATACGACATGGCGCGGGCGATCGCGACCGCGCGCCTGGTGCTCGGGCCGGCGATGAACGTACAGGCGCCGCCTAACTTGTCGCCGCGTCAGATCGAGTTGTTCCTGAGCGCCGGAATCAACGACTGGGGCGGAATTTCGCCGCTCAGCAAGGACTACGTGAACCCCGAGGCGCCGTGGCCGCACATCGAAAGGCTCGCCGAGCGATGCGCGCGAGCTGGATTCAGGCTCGATGAAAGGCTCGCAATTTATCCCGAATACATCAATGATGAGTGGCTCGACCCGGCGGTCGCGACTAAAGTGCGCGCGATATGGGATCGATCCGTCGGAGGCCAACAATGAATCTGGAGTACTGGCGAGATTACGTTGACGAAATCGAAGCGACTCCCGTTGACGCTTTGCTTGGCAAGGCGTCCCCCGCCGTGCGCACCGCGCTCGAACACGCTCTCCTGAAAAGAGAACTGACGCCCGAAGAAGGCCTGCTGCTATACACCGCGGAGGGCGACGACTTGCGCGCGACCATCAGATGCGCCGACATCGCACGCGCCGAGGACGTCGGCAACGAAGTCACCTACATCGTCAATCGCAACATCAACTTCACCAATGTCTGTTTCGTGGGATGCCAGTTCTGCGGCTTCAAGCGTCAACGCTGGGAGGCCGACGCCTACGATCATTCCGACCAAACGATCGTGCGCAAAGTGGCCGACGCAGTCGCGCGTGGAGCGACCGAGATCTGCATGCAGGGCGGCATCAACCCCGACATGCCGCCGTTCAAGTATCGCGACCTGCTCGATACGATGAAGGGCGCATTTCCCGAGATACACATCCACGCCTTCTCGCCGATGGAGATAATGTACGGCGCCAGACGCGTGCGGATGGACTATCCGGAATACATCACGATGCTCAAGGAGCACGGACTGGGCTCGATCCCGGGCACCGCCGCGGAAATCCTCGACGACGGCGTGCGCGAGATCCTCAGTCATAAGAAGGTCGATGTTTCCGCGTGGGTCGAGATAATCACCACCGCTCATGCGGTCGGCGTGCCAACCACGTCAACCGTCATGTACGGTCACGTCGAGACTCCCCACCATGTGGTGAATCATCTCGACTTGATCCGCACGATCCAGAAGCAGACGCACGGCTTCACCGAGTTCGTGCCGCTCAGATTCATCCATCAGAACACGATGCTTTACCGCAAGGGCCTGGTCTCGCCCGTGGATCGCGGTCAACTGGATTTCCAGATGTACGCGTTCTCGCGCCTGTTCCTGCGCGGGCAAATCGACAATATCCAGACCTCGTGGGTCAAGTGCGGCCTCGATCTCGCGGCGCTCACGCTCAAGGCCGGATGCAATGATTTTTCGGGCACGCTGATGGAGGAAATGATCACGGCCCTGGCCGGCGGCGACTCGGGTGAGTTCGTGCCGGTCGATTTGTTCGAGGAAAAAGCGCGCGAGATGGGCCGCGTCGCGGTCGAACGTACCACGCTCTACAAGAAGCTCTACGGAAGAAAGGCACCCAATGGAGCGCGGCCAATCGCGTCCTCTCCCGTCCCGGCAGATCACCACGCTTGCGGGGGGAGTGGGTGCAGCTAAGTTCATCCGGGGACTGGTTCGGCGTATCGATCCCGAAAGGCTGACCGTCGTCGTTAACACCGGCGACGACGAAACCTTTTACGGGCTTCACGTCTCCCCTGATATCGACACCGTCACCTACACGCTCGCGGGCGTCGTCAGTCGTGCGCAAGGCTGGGGATTGGACGGAGAATCGTTCAACGTGCTCCGCGCGCTCGCGCGTTTCTATGGCAAGCCGTGGTTCGGCCTGGGCGATCGCGACCTCGCCACGCATCTGTACCGCACCGAGCGGATGCATCAGGGCATATCGCTCAGCCGAATCACCGCGGAAATCGCCGACGCATTCGGAGTCAAGTCGCGAATCTTGCCCATGAGCGACGACCGGGTGCGGACCTTCGTGAAATTGCGCGGACGCCGCGCCATCCCATTCCAGGAGTACTTCGTGCGCGGGCGCGCACGCGGCGCCGTCGAAAAGATCGAGCTGCGTGGAATCAGCCGCGCGCGCGTCAATCCCGCGGTCCTGCGGGCGATTGGCAAATCCGGCGCGGTCATCCTGGCGCCGTCGAATCCGTTCGTCTCGCTTGGCCCGATTCTGAAATTGACGGGCGTGCGCGCGGCGCTGCGCCGCGTGAAACCGCGCGTCGCGGCCATAAGTCCGATCGTGGCCGGCAAAACGATCAAAGGTCCCGCTGACAAAATGCTCCGCGGCCTTGGGATGGAAGCCTCGCCGCTTGGAGTTGCGCGGCTCTATCGCGATATAGCCGGACTGTTCGTGCTGGACAACGCCGATCGGCGTTACCTCGAGTCGATCGAACGGCTTGGGATGCGCGCGCTCGCAACCGACACGATCATGGCCACTCCCGAGCGCGCCGCCGCTTTGGCCGAAGTGGTTCTGCAAGCGCTTGAGGTGTAGTAGGCTGGTCCCGCCGATGCGCACGATAAGTCTCACTGCGATCGAGGGAATCCCGATGGTGAAGGCGGGCGACGATCTTGCCGCGCTGATTGCCCGGGGACTCGACGACACCGGCTTCAGACTCGAACCCGGCGATATTCTCGTCGTATGCCAGAAGGTAGTCTCGAAAGCCGAGGGTCGCGTCGTGGATTTGAAGGATTTCGAGCCCTCCGAATTCGCCCGAAGCTATGCGAAGCGGTGGGAAAAAGATCCGCGCGCGGTCGAAATCGTGCTGCGCCAAACCAGCAGAATCGTCCGCAACGACCGCGGTGTACTAATTGTCGAGACCGGACCCGGATGGGTCTGCGCCAATGCCGGCGTCGATGAATCCAACAGCCTTGAAGACGGCCGCGCCATCCTGTTGCCCGACGATCCCGACGCGTCGGCGCGCCGTCTTCGCGACCAGATTCGCCGGCGCTCCGGCGTTACCGTCGCGGTGCTGGTTACCGACACCTTCGGCCGTCCGTGGCGCGACGGCCTTACCGAAGTATGCCTCGGAATAGCCGGCATGAATCCAATCCTCGACTTGCGCGGCACCACCGACCTGGGCGGCCGCGAATTGCATCATACCGTGGTCGCAATCGCCGACGAGATCGCGTCCGCCGCAGGCCTCCTGATGGAAAAAGCGGGCGCCACTCCGGCGGTCGTCGTGCGCGGGTACAAATATGAACCGTTCGAGGGCAGCGCGAAGGTATTGATTCGTCCCGCCGAAGCCGATTTATTCCGCTAACTGCATCCAGTGAACAGTGAAAAGTGAAAAGTGAAAAGTGAAAAGAGCCAAGGCAACTCAACTCGCTGCCGCATCGACGCCTGAGGCTTTGAGCCCCGCGCGCCTGGTCGAAGCCGACCTGACAGCGGCCGAAGCGAAACTCTCCCGCCTGCTCGACTCCAACGAATCGACAATCGCGGAAGTTTGCCACTACCTCGTCGACGCGGGCGGCAAGCGGCTGCGACCGACGTTCATCCTGCTGGTGTACCGCGCATGCGGCGGAACTGAGGCGAAAGTGGCGGACGCGATCGACGCTGCAATCGCGCTCGAACTGATCCATTCCGCGACACTGCTCCACGACGACATCATCGATCGCGGCCTGCTGCGTCGCGGCAAGCCGTCGGCGTTCGCACGCTACGGCTTTGGCCCGTCGTTGATCGCGGGCGACTATCTGTTCTGCCGCGCGTTCGAAGTATGCGGCCGCTTCGAAGAACATCTCGTACACACCGCGGCGCAGGCGTGCATCCATCTGACCGAAGGCGAAGTGATGGAGGGCAGATTCCGTCACAATACGGCCGCGACTCTGGCCGACTATATCGCGGTCATCGATCGCAAGACCGCGTCACTGTTCCACGCCGGCGGCAAGGTTGCGGCGGACCTCGCAGGCGTGTCGTCGCGGACGATCGATGCGATGGCGAAGCTCGGAACCGCGATGGGCCTGGCATTCCAGATGGTCGATGATCTGCTCGATATCCTGGGGCCGGAAGAAAAAATCGGCAAACCTGTCGGCTCCGATTTGCGCGCCGGCATTCTGTCGCTGCCGGTCGTGCTCGGTGTCGAGCGCAGCGCCGAGCTGCGCGCGTTGTTCCAGAACGGAACCAGGATGAAGGGCGCGGTGCTCGAGCGCGCGCTCGACCTGCTGCGAGATCCTGAAATCATCACCACCGCACGCCGTCTTGCCGCACAGCAAGTCGCAATCGCGCGGTCGATCGTAGGCCTGCTCGAACCGTCGCCCTACCGCGACGGCTTGGCAACGTT
The DNA here is from genome assembly GCA_002479255.1 of Candidatus Binatus soli. Taxonomy (GTDB): domain Bacteria; phylum Desulfobacterota; class Binatia; order Binatales; family Binataceae; genus Binatus; species Binatus soli. The sequence goes on along the minus strand of DLMJ01000036.1, from coordinate 79,353 downwards.
GATCGACGACCAAATCTCCCGCGAAGTCTGAGACACTCGCGCGCGCTGCCGCGGCACTTCTCCACAGGCTGAAACCGAAGCAACGGGGAACTCCAGATGCTCAATGCAATCGTCGTTGGTGCCGGACCGGCGGGCGCCCTGCTCGCCTACCTGCTCGCGCGCCGCGGCGTCCCGGTGACGCTGCTCGAACGACAGACTGATTTTTCGCGCGAGTTTCGCGGTGAGGTCCTGATGCCGTCGGGAATCGCGGCGCTCCACGAAGCCGGACTTCGTCAACCGCTCGGCGCTTTGCCGAATCTATCGATTCGAACCGTCGAGATCTTTCGCGGCGAACGGCGAATAGTTGCCATTCCGGTTGACGGCTTCGAGACGCCGCCGCGGATTGTGCCGCAGCCTGCGATGCTTGAGATGATTGTTGCCGAGGCAACGAAAGCGAAATTCCCCGGCTTCAAGCTCGAACGCGGCGTAACCGTGCGCGATCTGATCTATGAAAAAGACCGCGTGGCCGGCGTTCATGCCGACACCCTCGAGGGTCCGCGCGATTATCGCGCCGACTTCGTGATCGCATGCGACGGGCGCGCATCTGCGATTCGAAAACGCGCCGCCCTCCCCCAGGACCGCATCATGCAGGCCTTCGATGTCGTATGGGGCCGCGTCCCCGGCCATTTTCTCGACGGCCGCACCGCGCGCGGCTACATCGGAAACGGGCGCCTGCTCATCATCTATCCTTCTCCCGAAGGGCACATGCAGATCGGATGGGTCATCGACAAAGGGGCCTTCGGCGACATCAAAAAGCTTGGCGCCGAAGGATGGATCGGCGCGCTCGCGCCGCACGTGTCATCCGATCTGAGGAATTTTCTCGCCGCGAATAAGACCGGCCCGGCGCATCCGTTCTTGCTCGACGTCATCTGCGACCGGCTGCGCGAGTGGACCGTCCCCGGGTTGCTCCTGATAGGCGACGCTGCGCATCCGATGTCGCCGGTCGCAGCGCAAGGAATCAACGTCGCGCTGCGCGATGCGGTCGTCGCGGCCAACCATCTAGGTCGCGCGCTCGTGATGCATGCCGACGAGGCCATGCTCGATTTTGCGGCGCGCAATATTCAGGCCGAGCGATGGCCCGAGGTCGTGACGATACAGGACATGCAGCAGCTCGGACCGCGCTTCGTGATGTCGAATTCGCTGCTTGGCCGTATCGTCGTTAGCGCGCCGATGATCGCATTTGCGAAACTTTTCCTCGCCGGCTTCCTCGCCCGGCGATTCGATCCGTTCCTCAACGGCGTCACCCGCGTCGTGATGGAGCAGTAGTCGTCTTACCCTTCTTCGATTGATTGACATGGTGACCATCCGGATGCTGAAACACGATGAAAATTAGCCCGATAACCCTTTGCACGGGCCGCGTCCGCGCGATGCTCGCGCTTTGGTTTGTACAAACGCCGCCTGGGTTCTGGCGCCGCCGCATGAAAAACGCCTCTCCGATCAAAACCGAAGCCGTATGGGTGGCGCTTGGCTCGATCGCGTTCGCGCTCTGCTTTGGCTATCCAATCCTGCGTCATCTCACCCGGGGAGATGTTCCCAAATTCAGCTATAGCGATTGGGATTACGGTCTGTCACTTCATTGGATCTCTTTCCACACCATAACCCATTTTCATCAATTTCCGTTTTGGGATCCGTACAGGTGCGGCGGGATGCCGCTATTCGGTAACCCTCAATCATCCGTGCTCACGCCATTCCTGCTCCTTCATCTGCTGTTTGGACCGGTGATCGGACTGCGTCTCGAGTTCGTCAGCCATATTGCGATAGCGTTCGGCGGCGCCTATTTTCTCGCTCGCGTGCTGGGGATCTCCAGGCTCGGGGCGGTCGCTTGTGCGGGTCTCTTTGCCGGCAGCTCGTGGTACTACCTCCACACCGAAATAGGACACTACGTCTTCATGCCATACGCTTACCTTCCATGGGCGGCTGCGTTGCTGTGCCTTGGCCTGGAGCGCCGTCGGCTGACGCCTGCCGCGCTCGGCGGTCTGGTGATGGCCTTGATGTTAACGGAGGGTGGCGTATACGCACTCTTGCATACGGCGTTGCTCCTCGCGTTGCTTGCGCCAATGATCGCGCTGCAGCGGCGGAGCTTCTTCCCCTTGATGGTGCTGGCCGTCATGGGTGCATTCACGGTTGGTTTTGGGGCGATCAAGCTCCTCCCCGGGCTCGCGTTCACCGGGGTTTACGCGCGGCTGTGGCCTCCGAACCAGGTCAATCATCTGCCGTTACTTTGGTTCGAGCTTTTCTCGCGCGTTCAGAGCCCCACGAGATTCGGCAATCATATATATGACGCCTACATTGGAGTGTTGTTCGCGGGTTTAGCACTGCTGGGGATCGTCCTGCAGTTTCGCCGCGCTTTAATCTGGGCAATTTTGGCTTTCGCGCTGCTGCTCCTGGTGGCAGGGGGCTTTGGGCCGTACTCCCCGTGGGTCCTGATACACAAACTGCCTTTCTTCGCCTCCACGCGCGTGCCGGTGCGCTTGCTCCTGCCATTCACGCTGGTAGTCGGAGTGCTGGCCGGCTTCGGGACCGATGCGATCCGCGCGATGGCAAAACCGTGGGGAGCAAGAATTGCCGTGTTGCTGATCGGACTGGCGCTGATAGACTGCTGGTCCGTCAGCACGCGCTACCTCCATTATGTAGTCAAGGGCCACGATGCTGCGCTGTCGCCATCGCCCGTTTTCCACCAGTGGCGCAATCAGTACCTTCATCACCACATGTTCATGGCTGCGAAAGCGAATATAGGGGTGCTTTCGTGCTATGAACCGGTTCGGCCGCCCCGCTACCCTCTCGGCTTCGATCAGCCGGATTATCAGGGAGAGCAGTACCTGCTCGGCGCCGGCACGGTGACGCTTGAGCGATGGACCCCCAACGCCCTGAGCTTCGACATTGACGCGCCGGCGCCAACGATGATGGTGGTCAATCAGAATTACGAACCGGGCTGGCGCGTGGCGCAAGGAGCGGGCACACTCGCCGCAAATAACGGCCTGATCGCAGTACAATTACCCGCCGGCAAACAGCGCCTCGAACTGGTTTATCGAAGCCAGCATTTCCTGATCGGCCTATCGATCACGCTGGTAACTTTCATGGCGATGCTGCTGCTTTGGGGTTACGAACGTTGGCGGGCCCATTCCTCAACGGCGTCACCCGCGTCGTGATGAAACAGTAATCGCCTTGCCGGCAATGGTTCAGTTTCGATGAAATGGAACGCGGGAAGGCGGCCAAGTCCCGTAAAACGCCACACAACCATCGGGCGGATGAAATAGCCAGTATGGAAAATCATCCGCCGGCCGAACAATCGCGATGGCAGGTGATGGCGAGCGAGGCGTTCGCATTCAGAGAGTTCGCCTCGCTGCGCAGAGATCCAATCTATCGCGGCGAGGGCGTGCCGCGCGGCGACGGACGCCTCGTCGTAATCATTCCCGGGCTTTTCGGCAGCGACTTCTATCTCTGGCCCTTGCGGGGATGGATTTCTCGCATCGGCTTTCGCGCGGCCACCTCGGGACTGTGGGTCAACGCGGGATGTCCCGACCGGCTCACGTCAGACATCCAGAAATGGGTCGAACGCCAGGAGCCGCGGCACGATCGACCTCTCGTGCTGATCGGTCATAGCCGCGGAGGCCTGCTTGCGCGAGCGCTGGCCGTACGGCTTGGGCGCCGGGTGTCACATCTCGTCACGCTCGGATCGCCGATGGGGCTCGTATCGTCGTTCGCGCAGCGCGGAGACGTCCCGCCAATCGCGCATCCAACGATGAGCACGGTCTGGAATGCGAGCAACACCGCGCGCCGGATTCTCGATCCTCAATGCCGCTTCCCGGATTGTGGATGCGAATTCGTCGCTAACATGCGCGCTTCGCTCGCTCCCCAGACGATTGTGCTTTCGATCTACAGCCGCGAGGATCCGATCGTCCCGCCCGAGTCTTCAATCGTGACCGGCGCGCGCAACGTCGAGGTGACGGGCACGCACTCGGGCCTGGTTTACAATCCGGCGGTCTACCGCGAACTCGCCCGCTCGCTCCCGTGAATTCCCCCCCCCGTGATGAAGCAGTAATCGTCCTGCCCTTCTTCGGTCGACATTGACATGAGGCGAAATCCTTGATCGCAGGGCTCTCCAAGTGTTAGCTCGTTCCAGGTCATGGAGTGGAAAGACGCAATCGTTAAGGTGCTTCAAGACGCCAAAGCGCCTATGCACTATACGGAGATCGCTGAGAAGATCGCCGAGGGCTCATTACGGCAAGAACTTACCGCGACTCCCGCCAACACCGTCGTCGCCATAATAACCACGTCTCTGAAAAACGACGGCGCTGAGTCGCCTTTTTCTCGCACTTCCCGAGGATATTATTCCCTTCGCGATGCCGAGCAGCAGGCGCCCGCCTTGGAGGAAGGGTCAGAGACCGAAACCTCGGAGGTGACCGGGCTAGTCAATGCGTTTGGAATGTTTTGGGAAAGGTCCAAGATCCTCTGGGCATCACAACCCAAGATCCTAGGGCAACAACAGACTGCCTCTGGCAGCGTCGATTTCTGTGATCAAAGGGGTGTTTATCTCCTGCACGATTCACAGGGAGTCGTTTACGTCGGGCGTACCACCGATCAGAGTCTCGGACGTAGACTCTACCAGCACACTATCGACAGACTCGCGGGCCGTTGGACTAGATTCTCTTGGTTCGGTGTGTATCCCGTCGAGCCGAACGGTACTCTAAGAACTGCCGCTGCTCTAGAAGCGATTGGCACAGATGTGGTGATCGCGACCATGGAGGCGGTCCTGATCGAGGGATTAGAACCCCGCCAGAACCGGAAGCGCGGAGACGACTTCCAGGCGATAGAGTTTATCCAGCTCGAAGACCCGGAAATCGAGAGCGACAGAAACCGAAGACTCCTCCAAGAGCTGCTCCAAGAGCTGCTAAAGCGCAAAGCATGAACCCCCGCCACGCAGCCGCGCTCGCGCTTGGGGATGAACTGTTCAGCCTGACCCCGCCGGATTTGCCGTGCTACGCGTACGGCATGGACAACCGTCACGATGCCCCTGACTGGCCGCACTCGCCCGAAATCGGCCGCCGCCCGCTTCTTGCAAAAACAATTTTTGACGGAACGAAACTACCCATAGAGCCGACCCGTCCCAAAACCACAAGTAATGGTAGAAATTGCTCTTTTCCGCCCTTTTCGATCACTCAAAACCGCGCCCACGCCGACCGCGTTGG
>DLMJ01000036.1:0-73978 GCA_002479255.1 Candidatus Binatus soli | reverse complement strand
GTAAATCCGCGTCACTGAAACAGTTGACATGAGGCGAAAAAAGAGCGAAAACAGTGCTGATGGCAGCACTCCCAAAACCCTCGTGGAGCAAACCTTCAAGCCCGATTCAGGCCCTCAGACTGCCGTCTCATATCCCGCTCGAAAGGCCACAACCACTTGTATTTTCAGGGGTTTTTCGTGGCCATGAACTTACCCGCAAGGATCGCCGCCTAAGCTCCGGACTCGCCTCGCTCGACGCCCTGATAGACGGTGGAATCCCGCGGGGGCGAATCAGCGAGATCACGGGCCGCGCCGGTTCGGGCAAGACCTCGATTGCCGCATCTTTCGCCGCCTTCGCCACCCGCCGTGGCGAGGTCGCCGCATGGCTCGATGCCTCAGGCGCCTTTGATCCCGAGAGCATGGCGGCTGCCGGAGTAGAGCTTGCCCGGATGCTGTGGGCGTCGATGAAGACAACGAAAACGACAACGACAGCGTCGCGGATGGCGCGTGCGACTCTCCCGTACAGCCGCTTCGCAGTCGGCCCGCTCGCGCGCCATCAATCCGCGATCGTCAAAGCTGCGGAACTCGTGCTCGAGGCCGGCGGCTTTGGCCTGGTCGTCGTCGATTTCGGCGAAGCGCCACGCGCACTCGCTCACGCGTCAGCGCTTCGAATCGCCCGCGCAGCCGAGCGCAGCGGCACAGCCGTGATCGCAATCGCACCGTGGCGGATGTGCGGGACGTTCGCGGCGCTGAGTCTGGCTGCCAGCCGCGCCAAGGCGTCGTTCAGCCGGCTCGCTCCCGGCTCACCGGTAATGTTCGACGGACTTGCGGTGGATGCGATGGTTGCGCGGAACAAGATGGGCGGAACGGGGCGGCGTGTTCGCGTTCGCGCTCTCGTTGATCCGGTTCCAATTCCAAATCCAACCGACTTGCATCCGCAGGTTCGAGTTTCCGCAAGCAGCTAGTGCGGTGTCCCGATGGCTCGTATCGCGTGCATCATGGTCGCCGATTTTTCGATCGCGGCGCTGGTGCGTTCGAATCCCGCGTTCGAGGGCAAGGTGTTGGCTATAGGCCAAAGCCTGGCTCCGCACGCCGAGCTCGACACCGTCTCGCCGCACGCGCGTGAACTTGGAATCCGCCCCGGGATGACGATCGCGCAGGCGCGGGCGATCTCCTCCGATCTGGCCGTAGTCCATCGCTCACCCGCCGCGGAAAGTTCGGCGCATTCTGCCCTGCTCGACGCGGTCGAATCGGTTTCGCCTATCGTTGAGTCGGGCGCGCCGGGATGCGTGTGGCTCGATCTCGCAGGCCTGCATCGCATCTACAATGGCGAAGAAGAGATTACCGCCGAGCTGGTGCGATGCGTGCGCAGAGTCGGGATGGAACCCGCCGCCGGCGTCGCGGCCAACAAGGAACTGGCGCATCTGGCCGCGCGATGCGGGGGCGTGCGCGTGATCGAAGCCGGGCGCGAGCGCGAATTCCTGAACTGGCTGCCACTCGACATGCTTGGCTTGGGAAAATCGGATCGCGGCGACGACTTGGAGACCACGCTCGCCAGATGGGGGATGCGCCGGCTCGGTGAGCTGGCGCGCCTCAATCCCGACGCTGTTGGCACGCGGCTGGGCCGTCGCGGCGTCGAGCTGGTCCGCCTTGCGCGCGGTGGAAGCTCTTCGCCGCTTGTGCCGCGCCGCCGCGCCGAGTTTTTCATCGAAACTATCGAGCTTGAATACGGAATCGAGAACCTGGAGCCGCTGGGATTCGTCATGCGTGCGATGCTCGAGCGGCTCGCCGAGCGGCTTTCGATGCGCGCGCTGGTCGCCGGCGATATCACGCTCGCGTTCGGGATGAGCGGTCATCGCAGTTTCAGCCGCCGGGTCGCGGTTGCGGCGCCGTCGAACGATGTCCGCGCGATTCTCACGCTCATCAACCTGAGCCTTGAAGCGGCGCCGCCCGAGGCCGCCGTCGAATCGATTCGAATCGAGATTGCGCCGCGCGTCCCGCGTCCCGCGCAGACCGACATGTTTCTGCCGCCCAGTCCTGCGCCGGACAAGCTGCAGACTACGATTGCGCGGCTGGCAGCGCTATGCGGCCCCGGCAACGTCGGCATGCTAAGGGCAGAGAATTCGCATCGGCCCGAAGCGATGCGGCTCGATCCGTTCGCACCGCCTGCCGCGATGCCGATCCCCGAAAATGCGGCAGCGAAGAATGTCACGCAGCTGGTGATACGCGCGATTCGTCCGGCGCGGGAAATCGAGGTGATGTGCTCGCGGGAGATTCCGGAGTTCGTCCGCGGTGAGAATCTTGGCGCGCGCGTGATTTCGATCGCCGGGCCATGGCGGCGCGATGGCGAATGGTGGCTTGGATTCGTCGTGGATATGCGCGCGGATTCATCCGATGAAAAAAATCCCGCAGTGCATAAATGCGGCTTCGTCCGCGATTATTACGAACTCGCGCTCGAAGATGGCGGCGTTTACCGCATCTTCCGCGACTTGAACTCGGATAAGTGGTTTCTCGACGGCGCCTACGACTGACTAATCGCGGCGAATCGGCATGAACTCCGACTACATCGAGCTTCGCGCGCGGAGTGCTTTTAGCTTTCTTGAGGGGGCTGGCACGCCCGAGGATCTTGCGACGCGCGCGGCGGAACTCGGCTACAGCGCGATGGCGCTGGGCGATCGCGACGGACTTTACGGCGCACCGCGCTTTTACCAGGCTGCGAAGTCCGCGGGAATCCGGCAAATCGTCGGCGCAGAACTGACGCTGGACGACAACTCGCGCCTCTACGTCCTCGCACCGGATCGCGAGCGCTATCAAAATCTCTGCCGCATGATCACCGACTCGAAGATGCGCGTCCTCAATCCCGGCGCGCTCGCACGCGACGGCTCCGCCGCGCCGCCCGTCTATCCCGCCAAGGGCGGGAGCCGCATTACGCTGGACGAGCTCGAACGCTACGGCCGCGGACTCATCTGCCTTGCCGGCGGCGTGATGAGCCCGCTGTCATGCATGCTCGTTCGCGGCGAGGATCCCGGCGATCTGGGCCGGCGGCTCGGCGGGATTTTCGGCGCGGGAAATTTCTACATCGATTTGCAGCGTCATCTCGACGCCGGCGAGGAGCGCCTAAATCGCAAGCTCGCCGCGCTTGCCGGCGCGGCGCGAATCCCGGTGGTCGCGACCAACGACGTATGCCACGGCGGCTCGGATCGCAGGTTGCTCGACGTGCTGACCTGCATCCGGCTCAAGACCACGCTCGAGGAAGCCGGCCGCGCGCTGTGGATCAACAGTCAGCGTCATCTGAAATCGCCGGCTGAGATGGCCGCGCTGTTTCGCGATCTGCCCGGCGCCGTCGCCGCCTCGCGCGCGATTGCCGAACGATGCGCCTTCCAGCTATCCGACATGGGATACCGCTTCCCCGACTATCCAATTCCACCCGGAGAAACGGCCGACAGCTATTTGCGAATACTCACTTATGCGGGTGCGCGAGAGCGATGGCGCGGCGCGATCGACGATCGCACCCGTTGCCAACTCGAACACGAACTCGGGATCATCGAGCGGCTCAAGCTCGCCGGCTACTTCCTGATCGTATGGGACATCGTCCAGTTCTGCCGCGAGAATCGGATCATGGTGCAGGGACGCGGCTCCGCGGCCAACAGCGCGGTGTGTTACGCGCTCGGAATCACGGTGGTGGATGCGGTCAAGATGGAACTCCTGTTCGAGCGCTTCCTTTCCGAGGAGCGCGGCGAATGGCCCGACATCGACCTCGACCTGCCCAGCGGCGACGATCGCGAGAAGGCGATTCAATACGTCTATCGCCGCTACGGCGAACGCGGCGCCGCGATGACCGCGAACGTGATCACCTATCGAACAAAAAGCGCCGTGCGCGAAGTCGGCAAGACGCTCGGCTTTTCGCCCGAACAGGTTGACCGTCTCGCCAGGCTCAACCAGGTGTACGAGTTCCGCGACCATCACGACGATCTCGTGGCGCTGCTCAAGCGCGGCGGCGTCGATGCGCAAGCGCCGCGAATCGCGATGCTGGCCGATCTCGTGCGCAGGATTCAGAGCGTGCCGCGCCATCTCGGGCAGCATAGCGGCGGCATGGTGATCGCCGCGCAGCCACTGGATGAAATCGTCCCGCTCGAGCCGGCCTCGATGCCCGGCCGCGTGGTGATTCAATGGGACAAGGACGACTGCGCCGATCTCGGCATTATCAAGATCGATCTGCTCGGACTCGGGATGCTGGCCGCGCTGAAAGAGGCTCTTCCGATGATCCGCGCGCACGAAGGAGTCGAGATAGACCTCGCGCATCTTCCGCCCGACGACCCCGGCGTGTATGCGATGCTCCGGCGCGCGGACACGGTCGGCGTCTTCCAGGTCGAGAGCCGCGCGCAGATGGCGACGCTGCCACGGATGAAGCCGGAGCGGTTTTATGACCTGGTGGTCGAGGTCGCGATAATTCGCCCCGGCCCGATCGTCGGCAAAATGGTGCATCCCTATCTCGATCGCCGCAACCATCGTGCGCCCGTCGAGTATCCGCATCCTTCGCTCGAGCCGATCCTCAAACGCACGCTGGGCGTCCCGCTTTTTCAGGAGCAGTTGCTCCGAATGGCGATGACGGTGGCGGGCTTCAGCGGCGGTGAGGCCGAGGAACTGCGCCGCGCGATGGGATTCAAGCGCTCTGCCGAGCGGATGGAGAAAATCGAAGCACGGCTGCGCGCCGGGATGCTGCGAAACGGCCTGCAGGGCAACCTCGCCGACGATATCGTGCGTTCGATCACATCCTTTGCCCTGTACGGCTTCCCCGAATCGCACGCCGCCAGCTTCGCGCTGATCGCGTACGCGTCGGCATACCTGAAGCATCATCATCCGGCGGCGTTCGTTGCCGCGATGCTGAATTGCTACCCGCTCGGCTTCTATCATCCCTCAACGCTGGTGAAGGACGCCGCGCGTCACGGTGTCGTCGCGATCCCCGTCGATGTGACCCGCTCGAACTGGAAATGCACAATCGAGATTGTGGATCGGCGGCCCGCGATTCGCATGGGACTGCGATACGTCACGGGCATCCGCGAGGAAATCGCACTTCGAATCGAAAGCGAGCGTGCGCGGCGACAGTTCGATTCGATTGCCGATCTTACCGCGCGCGTCGGACCGAACCGCCGCGAGATCGACGCGCTCGCCTACGCGGGCGCGTTCGCCGCGTTCGGCCTGGCGCGGCGCGACGCGATGTGGAATGCGGCCGCCGTCGAACGCGATCCAACCAGCCTGCTTGCGGGCGCGAAGCCGCGCGATAGCGAGGTTCCCCTGGCCTCGATGGCGCCTATCGATGAAACGCTGTCGGACTACGCCGCGACCGGCCTCACCACCGGACCTCATCTGATGACGTATCTGCGAGGCGATTTGAGCGCGCGCGGAATTCTCAGCGCCGACGATCTCACGCGCGCCAGACATCAATCCTGGGTGAAGACCGCCGGCGTCGTGATCGTGCGCCAACGCCCCGGCACGGCCAAGGGCTTCCTGTTCATCACGCTCGAGGACGAAACCGGAATTGCCAACCTGATCGTCACGCCCGACCTGTTCCAGAAAAACCGCCTGCTGCTGCGCAGTGCCGGCATTCTGCTGGCCGAGGGCGTGCTGCAAACGGTTGACGGCGTGACCGCGATTCGCGCGCGGCGCTTCGAGGAAATCAAGCTTCCCGGCGCGGTTCCGCCGTCGCATGATTTTCATTGATCGCGCGATTTCACGCACGAATCGACGTCCCCCGCCGAACCCGGTCGCCGACGGCACACAAAGCTCGTAACCGGTTTTTTCGGTTAACGTACATTTAGATTAGAGCAATCGTCGCCAATCAAGGTGGCCGCTCCACGCATTCAAGGAGTCTTTTATGGTTTCAAAGTTGTCTCGCGGTGTCGTTTCCGTAGTCATGGCAATCATCCTGGTCGTTGCGGTTGCTCATGTCGCTTCCTCGAATTCAGGCGGTGGCGGCCCCATGGGGCATTGCAGCATGCATGGCGGTATGAGAGGGCACAGCGCTCCGTTTATGCGCTTGCTGAAGAGCGCCAATCTGACTGACGCGCAGAAGACGCAGATCCATGCCATCTTCCAGGCCCGGCGCGCTTCGCAGAAGGCTGAATTCCAGCAGCTCAAGGCAGCCAAGGAGGCAATCGCGGCCAAGTTCACGTCAACCGGCCCGGTAGCCGCCGCCGACGTGGCCGGCTCGGTTTCGACAGCCAGTCAGATCCACGATCAGATGGCGAACGAGCGGATTCAGGACGCTATCGCGATCCGCAACCTGCTGACTCCGGCTCAGCTCGCGCAAATCTCCGCGACCAAGGCCAAGCTGGACCAGATTCACGCCGAGATGAAGGCTCTGTGGGCGCAAGGCGGCAGCGATTCAACACCGGCCGAGTAGGAAATAAGTTCGGCAACCTCCCCAGTTGGACGGGGTCGCGGCAATTCGGCGGCGACCCCGTCCGGCAATTCGCATGGCGTCAACTCGGCGCCGGCTCACTCTGGAATGAGCGACGGGCTGCCCGATTTCGCCGTTGGTCCGCCATTCCACCGCAGCGCCGTTCATCATCGACGGCGGCTGGATCGTCAGTTAAATTAGAATCGTGGCCCGCCTCACAGGCAAAGTCGCAATCGTAACCGGCGCAGCCAATGGGATCGGGCGCGCGATCGCGCTCCGGCTCGCCGACGAAGGCGCAAAGGTGGCGCTGGCGGATATCCAAGTCGATTCCGCCGAGCAGGCCGCCGCGGAAATTCGCCGCGGCGGCGCAGCCGCGATCGCGGTTGCACTTGACGTCACCAAACTTGCCGAAGCAATCGCAGCTGCCGATCGCGTCGAAAGTGAACTGGGACCAATAGACATCCTGGTGAACAACGCCGGATGGGACGTCGTGTTGCCGTTCGTCGAGTCCACCCCCGATCTTTGGGATAAAGTGATCGCGATTAACTTTCGCGGCATGCTCAATTGCTGCAAAGCCGTGGCGCCGCGGATGCAATCCCGCGGCGCAGGCAAAATCGTCTCGATCTCTTCCGACGCGGCCCGCGTCGGCTCCAGTGGCGAAGCCGTATATGCGGGATGCAAGGCCGCCATCATCGGTTTCTCCAAAACACTCGCGCGCGAGCTCGCGGCAAATCACATCAATGTCAACGTCGTTTGCCCGGGGCCAACCGACACCGCTTTGCTCAGGAACGCGATGGCGGGGCGCGAGAAAGTTCTCGAATCGATGGCGCGTGGCATCCCGTTTCGCCGGCTCGGGCAACCGGCGGACCTGGCGGGCGCGGTCGCATTCTTCGCTTCTTCCGATTCGGACTTCGTCACGGGCCAGGTGCTCAGCGTGAGCGGCGGCCTGACCATGGCGGGCTGAGGCCGGCTCGCCCGCGCGATCCGGCGTCGCCGGTCTCGCGCGCGCCCGCGATCGCTAGTTGAGCGTGATTCCCGGCGCGGGGAACCTGCGGCACATCTCGGTGACTTCGGCCGCGATGCGCTTCAGCGCCGCCTCATCGTTGGCGTGCGCGATCGCCTCGTCAATCCACTTCCCGATCTGCCGCATCTCCGCGTCGCCCATCCCGCGCGAGGTTACCGCCGGCGTGCCGAACCGAAGCCCGCTGGGGCTGAACGGCTTGCGCGGATCGTACGGGACGGTGTTTTTGTTGCAGACGATTCCGGCCGCGTCGAGCGCCTTCGCGCCCTTCGTGCCAATCACTTTCTTGTTCGTCAAATCGACCAGGATCAGATGATTGTCGGTGCCGCCCGAGACCAGGCTGAAGCCGCGCGCAAGCAGTTCGTCGGCCAGCGTCTTGGCGTTGCTCACCATTTTTTTCGCGTACGCCTTGAACTCCGGCGTCGATGCTTCCTTCAACGCAACGGCGATCGCCGCCGTCGTATGATTGTGCGGACCGCCCTGCAGCCCGGGGAAAACCGCCTTGTCGATCGCTTCGGCGTATTCGTTACGGCACATGATCATCGCACCGCGCGGGCCGCGCAGCGTCTTGTGCGTGGTCGTCATGATTACGTCGGCGTACGGCACGGGATCCGGATGCACGCCGCCAACGATGAGTCCCGCGATATGTGAAATATCGGCGAGCAGGATAGCGCCGACCTCCTTCGCGACCTCGCTGAAGCTCTTGAAGTCCCACAGCCGCGGATACGCCGTGCCTCCGGTCACGATGATTTTCGGCCGCTCCGCGCGCGCCATCTCGCGAATTTTGTCGAAGTCCACGACGTGACTCTCGCGATCCACCACGTACTGCGCCGAACGCCAGAACGTGCCCGTGATGCTCGCCTGCCATCCGTGCGTCAGATGCCCGCCGTGGGGAAGCGACAAGCCCATGATCGTGTCGCCCGGCTTGAGCAGCGCAAAATAGACCGCGAGATTTGCGGGCGACCCCGAGTACGGCTGAACGTTTGCGTGATCGACTTTGAACAGCGCCCTCGCGCGATCTATCGCGATCATTTCGATCTGATCGACATAGCGTTGGCCCTCGTAGTAACGGCGCCCCGGGTAGCCTTCGGAATATTTGTTGGTGAGAATCGATCCGGTCGCTTCAAGCACCGCTTTGGAGACGTAGTTCTCCGACGGTATCAGCCGGACCGAATCGATCTCGTAGCGCTCTTCATCCTTGATGAGCTGATAAATCTCCGGGTCAGTTCGCTTGAGTTCGTCCACGCCGCACCTCCATTGCCGTCATCCGATGAGCCTATAGGCGCGGACGCACCGACGCAAAACTGGACGGACAACTCGCGATGGAGTTGTCCGCCGGTCGGCGCGCGAAAATTTTTCGACAGCCTGCTACTGCAGATCGGCCGGCGTCACCTTGGCCAGCCACGCGCGGAAATTGCCCTCGTAGCCGACCGCACGCTGGCGTTCGCGCACCCGGCGCAGAAGGCTCGCGACGGCTTCCGGCGCAAGTTTCGGCCGCACGCTCATCGCGCCCGCGATCTTCTCGGCCGACGCCGCCGCCTCTTTGCGCGCGCCCTCTGCGAGGTTCAATTTCTCGTCCGACAGTCCCAGGTACGCCTCGGCCACGCGCAGTCCAATCTCGGTTCCGCTTTCGAGCGAGTCCTTGATGTTGCCCTTGCCGGTCAGCACGTTTCCGGCCGCAAAGACCGCGGTCGGCCCCTCCATCAGCAGGCCGATCTTCTGATCGGCGTAGATATAAGTCTCGCCCTTCTGCGGAATTCCAGGGATCGGTTGCGGGATGCTTCCGATCGAGCTGATCGTCAGCTTCGCGAGCGCGTCCTCCACCCCTTCCTCGACCGTGCGCACTTGACTGCCCGTGACTTCGGTGCGGTTGAAGTTCAACCCGACCATCGTGCCGTTCTCTGCGATCACTTTGCCCGGCGCGCGCAGTTCGTGAAACTCGAACAGGAATTTGCGCTGCGCCTTGTCAACGATCTTTACCCGCGCCTGCCTGAGCGCGTCCGCGCGCTTTTGCGGCGTGTCGGCAGGAATATCCGACAGCGGCATGTCGATTACGCGCCGGCGATAATACAGCCTGCATGGCGGGATGCCGAGGTCGGCGTACTTCAACCCTTTCGCATTCAGCACCGGCTCGATCCCTTCGCGCTCGAGATCGAGCATGTCGCCCTGGATGCCGCGCGCCCTGAGCCCCGCAAGCGCGTACTCGATCTGCACGACCTTGACCACGTCGATCGACGCCAGTCCGCCGCCGACGACGAGCGCTCCCGGAGTCAGCTCGTAGCGCGGACCGTCGTAAGACTTTTCCGGATAGTGATTCCACCAATAGATCAGCTTGTTCTGGTAGACCAGCCCGCGATCGATGTACTGATCTGCGCCCTCGATCGGAAGCGGGCGATCCTTCCATGCGCCGTTGGTCAGTACGATTCCACTGACTCCCCAACGGGTCCGCAGCTCCTCGAAATCGATATCGCGTCCCATCCCCGTCATCGGCACGTATTCGATATTGGGATGGTCGAGGCGTTTGTTGATCTCCTCGTACTCATCGTGGCGCTGCTTGACGTGCCATCGCGGCAACCCGTCTTCGATTTTTCCGTACGGCCGCGAATTCTGCTCGAACACGATCACGAGCGCGCCGTACCCCGCCAGGATCCGCGCGATTTCCGAACCTGCCGTCGCGCCCCCGATCACGGCCATCACGTGGCGCGATGAAACATTTGCTGTATCAGTCATAAGGATCTGTAATTGCCTCCTGGGACATTCATAAGGGTATTTAATTACCGTCTGCGAGCCTGTCGCGCAACCTCAAGCGGAGCCAAAACCGCCCCCTACCGCCACGGCAGTTCGTCTTGCGCGCATGAAACTCTCATGGTTTCCTTACCGGTTGTGATGAGTGTGGCGCGGACTGTGTTTGGGCAATTTCGAAAAATCGCGATCGTCTCCTCGATAGTGCTTTTCGCGGGATGTTATTTCGCGCCATATTTCGCCAATCGCGCGGCAGGCGGCGGCACCGATGCGGTCGAGGGCGAGCAGCACGACGTCCCGTACAACGTAAATGATTCGTTCCTTCTGATCCAGGATGTGCTGCGCGGTGAGGGTATTCTGTTCGAGGTCAAGTCCGACGACAAACTTGTCACGCTGTGGAAGGATGCCGACACGCGCGCCGGCATCCTCGGCAGCATCGTCGGTGTGCATCCGCAGTATCGCTACGAGATTGAAGTCGTGCCGAACGGCGATCGCAGCTCCCGAATAATCGTCAATGTCCGCACCGAGGACATCCCCGACCAGGACCTCGACAAGTACAAGGTCAGCACGCGCCTGAACCTGTTCGGCAAAATCGACCAGCTCGCCGCGAAATTCCCTCCCTCCGGCGGCACTCCCAAAGAGGGCGGCGTCAACTACGCCCTCCTGCCCAACGAGGACTTGAAGGCTCTCGCCCGGCGGGCGACCGGCAATGAGGACAACTGGCGGCAAATCGCGCAGGATAACGGACTCAAATCGCCCACCGACGCTGCCAATCTACCCAGCGTCTGGATCAGGAACACGTTGCTGAGCGAGCCGAAAAAGGAAGCCCCAACTGACAACTGAACCCAAGGCGCGTCCACGCCGGGCCCGAAAAACCGAAAAACCAAATCATGAAAATCGAATCGTGCAAAAATCGATGCCTGCCCAAGCGCGCCCGGGCAGGCATCGAAACAATGCTCTCGCGCTATCGCGGGGGGTCAGTCGTTAGGGAAGGACGCCTCGCTCGCGTCGTATTCCGGGCTCAGGCCGGCCGGACTTACTGCCGCGACCACTGCCAGAAATTGCTCGAATGTCATGTGGAGATTGAGAAACCCGCCTTGGCAAAAGACCCATCCGTAGTAATCCAGAATCTCGTCCGGGATCATCACCGGCAGACGCGGCAGTGTTGAAACAACCGGAAATGGATGCGGTTCGCCCTGGTTGATGTTATCCCAAACGGCAGACTGGTCGGGTTCCCGGTCCGACTCGACCACGCTTACTTCCCGTAACGGAATTACTTTGCCTCTAGCAACTCGGTTCATAGGCAATAGAGCCTCCTGCTCCCCTCACCATCATTCGGCCGCTTCCCGCGCAACCAATTCTAGACTATGTGTTGAGCCCGTCAAGGAGCAAATTCGACATGTATTCACCTCTCGGTCCGTTTCGTGGTCATGGGTCCCGACTGGCGCAATTATGCGCGAAAGGTCCGGCCCTTTCCTAAGGGCCTGAAAATATTATGTTTTCCGTATTTCAGGCTATCGTTCTCGGCGCGATCCAAGGCTTAACCGAGTTCCTGCCGGTCTCCAGTTCGGCCCACCTTATACTCGTCCCTTGGCTGCTCCGATGGCAGGATCCGGGGCTTGCCTTCGATGTAGCCCTTCACCTTGGAACGCTGTTGGCGCTGTTACTCTATTACTGGCGCGAATGGCTCGATATGGGATTATCGCTGGCCGTCGGCAACCGCCTCCCCCGCCGCCTGCTGTTCCTATTGATAGTCGCCTCAGTTCCCGGCGCCATCATCGGCGTCCTGCTGGAGAAGCAAGCCGAGACGGTCTTCCGCTCGCCGCTGCTGATCGCGGCCACGATGACTACCCTTGGGCTTCTTTTATGGGTTGCAGATTGGTATGGCTCGAAAAAACGCAGCATAGATGACCTCACTTTCCTCGATGCCCTCCTGATCGGGCTAAGCCAGGCGCTCGCGATCATCCCCGGCGTCTCGCGCTCGGGCGCCACGATTACGACGGCCCGCATCCTCGGCATCGATCGCGCCGACGCCGCCAATTTTTCGTTCCTGATGGCGACGCCAATTATCGCCGGCGCCGGCATGCTCGAGGCGCACAAGCTTTTCCATACGGGCCTCGCCGCTCAGCTCGGATGGGGCTTTGCGGCCTCGGCTGTCTTCGGTTTGCTCGCGATTGTCGGCCTGCTGCATTTCTTACGAGCCCACAGCTACAGGCCCTTCGCGATTTATCGAATCGTGCTGGCCGCGATTGTTATTGCCGTCTACGTGGCGCGGTCGTAGTCGATGCGAACCGACAGCTCAGCTACGTCCGTGTCCCCGGTCGTCAACGAAAACGCCACGGCCCGCCGCGCGCGAGCCTTTCAGGTTGGCGTGACGCTCTGCATCATCAACACGATCATCGGCGCCGGCCAGCCCGTGATCACGCGATGGGGTGCGGTACATCTCGATCCCCTGCTCTTCTGCACCAGCGCGGTCGTGTTCGCCTCGATTTGCTCAATTCCGTTTCTCCAATTCCGCGGCGAGTTGAGATTGATCGTGGACCCGCGCTATCGCGCGCGGTTGTTCATGATGTCGATGGCGGGAACCGTGCTGACGAGCCTCACCCTCACCTACGGACTCACCCGCATCAGCGCCGTCGCCGGTGTGCTGCTGCTGCAAACCGAGCCGGTCTATTCGCTGGTTCTGTCGACAGTCTTCATCGGCGAGCGCCCGTCTGCGCGCCAGATACTCGCGACCGCCACCATCCTCGTTGGCATCGGTTCGGTGTTCGCCGGCGGCGGCTCATTTTCACCGCTATGGGCCGCGGCCATCATCTTCGCGACTCCTCTATTCTGGCAGACGTCGCACGTGATGGGTCTGAAGCTGATGCCTCCGTTGACGCCGACCTCGGTCGCCGGCGGCCGATTTTTCTATGCGTCGTTTGTTCTGACCGCGATGCTGCTGATCTTCCGCCGCGGCTCGCTCGTGCAACTCGCCGACCTGACTTCGCTCAGCGTGATCGCCGTGACCGGTTTTTTTATCTATTTTCTGAGCGCGGTCACCTGGTACGGCGCCATCAGCCGGCTCTCATTGGCGTGGACGACAGCGCTGGTCGTGCCCGGAATCCCGATACTTTCGATTCTGTTCGCCGTGATGTTTCTCGGCGAGCACGCAACTACCCGCGAGGTCGTCGGCATCCTCATTTCGGTCAGCGGCGTACTGACTCTCGTCCTCGGCGCCGATCCGCATCGCAAGCAACCTGCTTCGGAAGCCGCCGAGGCAATCCACGAACCCCTGATCTGATTCCCGCTTTGACATTCCAAGAAACGCATTGGGCGCAGGTGCCGGCCCCTGCATTTGACTCTACGACTCTGCTGGTCTTAAGTGACCCACAGATTCTGCCGCAGGAATTGCGCGCGAACAGAAAACAGAAATTCAACGCGAGGAATTCTTCATGGCCCGAATTGTCAGACACGAAAGGAACACGCCCTACGAGGTTGCGGAAGGCACCGAGTTGCCGGTCTATATCTGCGCGTGCGGACTCTCGAAGAACAAGCCATTTTGCGACGGCTCGCACAAGAAAACGCGCGACGAAAATCCCGCGGACGTTTACGTTTACGACGACATCGGCCGCGCCCGCGTCAAGACCGAATACTAGTTTTTAGTTTTTAAGTTGTTCCGGGCCCTTCGACTTCGTTCAGCGTAAACTCGATTGTTCCCCTTCCCACGTGGGAAGGGGTTAGGGTTTAGGTTTCCCCCCTGCTTATTTCCGCCGGTGCCGGTATGTTATTCGGAGCCGGTCGCGATGCTCGCGATGCTCTTAATACTGCCCACCGTGGCAACGGTTGAAAAGTTGAAACTTCCTGAAGAGATTACGCGCGACGATCCCGAGCCGGCTTCTATCCCCGAGTGTGAAGCCCCTCTCGATCCCGCCGCTACGGCTCCCGCGGTCGCGCCAATCACCGGTCCTCCGGATTGGCTCCAGTATATAGCCGAGCCGCGCTACGCATGGCCGATACTGCTGATTGTCGGAGTCGCGCTCTATCTCGTAAATCTCGGCGGCTATCCGCTCTACACCAAGGGCGAACCGCGCGAGGCCGTCACCGTATTCGACATCGTCCACGGCGGCGGCGTGATTCTCCCACAGCGCGCAGGCGTCGAAATCCCCTCCAAGCCGCTGCTGATGCACTGGATGGCCGCGCTGGTCTCGCTCGTTGCCGGCGGCGTAAACGAATTCACCGTGCGGCTGCCGTCAGCCGGGCTCGCTATCGCCGGCGTGATCGTTTGCTACTTCTATGTGCGCCGCCTGTTCGACAACGTGACCGCGCTCTTCGCCGCGCTCATCCTCGCCACCACGTTTCAGTACCTGCAAGCCGGGACCGGCGCCCGCGTTGACACGACGCTGACCTTCTTCATGGAGGTCGCGTTCTTCGAATTCATTTTCATGGCCGAGGGACTGACGCGCCGGCGGATGCTGCTCTACGTCGCAATCGCGCTCGCCATTTTGACCAAGGGCCCCATCGGGTTGATTCTTCCGGGGCTGGTCGCCGTGATTTGGCTGGCCGCTGAGAAACGATGGAACCTGTTGCGCCGAATCGGTCTCGTGCGCGGCGCGATCGTCGTCCTGGTGCTCGCCGGAGGATGGTATCTTGCAGCGCTGATCGAAGGCGGCCCGGATTTTTTCCGCAAGCAGATTCTCGCCGAAAATCTGCTCCGCTTCACCGGCGGCGCCGATTTCCACGAGGGCCACATCCATCCCTTCTACTATATGGAACTCGCTCTTCTCGCCGGATTCATGCCGTGGACGATTCTGCTGCCGATCGTCGGCGTCCAGGCAGCGCGCGCGCCGCGCGCACTCGATCCGCGCCTCAAATACATCATCGTCTGGTTCGCCGCGGTGCTGATCTTTTACAACCTCCCGCAGAGCAAGCGCGGCGTGTACCTGCTCTGTATGTATCCCGCTTTTGCCACCCTGGTGGCGATCTATGTCCGCGAGGCTGTCGTGCGTCCTGAGCCTGCGCGCGCTTGTGTCCACTGGATCGCGCGATTGTCCGGTCTCGCGATGCTGATCCTCGGCGGCGCCGGATTGATTGCGCTTGCGATGCTCGTCGGCAGGCCACAGGAGTTCGCCGATCTGCTGCAGGCGGCGGGCATTCGCGCACCCGCTTTTCCACGCGTCTTGACCTCGGTTGTTGCCGAGGATTGGGCGCTGGACCTCGCGATGCCGCTCGCGGTTGTCGCACTCGGCGTCTTTATGATCTTCACCCGTCCGCGTATCGAACGAATGGTGCTCGCGATTGCGGCCGCGATGGTTTTCACCACCGTTGCGGCCAACGTTGTCGTCGTTCCGGCCATCGCCAACACTCTCTCGCTCAGGGACTTTACCGATCATGCCATGAAAATTGTGGGCGACAGTCCGGTCGGCTATCTGGGCGTGCTCAACTACGACGTCGCCTTTTACAGCCGCCGCACAATTCCGATCGTCTCGCAAGGAAATCCGGAGATGCCCGAGTACCTGATCGCCTGGCGCGCTCTGTTCAATGCGCTTCCCGCGTCCAGGCGAGGCCGCTTCGACATCGTGATAACCAGCAACCCGACCTCGCTCGACGGCACCGACGAGATGCTCCTCCTTCGCCAGCGCGCAGGTTCCCCGGCTCCGCCGTCCAAAAAACCCGCCGACAGCTACATTGAAGCAGGAATTTCTACGACATGGTCTCTCTTCGAATCTCGTCGACCGCCTTCACCAGCCGCGGCAGCACCTCCGCCGATCCGCCGCGCAAGCTCACGTCGCAATATTGCGTGACCTCCGACTCGTAGAGGTTCACTTCGATGAGTATTCCGCCGCGCTGCTTCACTTCCAGCGCGAATCCCGCCGCCGGATAAACCGTCGCCGAGGTCCCCGCCACGATCACCAGGTCTGCCTTCGCCGAATGCTCCGCGCACATGTTCAGCACGTCGATCGGAATCGGCTCGCCAAAGGAAACCGTGTCCGACTTCAACAATCCTGCGCATCGCGGACACGCAGGCGGCAGCTTCTCCAGGCTGATCGCATCGCGATGAAACCGCGTCATGCAATCGAGGCATCGAATCAAAGTCCAGTTGCCATGAATTTCCGCGAGCGCCTTCTGCCCGGCCTGCCGGTGCAGGTCATCGATGTTCTGCGTGATCACGAAGCGCAGCACTCCCAATTCTTCCATTTTCACCAGCGCGAGGTGGCCCGGATTCGGCCTGGCAACCGTAAGCGGTTTGAAAAGTTCGTCGTTGCGTTTGCTGAGCCGCTCTTCCCACGCTTTTTTCGGATCGGCCATGAAGCGCTGAAAGCCGTTCATCGGCGGCTCGCCGTACTTGGTCCACAGCCCGCCCGGCCCGCGAAACGGCGGGATCCCGCTTTCGACGGACATTCCCGCGCCCGTGAGCGCGATCGCATACCGCGCCGCCAGGATCATCCTCGCGCCTTCGCGAATTTCCTCGTCGCTCGCTTTCTGGCTTGCCTTTGCCATTGGGAATCCGCCCTCCGTGCGCAATCTCACATTTTAAGCCGGGCAGTGGTGCGGTTCTATAATAACCGCGGCACGGCCGGGTAGTGGGTCAAGAAAGGCAAGCAGGCGGTCGCGATGATGTCTGCTTGGCGGTATGACCAAAACCGGCTAAAGCTTGCAGAGGAACGCCGTTCGTTCTATACGGCGAGTTGAAGCCGGAGAGTAAAAGGAAATCCCGGTTAACACAAAAGACATGGCAGCGCGGGCGCCGGTGCTCTGGCAATTCGCGATTTCCCATTACGCCGAGAAGGCGCGCTGGGCGCTCGATTACAAGCAGGTTCCGCACCTGCGGCGCTCGCTGCTGCCCGGGCCTCATGTTTCCAGAATCAGAAGGATGACCGGACAGACCGCGGTGCCTGTCCTCGAGCTCGGTGGCGCGATCATCTTCGACTCGACCCGCATCATCGAAGCGATCGAAAAAGCTCATCCCGATCCGCCGCTCTATCCCGCCGACCGCGAGGCGCGGGAACGCGCGCTCGAACTGGAAGATTATTTCGACGAGGAGCTGGGCCCGTACATCCGCCAATGGGGATATTTTATGTTGCTGCCCTACTCGTCCACGGTAACAGCGCTGTTCACCAGCCAGGCCGGCCTCGGAAAGCGACTGTTCATGCGCGCGATCTTTCCGTTGGTGCGGCCCCTGATGAGAAGCAAGATGAAGGTCTATCCGGCCGAGGCGGGAGCGGCGCGGGATAAGACCGTCGCCGCGATGGATCGAATCGCGCGCGACCTTCAGCCTTCGGGCTACCTGGTCGGCAACGGTTTCACGGTTGCCGATCTGACCGCGGCCGCATTGCTGTCGCCGCTGGTGATGCCGAAGGAGTTTCCCTACCCGCCTCCCACCGCAATCCCGGCGCCGCTGGCGCAGGCGCGCGCGCAGCTCGCGGAGCATCCGGCGTTGAAATGGGCTGCCGGCATCTATGCCAAGCATCGCGGCAAATCGGCGGCGCTCGCGGAAGAGACGGTCATCTAAAGCCCTTTGGATTCAAAACCGGGGTCGAACTTCCCGTTTGCAAGCCGCTTCGTGTCGGTGGTAGTTGGATCCTAGGTGGGGTTGTCTTCGCTTTGGCACATTTTATTGTGGCTTCTGGCGTTGAGCTTCGCCGACCATGGCTAAAACTGAATTTGAAGGTGAATCATCATGAGAAACAAGATTCTGTCAATCGCAATGTTGGCGTTGCTACTTGCGATCGGCCCCGCAGTCTGGGCGCATGACCGTGGTCACCTACCTATTCCTACTCCTGGAACCCCGATCGCGACGCCGAGTCCTACTCCTGCAATCCCGACCGCGACGCCGACTCCGTTCGCTTTCAGTGACGCTAGTCTCAACGGAACGTATTCGACCAGGTTCAGCGGCTTCTGGCTGATACCGAGCACGACTACGGGCAACCCGCCGTCGCTCTCGCCGATCGCGGGATTCGGAAATCTGACTGCGGACGGCACGGGAAATATCACCGGCGGGACCGAGACCTTCAATGCCGGCGGCAGCGTCTGCACAGGCACGATCACCGGAACGTATTCTGTGAATCCGGATGGCACTGGCGCCTTGACCCTCACGTTCACCAGCACCGGCCCGGGTTCCAATTGCTCATCGCTCAGCGGAACCAACGATGACGACTTTGCGATCCGCGGAATGGGAGGGTACGGGGTGGATTTCTTCTCGACTGATGCCGACTTGGTAATTAGCGGAACCGCGTCGCAGCGGGGCGCCTATCGCATCATCGTACCCCCGCCGCCCCCGACCCCAAGGTGACGCTGGAAGGGCATAGTCCGGGCTGATAACCGATTGGAACGGGCGGCCCGGCCGTGATATTGCGGCCGGGCCGCCTGCTTTTCACCAGTCGCGCTTGTCAACGCGAAAATCGCGGCTAAGTGGATTTGACGCTACGCCCATCGCGCGTTAGTCACTGGCTCGTGGCTAAACCCTCGCGCCTCAAAGTGATTGCGATCGAAACGCCCGCCGACATGCAACGTGCCTACGCGATTCGCCGGCGCGTGTTTATCGAAGAGCAGCGCGTGCCCGAAGAAATTGAAGTGGACGCCTACGATTCGCGCGCATTTCACGCACTGGCGATTCTCGACGGCAACCCCATCGGGTGCGGCAGGATGGTCGAACAGGGGGCGAGCGAAGTAAAGATTGGCCGGATGGCCGTCATCCGGGACTTTCGAAAGACGGGAGTCGGCGCTGACATCCTGCGCTTCCTCGTCGATCGCGCTCGCATACGCGGATTCCGCCGGGCCATTGTGCACGCGCAAGTTACGGCTGAGGGCTTCTACCTCAAAGAAGGATTCATCGCCGTGGGCGGCGTCTTCGACGAAGCCGGCATCGCCCACCGCAGGATGGAACGCGACCTCTAGACGTCCTTGTTGCCTCAGAAATGAAAGGGAGTTGAAACTGCGCCTCGTATAACTATCAACCAATTCCGAAGAAGAGATCCCGAGGCCTATTCGAAAACGAGCACAGACGCATCGCAGACCGGTCGATACCCGATCTCCTGGTAGATGTGATTGGACGTCGGATTTGCGAGGTCGGTATAGAGGAAGCAGAACTTGCGGCCTTCGTTCAGCAGCGACTGGCTCACCGCCGCGACGCATGCGCCAGCGAATCCGCGCCCGCGCAATTCCGGCGGCGTGTACACCGCACCGATTCTTATCCCATTGGGCGTTGGCCCTGAAAATCCGGCCATCGAGACCGGTCGGTCTCGATCCAGAAGAACAGGCCCGCCTCACGCTGGCCGATGAACCTTCTCGGATCGGCCGGTACCTGATGCTCGCCCACGTCATGACTGAACGCCCGCATCCATTCGGTTGCCAGCGCGAGATCCGGCTGATGGCAGAGATGAAGATGCCCGACTATTGGACGCTGCGGATTCACCCGATCGAGGCAATATATCCGCTGGGCGTGCTCCCGCCTGATCCTGGCGCCGGTTATTTCACACCAGGTCTCCGCGAAAATATCGGCTTCTCGCGAGGGAGCGTTAACGCCCGGAAGCTGATGGCCCGCGGCCCACAGCTCGCGCGCCAGAACCGAGACCGCCTCCTCTGACTTCGCCTTCGAGAGCACGAGATTTTGCGGTGGAGTCCGAAGCGCGACTAGTTGACTTCCAGTTTCGGCCTCCACCGAACAAAGCAGCGGCGGCTTGTCGCTAAACTTCTGTCGGCCATCGATTATGCCCGAGAGGATTCCGAACACGAGGTTGTTCTCGGCCTCGCGCTCGCACAAAGAGCCCTCGACGTGCGATCGAAAAAGCGCCGGATCGTGCCAATTTACCAGTCTAAGTTGCATAGCGTTCAATGGTTCCTTTGAATGCTAGAGCCTATCAATAAAGTGCCGGTGAGATGAACGCGGAGAGGGCGGTGCGCGAAAACGGACGGCGGCGGCGTTGCGTCGATTGCGCGGAGCGTACCACAGCCCCCGGCTTCAGCATCGGCGGCGTTACGCGGTGAAAGATTGAAAGAGTTACAGGCTGGCGGCGAACTCTTCGATGACGCGGGCGACCGCTTCGGGACGCTCCAGAATCACATGATGATGTGCGTCGGCAATCGTCACCAGCCGCGCATTCGGATTCGACGCGCGCGCATGCTCCGCGCCCTCCGCGGTCATGATGCGACTGTGCTCGGCGCGCACCAGCATCATGGGAATCCTGATTTGCTTGATCGTCTCGAGCACCGCCATCCCGTCGCCGCCGAGGAAACACTCGCGATCGAACTTGAGCGTCCAGCGGCCTTCATCGGTGCGCGCCAGGCTTTTTTCGGCGATCTCACCAAGTACTTCGTCGGCGACTCTGCCCTCGCGCGGCATCAGCCGAAAGCGCGCCTTCGCCGTTGCGAGATCGGCATAGGTCACCACCGGGATTGATTTCAGCCGCTCCAAATATCGATCGCGCCCGCGAGTCGAGGTGACCGGGACGTCGATCGCAATCGCGCCGCGTGCGCTGTCCGGATGATCCCGCGCGAACGCCAGCACGTTCAGACCACCCATGCTGTGACCGGCGACCACCGGCTTTTCCGCATTCGCGGTCGCGTGCGCGACGAACCTCGCGATGTCGTTTGCGTAGTCGATCGGCGAGTACGCCGCCGGGCGCGCCCATTCGCTGTCGCCATGCCCGCGCTGGTCGAGCGCGAGGAGGCGGTACTCCGCCGCAATCGCGCGCGCCACCGGTTCCCACCACCACGCATTGGCAGAGTTGCCGTGGAGCAGGATAACCGTTCGCGGCGCGTGCGGATTCCACTCCAGGTAATGGAGCCGCGGAGAGCCTTCGAGCAGATGGCTGTGCGGCGCGGTCATTTCAAACCGTGCACAAAATCCCGGATTATTTCGATCAGCGCCTCGGGATTGTCCAGCATGACGTGATGATACGAATCATCGATCTCCGCCATCCGCCCATCGGCAATCTGCGCGGCCATTTTTTTTGCGAGCTCGCGATCCAGCAGCGGACTCTTTGTGATCTTCACGATCAGCGCGGGGCATGCGATGCGATGCAACGACTTCCACACCCGCGACGGTTCGCGAATCATCGTGCGCCGATCGATCTTGTGCGTCCACCCGCCGTCGGCGTGCCGCTTGAAGCTCAGGCGCGCGACGTGCTCCAGGATTTCCTTTTTCGCCAGCGTCTCACGCGGCAGGACCCTGAAATTCCGAGCCGCCTCGTCGAGCGATTCGAATCGGCGCGGCGGCTTTTCCGCGATCGACTTCAAAAATTCGACCACCCCCTCCGGGTAGTCGGGCGGAGGATCGATCGCCACGATTCCGCGCAATTTTTCGCTTTCGCTTTCGCTGTGCTCGGCGGCGTATGCGAGCACGTTATGCGCGCCCATCGAGTGCCCAACCAGGATCGGCGCGCCGAATCCCCATCCGCCGATCACTTGATCCAAATCCGACACGTAATGACGCGAGCCGTACGCCCATTCATCCGCCCATTGGCTGTCGCCATGCCCGCGTTGATCGAGCGCCAGCACGTGAAAATCGCCGACGAACGCCGGCGCGACAAAGTCCCACCAATGCGCGTGCGCGGAACCGCCATGCAGAAACAGGATCGGCGGCTTGCCCTCGCCTCCGTAATCAAGGCAATTCAGCGCAAGCCCGTTGGCTATGAAACGATGCGACTTCATCCGTCCCCCGGAATTTCCTTTCTCATCTCGAAGCCGATCCCACCCGCGCCGACATGATACCTTTGCAGCGTGCGCCTTTCATGCCACCATTTAGCTGCCAGTTCACACCTGAAGCCATGCGAGATCGAACCGCGCTGAAACCACTGACGCTAGTCGCCGCACTGATACTTGCGCTCGCGTCCGTTGCCTTCCCGGCGCGCGCCCAGGATGCCAACGCGGCCAAGGCTCGGGCGCTCGTCGATGCCGCAATCAAAATGACCGACAGCGACGCCGCCCTAAAGCTGCTCTGGCAGGCCACCGAAATCGATCCCACTCTCGACGACGCCTACGTTTATCTCGGCCTCTACTACAACTCGCGCTCCGACTTCACCGACGTCATCAAGGTTTATCAAAAGCTCATCAAGTATCAGCCCAGACAGGTCAGCGCCTATCTGAATATCGGCGAGGCGTACATGTCGTTTTCCCCGGCCAGGACCGACGACGCGCTGGTTTATTTTCGCAAGGCGTACGATCTCGATCGCAATAACAGTTTCGCCGCGCTCAGAATTGGACAACTGCTCGCGCAGACCGGGCAACGCGACGAGGCGCTCAAGTATCTGAGAATTGCGCTGGGCGACAGCGCCAGAAATCCCACCGTCGCGTCGGAAGCTGAGAAGACTCTCAAGCAGATGGGCGCGCTGTGACAGGGGCCGCCGGCTTCACTTCCTCGCCGCGGCGACCAGCGCGCGCACTGCAAATTCGACCGTCTGGCGGGCTTGCGCCGCTCCCCGCTTCTGATCGCGGCGCAGATGCTGCCAGGTCGCAAAGCTAAGCACCAGATCGAGCGCCTCGAAAAATTTGCGGTCGTGCTTGAGCGTCGTCGGCAACGCGGCCGCGAGCGCGGTCCGCTCCTCGCTTCTCATTCTCTCGTAGTCCTTGCGAAGAAAGACCGAGCGATGGCGATGCACGTCGGCCGCGTCCTTGAAAGGCATCGCACGCTCGAACAGACGCGCGCGCCGATCCGCCATTTCTCCGAGCATCCCCTTCCAGTCCCGCGATGCGAACGGAGCATCGACGATCGGCTGCAGTTCATTGCGCATCGCCTCCGCCATCTCGCGATACAGGCTGTCCATATCGTCAAAATGCCGGAACACTGTGCGCAGGCCCAGGCCTGCCCGCGCCGCGACCTCCTCGGCACCCGGTGAGATCGCGCCGGCGCGCACCAGCTCGAGCATCGCCGCGACAATTCGGCGCCGATTGTTGTAGCGCCGGATTATCCGTCCGTCGATGGTTTCGGGTCTCGCCCGTGTATCCTGCGCCATGGTCATCGGCGATGTTTCCGCGCGCGTGCGGACGAAGTTTCATTTCGTCGATGCGATAAACTCGTGGATCAAGTCGGCGATCTCATCCGGCTTATCCTCCTGCAGAAAGTGGCCCGCGTCCGTGATAGTCACATGCTTTTGCCCCTTGGTCCCTGGAACGCGCTGGTGGAAGAGGAGCTCGCCTCCTTTCGTAATCGGGTCCGAATCGCTGAACGCGGTCAGAAACGGCTTGGTGAACCCCTCCAGAACTTTCCACGCGGCCTTGTTCTCGGGGACAGAGCCGTGTTCCGGCGTAATCGGGACAAGGGCAGGAAAGCGGCGCGCACCCGCCTTGAACGATTCATCCGGGAACGGCGTTTCGTAGGCGGCCTTTTCGGCCTCGCTCAGGCTGCGGCGGCATCCCATGCTCAAAATCTGCCCGATCGGCAAGACGGGTGCGCTCTGGCTGAACTCGAGCCATTGCTTGAACCCTTCGCTGAATCCCTCGCCGGTCGGCAGCCCGGTATTGGCGACCACCACGCGCGCGAATCTCTCTGGAAACGCGGCCACCAGCCGAAGCCCAATCAGCCCGCCCCAGTCCTGGCAGAAGAGCGTAATACCCGACAGGCGCATAGCAGTCAGCCAATCACTCATCCATCGCACGTGCCGTTCGAAAGTGTAATCGGATTGATCGGCAGGTTTGTCCGAACGGCCGAAGCCCACCAAGTCCGGCGCGACCGCGCGATGGCCGCGCGCGGCGAGACTCGCGATTATCCGCCGATAGAGGAACGACCACGACGGCTCGCCATGCATGAGCAGCACTGGAGCGGCGCTCGGCGGACCTTCGTCGAGATAGTGGATTCGCACCGCGGTCCCGTCGGGGTCCGTGACTTCGTAATAATGCGGCTTGAATGCGAAGTCGGGAAGATTGGCAAATCGCGCGTCGGGAGTTCTCAAGATCTTCAAGGCGCACCTCACCCGGAATCAGAGTTGGCGATCATCGATATATTGACACTATGAATGCCATTATATTGGGGCCGGGTCAACCAACGGCAGGAGTGACCCCTGCACCCAGTGAAAAGAGAATCGGCACCGCCGCGGGATGCGGGCTTCGCCCCGTTAGAAGAGTAAGGGGGAGGGGTTTTTCATAGGAGGCCGGGTGCGGCCGCGCTTAATTCTGCGGTGCGGACGGGGGCGGCTGCGGAGGCGCCGGCGGCGGCGCGCCCTCCTCGGGCGGCATCCGATCGCCACCATTGCCGCCGCCGTGGCCGCGATGCGTCCACGGCTGCGTGAAGTCGCGATCGAATATCTTCTGCTGCTCGGGCGTCAGCACGGCGCGAATCTCGCCGAGTCCATCCCAGAACAACTCATGCCGCTTATGCTCAAAATCCTGCCGCGCCTGCGTCACTTTGAACCGCGTATCGCGCAGGATGTCGCCGATGCGATCGCGTTGCGCCGGCGTCAACTGAAGCTCATGATTCATTCGCTCGATCAACCCCGGCCCCGGCACCCGCAAGTAATGATACCGGTACGCCAGGGTGCTGAGCGCGAAACCAATCAGAAGGCACGAGACTCCCACCACCAAGCCGAACAGGAAATTCGACTTAGCTGGCAAGGTCGCTCTCTGTCATCGGCATCTCGGGCGCCAATGGATCGCCTGCGCTTTCGGAATTCATACTCGCCTCGGGTATCGATAGCGCCTCGCCCAAAGACTCATTCGGCGCCCGCGTCGAAAGATACGCCGCGCTGCTCGCGAATACAAAGATCGCCGCCGCCGCCGACATCGCCAGCCATCGATTCGGCTGCCGCGACAACAACGTCTCGCGCGATACCGACGCGAATCGCCGCGGCCTGTCTGCCAGCGAGAACTCGCGCCGGGCCGGCCGCGATACGCGAGCCGCATCCGGTTCCATCTCGCCATACAGCACCGGCGCCGTCAGCGCGAAGACGCGAAACGCATGATCGCACTTCCCGCATCCCTTCAGATGCGCCAGCAACTCGGCCCGCCGCTCGGCCGTCGCGGTCTTGCGCCATAGTCCCGAAAATTCCTGTCGTGCTTCAAAACAATTCATGACTGTTACCTGTTGCGGCCCGTCGCGAGCATCCGCTCCGCCTGCTTGCGAAGCGCCTGCCGGGCGCGGAACGCGCGAATTTTTACCTTGGCCTCACTCCATCCAAGCGTCTGGGCGATTTCGCTGACGCTCATATCTTCGCTCTCTTTGAGCACCATCACCATGCGGTCCTCGGGCTTGAGCGTGTCGAGCAGGCGATGCGCCAAGTCGTACGCTTCGCGCCGCTCTTCGGCCTCACCGACGATGTCCTCCGGCGACGCGACGTTCGCCGTCTGCATCCATTGCACTTCCGGCGCGCTGAAGTCTCCGACCAGTTCCTCGGGACGCCGGCGCCGGCGGCGCAGCTCGTCGTAACATAGATTCACCACGATCGCGCGCAGCCACCCGCCAAACGGCATCTCGGCCCGGTACGTCGCCAGCGCCGTGTACGCGCGGATGAAAGCTTCCTGCGCGATATCCCGCGCCATCTCCTCGTCCGAGAAAAAACGCCGGCATAAACGCTCCACACGTGGGCGATGCCGCCCCGCCAACTCGGTGAAAGACTCCGTTTCCCCGCCGAGGACTTCGGCTATCAGTTCCTCGTCGGGTTTGGCGCTCAATCTCCACCCTGCCCTGCTACGCGCCGAGAGACCCAACATAACCGTTTATTAATACGCATTATCCTGCCGATGGTTACATGGTTTCCGGCCGAAACTGCAACCAAAACCGCGTGCCTTTCAATCGCCCAGAGCTTACCATCTCCGTTCGGGTCGCGTAGATTCGCGGTGTCACCGCGCGGAGGTCCCAATGGCGGCGGAGCGCAAGGGTGCGATCGATATCTTCAAGGTGGCCGGCATCCAGGTCGCCATCGACTATTCCTGGCTGGTCATCTTCGCGCTGATTCTGTGGTCACTGGCCTCGGGATATTTCCCCAAGGAGTATCCCGGCTATTCGACCGGCAGTTATTGGCTGGTGGGACTGGTTGCGACCATCCTGTTCTTTGGCTCGGTGCTCGCACACGAGCTGTGCCACGCCGCGATGGGGAACCGGCTCGGCGAGGGAGTGCACCGGATCACGCTGTTCATCTTCGGCGGAATGGCGGAGCTCGAGCACGAGCCCAAGAGCGGGATCGATGAGCTCAAGATCGCCGC
Organism: Candidatus Binatus soli; assembly: GCA_002479255.1. Lineage (GTDB taxonomy): Bacteria > Desulfobacterota > Binatia > Binatales > Binataceae > Binatus > Binatus soli. Next base: position 47,723 of record DLMJ01000036.1, on the reverse strand, counting down.
GGTGGGTCCGCTTAGCTCGCTGGTGATGGCGGGAATCTTCTGGCTGATCGCGCGCGGGATCGGCGCGGCTCCGGCGACGACGCTATGGAAAGCGGTCTTCTCCTATCTCGCCTACATCAATCTGGCGCTCGCACTGTTCAACCTGCTGCCCGGATTTCCGCTCGATGGAGGGCGGATACTGCGCGCCGCGCTGTGGATGCGATGGGGCGATCTGCGCCGCGCGACGGCAGCAGCGGCTGATTGGGGCAACACGATCGCGTGGGGACTGATTGCGTTCGGCGCGATGGAGATCTTCGCGGGCGCGCTGATCGGCGGGATGTGGCTGATATTCATCGGGCTGTTCCTGCGCAGCGCCGCGTCGATGGGCTACCAGAGCATGATCGTCGAGCAGGCGCTCTCCGGCGCGCGCGTGGGCGAGATTATGGTGCGCGATGCGATCGTGCTCGGCCCCGATGAAACGGTCGCAGACGCCATCGAGAACTATTTCCTGCGCTACGGTTTCGGCGGCTTTCCGGTCGTGGCGGATGGAAAAGTGCTGGGCGTGGTGACTCTTGCGCGGGTGCGCGAATGTCCCGCGTCCGAGCGCGCGAGCAGGCGCATCAGCCAGGTTATGCGGCCCGCCGATGGGACAATCGAGATAGCACCCGGCGCCGGCGTCACCGATGCAATCCGGCAGATGGTGGCTGCGGACATCGGACGGCTGCTGGTCGTCGATCAGGGCAAGCTGGTCGGGCTCATCACCCGTACCGGCGTAACGCGCTACGTGCACACCAAAACGCTGCTCTCGACGCCCGCCAGCACGGCAGCTTAAAACGAGTCCACTATGTCGAGCGCCTCAACAGCGCTGAGAACGGCGGCGGCGGCGGGAGGCCGGCGCGGGCTAGATCAGCGGGCGTGTCCAAATCGAGATTGATTCCCGGATCGTCCAGGTCAACGTAAGCCACCCGCGACGCATCGGCATTCACGACGAACCGCGCGCCCTCTTTTTCAGGAGCGGAAAGGATCTCGGCGAACAATGCGCGGTCGAAAATCACCGGATGCCCCCGGCGGCCATCGTGGCGCGCGATCACAATCGGCTTGCCCGTTCGATTGTACGAATCGACGATCGCTCGAAACGTTTCGAGGCGCACCATCGGATGGTCCCCGAGATGCACAATCGCGCCCGCCGAGTCCGGTTGAACAGCACCGAGCCCGACCTTCAACGACGACAGTTGTCCGCGCGAATAGTTCGGATTCTCGGCGATCGCGATACGCGCGTCGCGCGGAATCGCGGCCCGAACGCGATCGCGATGCGCCCCGATCACAATCACGAGCCGCGGCACCACCGCGAGCATCGTCTCTGCTATCTGCTCAATAAAGGTCCGCCCGCCGATCTCGAGGAGCGGCTTCGGATAGCCCATCCGGCGCGACTCGCCCGCCGCCAGGATGATTCCTTCGAGCTGCCGCTTCATCGTGTCGACCTAAGCGCCGGACGCCGCATCGATGCGGGCTACTTCGAGCGTTTGAGGATGCCGAAACGCACACCGAGCGTGAAATCGTCGCGCTCGCCGGTGCGGCGTTCGCGAATAATCTCCGCGATGATCGAGATCGCGATCTCCTCCGGCGTCTCGCCGCCAATCGTGACGCCGAGCGGCGCATGAAGGTCGCCGAGCCGCTCTATCGGAACCCCGCTCTCGCCGATTCTCTCGAGCGTGGCCTTCACCCGGCGGCGCGAACCGATCATCCCGACGAATCCGCACGGCTGCATCAGGGCCGCACGCACAACTTCCTCGTCGAAAGAATGACCGCGCGTGACGGAAACCAGATAGCAGTGGCCGTCGAGCGCGAGCGAGTCGATCGCGGCCTTGAAAGGTTTGACGATTATTTCGTCGGCATCCGGGAACCGCTCGCGGTTCGCAAACGATGCGCGATCGTCGATCACCGTGACGTGAAGCCCGATCATCGCTCCAAGCGCACACAACGGCGCCGCGATATGGCCCGCGCCGGCGATTATCAGCCGCTGCGCACCAACGATCGGATCGACGAACAGGCGCACGCCGCCATTGGGTTCGAGACGCGTGATGGGTTGAAGCCCGCCGGCGCCATCGATTTCGAGCAAGGTGGGAATCGCGCCGTTCGTTCGCTCAACGATTTGTGCGAATTCCGCCGCGGGCAGATCGATCGGTCCCGCACCTCGCGCGCCCGCATCCCGCGGATCTATAAACGTCCGCGACCCGGCCGGCATTTCGCTCCGCGAACCCGGATCTACCACCGTCAGCAGTGCGCCGGGAGCGCTGCGGCCGGCGGCGTCGGCCAGCTTGCGGGCGATTGCCAGGTCGCGGGCCGGGGACCACAGATCGACGAACACGTCCATTATTCCGCCGCAGGTACCGATCTCGGGCTGGTCGAAATCGCCGGTGAGATCGACTTCCGCAAGCCGCGCGCCGCTTTCGTCGCCTTCTTCAAGTAATACACGAGCTTTTCGAAAGACCTCGGCTTCGCCGCATCCACCGCCGATGGTGCCGAACTGCCCGTCCTCGCGGACGATCATCTTGGCGCCGACTTCACGCGGCGTAGAGCCGCGAACGTTCACCACCGTTGCCAGCGCAAATGGCTGCCCGCGCTCCAAGGTGCGCAGCGCTTCAGCCCAGATTCGATCCGAACCACTCATTTGAACCCGTGATTAGAACTTACCAGAACGCGCACTCGCGATGAATGCGGTCGCCGGTGTCAGTGGGAGGTTTCGCGCAGATGGCGGAGAATCTCGCGGGCATGAAGCAGGCTGTCCTCGGCGGATTTGTAATCGCCGGATTTGATTGCCACCTCGCCCTTCTGTTCCAGCTGGCTCGCGTCGAAGAGCTGCTTGCGCTTGACGGGATCCGTGGGTCCGCTGTCGCGCACGTGCGCAAGCTCGAGCGACACCTGGCGCTCCATCTCGACCAGGTCCGGCGGCGGCGAAGCGGCCCGCGCCGGGAATACGCCAACAAAAGTTGCGATTGCGGCAATCGCCGTGAAAAGTCGTGCGCCCGCCCTCATCAAGACGGAATTGTCATTGAATCGATCGAGGTTTTCCAGCCCCTGAAAGCTGACCGAAGTTGACGGAACGCGACGAGAGCAGGCGGCGCAGTCTCAGAATGGAAAGCCTCACAAGCCGGGAGCAACTGGCGCCACGACCGGTTAAGGGGTGGTATCTTCTGCGACCGTACAGGAGATGCTGCCATTCGGACCCGTAGCCTGGGTACATGTGCACAGACACTCATTGATATCCGGAAGTGGTGGTCCGTCGAGCTGTAGCGCAAGGAATTTCGGGACTCCGGTTGCGGCTCCAACGCGGAGGGCGGCTCCGTTAGCGGTGGGGTCAGCCACGCTGCAGGATGCACAGGCGCTTGCGTCACATCGGCTTCCTTTGGGGGCGGCCGGATGGTACGGGCCGAACACTTGATATCCCAAGCTATCCGAGCTGCCTGGCGTCGCGTCAGATGAGATCGGGCATGAGCAAATTATCTCATCATCCTGGAGCCGGCCGGCGAAGCCCGGGAACTTTTGGCCCGTGCTGCTCTTGAAGCAAATGCCACCGTCACATTGGCCAAAGGCTACCGGCGCGATCACCCCACTTCCCGCGTCAGCCGATCCAGGGCAGGTGTAGACGGCCGCGGGACCACCCTTCTCCACATTCTCCGGCAGGCTGAAGGTGCTCACCATATAACCATTCGTCTTGCCCTGCCGGTTCACATCACAGACATTTTGCTCGCTGACAGGGTTCGAGTAGCTGAGCTGGAGACTGATGCTGTCACCTTGCAAGATAGCGCACTTGCAATAGGCGACTCCGTCGTAAACGAAGCAAGTCGCCGCGGCGCAGAGCGCGTATTGCTGGTTTTTGCAAATCACGAAGGGGGGCTCGGGATCGAGCGACGGATCCGGATGGAAGCCGAACGCTGATACCGCGGTGAAGAGTTGGACGGCCGCCATGACAGATATGGCCTTAAGGAACCAACGCATAATCTTAGATAGGGTGCGGGACGGATAGCCGGTGCGGATTCTCGGCGATCCCATAGCGAAGGAGCATCCGGTAGAGCGTCGAGCGCGAAACGCCCAGCAAGCCGGCGGCGCGCCGTCGATTTCCCTCGGTCTCTTCGAGCGAACGCATCAGGGTCTTCTTGATCATGTCATCGAGCAGGAACCCCGGCGGCTCGCCGCCGAAATCTATGGTGGGCAAGCGGCGCGCGACTGGCGCGGTCGCGTGGTCGTTGGCGGACGATTGCTCGTGCGGGTACAACAACTCGGCGCCGGTTCCGTTTACGATCTGCTCGGCGAGATCGGATACGCCGATGCTGCTGCTCTCGCTTAAAATCACGGCGCTTTCGATCGCATTGGAGAGTTCGCGGACATTTCCCGGCCATTGATATGCGCAGAGGATCTCGATGGCGCGGCGCGAGATTTCCGAGACATTTTTGCCGAACAGACGATTGTATTGCTCGATGAAAAATCCGATGAAGGCTGGGATGGCCTCGCGCCGTTCTCGAAGGGGCGGGATAAAGATCGCCGAAGCGCTCATGCGGTAGTAAAGATCGTCGCGAAACTGGCCCGCTCTGACCATCGCGTGCAGGTCGCGATTCGTCGCGGCGACCAAACGGAGATCAACCTTGTAGCAATGCGACGATCCGACCGGCTGAACCTCGTGCGTCTCGACCGAGCGCAGCAGCTTGGGCTGGAGCTTGAGCGGCAATTCGCCGATCTCGTCAAGGAACAGCGTGCCTCCGTTGGCGGATCGGAAGTATCCCTGCGACTCCTCGCGTGCGTCGGTGAAGGCGCCGCGAACGTGGCCGAATAACTGCGACTCGGCCAACGATTCGACGAGGTTGGAGCAGTTCAGCGTCACGAAGGGACCGTTTGGAACCGGACCCAGCGTGTGGAGCGCGCGCGCGACCAATTCCTTTCCCGTTCCGGATTCGCCTGAAATCAGCACGGTCGCTTTGTACGGACTCAGCTGCGATACCGACTTTAAGACCTTGCGCACCTGCGCCGATCGTACGACCATGCCGCCGAGCCGGTCCGCACTGCGCACGAGATGGTCGAGCGGAACCATCTCGTTTGCACGGTCCCCGTTGGCAGCCGTCCCGGATGCGGGCTGAGTTCCTGAAGCCGATTGAGTATCTGTATCTTGCACAGTGCTCCGTCTTTGGCCTGTAGTCACAGGTCAACCACAAGGTTTCAGAGCAAATGACGGGCCATCGGCTCGGAATCGGGACACTCATTGAACGGTTGTCTGTAATAGGCACAACTGCGCGCTGCGCCGCATACGGCGCTCGATGCGGCATTTCGATGGCGTCGAGCAGTCGGAATGCGACATCGGTTTGCCGCTACTCGCACGCGGCGAGCAGGCGGATTAGTCGGCGCGCGTCAGCAGCGCAGGCAAGTCGCGCCGGCCGGTGAGCTGGAAGTCGGGGCTGGTATGGCGGGCGGTGAGCGTTCTGTTGTAGCGATTGATCCAAACGGATCGTGATTACCTGGAAAGTGCCCGCATGATCTGAATCATGGCGGGGCCGACGATCACGCTCATCATGGCGGGCAAAATGAACAGCACCAGCGGGAAGAGAATCTTGACCGTGGTCTTTGCCGCCGCTTCTTCGGCGCGCAGGCGGCGGTTGTTGCGCAGCGTGTCCGAGATCGAACGCAGCGCGGGACCGATTTGCGCGCCCAGCTTTTCGCTCTGCACCAGCGTCGCGGCCAGCGGTTTGATGTCGTCGACGGCGGTGCGAACGGCGAAACTTCTCAGCGCCTGGCCAAGCGAACTGCCGGCGGCGAGCTCGGCTGACACGATCGACAGCTCGGCCCCTATTTCCTGATTTTGGCGCTGCGTTTCCGATCCGACGATCTTGATGGCTTCGCTGAGGCCGAGACCGGCTTCGACGCAGACCACCAGCAAATCCAAAACGTCGGAGAGTTGGCTGGCGATTAACTGCTGACGGTTTCTGGCCTTGCGGCCGATATAGTAGCTGGGTGCGAATGCGCCGGCGCCCAGACCGATCAGCATGAACAGCAGCGGCTTGATGCCGTGGAAGCCAAGCGCGATCGTGACGACGAGCGCAAGGAACGCAGTTCCCGCCGTCGATGAGAGGCGGGCGAAGTGAAAGGTGCGGACGGCGCCGGGCCCGGGAAAGCCGGCGCGAACCAAGGTCTGTGCGAGCTTCTCGCGCTCCGGAGTATTTGGCGCGGGTTCGGGAAGATGCCTGGCGACCCATCGAAACAGCGAACGCGCGAAGGTCTTGGATTCCATGTCGAGATGGGCGGGATTTCCATAGGCGACGCGCATCTTGACGCCGATCTCGGTGATGCGCTCGTCAAACGGGCGATTAATCCCGTAGATCGCCGCGTAGATCGCGAGGAAGATCGCGCCGAACAGAACAAACACCGTCAAGCTTGCATAGATGGCCGGCATCGCAGTTATTTCAGTACTTCACCTTCAGGAGCTTGCGAATTGACAGGAACGCCAGGGCGTCAAGCACGCAGGCAACTTCGAGAATCTTTTGGCCGGTCGGATCGTAAAAGAGCGTGTTGGTATAGCTTGGCTGGATGACGCTGAACGCAGCCAGCATCACGATCGGCAGGAACCCGACCAGTATCCCGCTCATTCTGGATTGGGCCGTCAGCGCCTTGATTTGCTGTTGCAGGCGCTGGCGGGTGCGAACGATTTCCGAGAGCCGTCCGATTATTATCGCCAGCGAGCTGCCGACCTCCGATTGCACCCGCACCGCGACGACCAGCAGGCGGAGATCATCCTGCGGCACGCGCTTGAGCATCTCTTCAAGCGCCCGCGGCAGCGGCAGCCCCAGCCGGCTCTGTTCGATAGCAGAGCGGAATTCTGTGGAGATCGGATCGGCGAACTCTCCGACCACGACTTGCAATCCGCGCAGCAGCGTATGGCCCGCTTCGAGTGACGATTTCATCAAATCAAGCGCGTATGGCAGTTGCTTGGCGAATGCCTTGAGGCGCCGCTGCCTGCGCACCCGGATATAAACTATCGGCAGGCTTGCCATAGCCGCGCCCACCGCGATTGACACCAGTTCCATCCCCCAAATCGCCTCGCCCGCGAACAGGCCCGCCGTGAACATCAGCAGGATCACGAGCAGCACGTCGCTAATGCGGGCGTAGATTCCGGCCTGCCAGAGGTTTTCCTCGAGCTTCTGGAGCAGATCGAGCCGATAGAACCTGTTTAGAAATTCGCGTCCGGTCAGGTGGTAACGATCGGTCCTGGTGATGTCGTCGGCCGGGATTGCGTTGGGCCGCGACATCCGCCGCATCACGGAGCGCGTGACGCGGGGCCGATTGCGCCGCATGAACAGCAGCGCGCAGGCAATCAGCACGAAGCCCGCGGCCGCAGCCGGAATCAACAGGTCGCCGAGGTTCATCGCGCAGCCATCTTGATCACCTTCGATTCGGTCTTGTATCCGGCCGTTTCGAGGCGCTGCGTGTAGGTTGAACGAATGCCGGTCGATTGAAAGGCGCCGTTGATTTTTCCTGCCGGCGTGGTGTCGGCGCGGACAAACTCGAACAAGTCCTGCATCATGATCATCTCGCCTTCCATGCCGCTGATCTCGGAAATCCTCATGACTTTGCGCGAACCGTCGGACAGCCGGCTGACGTGAACGATAATGTTGACGGCAGAGGCAATTTGCTGGCGCATCGCGCGCTGCGGAATCGACATTCCCGACAGCAGCATCATCATCTCGAGCCGGCCCAGGCATTCGCGAGGACTGTTGGAGTGGATGGTGGCGATAGAACCGTCGTGGCCGGTGGACATCGCCTGCAACATGTCGAAGACTTCTGCGCCGCGGACCTCGCCGACGACGATTCTGTCCGGGCGCATTCGCAGACAGTTCTTGACCAGGTCGCGCTGCGTGACCTCGCCGCGGCCTTCAAGATTCGGCGGCCGCGTCTCGAGCCGCACGACGTGAGGCTGTTGCAAGGAAAGCTCGGCAGAATCCTCAATCGTCACGATTCGCTCGTCCTCGGGAAAGAACGCGGACAGACAATTGAGCATCGTGGTCTTGCCCGAGCCGGTACCGCCGCAGACGATTACGTTCAGACGCGCTCGAACGACAGCGAGCAGAAACTCGACCAGGTCCCAAGTGAGCGCATCCTTTTCGACCAGCGCGCCGATGTCGAAGCGATGCTTGCCGAAACGCCGGATCGACAGTGACGGGCCGTCGAGCGCCAGCGGCGGGATGATCGCGTTGATACGCGAGCCGTCGGGCAACCGCGCATCGACCATCGGCGACGACTCATCGACGCGCCGTCCGACGCGAGACACGATCCGATCGATGATCATCATCAGATGCTGGTCGTCCTGGAACACGATGTCGGTGGCGTGCAGCTTGCCGCGCTTTTCGACGTAAACCTGGTTGTAGCCGTTGACCAGGATGTCGGTGATTTCGTCGTCGCGGAGCAACGGCTCGAGGGGACCCAAGCCGAGCAGCTCGTTCTTGAGTTCCTCGATGAGCCGGCTGCGGTCGGTGTCGGTCAGGAGGCGGCCATCTTCATTGAGAATATCGTTGATAGCGGCGGTGACTTTGGCGGAGACCATCGCAGGCTCGAGGGTCTCGAGCTTGGATACGTCGATGGTCTCGAACAGTCTGTTGTGAACTTTGACCTTTAAGCGGCGCGAGCTATCCGCGATCGCATCCTTGCGCCGGCGCACTGCCGCGCCGATAAGGGAGCCACCGCCGCCGACAATCTCCGGCGGGCGTCCGCCCCTGGGGGCATTCGATAGCCTGTCCGTGAGTCTCATCTTGCATACCTCATCGACTTCAATGCGTGGCGAAGGCGGATTTGAGCCGCGACATAAATGTTTCCTGAAGCGGGGCCGGTTCCGTACGCGGCATTACCAGAGCTGCGAGATCGAGCATCGCGTGCGCGACCGGGGACGACGGCGCGAGCTGGAAAAGGTCCTGCGCCTTCATCTCGATAGATTCGAAAGTCCGGTCGTCGCTTGGAATCTTCGCGTAGATGGATCTGGCGAGAGTTGCTTCGATCGCCTTCTCGGTCAAAGGATGCGACGGACTATAGCGATTGAGAATGAAGCGCGGCTCGAGGCTGGTCAGGTCCAGGCGCTCGAACAGATCGACGAATCGCCATGCGCATCGCGCCGCCGCGATCGACTGATTGAGGACGTAAAATAGATGCTCCGAGCGCTCCCACGCCGCGACCGCGTTTTCGTCCACGTGGTCGCCGCAATCGACGATCACGTAGTCGAACAACTGACGAATCAGATCGAGCACCGTGCCGACCGTGATGTCCGAAACCAGTTCGCCTTCTTCTATTCGCTTGGGCGCGGCCAGCAGATAGACACCCGATTGATGCCTGGTCAAGGCGGATTCGAGCTGGATCGAATCGAGCTTACGCTCCAGCCGCACCAGCGGCATGATTGTCACTTCCGGATCGAGGTTCATAAAGACCGCCAGGCCTCCGGTCTGAAGATCGAGATCGACCAGCGCTACGCGTTTATGCAACGACTCGAGCGCCAACGCGAGGTTGGCAGCCAGCGAGGTCACACCGACACCGCCTATCAGGCTGGTGACGGAAATGACCACACCGCCCTCGTGGCGCTCGGTGCGCCAGCGCGCCTCGCTTATTTTCAGCAGGGCGCGGGTGGCCTCTCCCGGGTCGAGCGGCATGAAGAGAATCTCATCGGCGCCCGAGCGCAGTGCTCGCTTCATCAGCCCGGCCGAGCGCGCGCCAAGGACGGCGAGCAGACTTGGGCGCGGCGAATGGAGCGACTGGCTCTGGAGAAAGCTCAGAGCAGCCTCCTCGTTGCCGTTGACCATCACCAAGGTTGCGTCGGGCGGCGCGGCGGCATTCTCGGAAAGATTCGCGGCGGTGGCAGTTTCGCCCTCGACGATCTCGAGTTCAGGCTCAGCCAGTGCCGCCAGCACCGTCTTGAGCTGGCTGCGCTGCTCGCCGGGATCGCCGACCAGCATGACCTTCATCGTGCTGCGACGACCCTCACTCTTTAATCCGACAACTGGCACTCGATCTTTCTCCTGGGTATGGCCGCCTGGAAGCGGGGAATGTTCGTGCGTATGTTCTTGCGTACCCTCATGGCTTCCCCCCTTATTGCCACCTGCGATCACTGAACTTCATAGGTCTTCGGCGCCGGTACATGCCCCGGATCCCCCGGCCCGATAGGCGCCGCGAATGCGCTCGCGGTCCATCCGGCAAAGCTCGCGGACGAAGCAGGCTTTGCGGCCGAGACCGGAGATTGCGGTGCGTCGGGCAATCCCGGAGGCGCAGGCAACTGCGGCTCCGAAATGGCAGGCGCGTCCTGATGCGCTTGAACGAAAGAACGCGCTCCCACGCCGGAATTGACAAAGGTAATCTCCTCCGACGATGTGCCATTGCGCATCACTTCCACTTCGACTCGAAGCGGCGTGGGTCCATGCACTGGGCGCGCGCCGAGCGCCGCTGCCGGCTGCTGTTGCATCACGGGCAAGGTCGGGCCGCCCGCATGCAAAAGCTCGCCGACTGCGATTCCTCTGGTCGCGACAATTTTGCTGTCGCTGTAGTTGCGCATCGCCAGACGCAGCATTCCCTCATGGCTCGCAAGGGTAAGTTTTTCGGCGTCGGTCGGAGTTACCAACAGGGTCACGACCTTTACTACTTCCGGCTCGTCCTTGACGTGTTCGATTTCCTGGGCGACAGCCAGAACCTCGATGTTCTGGAGAACGATCCGCGAGAAGGACCCCTCGCTCGGGCCAGTGCCCGAGACCGCGACCAGGATGTCGACGCGCGTGTGTGGCGCGACAAAGCCTGCGATGTCCGCGACCTCGTCCACCGGCACCGACATCGCACGCATCCCGGCTGGAATCAGCAGCGGCATCACGCCGGAGGTCTTTTCGCCCATGAACAGCTTGCTCGCGACAACCGGCTCATTGGCGACGAACTCGCTCCTGGCGAACGAGCCCGCGACCGCCTGCGGATCCGTGAACGCGCCCTGCGGAACGCCGTCGCGTGCCCAGCGAACCACTTTGACGGCGTCGGGCTCAAGTTTCGCGCCGAGCGGTATGTCCTTTGCCGCGACCACGATTTCGACCGTGTGCGCCATCGCGCGCTGGACTTCGGACTCGCGTTTTCTGATCGCTGAAAAGACCACAATCGCGGCCAGCACCGCGCCCATTCCTGCAAGGATTACGAAACCTATAGGTCGTTTCATCTATGCCCCCGTTCTTGTGCGACCCGCCGGTGCGGACCGCCAGCACCAGCAGAATTCAATCGCTCACGCTCCCATTACGACCTCCGTCGCGAGCTGCGCCGAACCGGGCGAACTCGGAGCTTCCTGAAGTCACTGTTTCCCTCGCATCGACCCGTCACTTCGTCTGCAAAGAAACCCTGATTTTGCGCGGCGGGGCACTCGGTCCCCGCCGCTTATCCCGCGCGCCGGGTTTCGGCCTCGCGGGCTTGGGGGCTGGTCTCACGCAGCCTCCAGACTCGCGGTCACGTTAATAATGATCGAGTTGATTCCGCCTTCGAGGCCTTCATACGCGATGTAACCGGCCACCCGATCGCCGCGATAATCAGCACATACTCGGTCATCGTCTGGCCCGCTGGGCCTTCACGAACCCGAACAATGAGTTTGTTGACGTAGTTCATTGCCGATGCCCCTCTTTGTGCGTTGCCTCAGCGCAATCGACTGGTTGCGAGAACCAGCGTTCTTACGCAGCCTTCAGCGTCGCAGTCACGTTGGTGATGATCGTGTTGATTCCGCCTTCGAGGCCTTCATACGCGATGTAACCGGCTACCGCGATCGCCGCGACAATCAGCACGTACTCAGTCATCGTCTGGCCCTTCTTGCTCTCGCGAACCCTGACCATGAGTTTGTTGATGTAGTTCATTATTGATTTCTCCTTTGCGCGTTGCGTCAGCGCAATCGATTTGTTCCACGTTACCCGGCAGTTGACCGCGGCGCTTGTGTTGCCTGCCAAATTCATTTTGTTTCTGCAATGAGCCCAGCTCTTCCGCTTAGATCTCCGATCCGTTCAGCATTCGGCTCACTGCCCCGTAGTGAGGTTTAGGTGCACCACTCATGCCAGCCGTTGCTTCGAGAGAAAGTTAGACGTAGCCGCCCAAAGAAAGAGCGAGCGGGCCAATCTGAGACTGCCTGTGTCCCATCGCGATACATCGAATGATTCAATCGCCGACGCGGCATCCCTTCTTCATCTTGAGGAGTAGGCAATCGGCTGCCGCCTTTGCCATAATCAACTCATGCCTCGCTACCGCCGCACATCTATCCTGCGCTACGCTTCGCCGTGCCTCCGCTCCGTCAAGTAAGAAGGCGCCATGCCGGCATCAACGAAAACGAATTCTCTAACCGAGCGCCCCGCGTGGAAGGCATTGCAGGCGCATTACAACCAGATCCACAGCCGCCACCTGAGAACTCTGTTCGCCGAGGATCCTAAGCGCGGTGAACGGCTCGTCGTCGAGGCGGCCGGCCTGTACTTCGACTATTCCAAGCATCGCGTGACCGACGAGACTCTTCGCTTGCTGCTCGCATTGGCCGAAGAGGTGGGACTCCGCGGGCGCATCGACTCGATGTTCCGCGGCGACCAAATTAACGTGACCGAAAAGCGGGCCGTCCTGCATGTCGCGCTGCGAGCGCCGCGCAGCGCTTCAATCGGCGTCGATGGCGACGACGTGGTGCCCAAAGTCCACGCGGTACTCGATCGCATGGCGGATTTTTCGGCGGGCATCCGAACCGGCTCCTGGAAAGGTCACACCGGCAAGCGTATCCGCAACGTGATCAATATCGGGATCGGCGGTTCCGACCTCGGCCCGGTCATGGCGTACGAGGCGCTGCGCCATTACAGCGACCGTAATCTGACCGTGCGCTTCGTCTCCAACGTCGATGGAACCGATTTCGCCGAGGCCACGCGCGATCTCGACCCGGCCGAAACGCTATTCATCATTTCGTCGAAGACTTTCACCACGCTCGAGACGATGACCAACGCGCAGACCGCGCGGAGTTGGAGTCTCGCCGCGCTTGGCAACGACCAGGCGGTGGCGAAGCATTTCGTCGCGGTCTCGACCAACGCCGCCGCAGTGGCGAAGTTCGGAATCGACACGAAAAACATGTTCGGTTTTTGGGATTGGGTCGGCGGCCGCTACTCGATGGACTCCGCGATTGGCCTTTCCACGATGATCGCGGTCGGCGCCGACAATTTCCGCGCGATGCTGTCCGGCTTCCACGCCATCGACGAGCATTTTCGCACTGCGCCGTTCGCGCGCAACCTGCCGGTCCTGATGGGCCTGCTCTGCGTCTGGTACAACGATTTCTTCGGCGCGCAAACCGTCGCGGTGCTGCCGTACGAGCAATACCTCAAGCGCTTTCCCGCCTATCTCCAGCAGCTAACGATGGAATCGAACGGCAAGCACGTCACGCTCGAAGGCGCGCCGGTCGATTATCAGACTGGACCGATTTACTGGGGCGAGCCCGGCACCAACGGCCAGCATTCGTTCTACCAGCTAATCCATCAGGGGACGAAACTTATTCCGTGCGACTTCATCGGTTTCTGCCGAGCGCTGAATCCGCTCGGACGCCATCACGATCTGCTGCTCTCGAACGTGTTCGCGCAGGCCGAGGCGCTGGCATTCGGGAAAACGCCCGACCAGGTCAAGGCCGAAGGCACGCCGGATTGGCTGGCGCCGCATCGCGTGTTCGAGGGCAATCGTCCCTCGACGGTAATCCTGGCCGACGAGCTAACTCCCGAAACGCTCGGCAAGCTGGTCGCGCTCTACGAGCATAGCGTGTTCACCCAGGGCGCAATCTGGAACATAGACTCATTCGATCAATGGGGCGTGGAACTGGGCAAAGTCCTGGCGCAAAAAATCATCCCGGAGCTGGAATCTCCTGCGGAACCTCCACTAGCCCACGACAGCTCGACTAATGCGCTGATTCGCCGTTACCGCGCGCGCCGCAAGAGCTGATGACCGTCCGCCGCGATTGTCGCGGCTCGCCACCGGCCGCCCGGGGTCGTAAAAGGAACATCGGAGGACAACTAATGAATTTCAAGATCCACATCCCGCCCGTCGACGAGCATCTTCCTGACAGCGAAATCCATTTTCTCGAAGATCGTATCAATGAGTACAACGTCCAGCGGACTGGTATCAGAGACGGCAAAATCCTCTCTTACCTGGTGCGCGAGGAAGACGGAACGATCATTGCCGGCCTCTACGGTTGGACCTGGGGTGGATGCTGCGAAGTTCGCTATCTTTGGGTACGGTGGGACTATCGCAATCGTGGATACGGCAAAGGTCTGATGGCGGCCGCGGAGGCCGAGGCAATTGCACGCGGCTGCGGCCAGATGGTCCTGGACACTCACAGCTTCCAGGCACCGGGCTTTTACCAGAGTCTCGGGTTTGAGATTGTCGCCACTCATGCCGACTATCCGCGGGGCCATCAGAAGCACTACCTGAGAAAAGCTCCTTTGGGATCTTGATCACCTCTCAGATGTCAAAGAGGCATCGGACAAGCGCGCCGCAGTTGTCCCGCCGCCACGCATGGCATCCACCGCCGCGCCTGCCATATGATTTCACTCAATCCGGCGGCCGTTCCGATCGATGCATCGGCCGCAGCGGCATTTTGGAGGAAGTTAGATGATGCACCTGGTCGAGGTCCGGATGACGCGAAATGTAGTCACCGTAAGACCGGGCGATACGCTCGCTGCCGCAGCATCCAAAATGAAGGCGGGACCATTTCGCCGGCTGCCGGTCGTCGAGGCAGACCAGCTGGTCGGGATCGTGAGCGAATTTGACTTAAGACGCTACGCGGACGCGCTCGACTCGACGCTCGTCGAAACCGCGATGACGCGCGATCCGGTCACCGTGATACCCTCGGAAACGCTGGAACATGCGGCCACCCTGATGCGCGAGTACAAGGTCGGCGCCCTTCCCGTTATGCACCTGGGCAAACTCGTCGGCATCGTTGCGGCAAAAGACCTCATGATGCCCGAGCCGCAGCCACTGCCGGAATGGGACCCGCGCGCGCACCGCAAGAGCTAGTCTCGATGCCGATCGCCATGATTCTCGCGGCTCGCGGCTAGCTGCCCGGATTTGTTAGCGCGGCATTTTCGTGCCGCCGCTGTCATTGAATTGCCGCCGTCCGCACGCTCAGTTCTCTTTCAACCAGCCCATTTATTCACCGCGCGCGGCATAAATCTTGAACTGGAAGAACAAGGCGCTGCCAAGGCAGTGAAGTGAGAAGGGGAATCTGTGAGCGAAAAGATGCCTGCGAAACGGAACTTCAGCGACAGATTACTTTGGGCTGGCTTTGCCGCGGCGATCGTTGCCGCAGTGCTAATCGGGGGGACTGCCTATAAAGACGCGAACGAGTCCTACGCCTGGAGCACGTGGATAACTCACACACAGGATGTTCTCGGTGTTCTGGACGACACTCGAGGGAACACCCTCGCCGCGCTCGCGGCAATTCAAAACTACTACCAGAGCAACGATCCGCGGAACCTGGATCGCGTTATCGATATCGCCTCCAAACTCAAGCGCCAGTCGGTAGTACTCCGGTCCGTGACCCTGGATAACGCGTCCCAGCAGAATCGACTCGATCAATTCGATCGGATTGGGCGGCAAATGACAGCGCTCTCTGAGGACATTATTCGTTCGGCTCCGGCCTTTGACCGGCAACAGTCGATCAGGACGCCGCAGCTTGCAGAGTTGAGTACTGTTGTTTACCAAATGGTTGCGCAATTGCAGCAAATGTCCGCGGCGGAACAGCTGCTGCTGACAGAACGCACCGCAAAGGCCCGCGCGACGTCGCGCCAGAGCATGATCGTATTGGGGATCGGCGGCGGCATCGTCATCGTATGGCTGTTGATAGTCGGCGGCTACGCCTTCCTGATCACGCGGCGGCTGACTGACATTGCCAAAGCACTCGCGATCAGCCAGGCGGAATTGGCGCGCGTCACCGAGCACAAACGCGTCGAGGATGAAGCCCGAGTCGGGCGCAACCGCGAGGAAGCCCGCTACCGCAGTCTGGTCGAGCGGGTGCCGGTGGGCTTGTACAGAATTTCAACCGGCGGAAACATTCTCGAGGCCAATCCGGCCATGGTCGAGATGCTGGGATTTCAGGATGCCGACAGTCTCAAACGCGCCAACATCGCGGAGCTATGGCTGGACGCCGAGGAGCGCGCCCGGCTCGAGGCTATCATCGAAGGCGAGGGAGTGGTCCAGAACTTCGAAGTGGGGATACGCCGGCGCGACGGCAGCATCATCTCGTGCGAGCAGAGTGCGCGCGCCGTTTACGATGCAGCGGGCAAAGTCGAACACTACGAGGGCGTGCTGGTGGATATCACCAGCCGCAAGCGCGCCGGGGAACAGGCCGATCGCGCGCGCGATCAAGTGCGCGACGTTGCGCTGGAAGCAGCCCGTCTGCGATCCGACTTCCTGGCCAGCATGAGCCATGAGATTCGCACGCCGCTTAGCGGAATCATCGGCACCGGAGAGCTGCTGTCGCTTTCCGATTTGACTCCCGAGCAGCGCCGCCAAACTGATATCATCCGGTCCAGCGGCGAGCTGCTGCTGACCATCGTCAACGACATACTCGACTTCTCGAAACTCGCCGCCGGCCGGGTCGTGCTCGAGAAGCTCGACTTCGACCTTGTCGAACTGACGGAAAGTCTTATCGATTCTTTTGCAGTGGCTGCTCGCGCCAAAGGAATCGAGCTTGCCCTGTATGTGGACGTAAACATGCCGAGCGGTTTGCGCGGGGATCCGAGCAGGCTGCGCCAGATTCTCAACAACCTCGTGTCCAACGCGATCAAGTTCACCCATCAAGGCGAGGTGATGGTCCGGGCAAGCAGAGTGGAAGACTCGGCCGGCGGCGTGCTGGTGCGCTTCGAGGTGATGGACACGGGAATTGGAATTCCACCCGAGACACAGGGGCGCCTGTTTCAGCCATTTGTTCAGGCGGAAGGATCGACCAGCCGGCGCTTCGGCGGCACCGGACTCGGCCTGGTCATCGCGGCCAGACTGGTCGATCAAATGGGCGGCGAGATCGGATTTGAAAGCGCGCCCGAAAAAGGATCGAACTTTCATTTCACCGCGCGACTCGAGAAGGGACTCGAGATTGTCCGTCCGTGGATGTCTGCGACCGCCGCCTCATGTTTCAACGGGATGCGCGCGCTGATCGTCAACGATAATCCAGCCAGTCGTCAAGTCATTTCCGAATACCTGTCGTCGTGGGGCATTGAGAATGTGGCGGTCGGCAGCGGGGCCGAAGCGCTGGATATCCTGGAGCAGACGCGGGCCGGCGACGAGAAGCAAATCGTTGTGCTCATCGATGAACAGATATCCGGCTTGGGCGCACTCGGCTTCGCGCGTGCGATCAAGGAGGACCCCGATATCAAACATAGCAAGGCGATCATGCTTAGCGCGGAAAGCGCTGCGTGGAATGCGACCGAAGTGGTGGATGCCTGGATTACCAAGCCGGTGCGTCCGTCGCAGTTGTTCACCTGTCTCCTCGAGCTATTTGCAAAGCCCGATGGCATCGCCACCAAGACCATTGCCGACGCGCCGCCGAGCCCGATTGGCAATCAACCGCCGCCATGGCGCAAGGCGGTACGGGTGCTGTTGGTGGACGACAATCTGGTGAATCGAACTATGGGGGCGCAGCAGCTTCACGTTCTCGGCTACACCGCGGAAATCGTCGACAGTGCGCGCCGTGGGCTGGAGGTCGTATCGAGCGGGCACCCCGATATTGTCTTGATGGACTGCGAGATGCCCGAGATGGACGGCTACGAAGCGGTCGCGGAGATTAGGCGGCGCGAAGGAACCACTCGGCACACCGTGGTAATCGCCCTTACTGCGCACGCGACCGAAGGCGATCGCGCCCGATGCCTCGACGCCGGGATGGACGATTATCTGAGCAAACCCGTAAAGCTGCAGTCGCTTGCAGCAATGCTGGACACCTGGGCACGCGGCCAGCTCGACCACATCCTCAGCGCGGCGTAGTCGATGACCGGATGAATTCGGCTGGCCGACACTCTGCTCGGTCGGGCTCGCGCGTCTCGCGTATTGGATGCTTAGTCAGGCCTGCTAGGCGATCCTGAGGCGACTAAATACCGGGAATTTCGCCACATCCGCGACGAATGCCAAGGCAACTGCCGCGGCCAGCGTGCCGACCACAAGCACGTCCGGCAAAGCCGTCATTACGATTCCGCAGACGGCCAACGTCGAAGCGATCAGGACATCCGCTACGGACGACAGAACCAGCCATCGGCTTGGCGCGGACCACAGGCGTTGGCGTGCGCGGATGGCGTAGAGCGACGCCTCATTGCCGAACACAACGGCTAGAAAGGCCATGGTTTGCAGCGCCTCGATCCCAAGCCCCAGCCGGAATTTGCCGACGGCCAATACTGCCGTGCAAAAGGCCAACTCGCAGACTCCCATAAAGACCCCAGCTACCGTCAAGCGGCCGATTCGCCAGGCATCGGGCAGCGGGGAGGGACTCACGTTGTCGGTCGTCAGCGACATGCCCAGGAAGTCGCCGGTGAGCATAATGATGACCATCAGCATGGGGGTCAGGATGGCGTGTCCAGTCATGACCAGGCCAACCGCCAGAAAGAGCACCTGCACGATCTTTTTGGTAACCGAGCTCAGCGTATAGGTCAGGATGCGCTGAAAGGTCATGCGGCCTTCCTTAAGCGAGGCCACGATGCCGCCAAGGCCGGGCTTGGTCAGCACTATACCTGCCGCCGACTTGGCGACGTCGGTGGCGGTCGATACCGCGATTCCCATCTGCGCCTGCCGCAATGCGGGCGCGTCGTTGGCGCCGTCGCCGCACATCGCAACATTGTGGCCACCCTTCTGGAAAGCCTTCACGAGTTTGTACTTGTCCTCCGGCAGGACGCCGGCAAAGACCGCGAATTGCTCAGGCGTCACAGCGTCGCCAATCGGCCCGGGCGGACAGACGGCTCCATCGAGGCCCACCGCACGAGCCACGATTGCAGCCGTCGCGGGGGCGTCGCCGGTCACCATCACGGTCCGCACGCCTAACGTGCGCATCTCCGCGACCAGCGCCGCCGAGTCAGCTCGCGGCGGATCGCTCAGCGCGATCAGTCCCGCCAGGCGCATCGCCGCGGCGGTGCCGGCCGCGACGGCGAGCAGCCTGAAGCCATCCGCCTCCAGTTCGGTAGCCGCCGCGGACAGCTCCGGCAATGGCGGCGCAAGGCCGATCACTGCGGCATAAGCTCCCTTCACGACTCGCGTGGCGCCGCCTCCGCTTGGATCCGCGGCAGTCGCCTCGGACGTCTTATTTGCGGGATCGAAGGGGATGAACTTAATCAGTTTCAGCAGCTTGGCGCCCTTGCTCGAGGCTGCGGAGCGAATCGCTGCATCGACAGGATCCTGCCCGCCTTCCGCGCTCGCTATCGCCGCGAGTCCCAGCAAGCCGGCCTCGTCGAAGCCCGGCGCGGGACGGACTGCGGTCACCGTCAATTCGTTGCGCGTCAGCGTGCCGGTCTTATCGGCGCACAAGACATCGATGGTTGCCGCTTCGTCCACGGCCGAGAGCCGCGTCGGAAGCACGCCCAGACGCGCCAGCGCGCGTGCGCCCAGAGCAGCCGCAACGGTAAACGTGGCCGGCAGCGCCACCGGGATCGATGCGAGGATCGCGGTCAGCACCAGCGGTATGATCTCGGCAAGCGGCATCGCGAGCCGGTAGGCATACGCCACCAGCATGACAATGACGACGCTATTGAACATCGCGAGATTGCGCACGACGCGAAGAACCGCCTTCTGCTCCGAACTCGTGACATGCGCCGTGCGGACCAGCTCCGCAGTGCGCCCGAACTTCGTGCGCGGTCCGGTCGCCGTGACCTCCGCAACCGCCTCACCGCGCCGCACCAGCGCGCCGGCATAGGTCTGCAAGCCCGGACCGGCTTCTATGGGTATTGATTCGCCGGTGAGCATGGACTGATCGAGCAAAACTGACCCCTCGACGATGCGCACGTCGGCAGCTACCACGGCGCCCAGAGACAGCTTCACGATATCACCCGGCACCAACGAGACTGCGGGCACAATCGTCCAAACACCGCCGCGCCGGACCGACGCGTTCAGCGCCAGCCGCGACTTCAGCGCCGCAAGAGTTGCCTGGGCGCGCGACTCCTGAAAAAACCCGAGCGCGGCGTTGAACACCAGCAGGCCCGCGATGATCGCCCCCTCGACGTACTTGCCGAGCGCCACCTCAAGCACGATCGCAGCCTCGAGCATCCATGGAACCGGCGTCCAGAATTTGCTCAACGCCGAACGCAGCGGATGCACCGCTGTGTCGGGCATCGCGTTGGAGCCGAACTTCTTAAGCCGGAGGCCGGCCTCGTCACTCGTAAGGCCGGTCGCTGAGCCATCGGTGACGTTGGAGGACTCAGCCTTGGGCGCATCTGCGGAAACTGATGCCTCTGCCTTTTGCCAGTCGCCGATCTCATTCCCCGGTCCGCCGTGGCGCGCCTGGAATATTTCGTAGGCGCGCGTGCGAATCTCGTCCGCGCTGGGCTTCGACTCATTGGGCTTGGCGACACTTGCCTTGGACGGGTTAGGCGAGGAGTCCTTTGAATCGTCTAAGGTCTTCGCATCTTCTCGTGACTTCTTCTCAGTAGCCATCCTTTAACTCCCGCCAAAATTCCTTCCATACAGCCAAGACTGACGCGACCCATTCGAGGTCTAGGTGGCGTAGCGAAGCCCGAACAAACATTTGTTACCTGTGCGGATTCGAGAGCTGGCAACACATCACTTGTGGACCGTACGCCGACTGAGTTTCCCAACACCTTGAGTTAAAAATGCTCGGTGGTGGTACAAGGAGCGGCTTCGCAACCGTATCTTAGCAGATTCGGAGCTAGGTCACCTTCCTGTTCCATAACCCTCATCATACGGCCGACGGTCTGCGATTCTCCCTTACATGATCGCTACTTCTACCCGCTTGAGTCATCGGACGATTCAGGATTCATCGGAGGGTTTGACGGCGCGGAACTGAATCAGCAGTGCGATGTCGTAAATTGTTTTGAGCGCGCCCGCGCAAATCAGCGGCCATCCAAACGACGAATGAGTCAGCATCGCGCCCGCCGGCAACGGCGCCATCGCCGCTGCCAGGCTGCGCGGCACATTGGTCACTGTCGCCGCGGCCGCGCGCTCTTCGGGCGGCACCACCGCCATCACATACGACTGGCGCGCGGGAACGTCCATCTGCGAGGTCGAAAAGCGCAGCAGCAGAAATGCCATCGCCAGCCCCGGGGTCGGCATCAACGCCGCGACGATCAGCATGGCGTTCGACGGCAGATGGCTGAATACCATCGTGTTGATCCGGCCGAACCGCGCCGCCAGCGCCGACGAAATGAACTGTGAAAACGAGCCAAGCAGTCCGGCCGCAAAGAAAAACGTGCCCGCCGCTTGAACCGAGAGGTTGAAGCGGCGAAACAGCCACAGCGCCAGCAGTGACTGAATTACGAATCCGCCGCCGAGCGAGTCGAGACTGAACAGCGCCGAAAGCCGGAGCACGATTGCCCGCGATTTCGCCAGCGGCGCGGACTTGGCGGGCTGGCGCTCGACTTCGACAGCCGGGGAGAGACGCCGATAAACCGCGAACGCAATCGCCGCGATGATCGCGTATGCGACAAAACCCGACCGCAGCGCCGGCGCGAGCGCCCATCCATGCCGCGCCGCGAGTATCGCCGGCACGCCACTGGCGAGCGCGCCGAACGCACCGGCCGTCGCGCCCGCAACGTTGTACAGCGCGAACATCGCGGTCAGATCGCGCGGCTGTGCGGCTTCGGCCAGCGCCGCCTGTTCGACGGGTAGAAACAGGCTGACGTCGCCCGCCGACGGATTCAGCGTGCCGACGACCGCGACTACGAACAGCACCCAGAAGCTCGCCGTGGCGGCAAATCCAATTCCCGTCGCCAGCATCAGCGCGCAAGCCGCAAGCAGGACTCGACGCCGGCCCAGCCGATCGGTGGCCAGCCCCACCCATAGCGTCAGCGCCGCCGAGCCCAGCAGCGTGCCAAACACGATTGCGCCGACGCGCATCGGATTGAATCCGATCGCGGTCAGGTAGCTCGGCAGCAATATGCTGACTGTCCCGTCGGCAAGGCCCCGGAGCGCGCGTGTCGCCAGCAGCAGCTTGGCGTCGGTTGTAGCGCTGCGCGGAAACCATCGATTGATCGGGCTCAGCATGATGTCGCAATGCGCACGTCTATAAGGCTCGCGCCGCCGAGGAAAGCCAATACCAGAACCCTGTTTCTCGCGATGGCGCCGCGAGCCCGAGCCGCGTACCAGCAATTCGTCTTAAGATAGCTGCGAATCTTAGCTCCGCAATGCCCCAGCGTCTCTACGTTTGCGAAACAGCAGGTCGCGACGCTTGAACGCAACCAAAAATAGGCGGGCCGGATAATACAGCGGGTAAAGCGCGCGCGGCAACGGCATCAGCATGCGGTCGCTCATCTTGGGAGCGAATACGCGCTCGACGATGTATCTGACGCGGTCGCGCGCCGACTCGATCGTTCCCAGCGCGATCAACCATTCGTCGAGCTCAACTGCACGCCTTAAATTGAAAATACCCCGCGTTACCCGGCGGCTGAGCGACGCGACGTGCGAATCGCGACGGGCAGCGTCGAGCAATTCTGCCGGTACCTCGCAGAGCGAAAGCGAATGCGCCAGGTCCACGCCGAGCAGGAGCATCCTCAGGCTTCGCGTCCGCCGCGCGTCGTCGAGCACGCTTGACCAGCTGCTGGGCTTGGCGATCGCGAGAACGCGTGCGAAGTCGGATACTTGGGCAAGCGTCATCCAGCCGTCCTTGGAGCCGTGGCAGGCCTGAAACAGAATCGTGTCGGCGGGGCCGAGCATGCGGACGCGCCTGCCGAGTAACTCGATCTCGACGGTTCGATTCCAGACTTGCTCGCCTTCGGGAGCAAACGGGAAATGGCCGGGCGACAACCGCCAATGGAGGTCCACGACACTGTCTTCGCGTGAGAAGTCCAGCGTCACGTCGGGAAAGAATCCGCTCTCGACCACACCGGCTCGGTACGCTGCCGATGAGTAGCCGACTCGCTCCAGCGCCTCGGCCGCACGCGGCAGATCCGAAAGCCGCACCATGAAATCCAGGTCTCCGAACACCCGCATCGCGACGTCACCGTACGCGGCAATCGCGAGAGCCGGACCCTTGATCGCAATCGCCGGCACGCCGCCGGCCGCAAAGGAATCGACGATTTCTGCGGCGCAGCCTGCCCGATGGTTACATCGCAGCGCGTTGACCTGGTAGCTCAGCCTAAGCGCCCGGGCGACGTGTGGAGGCAGATTGGCAACGCCTTCGGCGCCGAGACGCGCACCGACCATCGGCGCCACGCTGTTGCGATTGGCGAGCGCGAGAAATCGATTCCAATCGACGCCGCACCCGGCCAATGCAACCATCGCGGCTCTATCCGCGAACGGGCCGGATGCCGCGCAGCATCGGATTAATAACTCGCTCTCGGTGTCAAGCGTCCGTAGCGTCGGATGATTCATTCAGATTGCGGAGCGCCGCCGGCGGCGCAAACCGCCTCGCGCGACTATACTACGAGCAAGATGCCGGCATCGAGCATCAGCGCCGGCCGCCGCGCGCGTGATGAACCAAAGGGCACTGCTTCAGTCTGGATTAAGGGAATGACCTGTTCAGCCTGCCCACGGCGCATGTGACGTGCTATGCCTACGGTATGGATAGCCGTCAGCATGCCACATACTCGCCGTACTCGCCCGAAATCGGGCGGCGCCAGCTTCGCGCAGAAATAATTTTTGACGGAACGAAACTATCCATAGAGCCCAGCCGTCCTAAAACCACTACGGGTGGTATAAATTCCTGTTTCAGGCCCTGTTCCATTAATCACAATCGCGCCAGTCATAGTCTGATCTTCACGGCGCTAGCGCATTCTATCGACTGTTGCCGATCGCATCAGCGAGCGGCGCCGATCGCGCGATGTCGGGCACTGGTCAGGCCGGCAAACTGAGCCGGTGTCGGCCAAAGCAACCGGTTGCCACACGGCACACGGTACGCTATTGTTTGATGACTCTAAATTAGTAGTGGTGAGTAAAATGCTGAAATTTCAGTCGAGGCCCTGGATCATCGGTTTACTCATTTGTGGCTTCGCGATGCCGGTCTGGGCCCAGGGCAATGAGATGAGTCTCGATGACGCGGTTCATGGCTACGAGGCCACCACGCATCAGACCTTCCAGGGCGTGGTCGACGACTGGAGCACCCATCACGTTGTTTTCTCGCGGCCCGAGCCCGGCTCGGAGACCGAATATCGAGTTCAGCGGGACGGGCGCTACTGGCTCCAGCAGATTAAGGAAAAGATGCCCGCGGCTGCGGCCACCTACGACCTTGGCTTGCAGTCTGATTTCGGGCCTCCTCCAAAAAAGAAGAAAAAAAAGCCCGTGAAACCCAAGGGCAAACTGAAGAACGACTGGAGCGTGAACATGGGCTCCGGCGCGAAGGTGGGCGCAGGCCAGTATCCCGCGAAGTTCCAGCTCCGTACGGGTACTGCGCCACTTTGCACGGACTATGTGGTGTTCAACACCGGCCTGGCCGGTTCAGCTACGCAAGCGAGCATCCTCGCCTTCGACAACCTGTATGCAACGACGTGCACCGGCACCGTCCCCACGGTCTATTGGGCATTCAACACCGGCGGGACGGTAGTGACCGCGCCAGCGCTTTCCCCCGACGGCACGCAGGTCGCTTTCGTCCAGTCATCCTCGGCAGGTGTCGCAAGCCTGGTCCTGCTTAAGTGGAAGGCAGCTAGCGGCACCCTCGCCGCACCTGACACTCTTACCGCTGTCGCGACCACCGCTTATCGCGCTTGCACCGCGCCATGCATGACCACAATCGCGTTCCATGCTACTGCTACTACTGATCCTACGCCCAACGACACCAACTCGTTTCCGTTCTACGATTACAGCGGCAGCGACCAACTCTTCGCCGGGGACAACAGCGGCTACCTCCACAAGTTCACGGGTGTATTCAATGGGACCCCGGCAGAAGTAGTGACCGCTACCGAATGGCCTGCGGCTGTGAGCACACCCACAGGCGAAGCCGGTCAAGCCTTGTCTACCCCGGTTTATGATCCCAATAGCCAGCTGGCCTTCGTGGGCGACGGGCATGAGGCCGGCAACACCACCGACGGGCACGTTCACTCAGTGTCTTCCACCGGTACTGTAACTACCTCGGGGCCTGCCGGTGACGCGCTATGCCATGGCATCGGTTTCGCGGAGGGTCCCTTGCTCGACCCGACCGCCGGCGCCAGCGGCACGCTCTATATCGGTTGCGACCATGACGCGGGCGGTGGTAACTGCCCCACCTCCGGAGATTACGCGTGTGTCCGCCAGTTTGCGGAAACCGGATTAACCGGAAATGGCATCGGGATAGGTGAGGAGTTGGGAACCCAGGCGGACGCTGAAATGTACGCCGGTGCGTTCGATTACAAGTACCTGACTTCGACCGGCGGCACGCCCGCCGGCTCGGCTCCCACGGGCCACCTCTACTTTTGCGGCAACCCGGGCGGCACGGTCTCTCTGTACGAAATACCGATTACTTCCAATGTGATGGGAACGCCGGTCCTCGTTCACGCGTTGTCCAGCTCCTCCGCCACCGCTGGAACGGAAGGCTCTCCGATTACAGAGTTCTACAACAGGGGAACGAGCACCGACTGGTTGTTCATGAGCGAGCCGAACACCGCTGATATGGCTGTTGGAACTTGCACCACCACCAGCACCGGGTGCGTTTACTCGTACAACGTCACTACTGCGCCGGTTGCCGGCGCAACCGCGACCGCCGGGCTGGCCTCCACAGACGGCTCGAGCGGAATTATAGTTGACAACTCGTCGACTGCAACAGGGGCATCCCAGGTTTACTTCTCGACGCTGGGTAACGGGTCGTGCGGCGGCGGATGCGCCATACAGGCGGCACAAAGCACCTTATGAGCGATTAAAGATATGAACAAACAAGATCATACCGGAAAGAAGCCGCGCGAAGCTCAGGTCCGCAAGCATTACACGAAGCCTGCCTTCCGCTGCGAGCGGGTGTTCGAGACCATGGCTCTCACCTGCGGGAAGACTGCCACTCAGGGGATTTGCACACGGCTGGTGAAGTTTTCCTGACCGGTGACCAGGCCGCCGGATCCCGGCAACCGCAACTCGATCGGATCGGCTGCGAGATAGTCGCGGATTGTCTGCGCGCAGGGCGCGAGGTTCGGCTGCGGGTCGCGGGAAGCAGCATGCTACCTGCGATTTGGCCCAAGGATGTGCTGCTGGTCCGCCCAAAGGCCGACTCGCAACTATTCGAGGGAGAGGTCGTGGTTTTCGCCAGAGACGGACGCCTGATTACGCATCGGGTGGCACGGCGCCTCGACGCAGAGGGCCATCGACTCCTGACGCGCGGCGACAGTTCGCGCGCCTTCGATCTTCCCGTTGAGGCGCATGACGTCCTGGGAACGGTGTCGGCTATCTACCGAAGTGGACGCGAAATGCAGGTTCACAGGGCCGGCCCGTCGGGCGCCGGCGGCCTGCTCGCGTTCGCGCTGCGTCATACTCCAGATCGCATTCGAGAACTACTTTTGAGGTTCCATGCGCTGCGCCGCCGGCTTGCCACCTGGACGCCGTGGGGGACTGATGCTGTCGCCAGCGGCGAATGAAACCCTCGAAATCGGAATCGATATAGGGCGACTGCCGATTGCGATTCAGACCGACGATCCCGAATACATCCGGACTCTTGAACATCGCTTTGCGCGCTTCCAATGCAATCCCGCCGGCGCGATCGCGCGTCTCCAGGTGACCGTGACAGAACCGCCAGTCTCGAAGGGCGGTGACGATGAGCTCAAGGTGGAACGAGCCGGGACGCAATGGACGATGCGGCGCGGTGATTTCGCTGCGCAATGGAATCCAACCGAGCGCCGGGGCCAGCTACGTTCGCTGCCATTTCACTACGCTCTCGATTCCGTATTGAGAATCGTGCACAGCCTGGAGCTGGCCGAAAGCGGTGAGGGATTCCTGTTGCATTCCGCGAGCGTGATACGCAACGGCCGCGCGTTCCTGTTCTCTGGCGTATCGGGCGCCGGCAAGACCACGATCTCCCGGCTCGCGCCCGCCGATGTAACCCTGCTGAGCGACGAGATCTCCTATGTGCGGATGCTTGGCGAGCGTTACTACGCGTTCGGCACGCCGTTCGCCGGCGATCTGGGAATATCCGGTGAGAACGTAATGGCGCCGCTCCACACGGTCTATTTCCTGAACAAGGGAGATCGGAACCGGATCAGCCCCGTTTCGCCGGCCGCAGCGGTTAGCTCCCTGTTGCGAAATGTGCTTTTCTTTGCGGACGACGAAAGACTGGTCGGAAGGGTTTTCCAGACCGCCTGCGAGTTTGTCTCCCGGGTCCCGGTCTTCGAGTTGACTTTCCGGCCGGATGAGGAGGTCTGGAACCTCATCAGATGAGCGAGAAGTACATCAAGCCAAGCCGCAATATTGCCGCCCGGATGCTGGACGATGAGATGATCGTGATGTCGGTGCGCGATTCGGCGGTCTACAGCCTGAACGCGACCGCGAGTGTGATCTGGAGCGCGGCGGACGGTTCCACGCCGCTTCGCGAAATCGTCGCGAGCAAGGTCGTCCCGCAGTTCGAGGTCGAGCCGGAGGTCGCGTACCAGGATGCCTTGGAGCTGGTCGAAGAACTGGCCAGGGAAGGAATCCTGGTTGTCGCAGACCATCCGATCCCAGGCGAAAGCGCATGAGTACGCTGGCGCAATCGATCAACGAGAAGGCGGTCCGGCTGGGCATCCCGCTAAGCGTGCATCTCGACGTCACCTATCGATGCAACGAGCGCTGCGTGCATTGCTACCTCGATCACGACGACAATGGCGAGCTGACCTTTGACGAAATTCACGACCTGCTGCAGCAGATGGCCGATGCCGGAGTTTTCTACCTGACGCTGAGCGGCGGCGAGCCGCTCCTGCGCAATGATTTGTTCGCGATCATCCGGCGCGCGCGCGAGCTGACCTTCAGCGTGAAACTCAAGACCAATGCGATCCTGATCAAGGAAAAGGAAGCGGCGCTGATCCGCGATCTCGGAGTGGAAAGGGTCCAGATCAGCATCTATTCGCATCGGCCCGAGGTTCACGACGCGATCACCAAGGTGCAGGGCTCGCTCGACCGTTCGCTTGCCGCGATCCGGTTCCTTGAGTCACAAGGCCTCAAGGTCACCATGGCGCATGTGATAATGTCGCAAAATCGATTCGACTATTCCGGCGTGCAGGCGCTCGCCGCCGAGCTTGGCGCCGAGTGCACCATCGACCCCACCATCACGCCGCACATCAACGGCGACCGTGGATTGCTGAAACTCAACATGTCGCGCGAGAACCTGCGCGACGTGATGCATGATCCGACGGTACTGGGCGGCGATCCGGCGAAATTTTGCGCACCGCCTCTACCCGCCACTGATGACGACCTCGACGCGCTGCCATGCAGCGCGGGCAATAGCGCCTGCTACATATCGCCATACGGCGACGTATTCCCGTGCGTGCAATTCCCGCTGCCGAGCGGCAATATCCGCGAGCAGAAGTTCATCGACGTCTGGAAGGATTCGCCGCAACTCAAGGAAGTGCGCTCGATTCGAATGCGCGACCTGCCGGTGTGCTCCGGATGCGCGCACGTCGCGGGGTGCAGCCGCTGCCCCGGGCTGGCGTACATGGAAGGCAGTATGCGCGGACCGTCGACGGCCGACTGCGAGAAGTCTTACGCCAAGACCGGAATTCCCAGCCCGAACATGATACGGCTCGGGCTCGCGGGTGGATCCGGCCGCTAGCGCCGGCGGCGCTCTTCCCGCCCTACTTGCCGATTCGGCCGTTTCTCATGACAGTGCAATACGGGTCGCGGCTGGTCCGCGCTCTTCGAACAGCTAGAACGCCTGAGCGTCCTCGCCAAAAAGCGGGATGGTGCCCTTCTCGACTAGAGTTGGGTGTCCACGCTGGTCAGCACGCTGGTGACGGTCGTCCCCATGAGTTGGTAGCCGGCGAACACCACAACCGCGACTGCGGCGAGGATCAACGCGTATTCCGTCATCGTCTGACCGCGCTGGCGCTGATACTCGCGCACCTTGACAAACATCCTCGTGGTCATATTTATTTTCCCGTGTCCTCTTTGCTCTCGGCACTGAATTTCAAACAATTTCTCGCAGCTTTCTCATATATCCCCATGACGCATATGCGTCAACGCCGAAAATTCAAGGTTTTTCTGGGTTATTTCAAAAAATTCAATTGAAATTTTTCGCGGCCCTGTCTCGGAAAAGATCTCGTAATCCGCCCTGCGTTGCGGGTCAAAATGTCTATGTCGCGTCTAACTTGATTCTACCCTGGCGCCGGCCCGATCGCGCGCTGAGCGGTGAAATCGCTGGGAGAGAAGGGAATTTGAGTGAGCCGGCCGGGACTTGAACCCGGGACCCTGTGATTAAAAGTCACATGCTCTACCACCTGAGCTACCGGCTCACCGAGAGATTTCAATGCTTACAGGTAATTCAAAGCATTGGAAACAGTCGCGACTTCAGAAGCCGGTTCCGCAATCGTGCGCCTCCGCGACGGATTAGAGGGCGAGGCGCAGGCAGAAGGGGGATTATGTCATTCGCGACGTTGTCCCCCGTCATGATTGCACCGCGCTTGCCATGAGGAAAATCGCGACGGCGAAACATAAATGGACTCGCCTTTGCCCAAAGACGGTGAAATCAGCATTCAGCAGCTTGACATGCTACCCACTACTCGAATATACCCAAATCCTACAAAGAAGTAGAGCAGGTTTTGTAAATAAGTGTAAGTTGGCGGAATCAGGGTTGATTTGAGGGGAACCAAAGATGCGCCTACAAGAGTACTCGGCGAACAGACCGTCGGTCGCGGCTGCGAGCGAGAATTTTGGCGCTGCGCCGGCGGACGCGACGCGCGAGTGGTTGAGCCTGGCGGATCTTGCGCATGGGTCGGAACGGGTTGCCGGGGCGGTGGTGCGGTCCGCGCAAGCGCGCAAGATACTCAAAACCATTTTGCGCTTGAGTCCGTACAAGTCAACCATCCTGATTCAGGGCGAATCCGGGACCGGCAAGGAGCTGGTCGCGCGAGCGTTGCATACGCACGGCCCGGCGCCGGGCGGCCCGTTCGTGACCTTCAATTGCTCCAACCTGGTCGAGTCGCTGGCAGAGTCGCAGCTTTTCGGCCATGTGCGCGGCGCTTTCACCGATGCCCGCGAGGATTCGCTCGGTTATTTCCGCTCCGCCAACGGCGGAACTCTATTTCTGGACGAAGTCGGCGAGCTCCCGCTGCGCCTGCAGCCCAAGCTGCTGCGCGTGCTCGATACCCACGAGATTCAGCCGGTCGGTTCGGCGCGCTCCTACGCGGTTGATATTAGGCTGGTCGCGGCGAGCAATCGCAATCTGCGCGCGATGGTGAAGGCGGGGGAATTCCGCGACGATCTCTACTACCGCCTTAACGCGGCGGCAATCCTGGTTCCGCCGCTTCGCGAACGACGCGAGGCAATCCCGGCCTTCGTCGCCCATTTTATCGAGCACTTCAACCGCCTGTTCGGCAAGGACATAAAGCTGGTTTCGCGTAGCGCCTTGGACGCGCTGTGCGCCAACCAGTGGCCCGGCAACGTCCGCGAGCTCGGCCATGCAATCGAAAGCGCGGTTCTGATGACCGAATGCGATCGTATTGATCTCGACGACCTGCCTTTCCCCCACGACGATGCGAATCTGGAAGCGCTGAGCGAGCCGGCCGAGACGCTGCCGCAAGACGGCGGGCCCAATCTCGAGGGTGGGCCCAATGGCGCCACGATTGACTGCCCGAACGCGTCGTCGAGGCGATGCTTCCAAATGGCGGGCTGGCCCTACTCGCTCGACGGTGTAATCCGCGAGGCCTCGAAGATCGCGCTGATTCGCGCATTGCAGGCGACCGAGGGCAATTGCCATCGCGCGGCCGAGCTGCTGGGCGTATCGCGCTACACGGTTTACCGGATGCTGAACCGGTTTGGCCTGGGCGAAGGCCGTACCTACAAGACGCTGCGCAAGTCGACCGCCCGCCGCGCGTCATAAATACCGTCCGACGGGGCCCCCCCGGTTTGCGCTGGCGACCAGTCGCCGGCCGCAGGAGCGGCTATTAGCTTAGGCGGATCAGCCAAAGAAAAAAGACGACGGGATTTCTCGAGAGATGGACAGTACGCGATCGATCCTGTACACGTGACTCGGTTGCAGGATGTCAGGGTCCTGGAGCCGTGAACGGGAAGTGAACTGACAGGCTCTGTGAGTTGCTGAACACGGTGCGCCCGCGAACGGCGCGGTAAAAGGAAAGGCGCGCATGCCCGTCGAAACATCGCGCGACGAATTCCCCGAAGAAGACCTTCCTCCGCCTACCGGCACGATCTTCATATTAGGAATGTACATGCTGGTGCTCGCCGTGGGTTGGGCCGTGATGTTCTGGATGCTGGTGGACAGGTAGATGGAACGGTACGAGAAGGCCTTCCTTTCGGCATGCGCCGCGGTGCTGGTGATTTTCCTGTGCGCGCTTGGCTACAGTAGCGTCGCGATGAACGTCCATCTGCCTTCGCATAGCGGGATGATCTATTGCAACGCCGGCCAGAAGCTTCGCAAGGTACTGCTCAAAACGCCGCCGTTCGATCACACAGGAGTGAAGGAAATCGCGCCGGGGAAATACCAGGCGGTGGTGATCGCCAAGACCTGGGCCTTTACTCCCAATGAGATCGACCTTCCGGTCGGCGCCGAGGTGAAATTCATCGCAACCTCGGCTGACGTAACCCACGGATTTTTCATCGTCGGCACGCGAGTCAACATGATGCTCCTCCCCGGCCAGATTTCTGAATTGGACTATCGCTTTACCAAACCCGGCGAATACTTGATGATTTGCCACGAATATTGTGGCGAGCTGCATCACACGATGGCCGGAAAGGTGGTGGTCAAATGAGTACGGCTGTCGTCTCGGAGCCATCCGGCTTCGCCCTGCCGCAGGGCCAGTTGAACGTTATCCGATGGAACATTTATTTCGGATTCGCGGTGCTCGCGATTGGCGTCATCATGGGACTGGGCCAGGCGCTCAATTATGCGCAAGTGGACATCATCCGGCACTATCCGGTAGTGAAATCATACTACCAGGGACTGACGATTCATGGCGTGTTCAACGCGCTGGTGCTCACGACAGCGTTCGCGAACGGCTTTATCGCGCTGACCACCGCGCGAGGGTTCGGGCGCAAGCTCAATGATGCGCTCCTTCAGGCGGCGCTCTGGACGCTTCTTATCGGCTCGCTGCTGGCGGCGTATGCGATGTTCGCCGACAAGGCCTCGGTTCTGTACACCTTCTATCCTCCCCTGGAAGCCCACTGGACGTTCTACCTGGGCCTCGCGTTGGTGGTGGTGAGCACGTGGTTCATCTCGGCGGCTCAGCTGGTGGCGCTGCGCGGATGGCGCAGGGATCATCCGGGCGAGCGAGTTCCGCTGCTCGCCTTTATGTCGATCGCGACCTACGTGATGTGGGATATCGCATCGGTCGGCCTGGCCGTAGAGGTCGTGGTGTTCCTGCTGCCATGGTCGCTGGGTTTGCTTCCGGGCGTCGATCCGATGCTTGATCGCACGCTGTTCTGGTTCACCGGGCATCCGATCGTGTACTTCTGGCTGCTGCCGATCTACGTTTCATGGTACGGACTGATTCCCAAACAGGCCGGCGGCGTGCTGTTCAGCGACACCCTGACGCGGGTGGCCTTCATACTTTTTATCCTGCTGATCCCGGTCGGCTTTCATCATCAGTTCGTTGACCCGGGAATATCGCAGGGACTGAAGTTCACTGTCGCGGCGATGACCTTCGCGATTTTCTTCCCCAGCCTGATGACCGCGTTCTCGGTGATGTATGCGCTCGAGATCGGGGGACGCCGCCGTGGCGGGAAGGGGTTGATCGGATGGTTCTTCAGGATTCCATGGAGCGATCCCTCGGTGGCGGCGCAGGTGCTGGCGATGATCGCATTCCTGCTCGGCGGCATCTCCGGCCTGATGAACGGGAGCTACACCATGAATATGGAGATTCATAACACCGCGTTTGTGTCGGGCCATTTTCATCTCATGATCGGCTGCGGGGTGGCCCTCTCCTACATGGGAATCGCCTACTGGCTGATACCGTATCTCGAGCGGCGCGAGCTATGGTCATCTCGCCTCGCATTGTTCCAGGCGTTTCTATATTTCGTCGGAGTGATGATTTTCTCGCACGGCCTGATGGCCGGAGGCATAGCGGGAATGCCGCGGCGCACCGACATGCTCCAAGCCAGCTACGACCTGCCGGCGTGGAAGATTCCGGAAATCATGACGGGCGTGGGCGGCTCGCTGATGTTCGTAAGTGCGATGCTGTTCTTCTTCATCGTGGTGATGACGATAGTTGCCGGCAAAAAGACCTCGCAGCGCGACCTCCCGTTCACCGCGACGGTCCAGGCACCGCCCACCATCGGATGGCAGCCGCGGCTTGATCGGCTTAACTACTGGGTCCTGGCTTCGGTCGTCCTCGTAATAGCGGTCTATGGCCCCGTCATCCTCGGACACTTCCCGCTCCGCCTCACCACCGCGGGCCTCCTCTATCCTTAGACGCCTGAGCCGGTCGCCTTCATCGCCTGCCGCGCGTGAGCGGGCGGATGAAGCCGCTTATTCGCTAGCGCGCGGTGCGCGATCGTCCGCTGAGCGCCCGCGCCATCGCGTCCGGCAGGATAGTCCTCGCCAAGCGCAGGTAATTCTTGATTCGTAATGGATCGAAGCGGATTGCGCGCGCGAATGCGCGGCGTGCAAGCGTCCGATCGCCCTCTCTGAGCGCGCGAAGCCCGATATAGCCGAGGATGCTCCGCGGCGCGCGACGGCGGGCGACCACATGACGATGCGCCGACACGCCGTAGCGCTCGCGCACCATCCGCTCGAAGACTACGCCCGCCTCCTCCTGCCCTCCGCCGGGCTTGAGCGGCTCCGGGAACAGCGCGAAGCGCCATACCGCGAGCGGCTCGGCGAGATAGTGAAAGTTTCCGTGCTCGCGAGCGCGGAGCCAAAGGTAAACGTCCTCAAATGCGGTCAGCGCCTCCGGGAATCCGCCCGCAAGCTCGAACGCGCGCCGGCGCATCACGACTCCACTCGGCAGAATCGGCCACAGCCGTTCGAGCATCTCGTCAACCGTTGGAGGGTGGCTGTCGCCGACCAGCGACGCCATCTGCTCCCGCCCGGTGCTGTCGACCAGCGCAAGATCGGTATAGACGAGCACGCAATCCGGGTCGCCGTCGAGCGTCTGGACCGTGCGCTCCAGCATAGTCGGCCGCCACCAATCGTCGGCGTCGAGGAATCCCAGGTACTCGCCCGACGACGCGCGCACGCCGGCGTTGCGGGCAGCGGAGGGTCCGCGCTTGGGCTCCTCGAGAATTTTTACGCGGTCGGCGTACCGCGCGAGAACCTCGCGGCTGCGGTCGATCGACCCGTTATCGATCGCGATGATCTCGAAATCAGTGAACGTCTGCGCGAGCACGCTCTCGATCGCGGCTGCGACCGTAGAGGCGGCATTGAAGACCGGGATGATTACCGAAACCCGCGGCATCCGCCATCCCCGATAGGCGAGCTACGCGACCGCCGAACGGCCGGCGCTGGCGCCGTGACGGGTGGGGCCGATTGCGGCGCGCGGGCGCTTCCACGCCGAGAGATCGCGCCCTGTCATCCGCTCCCCTGATCGGGGATTTCCTATTTGAATCTCCAAATGTAAACTCTGAGATACGCTGCACGGCCTCGGTCCGCAAGGCCCCAGCGCTAGCTTTGGCCCAGGTCCAAATTATGTTGGCATCGCGCGTGACTCCTGCGCATCACATGGAAAACATCGTAACATTTGTTATCCCGGTTCGGCATCAGGAGAATGCCAGGGACTGGCCCCAACTTAAAAGACATCTGAGTGAAACCGTTTCGTCGATCTCTCGGCAAACCAAGCCGGAATGGAAAGCTGTGATCGTCGCCAATTACGGTGCCGATCTTCCCGAACTTCCGCCTGGCTTCGAGGTCAAACGCGTCGACTTTCCTCCCAATCAACTGCATGAACGAGGGAAGAGCGATAGGGAGGATTTTTACAACGCCCTTCGGCTCGATAAGGGACGGCGTGTTCTGGCCGGCATGTTGCACGCCGGCGAGATGGAATATGTCATGATTGTTGATGGCGATGACTTTGTCAGTTGCAACCTGACATCATTTGTGGCTGCCAATCCTCACGCGAATGGGTGGTATATTCGCGATGGGTATGTCTGGAGCGGCGGCAATCTACTTTATCTTTATCCGAAGTTTTCCATTTTGTGCGGGTCGTCGCACATCGTGCGCGCCGATCTTTATCATCTGCCGGCCCGTTTCGAGGATGCCGACGACGCCTACATTCGCCGCATGCTGGGGAGCCATATTTTTATTGATGACCATCTGAACGCGGCCGGAACGCCTTTGGCGCCATTGCCTTTTGCTGGCGCCGTGTACCGTACCGGGCACGATGAGGCACACAGCCGTTCAGACACAATTCTGAAAATGTTCTTCTGGCATAAAGATGTTCTACGCAAACCCCGTAGGTTACCTCGCCGCCTGTTTCGCCTGCGAGTGAGAACCAAGCGCTTGAGGCAAGAATTCTTTTCGTGAAATGAACCTATGCCTTCAGTCCCGCACGCGCCTACGATCGGCGCGAGCAGCCTTCCAGGCAGAGAGATCACGTCCGGTCATGCGCTCGAGGCCGTCGATCTCGGGGCGCATGAGTTCGTACAGGTGCGACTCGCTGGCAGGATCGAGCGGCGGGAAGCGCGAGCCGCCGCCGAAAACCAACTTCCATGCACCCGCCCGCTCGAGAAAATTGCTTGTGCGGTAGGCTTGCTTCTCCCTGAGCCAGTACATGAGATGGCGCGCCTTGCGAGCTACACGCCAGAACCTGGGCAGATCGTTAATTGAATTGATCAACTCGCCTTGGCCCGCAGACGCCGGCACGGGGTACCGCTCGATGCCGATAAAATCGCAAACCCGGTCAAGGTAAGCCTGCGGATCGGCGCGCAGGTCCTCGTTGAGCAAGACCAGCACCCGGTCCTGACCAAAACGCGCGAGCCAGTCGGGCAGATGCTTGGCATAGCGGGTCGATTCGATCACCTGCGGAACTTTTACCAGGAACTTATCGAGCGGAAAACGCGTCAGGGTGTAATGCCGCCAGAGTTTATACTCCGAGTAAATACGCTCGACCGGGTTGCGAAAAGTGCAAATAATCTTGCATCGCGGAATATGCAGCGCGACGCGCTCGGCCGACTCGGGAAAGCCGAAGTATGGATTAACCTCGCCAACCGGACGCACGCTGTCCGCGTTGCGGAAGTGATGCGCGTACCAATCGATCCCCTTGTAATAATTGGTCGTGAAAAACTCGGTTTCCTTGATCCCCGCAGGCAGGTTGACGCGGCCCTTGAGGATCTCGTGCAGCCACGTCGTGCCGGTCCGGCCCGGCCCTACCGCGATGAAATCGGGCAGTCTCAGTTGACGTCCGCTATTTGA
The DNA here is from genome assembly GCA_002479255.1 of Candidatus Binatus soli. Taxonomy (GTDB): domain Bacteria; phylum Desulfobacterota; class Binatia; order Binatales; family Binataceae; genus Binatus; species Binatus soli. The sequence continues at coordinate 11,128 of DLMJ01000036.1, read as the reverse complement.
AGATTGGGTCACGAAGATCGTCAAGGCTGGTCGCGCGCGCGACAGACATCGCTGCCTTCCGCTTATCGCTGTGGCCGGCTTGTGGATCGCGCGGTTTCTTCCACGCGGAAAGATCGATCGCAAGCAATTCCTCGAGCGCTTCGACTTCGGGCCTGTACAGTTCCCGGACGCGCGCTTCGACGTCGGGCGCCAGCGGCCCATACGGCCGCCCGCCTTCGTACACGAAACGGCCCAGCGCACTCTTACGAAACCGTATGGCCGCCCGATGCATCCGGCGCGAATGCATCCAGGTAATGATCTGGCGCGTGGCACGCACCAGCCGGCGGCTCGGCGGCGCGGTTTCGATCGGATGCACGCGCTCGAAGGCCCGCCCCGGCGGAATCACGATTCGATCGATCCCGACAAAGGCGGTTACCCGGTCGACAAACGCTTGCGCGTCGGCCTCGAAGTCATCATACAGACCGACCAGCACGTGGTCAGCGCCAAATTGCCGCTGCCATCCGGCGAGATGAAACGCGTAGCGGTTCTGCTCGCGGATTTCGCGATGCTTCGCCGCCGCTTCTTCGAATGGGAGCTTGGTCCACGCGTGCCGGCGGAGCAGCCTGTAGAACGAGTAGGAGCGATCGACCGGGTCGCGGAGCGTGCAGATGATGCGGCATTCGGGGAGGTGCCGCGCGATTCGCTCGCGAGCCTCCGGCGACGCAAAATAGGTCGCGCACAGTTCGCCGATTTTTATCGCGGGCGGACAATGGCGGAAGTAGTCGGCGTACCAGTCGATTCCCTTGTCGTAGTGCTTGGAAAAAAAGTCGGTCTCCTTGATGTCGAGCGGCAATCCCACGTGGCCCTTCAAGACCTCGTGCAACCAGGTGGTGGCGGTTCGCGGCGGTCCGACCGCGATGAAGTCGGGGAGCCGCAACGGGCGTGAGCTTTGTTTTGCGCGCGATATAGGGTTCAAGGATTGCGGCCTGGCGATGCCTTTCCGGGCGAGCCCCGGCGCGGGCATCGCGGCGATGACAGTCACGCTAACATCGCCAATATTTCATATCAATGAGGCCGCCACCGCCCGCGCAGGTCGGCGATCCCCGCGCGCCGCGGCGGACGCGCTCGGACAGCGGCATACGGTGTTGCGATGCTCACAGTTGACCGAGTAACAGTTTCGACCCGCCGCCAAATCAGCAATAATTGACCTCCACTATCCGGACTGATACTTCAGCGGTGCGGCGCAAGCAGCGCGAGCTTTCCGAGTTCTTCTACACGGCCCTGCACAGTCGCGGGCCCCAGACTGGGTGCAGCGTGGAACAACCAAAACCGCCCTCATCTACGGATACGGAAACGCCGGTCTCAAGCACGAGGATTGAACCCGATCTTCATCCGAGTCTGCTAACCCTGTTCAGAATCTTCATTCTCGCCGGCGGGCTCAGCTTCGGCGGCGGCGCGGTGGCCTATCTGCGCGAGTACCTGGTGCGGGAAGAAGGATGGCTGGACGACGAGGGATTTCTCGGCGCGATGGAGATCAGCGAGACCCTGCCGGGGCTCAACGCCGTCAACATGGCGATCATCATGGGCGACAATCTGCGCGGGCTGGCCGGCGCGGCGGTGTCGGTCATCGGGATGCTGCTGCCGGGGACGATCGTCGTGATGGTGCTGGGGATACTGTATCAATCGAATCACAGCAATCCCGACGTCAGGCGCTTCCTGCTGGGGATCGCAGCCGCGGCGGTTGGTTTGCTGTCGGCGGTGACGTTGCAGATCGGGCGGCGCCAATTTCGCCAGCTTCCGGATATCGCGATCATCTTCGTGACGTTTCTCGCGGTCAGCTTCGTTAAATTACCACTGTTCGTGGTGCTGCTGGGTCTCGGGCCGATATCGGTCTGGCTGTACCGGCCCACGGTCTCAAAACCGCGCGCGCAGGACGAGCATCTGCCATTTCATCGCGGCGAGCGCCATCACCTGTTTCGTCATTAACTATTGAGATCGAAGTCCGCATGACGCGATTGATACATCTGTTCCTGGTCTTCGCACTGCTGTCGGTGATGGCGGTCGGCGGCGGCACGGCGGTGCTGCCCGAGATGCAGCACATGACGGTGCATACGTTTCACTGGCTGACCGACGCGCAGTTCCGCAACATCTACAGCCTCGGCCAGGTTGCGCCGGGACCAAACATGTTGATGGTGCTTGTGATCGGCTATCAACTGGCGGGATGGGCCGGGATGGCGGTGGTGGGAATCGGATTCTTCCTGCCCGACTGCGTGATTACGCTGTTCGTCAATCGATGGTGGGTACATCTGGGCGGGTGGCCGTGGCGCACGTCGATTCAGCGCGGGCTCGCGCCGGTGGCGGTTGGCCTGATGACGTCGGGGACGTTTGCGCTTGCGAGGCTTTCGATCCTGAACGTGCAGACGCTGGCGATCGCAATTGCGGTGTTCGGGATTTTGCTCTGGCGCCACATCAATCCGGGCGTGCTGGTGCTGCTGGGAGGGGCGGTTTGCATATTGTGGAGATAGGCTGCGGGAATCGGCGCCCGCGCCGAAGAGAAAAGAAAACGCCGGCAGGAGCGGATGCTCCTGCCGGCGTCGTACAATCCGAATCGTAAGGCGACTCGCCTCGCGGCCGCTCGCTACATGTGGCCGGTTTCGGACATCTTCACCATCGCCTCGGTGCTGAAGAACGCTCGATCCACCGCTCCCATGTTGATGTACCAGCATTCACGCTCGGGCGTCTCGATGCCGGGCAGGTAGCACATCGATGCCTGGCCGCTCTGCACATCGGTGGAGGAGGAGCCGACGACGAATTCGCGCTTGAAAGGATAGATGGCGATTTTCGCGTCGGGCACCGGACGATCGCGATACGCGAGCCAGAAGACGTTGTTGCGGAACAGTTGGCCGCGGCGATCGTAGGTATCGATGTACGGCTCGAACCACACTTCGGAATCCATGTAGATGATGCTCTTGGAATCGAGCGCCTCGGCGTTGTTAACGCTGCGCCGCGGCTCGGCGGTCACAATGTACATGTGGCGCATCTGCCAGCGCTCGGGGCATGCACTGCCGCCGCCGTCGGTGGAGCATCGGATTTCCGGTGAATGCTCGGCGTCAACCGTCGCGAGCATCTCCTTCTCGCCGATCAGCTTATAGTCGTACTGTTCGGTCTTGGGATTGAAACCCGAATAGTGATCGGGACTAAACGTCTGCGCGCCGGTCGCGGTCGAATTCATCGCCTCGTTCAGACGGCGCAGGCGCCGCGTGCCGGGCTCCCAGCTCCAGGTGTCGTCGCCATGAGCCGGATTGCCGTACCGATAACGCAGCAGACTGCTGCCACGTTCATTCTGGGGCGCGAGTTCCGGACCGAGCAGGAACAACCACAGGCGGTTGGTATTCTTGAAGTCGGGATCGACGGGAATCGGCTCCACCTCGGTTCGGCCGACGAGATCATAACCGGCGTAGTGCCCTTCCTGCAGGTATTCGACTGGAAAGAAGGGCTTGTTGTAGCCGGTGAAAACCGTCTCGCAATCGAAATATCGCAGGTCGTAGTCGTCAGTGCTGATCGGGCGCCACAAAGAGTTCCAGACGATCTTGGTCGCGACGTAGGGATCGTTCGCGTCGATCAGCGGAAACGGCTGGCCGGCGACATAGCCGATGACGGTGCGATGATCCTTCGAGAGCTGCACCTGCGACGAATATTTCTCGGTCGCGTCCTTGTACGGAGGCGGCCAATCGATGCGCAAGGTGGGGACTATTTTCATCGTCATCCCGCGCTGCACTTTGTAGTACACGCCCGGCGAAACAAGATCCTTCACCTGCGACGCGTTGTCTGGAGTGATGAAGTCGCCCGGCTTGACGCCGGCCTCCCCTGGCAAGCTCAGGGCCACGAGGGCCAACAATGCAATGCCCCCGGCTACGACCGCTTTGCGAAACTCCAGCTTCCCCATTTGCATTTGAACCTCCGTAAGAGCCCTGAACTGTTTTTCCCCTGGCTCGAGTAAAAATACCCGCCAGCGCTAATATTTCACGAACCTGTTATTAGAATGAATAAATGCAGAAGTCAATCAATCCGCCCACTTGCGCAGTTTACATATTGGTGGAGATAGGCCGCGGAAATCAACGCCCGCGCCGAAGAGAAAAGAAAACGCCGGCAGGAGCGGATGCTCCTGCCGGCGTCGTACAATCCAAATCGTAAGGCGGCTCGCCTCGCGGCCGCTTGCTACATGTGGCCAGTTTCGGACATCTTCACCATCGCCTCGGTGGTGAAGAACGCTCGATCCACCGCACCCATGTTGATGTACCAGCATTCACGCTCGGGCGTCTCGCGGCCGGGCAGGTAGCACATCGTTGCCTGGCCGCTCTGCAAATCGGTGGAGCTGGCGCCGACGACGAATTCGCGCTTGAAAGGATAGATGGCGATTTTCGCGTCGGGCACTGGACGATCGCGATACGCGAGCCAGAAGACGTTGTTGCGGAACAGTTCGCCGCGACGATCGTAGGTATCGATGTATGGCTCGAACCACATTTCGGAATCCATGTAGATGATGCTCTTGGAATCGAGAGCCTCGGCGTTGTTAACGCTGCGCCGCGGCTCGGCGCTCACAATGTACATGTGGCGCATCTGCCAGCGCTCGGGGCATGCACTGCCGCCGCCGTCGGTGGGGCATCGGACTTCCGGTGAATGCTCGGCGTCAACCGTCCCAAGCATCTCCTTCTCGCCGAGGAACTTGTAGTCGTACTGTTCGGTCTTGGGATTGAAACCCGAATAGTGATCGGGGGAAAAGGTCTGCGTGCCGGTCGCGGTCGAATTCATCGCCTCGTTCAGACGGCGCAGGCGCCGCGTGCCGGGCTCCCAGGCCCAGGTGTCGTCGCCATGAGTCGGTTCGGCGTACCGATAACGCAGCAGACTGGTGCCACGTTCATTCTGGGGCGCGAGTTCCGGACCGAGCAGGAACAACCACAGGCGGTTGGTATGCTTGAAGTCGGGATCGACGGGGAGCGGCTCCACTTCGGTTCGGCCGACGAGGTCATAACCGGCGTAGTGCCCCGTTTGATAGTACCAGAGTTCAAAGAAGGGCTTGTTGACGCCGGTGAAAACCGTGTCGCAATCGAAATATCGCAAGTCATAGTCGTCATTGCTGATCGGACGCCACAAGGCGTTCCAGACGACCTTGGTCGCGACGTAGGGATCGTTCGCGTCGATCAGCGGGAAGGGCTGGCCGGCGACATACCCGATGACGGTGCGGTGATCCTTCGAGAGCTGCACCTGCGACGAATATTTCTCGGTCGCGTCCTTGTACGGAGGCGGCCAATCGATGCGCGTGGTGGGGACGATTTTCATCGTCATCCCGCGCTGCACTTTGTAGTACACGCCCGGCGAAACAAGATCCTTCACCTGCGACGCGTTGTCCGGAGTGATGAAGTCGCCCGGCTTGACGCCTGCCTCCCCCGGCAAGCTCAAGGCCCCAAGGGCCAACAACGCAATGCCCCCGGCGACGACCGCTTTGCGAAACCCCACTATCCCCATTTGCATTCGAACCTCCGTAAGAGTCCTGAAACGTTTTCCCCCTGGCTCGGGTAAAATACCCGCTCAGCGTGACTTTTGAGTATTAGAAAAAAAGATGCTGAAAGTCAATCCGCCTAATTGCGCATCAAATAGAATTTACCTGTTGCGTTCCGAGAGGCACGATTGTGACTCGAAACCACCCAGCGAAACCTTCCACCTGTGGCGCCGTTAGCTACACATGATCCGGATTTAATCGCGAACCGTCCGTTTCGGTCTGGCACAGCGGATGCTCTGTCCTACAGATGCTAATAAATCCACTGGCGGCGAAGCGTTTCTGGCCGATCGCCGTCGCGGTCCTGGCCGTGGCAGCCGTTTCGCTCTATTACCTTCTCCGCAGTACGCCCCAGCCGCGATACACGACTGCCGCGGTTGACCGCGGTGCTGTCGTTCGCTCGGTCACCGCAACCGGCACCGTCAATCCGGTTACCACGGTGCAGGTCGGCACCTACGATTCAGGGCCGATCATCGCAATCTACGCTGATTTCAACACTCCGGTTAAGTCTGGCCAACTCATCGCCAAGATCGACCCGCGTCCCTTCCAGGTCAAGGTGGACCAGGCGGCGGCTGCGCTTGCGAACGCGAAGGCTCAACTCATCAAGGACCAGGCCGACGTGGCCTACAAGAAGCTCACGTTTGAGCGCGACAGCCGGTTGCTCGAAGCGAACGCAATTTCGCAAGACACGCTTGACAGCGCGCGCAGCGCCTACGATCAGGATGTCGCTCAGGTAGCACTCGACCGCGCCAACATCCAGCAGCAACAGGCCAATCTGGAGGAGGCGCAGGTCAATCTGGACTACACGAATATCATCTCCCCCGTCGATGGTACCGTCGTCTCGCGCAATGTCGATGTCGGACAGACGGTAGCCGCAAGTTTTCAGACGCCGACTCTGTTTCTGATCGCGAAAGACCTGACGCAGATGCAGGTGGACACGAATGTCAGTGAGTCTGACATCGGCAACTTGCGAACCGGCCAGGCAGCCGATTTCAGCGTCGACGCATTTCCGGATCGGGAGTTCGAGGGCACGGTTGGCCAGGTACGCAAGGCGCCGATTACGGTGCAGAATGTGGTCACCTACGATGTGGTGGTTAACGTGCCCAATCCGGAGTTTCTGCTGGCGCCCGGGATGACCGCCAATGTGACGATAGTCACAGCCCGACGCGACAATGTCCTGCGGGTTCCGGTTCAGGCACTGCGGTTCACGCCGGGCAAAGACAACCGCGAAACTACGAATCAGAACGTCGCCGAAAAGTCTTCGCGGCAGAGGCGCGTATGGCTCGAGGATCGCGGGATGCTCAAACCCATCTTCGTCGTTACCGGCCTCGACGACGGCAACTACGTCGAAGTTTTAGGCGGAGATCTGAAGTCGGGCGATGTGGTCGTGACGAACAAGCTCCGCACAACTGACACCGGAGGCAGCTCTCCTTCTTCCTCGTCGCTTCGGCTTTCTATGCTGAGGTGAGGAACGGTATGGCGCCGCTTATCGAGATCGTAAGTCTGACCAAGACCTTCCGAATGGGTGAGATCGAGGTGCCGGCGCTATGCGGCGTCAACCTTAGTATTGAGCGCGGTGAGTTCGTCTCGATCATGGGCGCGTCGGGTTCGGGCAAGTCAACCTTGATGAATATCCTCGGCTGCCTGGACCGGCCGACGAGCGGTCGTTACCTGCTGGAGAGCGTAGACACCGCCTCGCTCAAGGAAGAAGAGTTGGCCGGCATCCGTAGCCGCCGAATCGGGTTCGTTTTTCAGACCTTCAATTTGCTGTCGCGGACAACCGCATTAGAGAACGTCGAATTGCCGCTCTTTTATTCGCAATGGAATCAGGAAGGCGACGAACGCGCCAAGCAGTTGCTCGGCAAAGTCAGGCTCCAGGGACGGGAACAGAACAACCCCAATCAGCTTTCCGGCGGCGAGCAGCAACGAGTCGCCATCGCCCGCGCGCTGGTCAACGATCCTGCGATTCTGCTGGCCGATGAGCCCACCGGAAATCTCGATTCTAAGAACTCGGCTGAGATCATGGAGATCATCAGTCGGCTCAACCGCGAGCACGGGCTCACAGTGCTGGTGGTGACCCACGATGCGGACGTTGCCGCCTATACCGATCGCGTGGTGACTTTCCGCGACGGCGCGATTATTTCCGATGTACGCACGCGTGAAGCGCCGTCGGCGCCTCCTGGTGTCAATCGAGTCACCGCTACCAGGACGGCGGTGCGGCCGCAGAGTGAGAAGAGCTGGAGATTCGGCGGGATGGCGCTGAGCGCGGCCTGGCGGGCGCTCATGCGCAACAAGACTCGGGCTGTGCTCACGATGCTTGGTATTTTCATTGGCGTTGCGGCGGTGATTACGATGGTGGCGGTGGGCGACGGTGCGCGCTATTCGGTGCAACAGCAGATCCAAAGTCTCGGCACCAACTTGGTGGTGGTGTTGCCAGGCGCGACCACTTCCAATGGCGTGCGCATCGGCTCCGGAAGTACCTCGACTCTGACCGTGGCGGACGCCGAGGCGATTGGGAAAGAAGTGGATACGGTTTCCGCCGTGAGTTACGCGGACCGGCAGATCGCACAGGTCGTCCACTCGAACCAGAATTGGAGCACCTTCGTGGCCGGCGTCACACCGGCCTACTTCGCAATTCGTGACTGGCCGATGGCCGCAGGGCGCAGCTTTACGGACGAGGAGCAGCGCAGCGCCGCGCCCGTGTGCCTGCTCGGCAGGACGGTGGTCAGCAATCTCTACGGCGAGGACGAAGATCCGATAGGTACCACCGTTCGGGTCAAGAATTTTCCCCTGCGCGTGATCGGCGTGCTTGCAGTCAAAGGCCAATCCAACTACGGCCAGGACCAGGACGACGTTGTGTACGTGCCGTTCAATACCGCCGAGCGAAAGGTGCTCGGCACGTCACAGGTGACCGCGACGGCACCGTCGAGCACCACGGGATCGAGCAATCCGGTCCTGAATCCCTATCTGAGCGTCCCAATCACGAGTGCCTCCAGCCCCATGTACGCATCAGACACCGCAGTCATAAGCCCGTTCGGAAGCCCGCCCAAAATCTCCGGCGTCGTGAATATGGTGTTTGTCCAGGCGCGCGATGCCGAAGATGTCGATGCGGTGCAAGACGACGTTCAGCAACTGCTCCATCACCGCCATCACGTCGGCCCCGGACAGGACGATGACTTCACGGTGCGGAGTCTCAACGAACTCGCGCAGGCCTCCGAGAGCGCCAGCCGGGTCATGACTCTGCTGCTGGCCGCCGTCGCGTCGATTTCATTGCTGGTCGGTGGGATCGGGATCATGAACATCATGATGGTTTCGGTGACCGAGCGTACGCGCGAGATCGGCATCCGGATGGCGATCGGGGCCCGCCGCCGGCAGATTTTGCTGCAATTTTTGGTGGAGTCAGCCTTGCTCAGCGTCATGGGCGGGCTGGCTGGAGCAGTGCTTGGAATAGTCGCTTCGAAGGTGCTTTCGGCGCTGGCGCAATGGCCGACGCTGATTTCACCATCGGCTGTGGTAGGCGGATTTTGTTTCGCGGCGGGTGTCGGTGTGTTCTTCGGCTGGTATCCCGCACGCAAAGCCTCGCTGCTCGATCCGATTGAAGCGCTCCGCTACGAATGACCGCATCGTGTCGAGAGCACCCTAAGATATCCGTTCCGCCTCGACGGATTGTTTTGAGGAAGTCGTCCCTGCCTGCCGGCGGTGCGGCATTAGTCGCACTACCTCGACGCGAATCGGCTGACCTCTTCCTGCCACTTGTCGCCAAACACCAGGATCATCACCTGCTGATTAATGTCCGCGTCGTGACTTAAGCTGCGTATCGATCCACCGCCCTCGACCGCCAGCACCTTGTATGCGGCCTGAGTTTGCTTTGCGAATTCAGGAAGCGGCCCAATCTTGTCCGGCTCGCGGCCATGCACCCTGATCGAGAATTCGCGCTCGAAGCGCTCATGCTCCTCTTCCATGACATCGACGCCGCTCAGCGTACCGTTGTTGTGCTTGAAGTCCCGGATGAGCGTGACCAGCGGTGCGAAGTCCTCTTTTTCGGGCGGAGAGTCGCCGATCAGCACGATCACCTTGCGCGCGTAAGGCTTCCAATCCATCTTCGTGACCGCAGCCTGAACCGCGCCGAGTGTGTTCTCCTGCCACTCGCCGCCGCCCCTAGCCTGAATCGAGCCGAGAAACGACCTCAGCTTGGCGGTCGAGAGCGTCAGCGGCTGTATGTCGAGTGGTTCACCCTTGCCGCCGAACACGACGACGCCGACGCGCGCGATCGGAACCAGTTGGCGAACTCTGACCGCGAGTTGAGCCATCCGCGCTTTCACGTCAGCCATCACGAAGTCCATCGACTTCGTGCCGTCGATCACCAGCACTATGTCGAGACCCTTGCGGCGCAACTCGCCGATGAAGCCCGGAAAGCTCGCGGCGCCGCCGCCTCCTCCGGGGCGAAGGTTCAGGAACTCGCCGAGGTGGCGACCGAGACCGATTCCCGTGTCGGACGATGTACCGGCAATCGTGCTGAAGCCTTTGAACACTTTGTCGACGTCCACCACCGGCGGCGAATCGTCTGGTGATTTGGTGGTGAAATCAGGAATCGCTTCGTCGGGTATCTCGAATCGCTCGGCCTCGTCGAACGGGTGAAGGGATCCCGGCTCCATCGTGACGATGATCAGGTCCCGCGCGCGGCTCTCATGCACGGCGATGATGAGCGCGAGAATAATCGCGAGGTGGATCGCGATCGAAATCGAAAAGGGACCGCCGGCAAAGCGGGCCGCGCTGCGCAGCCCCGGCGGCATCGATGCCGCGACAGGAAGACCGCGAATCCGGTTCCATGCAAAGGCTACGATCACTATCGAGCCGGACACGACAAGGCAGGTAATCAGCATCGCAATCATCGCACCCTCCTTCGCGCCACAGGCCGCCCCGAGCGTTGGCGTCTCCTGAAACTAAGATCGTAGGAGGGGGAACTTTCTTGCGATTTATTTTGGCCAGTATGGAAAGTCTGGTTGGCCGGCTGGCGCGGGAGCCCGACTTATGGACTGGGACTCGAGCTGCTACCACCCAGCCCGCGGCCGAACGACGCGACCTGCGACTGCCATTGCTCGCCGAAGGCCAGGATCAGCACCTGCTGATTGATGTGCGCGTCCTTGGTCAGCGATTTCATCGAGCCGCCACCCGCGGTAGCCAGCACTTTGTACGCCGCCTGCGTCTGCCGGTAGAACTCCGGCAACGGCGAGATTTTCGGCGGCTCCTCGCGATGCACCTTGAGCCAGAACTCACGCTCGAAGCGCTCGTGCTCCTCGGCCGCCACGTCCACCGTGTTGAAAGTGCCGTTGTTGGATTTGAACTGCCGGATCAGCGCGAGCAGCGGTGCGAAGTCCTCCTTCTCCGGGGGCGAATCGCCGACCAGCACCACCACCTTTTTTGCATAGGGCTTCCAGTCCATCTTGTCCATCGCCGTCTCGCACGCGCCCAGCGTATCCTCTTCCCACTCGCCGCCACCCATCGCCTGGATGCCGTTGAGGAAGTCGCTGAGCTTTTGCGGTGACAGCGTCAGCGGCTGGACATTCCGCTTCTCGCCCTTGCCGCCGAACA
>DLMJ01000002.1:22785-33603 GCA_002479255.1 Candidatus Binatus soli | reverse complement strand
AAAAGGTTCTGACGACGTACACTCACGAGTTTGCCAAATGTTTCGGTTGGACCTGGTTTCTTGATCCCAATTTTCTCCAAAGCCTCGGCGATTGCTCCGGCGAGCGTAAAATGTTCTGGGTCGGAGGCCCCATCTATTAAAAGCATCCAGTCAAAATCGCTACCTTCCGTTACCTCACCGCGAGCGACCGAGCCCATAACGACGACGGACACTTGAGGATCGTCCAGTTTGATAAGCTCTTTTTTGACCAGATCAATCTTCTCGCGAGTCTTCGCCCGAGCCGCGTTAATAGCAGGCCATGTTGCGCTGCATTGTTTAGCAAGAGCCTCGACGGACATCGGTTCCATACGAAAACAGTCTCCCAGAAAAGCACAGGATCGGCTAGCACTCGCGCTAGAACGACCCATCGTGGATGGGTCTGCCTGTCGTTTTGACTCTGTTTCCCGTTCTAGTTTCCCGTATCCTCGAAGACTCCCGTCTCCGGCGTGTAGTTCTCGAAGCGGGTGTAGTTGCTGATATAGGTGAGCTTCGCGGTGTCGGTGGGGCCGTTGCGCTGCTTGGCGATGATCACCTCGGCCACGCCCGGCTCCTTGCTGTCCTTGCCCTTGTACATTTCCTCGCGGTAGATGAACGCGATCACGTCGGCGTCCTGCTCGAGCGCGCCCGACTCGCGCAGATCCGCCAGCATCGGACGGCGGTTCTCGCGCGACTCGACTTGCCGGTTGAGTTGCGAGAGCGCGATCACCGGGATCTGGAGTTCTTTCGCCAGCGCCTTGAGCGAGCGCGAGATTTCCGCGATTTCCTTTTCGCGATTTTCACCGGGCTTCGCGGAACCCATCAACTGAAGGTAATCGACGATTATCAGGCCCAGGTTCTTGGCGCGCTCGCGTTTCAAGCGACGGCACTTAGCTTTGAGCGTGAGCGCTGTGGTGTTCGAATTGTCATCAACATAGATACTCGCTTCCGACAGCCGTGCCGCGGCCCCCGCCAGCCTCGGAAAGTCCTTCTCGCCCAAATACCCTGACCGCGCACGCGCACTGTCCACCCGCGCCTCCGAGCACAACATGCGCAGCGCAAGTTGCTCCCTGGACATTTCCAGCGAAAAAAACGCGACGCCCACCGGCGGGTCCGCGGCCATCGCCGCGTAAGACGCAATGTTCAGCGCGAGCGCCGTCTTGCCCATGCTGGGGCGGGCCGCGATGATAACCAGGTCCGACGGCTGGAAGCCCGCCGTGATGCGATCGAGATCGATGAAGCCGCTCGGCACGCCGGTGATCAAATCGCGGTTTTGGTACATCCGCTCGAGGATGCCCAACGAATCTTTCGTCAATTCCTTCATCGAGTGGAACGAAGGTCTGATTCGCCGTTCAGCTATCTCGAAGATACGGTGCTCGGCCTGGTCCAAGAAGGCATCTACATCGCTCGGCATCCCGTAGGCGCTGCTGGCGATATCTGTCGCGATCGAGGCGAGGCTGCGCAGCACAGACTTCTCGCGCACGATTCGCGCGTAATAGGGCACGTTGGATGCAGTCGGCACGACCGACGCCAGCTCCGCGATGTAGGCGGAGCCGCCTATCTGCTCGAGCAGGCCCTTGTTGCGAAGGATATCGGTCAGGGTGATCGCATCGACGGGCTCACCTCGGTCTGTGAGCTCGACCATCGATTGAAAGATTTGCCGATGTGACTCGCGGTAGAAGTCTTCAGCCGCAAGGATTTCGATTGCGTGATTGATCGCCTCGTTCAGGAGCAAGATTGCGCCAAGAACCGACTGTTCCGCTTCTAAGTTATTGGGTGGAACCCGCCTCAGGATATCGTCTGCCGCGCCCGCCACATCAACCTCCAAAATCTTTCAGAGGCCCCGTACTAGCGAATGAGCGCCAGGCTTGGCAACGCCGAAATTCGCGATGCACCGCGGACGAACAGGTATTCAAGAGCTCGTCAGCCCTCTCTCCACAGGGGCGCGCGGAGCGGAGAAGACTGGCGGCAAAGGTGTTTCTGAATTGGCGCAACGGAAATCCACAGTTCGATCACATTTTTCTTCGAACGAGTTATCGGCGCTCGAGACGCTCGCGACGGTTTCGACCGCTACCACAGCGAAATGACAACCGTTGTCACCACTCTGTCCACAGTTGATGCGCGATCGGCTGGCGCTATCGTCGCCGGCGCGGACGATTCACCGCCAGCATCGGACCAAGCGCTACTCCGAACATGAAGCCGCCGACGTGCGCCCACCACGCAACTCCACCCGCCATCGTCGCCGCACGACCGCCTTCTTCGAGTCCCGCGTAGAGCTGCACCGCGAACCAGAGCATCAGGTAGATGACCGCCGGAATTTCGACGAACTGGACGAAGATGAAAATCGGGATAATCGTCAGGATGCGCCCGCGCGGGTAGAGGATGAAGTACGCGCCGAGCACGCCGGCAATCGCGCCGCTCGCGCCGATCACGGGGACCCTCGACTCGGGCGCCATCCACACCGTTGCGAGCGCCGCGGCGATTCCCGCAGCGAGATAAAAGATTATGTACCGCGACGCGCCCATCCGATTCTCGACAGCCGCGCCAAAGATGAAAAGATACAGCATGTTGCCCGCGACGTGCCAGAAACCGCCGTGGACAAACATCGACGTGACAGTCGTCATCAACGGCGCGAGCGCGCCGATGCTCCGATGCACGGCCAGTTTTTGCCATGTGAGAGCGTTGGCCGAGAGCGCGCGCGTGACCGCCGCCGGCGCCATCGCGAATCTGCCCACGAAGGCTGTTACGCCCGCGCCAAGTGACAGTTCGTAGACGAACACTGCGATGTTCGCGGCGATCAGCGCGGTGTTGATTGGAGTCAGCCGGCGCGGCGCGGCGTTGTCGCGAAGCGGGATCATAGGAATATCACGCCGGGCACACGGATTGATCGACCGGCGGAGCAATACTAGCGGCGCGCGGCGGGTCGGCGCGAGACGGCGCGCGCGGCAGTGAAAAAGTGAACTTTCTTATGCGAGCGCCTGGTCGGACTGTCTCACTTGAGCCGGGCCTCGTTGTATGCGAGAAAGATCGCGGGATTGGCGACGGCGTCAAACGCCATCCGGGATCGCGACCCGCTTGCCGGCGGACGGGAATCTTTTTAGGGAGGTTTCAATCATGGAAGTCGTCTCGAATGAAGTATCGATTCGTACCGGCGCCGAGAAGATGCCGGCGCATCTCGCGCGCCCTGCGTCCGGAGGTCCGCATCCCGCGCTGGTCGTCGTGATGGAAGCGTTCGGCCTCAACGATCACATCAAACGCATCACGGATCGATTCGCGGCCGAAGGCTTCGTCGCGATCGCTCCAAATCTTTACTTTCGCCAACCCAACAACGTCGTCGGCTACAACGATTTGCCCGGCGCCTTTCGCCTGATGGGCTCGGTCAACGATGATCAAATCGTCGCAGACATGGGCGCCGCGATCGATCACCTCAAGGCGTTGAAGGAGGTCAAGCCCGCGTTCGGTACCGTCGGATTCTGCATGGGCGGTCGCGTCGCTTTCATGACCGCGTGCCGCAACTCCGCTGTCAGAGCCACCGCGCCGTACTACGGTGGCGGGATGGTGAAGTCGCGGCAGCCGGGCGTGAAACCGCCCATCGAATACGTCGACGGTCTCAACGCCCCGGTGCTGGCCTTCTTCGGCGGCAAGGACGCGTTCATTCCGATCACCGAAGTGGACGAATTTCGCGACGCGCTCAAGAAGGCCGGCAAGCCGGCCGAGGTGGTCTCTTTCCCGGACGCCGATCACGGCTTCATGTGCGACGATCGTCCGTCGTTCCATCCCGTGCATTCCAAAGAGGCGTGGGCCAGGACCATCGCGTTCTTCAAAGAGCATCTCGGCTGAAAGGGCGTGGTCGTGTTTTGTTGAAATCATTTCGGCGGGCCGCTCTTCGCCGGCCCGTCTTTTTTCTGGCGATTGCCATCGCTGCGGCCACCGCATGCTATTCGTCCGACTACCATCGCACGATGACGGCGAACGTGTCGCTGCTTTCCGATCTGTCCGACAAGCTGGCGGATTACTGCCGCACCTATTTCAAGCTCGACGATCGCCAACTGTCGTCCGAAGAGATGGGCGAGTTCTACTACGCCTTCAACAAGGCCAACGCGTTCTCATCATCGACGCCCCGCGAGTCGTCGCTGCGCTCGCATCGCGATTTCGTCCGCCTGCTGAACGCCTACGAACGATTCGCGCACGCCGCCGACGCGTACCGCCTCGGTGGCAAGCCCGACCCCGCGGTGCTCGCCTCATTGCTCTCGCAACACGACCAGGTCCGGCACCTCGCCGGCAAAGTCACCGAGGATCTTCGCGACGAACCGCACTGATAGTCCACGGGCGAACCCGATTGACACTTCGCGACAAAAGACGAGGCGCCTGGTGATCCCCGGACGGCCCTTCGATCGCCTCCGTAAAGCGCGCCGCGCTCAGCTCTTCCAATGGTTGCCGTATTTGTCCAGGTACGCGACCTCGCTCACGGGCCGGCGCTTGATCGGTCCGAACTTCCCCTGCGGATATCCGATCGGCATCAGCGCGTACGTCTGCACTTCGCGCGGCAGCCCCAATATCGCCTTCACCTCGTCCTCGAAATAGGTGTGAATCGTCGTGAGCACCGTGCCGAGACCCAGTCCGCGGCAGGCGAGAATAATGTTCTGCACGGCGGGATAGATGCTCGAGCCTGAGATCCGCGCCTGCCTCTTCATCGCCGCGGCCACCTCGGGCGGAAGCTTGGGCGGCGCTCCCGCCGGCGCGGTCTGTTTCAGGCACGCGATCAACAGCACCGGGGCGTCGGCCATGTGATCGAGCAGGTAGGTTGCCGACGCCCTCAGTCTCCGGTAGGCGTCCTCGCTCATGTGCGCGGGCTTGACGCGATTGGCGTAGAGCGCCACCAAAATTTCGCCGCCCTTGCGATACACGTCGCCGATCTTTTTGCGCTGCGCCGCGTCCTTGATGACCACGAACTCCCAACTCTGTTGGTTGCTGCCCGACGGCGCGCGAATCGCCGCGTCGAGCACCTTGGTGATTACATCGTCGGGAACCGGATCGGGTTTGAATCGCCTGAGCGATCGCGCCGAGTAAATTGCCTCGAAGAGTCCTATTTCCGCCATCGTTAAGCTGCTCCGGCTGTGGATTGTTACTCGGTCGGCGCCCCGTGCTCAATCGATGCGAATCAGTTTGTGCTTGATCGCATATCGCACCATCGCCGCCGTCGAGCGCAGCTCGAGCTTCTGCTTGAGGTTGTTGCGATGCGCTTGCGCTGTCTTCACGCTGATGCCGAGTCGTTGCGCGACCTCCTTGGTAGTCGCGCCCTCGCCTATCAGCTTGAGCACTTCGCGCTCCCGTCGCGTCGGATTCGCCGCGCGCGACGCGTTCGCAGGCGCGCCCGTCCGCAGCCGCGCGAGCACGATTGGCGCGATCGTGGGGCTCAGGTAGCGCCGCCCGGAGTGAACTGCCCGCACCGCGCTCAGCAATTCGGCCGCCGCGTCGGTCTTGGCCATATAGCCCGCACAGCCCGCTTCGCCGAGCGCCTCCAACACGTATTCCTCGTCGTCGTATTGGCTGAGCACCAGCACTTTGCACGCCGGCACTTCCTTGCCGATTCGACGCGCCGCGGCAAGTCCCCCGATCCCCGGCATCCCGACGTCCATCACCACCACATCCGGCTTCAGTTGCGCGGCAATCGCGACGGCCTGTTCGCCATCGGATGCTTCCGCGACCACCTCGCACTCGGCCGCGAGCACCATCCGCAGCGCCTCGCGAAAGATCCGATGGTCATCGGCGAGCAGCACGCGAATCCGCTGGTGATTTTCCATCACGCGGACTCCGGGATTTCGGCGATGACCGTCGTGCGGCCTGCCCGCGATTCCACCGTCAAGCTCCCGCCCATCAACTCCAGCCGCTCCCGTGCACCCGCCAAGCCAGTCCCCTCGCCCTTGATGTTGGCGCCGATGCTGCAGCCGTCGTCAGTAACCGAGACGCGCGCTGCCGCATCGGTGCTTTCGATCGTGATTTGGACCGACTTCGCGCGCGCATGCCGAATCACGTTGGACAGCGTCTCACGAACGACCTGGAAGCATAGCTGCTGCACCGGGCGCGAGATTTTCTCCGCCGCGCCATCGTGAACCAAGTGAACTAACTTCGCCGTTACGCCCGCGCGATGCAGCCGCGCGAACTCGCTCTCGATTGCCTCGTCGAGCGAAGCGTCTCCGATCGTGATTGGACGAAGTTCGCGCGTCTTGCGGCGCAACTCCGCCTCGACCTGCTTGAAGATCGCGCGCGCCGCCTCGCGCCGGCCCTCGAGCGCAATTTTCGCCGCCGCCAGCAACTGCGCCTGATCGTCGTGCAGGTCGCGTGCGATTCTGGCGCGCTCCTCGTCGATCGCAGCAAACATTCTGAGCGCGAGCTGGCGCACCAGGAGGCTCCGCCGCGCGGCCTCCCGCTCCATCACCCAGTTCGCTGCGATTGGAGCCAGTCGCTCGACGATCGCCTCCGCCCTGGATGCGGATGCGCGCCCATCGCGCGACGCCAGCGCGATCGCGCCGGCCTCGAACGGGATACACACATACGAACCAACGAACATTCTGTCTTCGGAAGATTGTTGGGCGCGATCGACGATGCCCGCGTCGCGATCGCGCCAGCGCGCAATCACGATACGGCGCCGGAAACTTTCCCCAAGCGCGCTGTGAGCCTCACCCAAATCGAATTCCTTCAGCCCGGACGACGATGCGGCTATCGTCAATGCGCCACCTTCCGCGACCGCAACCACCCATTGATCGAAGCCGGCCCCGCCCGCGACGAGTTCGCCGAAGCGGCTGAACCGATGGGTCGTCGGCGCACGCCGCGCCGCCGCAACCGCCTTGTCCAGGTGATTCGTCGCCGCCCGCTCGCGGAGCAACTCTCGCTTTGCCTCGACGGTCTGGCGGCCGCTCTCGGCGCCGTGGGTCCGCCAGAATTCAAGCGACGCGCGCGCGGCAGCCAACGCCAGCTCGGCGAAGACGGCGCGCGCCATAAGTTCAAGCGATGCTTCAAGTTCGCCGCGGGCGCGATCCGCCCGCGCCACCATCGCGATTCGCACCGCGCTCACGCCGTCGATGAACGCCGACGCGGCTATCTGGCGCCCGTCTATTTTTTCGATCCGGGCGATTGCGTCGATTTCCCGCGCACTCAGCGCAACCCTTTCAATCGATTCGATTGAACCCGGCGCTCCACGCGCTCGCTTCAACCCTTCTGCCGCGACCGCGTCACCGAGCCGGTTGTCGAGTGCAACGAGGACCGCCTTCACCACCGCGTCCCATCGTGAATCTCCGTGTGGCGCGAACACCACGTTGTCGGTGCCCACGCCACTGGCGGGAAACGCGATCGCGCATCGCTCGGCCGCGAGTGTCCCGGCGCCAAGCTCGGCGATGGCGACGATCCGATCGCTGAAAGATGTTTGACGCGATGCAGGTTGCGGCGCGACAAGCGCCAGTTGATTGCGTTGTTTCAAAGCGTTTGCCAAGTCGGTGGCTCCGCCTTCAGAATGACAGAGGAAAACGAATGTTCTAAGGGAGATACAGCGCGCGTCCAGTTACGCAAAGAACATTTTGTGTGGAGATAAACTGTTTCGCGCGCAATTGTTCCCCTTCCCACATGGGAAGGGGGTCAAGGCTCAGGTTCGCCCGCATCGTTCGCGATGCGCGCGCGCTTCTGTCAGGGATGTCCGGAATCCGACGGCTTTGACAGCTCGTCGCCGAGCTGCTTCATCTCCGCACCAAACGCAGTCCAATCGCCCGCGCGAATCGCGTCCAGCGCGCGATTGTAGTGCTGCGCCGCGCTCTGCATGTCGGCCTTGGGCGCGCCCGTGCCCGCGCCGATCGACTGCGGGGCCGCCTCATTCATGATCGCCTTGGCGATCGTCTGCCCCGGCGGGCCCTGGTTCGTGAACAACGCCGCCAACGTCAGGTCGAGCGTATCGCCCATCACCACGCGATCGCTGTAAGACGCGACCACCCGCTGCAACTCCGGCAACTGGCCGTTCTCGGCGCGGATGAACAGCGGCTCGACGTAGAGCAGCGAGTCCTGGACGGGTATCACGAGCAGGTTGCCGAGCAGGACCTTCGAACCCATCTGATTCCACAGCGAAAGTTGCCGCGAAATTTCGGGATTCTGATTGATGCGCGCCTGAATCTGGTAGGGGCCGTAGATGAGTTTGTCCTTGGAAAATGCATACTCGAACAGATGACCGTAATCCGCCCCGTCGCAGCGCGCGGCCATCCACGCAATCATGTTGTCGCGTCCCGACGGCACCATCGGCAGCATCAACATGTATTCCGCCTGCGTCTCGCCCGGCAGCCGCATGATCACGTAGTAGGGCGACATGGGCACCGTCTGCCCGGCGTAGTTTTCGCGCGGAAATCCCCACAGGTCCTCGCGGTTATAGAAGACCTGCGGATCGGTCATGTGATAGGTGCGGAAAGTGTCGGCCTGAATCAGAAAAAAATCTTCCGGATAGCGGATGTGCGTGCGCAATTCCGCCGGCATCGCCGACATCGGCTTGAACATCGCGGGGAACACGCGCTGCCACGTCTTGATGACCGGGTCTTCGGGATCCGCCACGTAAAAATCGGTGTCGCCGGTGTACGCATCGACCACCACCTTGACCGAATTGCGGAGGTAGTTGATCCCATCGGCGTTGCGCTGCGAGTACGGGTAGTGATCGCTGGTGGTATAGCAGTCAACGATCCACACCATGCGGCCGTTGAGAACCACGGCGTACGGATCGCGGTCGAGGTTCAGGAACGGCGCGAGGTACGCAATTCGGCTTGCGATGTTGCGCCGGATCATGATCTTGCTGTTCGCCACGATATTCTCGGTGACGAGCAGATTGATGTCGCGAAAGAAGATGCTGAACAGCAGCCGGCGGAAAAATCCCGCCACCGGCACGCCGCCCGATCCCGCATAATACGAAAATACGTTGTCTGCCCCCTTGGGATAGTCGAACTCGGGCGTCGCGGAATCGACGACGGCGTAACTGTCGCGCCCCTCGCCAAAGTAAATCGCCGGCTGGTCAACCTTCAGCCCCACGTCCGACACCGCCGGAATATCCTTGATATAGAACACCGGCAGTCCCTCGGTGTCCTTCCGGTTGACCGGGCTCATCGCCAGCCCGGCGCCGTGGGTGAACTTGAGATGCTGGTTGACCCAGGTCTGCGCGGTTTCGGGCAGCTGTTCGAGATTCATCTCGCGCGGCGAAAGCATCACCTCGGTGTACTTGCCCTCGATCCAGTAGCGATCGATGTCGACGTCGCGAAAATCGTAGTAGGTGCGAATTTCCTGCAACTGGCGGTAGGTGTCGATTAGCGGGCGCGGGTCCCACAGGCGGATGTTCTTGACCGTCGCCGAATCCTCTTCGAGCGCCGCGGGCGTGAGCGTGCCCTGCCCTGCAAACGGTTTCACGTCAACGGTGTCGAGCTTGTACGCATGCCGCGTCGCCTCGATGTTGCGTTGCAGGTACGGACGCTCGACCCGAAGCTCGTCGGGCTTGACCCACAAGCGCTCGATCACCGGCTGGATAAAATTCATGATGAGTGCGGGCCCGAACACGATAACGAACGCGGCGACCGGAATCCTCAGTCCGCCCTCGCGCGCGTTGAACATGCACATCACGGCGGCCGCCAACGACAGCGCCACCAGCAGCCACAGCCCGGGCTGCCACAGGATGCGATCGACGTAGCGCAGTCCGAATACGACGCCGTCGGTATGCAGCAGCAAGTCGAAGCGGCCGAGCCAGTAACTCATCGCCCGCTGCACGAAGAACAGCCCCAGCAGCACCGACAGATGGCCCGCCGCGCCCGGCGACACGCGCGGCGGCGATTCCTTGAAGTCGAGCGCGCCGCGCGCCCAATAGACCGCGATCGCAATCGCGGCCGCCAGCACGATGAGCATCAGGAACAGATCGCGGATTTCCTCGAGCAGCGGCATCGTGAAAACGTAGAAGCCGATGTCGTTGCCGAACGCCTGCTCGGCGATTCCGAACGGCACCCCGTAGAGACCCTTGAGGTAAGTATCCCAGCTGGCAGCCTCGCCTTGCGCCGCGAACACCGCCAGCAGGGCCGCACCGCAGGCGACGATCACGCGCCACGGCACGCGTTCGCCGAGCGCGCGAATCAGCTCGGGCAGATTAACCTCGACCATCTCGTCGGGACGGCGCACCACACGCAGCCGCTCGCGATCGCGGCTCGAGCCGATCGCAATCAACCCGCTCACGAAGATCGCGACGAACGCGACCAGCCACACGATCGCGAAGATCGCGATTTCCGCGACGACGGTTGTATTGAAAACTCCGCCGTAGCCGAGTCTTCCGAACCACAGGTAGTCGACCAGCAGCTGGTCAGCCAGGCTCAGCGCAACGAGCGCGATGATAACGACAACGGCGAGGCTGATCAGGATTACGCGGGGTCGCATCAGCGTGCTGCGCTATTCGCCACGCCCGATTAGGCTGACGTGTTCCCGCACAACGTCGGGCGGGCAGAGCCAGATGAAGACTTTGAGCGAGAGGTAGCCGATAAGAATCCAGTCGAGTTCGCCGACTATCGGAATCATGTCGAGCTCGAGCGCCGGAGGCGTCAGCATAAGCAGCAGCCCCATCCACGGCACCATTTTCGCCAGCACCGGCACGCGTTCGTCAGTGATCAGCCGATAGAACAAGCGTACGAACTGCGGCAGGTACATCACCAGCCGGCTCAGTTGCATCGGCCCGAGGAGTTGCATGCGAAGCATCGATCGAAACATCAGCTTAACCCGCCAACATCATACTCTAGCACAGCGCGGCGC
>DLMJ01000002.1:0-22694 GCA_002479255.1 Candidatus Binatus soli | reverse complement strand
CGAAGCGGAGTGAAGAGACACATGGCGCTGGGCGATTTTCTGGTCGCCTACCTGCGCAAGATTGGCGTGTCGCACGTCTTCGGCATCCCCGGTGACCTCGCGCTCAAGCTGTTTTTCGCGCTGGGCCGCAAGCACGGGTTGAAAATCATTACGCTGTCGCACGAGCCGGGGGTCGGATTCGCAGCCGACGGCTACGCGCGCGCGACCGGGAAAATCGGCGTAATCTGCGTGACCTACGGCGCCGGCGGCCACAACATGGTCAATCCGGTCGCGGGATCGTTCTCGGAACGCGTGCCGATTCTGATTTTCTCGGGCGGCCCGGGCGAGGAGGAACGCAAACTCGGCACGCTGATTCATCACCAGGCCCGCGAGATCGAATCGCAGCGCCGCATCTACGACGAAGTAACTTGCGCGTGTGCCGTGCTGACCGATCCGCGCAGCGCTGCGGATGAGTTGCATCGCGTCGTGCGCGCCATTTGGGCCGAGCAGCGGCCGGGCTACATCGAGATTCATCGCGACATGGTTGACCGCCGGATCGAAGTCCCCGAGGAGCTGATCGAATGGGACGGGCGGCTGCATTTCCAGGAATCCGACACGCGCAAGGTCGAGGAAGCGGCGCATGAGACCGCCGCGATGTTCAACCAGAGCCGCAAGCCCGTGCTGATCGCCGGCATCGAGATTCATCGCTTCAAGGCGTCGCATGAGTTGGTGAACCTGGCCGAGCAGATGGGCGCGCCGGTGTTCACGACGGTACTCGGCAAGGGCGCGTTCCCGATGGACCATCCGCTGTACATGGGCGTGCACATCGGCCCGATCAGTCCGCCGTCGATCGTCGCGCGGATGGACGCGGCCGACTTCGTGCTCAACCTCGGATGTCTGAAAACCGATATGAACTTCGGCAACCGTCCGCCGCACGTGATTCAAGGCAGAACGGTGTGGGCGGTCGATCGCAAGGTCGAGGTGAAGTATCACGCCTACACCGACGCCGGGGTGCGCGATTTCGCGCGCGCGTTGCTGCGCGAGAAGCTGCGGCTTCATCATGAGAAGGTTCATTACGCTGACAATCTTCGCGAGAATGCCGCGCGCGACGGCAGGCCGGTCAAGGTCAACGAGATCCTGGCCGCGGTCAACGAATTTCTGGCCGACAAGCGCGAATACCTGGTGGTCGCAGAGTCGGGTGACATGCTGTTTGGCGGGCTCGACATCCGGGTGCCGCATAACGGCGGCTACCTGGCGCAGGGGTTTTACGCTTCGATGGGATTTGCGGTGCCGGCATCGCTCGGCGCGCAAATCGGCAGCGGTCTTCGGCCGCTGGTGTTGTGCGGGGACGGCGGTTTTCAGATGACCGGGCCGGAAATTTCGCAGGCTCCGGCCAAGGGCGTGAATCCGATCGTGGTGGTGATCAACAACGGCGGATGGGGCATCTTCCGGCCGATTGCCGAGCGGCGCGAACTGCTCGAGATTCCGCCGTGGCCGTATGCGAAGCTCGCGCGCGATTGGGGCGGCGCAGGATTCGAGGCGGGCACGGTCGAGCAGCTCAGAAATGCGCTGCGCGCGGCGCACGAATGCAAATCGTTTGCGATAATCGACGTGCGCGTCGATCGCGACGATCTGTCGCCGGTGACGGTGAAGTATATCAAGGCCGCGGCGAGGCGCTCGCAAACGCCAGCGGAGCACGCGGCCCGCGGAAATTTGCGCCCATGACTGATTCAATAAAAACCGACGCAACAAGGACCGACACGCTCGAGAAGTATCGGCGCGCGTACCGGGACTTCAGGTGGGAGACGCCGGAGTATTTCAACTTCGCCGCGGCCATCGACAAGTTCGCCGAAGATCCGCGCCGGGTTGCGATCCTGTGGGAAGACAGCGAGGGCCGGCGCGCGCGGCTGACGTTCGCGGATATCGCGCAGCAATCGAAACGCATCGCGAACGTTCTCGCCGGACATGGAATCAGGCGCGGCGATCCGGTTCTGCTGGTGCTGCCGCGAATCACGCTGTGGCAGGCGGCGTATATCGGCGCGCTCAGGCTCGGCGCGATCGTCATCCCGTGCACCTCGATGCTGCGCGAGAAGGACCTGGTGTACCGCGCGAATCATTCCGGGGCGCGCGCGATAATCGCCGGCGTCGAGAATGCCGCGATGATCGCGGAACTGCGCAAGCAATGCCCCTCCGTCGAGCACTACCTGATAGCCGGCGCCGCCCGCACCGGCTGGATGAGCCTGCAGGAAGAGATGAGCCGCGCGTTGGAGGCGTTCAAGCCCGCGAATACGAAATCGTCGGAGCCGGCGATTTGCTATTACACTTCCGGCACGACTATGGAACCGAAAGCGGTTCTGCATAGTCATGGCTATACCTACAGTCACCGGTTCACGGGGCTTAACTGGCTCGACGTGAGGCCGGGCGACCTCCATTGGACAACGTCGGACACCGGCTGGGCCAAGGCTGCCTACGGCGTGCTGTTCGGGCCGTGGATGAACGGCGTGACGACGTTCATGTACAACGGCCGCTTCGATGCGGCGAAAGAACTCGAGTTGGTCGGCCGCTACGGAGTTACTACCTTCTGCGCGCCGCCGACTGAGTATCGAATACTAATCAAGGAAAACCTGACTGACTACTCATTCCCGAAACTGAGGCATTGCACGGGTGCGGGCGAGCCGCTCAATCCCGAGGTGATCGAGGTCTGGCGGGAGAGGCTGGGACTCACGATTCACGACGGTTTTGGACAAACGGAAACGGCCGTCCTGGCCGCGAACATGCCCGCGATGCCCGTGAAACCCGGCTCGATGGGGTTGCCGTTTCCGGGTCACGATGTCCGTGTAATCGACAACGAAATGGCCGAGACCAAAGTTGACGAGCTCGGAGAAATAGCAGTGCGGGTGAGTCCGGAGCGGCCGCCGTCGCTGTTTCTCGAGTATTGGAAAAATGCGGAAGAGACCGCCAGCGTGTTTCGCGGCGATTGGTACCTGACCGGCGACCAGGCGACACGCGACGCCGACGGCTATCTATGGTTCGTCGGGCGCGCCGACGACGTGATCATTTCGGCGGGCTACCGAATCGGGCCATTCGAAGTCGAGAGCGCCCTGCTCGAGCATCCCGCGGTAATGGAATCCGCGGTGGTCGCGAGTCCCGACGCGGATCGCGGCTCAATCGTCAAGGCGTTCGTGAAGCTCAAGCCCGGCGCCGAGCCCGGCGATTGGCTCGTGACGGAACTGCAGGAGCATTGCAAGCGCGTGACGGCGCCTTACAAATATCCGCGCGAGATAGAATTCATCGACGAGCTGCCCAAGACGGTCAGCGGGAAAATCCGCCGCGTCGAGTTGCGCCGCCGGGAAGAATCGCGCAAGGGCAGGTCCGCTTAAGTTCGGCATTCACTTCGGTATCTGCGGGCTCGGCGATTTGACTCTCTTATGGCGTATGCGACGCGCCGGGAGATTGCGGCGTCGAAGTGGGAGCCGCCTCGACGGATCGCATCGGCAGTGCGTCGCGAAATCCGGGCTGTAGCATCAGCTGGCCGACCGCGCGCGAGAGCGCAACCGACAAGGACTCGGCGGGTTCGGTCTCGAGCGGTAGAAAGACCTCGGCGCCGACGGGATTTGGCGGTTCATTTTCGATGCCGCTGATCTCGCCCGAGTAAAGCACGGCGCCATCGCGATTCTTGAGCTCGAACTTTACGCGCACCACGGCTCTCATCGAGAAGTACTGGCCGTGGACGGTCTGGTTCGTTCCGAACCGCTTGTTCACTTCGAGCTGTTCGAGGTCGGAGGTGAGGATGAAATCCGAGCCCTCGGGCGGCTTGCCGTCGCCCGGATTTGAGTCGAGCGCCACCGGCGCCAAACCGGCGTCGGCGAGACCCTTGATCAATCCGTTGTTGAACGCGCGGGCCGCATCGGCAACCACGAGGGGAGTCTGGGGGGCGCCGTCGGCGGCGTAGATCGTGCCGACGCTGGAATCGCCGGAGCCGAAATCTCCGGTCGTGGGAGGCACCGCAATTTTGACGGGACGAAAAATGTTCTGCGACCCCGGCACGAAGCCCGGAAGATAGTGGAGATCGATACGCGTGCGCGGCTTGCATCCGGTCAGCGCGAGCGCGAGCGCCGTCATCGCGACGCAGCCGCAAACGCGGCTACGATTGAGGCCGCGACACCGCAGAATGCCTGTCCCTCCACCACAAGACGAGAACCACGATCGCCACAGCAACCCCGGCCAGCCCAATCCATCGCGACGCCTGATGAGCCATCGTCACGGCGCGATACAACTCGTCGCCCACCAGGTAGCCGACCGTAACGACGAGCGAGCACCATACGATCGCACCAAGCACGTTCCATCCGAGGAACTGGAAGAACGGCATCCCGCACGCACCCGCCATCGGGCCCGCCATGAATCGCGCGCCAGTGATGAATCGCGCCATGAACACCGCCTTGCTGCCGTGGGTCTGAAAGAAAAGTTGCAAGCGGTCGTAACGCGTGCGCATGGAGGGAAAGGCGGACGCGAGCCGAACGAGTACGCGCTGTCCGCCGGTGCGGCCGATGACGTAGCCGCAACAGTCGCCCGTGACTGCGCTCACGGCTACGGCGATATAGACGATTCGCAGATCGAGCAGCGCGCGGCCGGCCAGGAATCCGGCGGCGAGCATCACGGTTTCCTCCGGCACGGGAATCCCCAGGTTACCGATGAACACGGCAATGAAGATGCCGAGATAGCCCCACGTCGCGAGCATGTCCGCGATATGCGCGGGGTCGGTTATCCCATGCATTGGAAATCCATCTGTCGCGAAGTTGACGCCACTCCTCACCCCTGGCTCGGCGATCTCTAGCTTGCCGGATTGAGTGTGCCAGCGTAAGAGATTTTTGGCTAGTCAGGTGTTAAAAAATACGCGCCGGAAGCGAAACGGCGTATATTCACGATTCTTATGTAACGACCGACAGTTTTCTGAACACGAAAAACTTGTAACCGAAGAAGTTCGCGAACAGCGTCAATCCGGCGCCTGAAATAGCGCCGACGTTTGCCCATAGCTTGGTACTGATTCCTCGTGGCGCGCCTACTACGTTCACGATCACGTCCGCGCCCACCACGTTGAGCGCCACTGCCACCAGTGTCACCACCAGGAAAGCAACTAACTCCCGCCGTGCTGCGCCGGATTTCGACGAATCGAATGTCCAGTACTTATTCCACAGATAGCTATTGATCACTCCCAGCGTGACCGAGACTGATTTGAACGCCAAAAAGCCGCCGCCGGAGGACACGCCAGTTATCAGCATCAAAGAATTCAGGACGCCGAAATCAACCCCGGAATTCAGAACACCCACCACGGCAAACTTTGAAAATTCGAATAACGAGGGAGCTCGATTGGCAACCAGGCTCGCGGCCAGCACCGCAATCGCGAATAGCGTGGCGCCGATAACGGGCAGGTAGAGCAGCGGGATCCTGATCGCCGTTCCGAGTCCGAGGTTGATCACGACCGGGATCGACAGTGCGCCGGTCAGGAATCCGACGATCAGCGCGAGCGCCATGTCACGCGCCAACGTATTGCCACCGTCCCAGCCGCTAAACTCCCGTGATGCCATTTGTCGTAATTTCAGGTACAGAATAAGTATCACATCGGGTGGACGCCAAGGACCTCCCGATGAAGTTCAGGAATCGCGCGGCTTTGCTCCGGTGACCAACGATGATCTCAACCGCCACGAACCGATCGTGACCGATCTAGCGCGAACCCGGCCACGCCTCGCAATCGTTGTCCCCTGCTTCAACGAAGAGCTCGTGATACAGGAGACGGTCCGCCGGCTCGTCGTCATACTGCGCGACCTGCGGGAAAAGGGACAGATAGCGTCCGAAAGCTTCCTCTATTTTGTAGACGATGGAAGCATCGACAACACCTGGAGTACGCTGCGCGAACTCAATAAGTCCGAACGCGAAGTCAAAGCGCTGAAGCTCTCCCGCAACTTCGGCCATCAGAATGCCGTGTTAGCCGGTCTGCTGACCGTCAGGCATCGAGCCGACTGCGTAATCTCGCTGGACGCCGACTTGCAGCACGACGAACAGGCTATCTACAGCTTCCTGGACAAGTACCGTCAGGGCGCCGACATCGTGTACGGAATCAGGCGAAACCCCGGCAACGTTCCTATCTCCAAAAAGCTTTTCTCGTCGGCCTTCTATTGGCTGATGAGTTCGATGGGCGCCAAGGTCATCAAAGATCATCCGGATTACCGGCTGATCTCCGCAAAAGTTCTGGACACGCTGGCCGATTACAAAGAGGTCAACGTATTCCTCCGTGGCATTTTTGCGAATATGGGCTTCAAGTCGGAAGTAGTCTATTTCGACGTGCACGAGCGACTCGCCGGCACGACGCATTATTCGTGGACAAAAATGATCGGGCTTGCGCTGGATGGAGTCACGTCGTTTACGGTGGCACCGCTGCGGATGATCGCGATCGGTGGCGTGCTGATCACGCTCGGCGCCCTGGCCATCAGCGTATTCATCGTCGTGAGTGCGCTGCGCGGCAAGGTCGTCCCGGGCTGGGCGTCCACGGTCCTTCCGATCTACGTGCTCGGCGGCCTTCAAATCATGATCATCGGTCTGGTCGCGGAATATATCGGCAAGATTTACTCAGAGGTGAAACAGCGGCCGCGCTTCATCAGCGAGCAAGAGCTGTCGTGACCCCCGCGGACCGACCTTCGGTGGATGTGATCGGAGCGGCGAACGCCCCGAGTTTGTCCGGACCACGCTGTGTGGCGTGCGATTCCTCATCAGGCGACGCAATCTTCGGCGGACTTCTGCGCTGTCGGCAATGTGGTCACGCGTTCGCCCCGCCTGAATCCACCGATCAGGAACTCGCGGCTATCTATACCGAAAGCTACTTCAAGGGCGAGGAGTATCACGATTACCTTTCAGACAAGGGCGTCGCGCAGCGCAATTTCCTGTCGCGCCTGAGGGTGTTGAAGTCCTTCATGGACCCGGCACGTCATCGGCGTCTGTTCGAAGTCGGCTGCGCTTACGGTTTTTTTCTGGAGGTCGCGAGGGATCGCTTCGACTCCGCCCAGGGCATTGATGTGTCCGCGGCTGCGGTGAGTCACGCCAAAACCCGGTTGGGTCTCGACGCCACCTGCGCAGACCTGCTGCAGTATGACCTGGCGGGCCGCGAGTTCGACGTCGCATGCATGTGGGATACGATCGAGCATCTCGCGCGCCCGGATTTGTACATTGCGAAGCTCGCGGATCACATGCGGACCGGCGCGCTCATCGCCATCACGACCGGCGACTTCGGAAGCCTCAACGCGCGCCTGAGGCGCACGAAATGGCGACTGATGCATCCGCCGTCGCACGCGCACTATTTTTCGATCGCCAGCATGACCACGATGCTCGATAGGTTTGGCTTCGACGTGATCTACGCCCGCCATTGCGGCTTCTACCGGAGCTTGCGGAGCATGGCCTACGGAGTATTCGTGCAGAAGCACGGCGATACGCGCGCGCTTGATCTCCTGGATCGGCTGGGTGTCGGCGGTTGGCCGCTCTATCTCAACTTTTACGACATCATGTACGTGATCGCGCGCAAACGATGAGCCGCCATCTGCGGCGGCACTCAGCCGCCGAGGCCATAAAACCGGACGTACCAGACGCCCCACGTAATCATGAACACCGAAACGGTTATCAGGATGCGCGACATCTGATCGATTCGTCGGTGCACGCCGAGCGCCATGAGGAGCAAAAGAACCGGGAACGCCTGCAAGTAGTGGCGCGTGCCGAACTGCGCAGATCCATTGCCAACGTAAAAGAGGCTCGGGGTCACCGCGATCAGGGCGCCCATTGCGATCAATACCGTCTCGATCCGCCGGCAACTCGCCTTGAGCGCGA
Source organism: Candidatus Binatus soli (assembly GCA_002479255.1). Lineage (GTDB taxonomy): Bacteria > Desulfobacterota > Binatia > Binatales > Binataceae > Binatus > Binatus soli. Next base: position 14,846 of record DLMJ01000002.1, on the reverse strand, counting down.
GCAGGAACGCCGGACTCGTCGTGAGGATCGACTGTCCCCCAAAGGTCGGATGGATGTAAGGAAAGTTGGCGTCCAATCCGGGCGCCATGAAGAACAGCGTGAAGAAGTTGCCCGGAAAAAATCTAAAGGCGAACAGCGTCTGCTGATCCTTCGGCATGTAGTAAACAACCCCACGGTCAAAGGGGCTGTGATAGCGAATGAAGTTGAACGTTACGTAAATTGCCGCCGTCAGCGCGCACCCCGGAATGAACCAGAACAACTCGCGGATGCTGCGGCGGCGCCAGAATAGCAACAGCGCCAGATATACCGGCCACACAAACACGAGATCGTAGCGCGCCAGCCCGGCGATCGCGGCAAAAAATCCAACCACCGCGGGACGCCCCTTGTCGAACATCTCATCGAACGCGATCAAGGTGATCAGGATCGCGACCACCATCGAAACTCCCCAACTGCCCCCGTTGACCGTCTCGTACCAGATGATCGTGCCGGCGCCGAAAAAAACCGTGAGCCATTTTCGCGCATTCACCGTGAGGTGGAAGCGCCCCAGCAGGCGCCACGCCAGCGCCATGTCGAGCGCGCCCACAATGATCGAAAAATAATTCTGATTGGTGTCCATCCCCCAGATCGCCGTGAATGGCATCAGCAGGATCGCCGGCAGGATCGGATGAAGCTGGTAGCTGTATGCCCCAACCTGCGCATGCTCGATGTAATTCGGCGCGTCGATATACGTGTGGCCGTGGATGAAAGCAAACGCTTGGCGCACATGCGCATTGTACGGACTCGTGTCCGAGCCGGCCGTTATCGCATAGAACGCCAGGAAGACCACGAAGACCGCGAACTGTGAAAGCAACTCGTCTCGCTTGACAGCCTCATCGGTCATCGGCGCGGGATCGGCGAGCCTGAATGAGTACGCCAGCGCCCCGAGCGCAACGATTCCCGAAACTATGTCGATGCGCGTCACTATCCATCGGTGCCGAAAAACGATGGCGCATCCCACGACCACGATAATCACTGCCACCGCGAAGAATCCGCGGCTGGTCGCCAGGGTCGGGCGCATCGCGTCCGCGCGCGTGTCAGTGCGACCCATGCTTTATCGCGACTTGCGCGGCTGTCCAGTTGAAGAGTTGCGGAAAACTGAACTCCGTTTCCTCGGTGGCGCCGTTCTGACTCTGCCAGGTCGCAAGGATCCAGTATTCGAGCGGCGCCTTCCCCTGAGCCACGACTGCGCTCATGTCGCCCGGAATCTGCGGCTGCAGCGGCGCGTTCCCAAAATCAGTCGCCTTGAAAATCAGGATTAGGTCGCCGTCCGCCGTCGTCGTCATCGAGTCGGAATGCACCGTGCCGCCGTTGCCGGTCTTGACGTTGCTCATATCCACCGGCGCGGCTGCCGCGGCATTGTCCAGCAACAGGATCGCGCCTTGCGCATCGACCGGCTCGCTGAATGTCCACGTCGCCGTGCGAGCGTCATTCGCCTGGATTGCATGCCAGTACAGCGACTGGCGCGTTGTTGGAGTGGAATCGTCGCGAATCGGTTGCCATCCAGCCGGCGCGCTGATCGTCGTTTTCGAGCCGCCGTAGCTCAATACGTCAGCGATCGCGACCTGGCCGGCTTGCGCTTTGGCGCCCCAGTCCAGCGAAAGACTGGTCGCCCCCTTCGCCATCGGCGTTTCCGCGGACGAAACTACGTTAGCGCCGCCGACTGTGTTGTCGGCGGTTTGTAGCGGCGAAGAATTGCACCCGACTGCAAAAACGGCGGCAGCCGCGACCAATGCGTATCTGATCATTCTCTCCTCCTCGCAGCCTTCAACAATGGCGCGATACTACCATTTTCCAATCCACCAACAATCTTGTGCCGTCGATACGCGTCAGGCTTTCTTGGCGAATGGACGGTCGCGATCCGTAAGTGCGCCCTTGAGGCCTTTCTCGCGGCTCGCCTTCATCCAGTTCTTCACCGTGTCGGTCTGATGCGCGATCACGTCGATGTCGGCCGCCGACTGCTCGGCCGCCCGAATCCCGAGGATTTCGAGATAGCGATTCACCGCCGCCTTGTGCAGCATCAGCAACTCCGCCGGCACCATCGCGACCCGGCGCGCATAGTTCATTGTCTCTTCCTCGAGCTTGTCCTTGGGGAAGACGCGATTGACCAGGTGCCATTCGAGCGCTTCTTTTGCCGACATGTAGTCGCCGGTGAAGAAATACTCTTTCGTTTTGCGCGGGCCCATCAGCACCGGCCACATCGACATCGTCGGCAGGATACCAAGCGAGCGGCCCGCGGGATGCCCGAACTGCGCATCCTCACTGGCGAACACGATGTCGCAGTGACCGGCGAACTCCGTGCCGCCCGCCAGGCAGTAGCCGTGTACCTGCGCGATCGTGGGTTTATTAATCGACCACAGCCGCTGCCATCGTTCGATCGTCTTGTGCAGGCCGAGCCGATCGTTGGTGACGGTGAACGTTGCGCCGGGATGCTGCGTGCCCTGCAAGTCGTAGCCGGCCGAGAACGCGCGCCCGGCGCCGCGGATTATCAGCACGCTGGCATCGGGATTCGACTCGTACTCGTCCATCACGGAGTCGAGTTCCTGGAGCAGCTTTTGCGACAGCGCGTTGAGCTTCTCCGGCCGGTTGAGCGTCAGCCGGTAGATTTTGTCCTCGGCCTTTTCGTAAATGAGGGTTTCGTAGTTCGCCATCTGAGTCTCCGGCGGTTACTTCACCGCTGCCAGAAAGTCGCCGGCCACGCGCGCGGTTTCCTCCGGCGCTTCCCAGAAAAACATGTGGCCCACGGCCTTGAGCGTATGCTTCTTCGAACCCGCTATCGCGCCGTGCAGAACCTCCGCGTTCGGATACGGCACTATCGCATCGTCGTCACCGTGAATAATAAGTGTCGGCGACTTGATTTGTCCAAGTTGTCCAAAACTGTCGAATCCGCCAATCGCCTGTCCCTGCCGCATGAAAGTATGCATCGGCGTCAGCGGGTAGTTGCCCATCTCCGCGATCGCCTGGTTGAGCGTCGCCTGCCCGGCCGCCGAATTCAGAAACGCCTTTCCGCACGCCACTGAAAATGCGCGCCGCGCCTGCTCGAGCGGATCCATTCCGGGCACCGGCATCAGATTGGCTATCGCCGCCGGATCGGCCGGGATCGAATGGCTCGCGCCGCAGTTGGTGCATCCGAGCACCAGCCCGCGCGTGCGCGCCGGATATTTAAGCGCGAATTCCTGCGCGATCATCCCGCCCATCGAGATTCCGAAAATATGCGCGCGCGGAGTCTTCGCACGGTCCAGCACCGCGGCGATGTCCGCAGCCATGTCGCCGAGCGTAAACTCGGCGTCGGGCTTGTCGCTCTCGCCGGTGCCGCGATTGTCGATGACGAAAATCTTGAACCGCGCTTCCATCGGTTTCAGAAATGGCTCGCCCCATGCCCGCCCCGAGCCGCTGAATCCCATGATGAGCGCGACCGGCTCGCCATCCCCTCGAATCTCGTAGCGAAGCTTGAGGCCGTCCTTGGTCTCGGCGAAATCGCGAACTGCCACGTTGGAAATCTCCTTTTGCCGGGAATTTCTCCGTACGATGAATAGAACTACGGGCGGGTAAGGTTCAAGCGGCGGCGCTCTCGCCCGGGGCTTCTGCCAGGATCGACCCGAGGATTCGGTAGACCTCGCGATTGACTATCAAGCTCGCATGCAGTCCCGAGACTTCGAAACTGGATCCCGCATCGTCGATGCACGATTGCCATTGCACGATCTCGTCGCGGCGCGTGTAGATGGCGCTGAAGCGGCTCTTTTCCGGGGTCGGCGCGAACACGGCGGCGACGAATGCGCATGAGCATTCGGACGTGCCGCAGTCCTCGGGCTCGTCGGAAAACGTCTGCCAGAACGACTGGATCGCCTGCAGCGCGGGACGGACTCGATCGTGTACTCCCGTCCATCCGTCGCGAATCGGCGAGCCAAGCGCCACCACCTGACGCACGTTTCCGGGGTCTGCCGCCGCGATTGCGCGGCCCAGTATGCCGCCCAGGCTATGCCCGATGATTGTCACGCGCTGGCCGGATTCGCGCGCGATCTTTTCCACCCGCCATCCCGCCAGTTCCATCTTGCGCCGCGGGCATCCGACGTTGAGGTCGATTCCCGACAGATACGGACGGTATCCGACGCGCCCCAGCCATCGCGCCATCGTGCCGAGCGACCAATCGCCCGCGGTGAATCCTGGAATCAGCAGTACCGGACGGCCGTCGCCGCGCGGCACTCCGACGCCGTAGCCGACCGGGTCGCGAACCAGCGAAGCGAACTGCTGGAGGAAGTCGAAGTAGGCGGAGACGGTAAGTTGCAGCAGCATGCCGGTTGCGAATCTGTGTTTCTTAACCTCTTACGCGTGCGTTCGCGCGACACTGCCACGAAATGCGGTAACAGTAAAGTCATTCGGGCGAAATATGTGTGAACGGTGAACAGTGGAAAGTGAAAAGTGAAAAAAAACGTGCGTGATGCGGGCATCACGCACGCAAAGACGCTCTTCGATTTTCTTGTGCGCTAGCCCTTGGGCAGACCCAGTACGCGCTCGCCGATAATGTTGTGCTGGATCTGATTTGTCCCGGCGTAAATCGTGGGACCGCGCGCCGCGAGCATCCTGAACGACCACTTGCCCTTGTCGACCGCGAACGGCGCGTTGAATTCCAGCTGGCTGTAAGGCCCCAGCAGCTCCATCGCGTAAATCGCAATCTTGAGCGCGAGCTCCGTGCCGCACAGTTTCATCATCGAGCCTTCCGGCCCCGGCGGCAGTCCCTTCAACTGGCGCGTCAGCTGCCGATAGCCGGTGTATCGCAGCGCCTGCGCCTCGGCGGCGAACTCCGCAACTTTCTGGCGCACGCTCGAATCGTCCCACGCCGTTGAACCATCACCGCTGCGCGGGATGCGCTTGGCGAGCCTCGCCAGCTCATAGACCTCGCCCATCAAGCCTTCGCCGCCGCCGCCCCCGCGCTCGAACATCAGCGTGGTCATCGCGACCTGCCAGCCGTTGTTCCGCTCGCCGACGATATTTTTTTTCGGCACGCGGACATCCTCGAAGAAAACTTCGTTGAAGCCCTTGCCGCCCGTCATCTGCACCAGCGGACGCACGGTTACGCCGGGGCTGTGCATATCGATCAGCAGGTAGCTGATTCCCTTGTGCTTGGGCGCGGCGGGATCGGTGCGCACCAGCGCGAAGATCATGTCCGCATGCTGCGCAATCGAGGTCCACGTCTTCTGTCCGTTGACGACAAAGTCGTCGCCATCGTCAACCGCACGCGTCTGCACCGATGCGAGGTCGGAGCCCGCGCCCGGCTCGGAGTATCCCTGGCACCAGACTTCATCGCCTTTGAGAATTTTCGGAATATGATTTCTCTTCTGTTCCTCGGTCCCCCAATGTATCAGCGTAGGACCGAGCAGGTTGATTCCCATCCCGATCATCGGCTCGTTCAGCCCGAGCCGGCTCAGTTCTTCCCGATAGATCAGCCGCTGCATGACGGTTGCGCCGCGCCCGCCGTATTCCTTGGGCCAGTTGACTGCCACCCAGCCGCCCTCGTTGAGCCTCTTGTGCCAGTTGACCCGCGCCTCCCAGTCGCCCTCGCCCTCGTCGGCCATGATATTGCTCGGCGGCGGAGCGAATTTCTTGTTTGCTTCGAGCCAGGTGCGCACTTCGGTGCGAAACGCCTGGTCTTCCGGCGTGTAGTTGAAATCCATCGATTGAATGCCTTCTCCGTTGATTCCCGGCTCGCGCGCGCCTCAGCCCTTGGGCAGTCCGAGCACACGCTCACCGATAATATTATGTTGTATCTGATTGCTGCCCGCCGCAATCGTGCCGCCGCGCGCCGCCAGCATCCTGAACGACCACTTGCCCTTGTCAACTGCGAACGGCGCGTTGAATTCGAGCTGGCTGTACGGCCCGAGCAACTCCATCGCGAACAATTGAATGCGCAAGTTCAGCTCCGTGCCGCATAGCTTCATCATCGATCCTTCCGGCCCCGGCGGCATTCCCTTCAGCCGGCGCGTCAGCTGCCGATAGCCGGTGTAACGCAGCGCCGTCGCCTCGCAGTAGAACTCCGCGATTTTCTGCCGCACGCTCGCGTCATCCCACGCCGACGCGCCGTTGCGCGGGAGCGATTTCGCAAGCTCCACCAGCTCATGGCATTGCATAAGCACGCCGCGATCGCCGCCGCCGCCCGATCGCTCGAACATCAGCGTCGTAATCGCCACCTGCCAGCCCTGGTTCTTCTCGCCGACCAGATTTTTCTTCGGCACCCGCACGTCCTCGAAAAAAACCTCGTTGAAACCCCTGTTGCCCGTGATTTGCACCAGCGGCCGGGCCGTCACCCCGGGACTGTGCATATCGACCATCAGGTAGCTGATTCCCTTATGCTTGGGCGCGTCGGGATCGGTACGCACCAGCAGGAAGATCCAGTCGGCGTACTGCGCGATCGTCGTCCACACTTTCTGCCCGTTGACGACGAAGTAATCGCCGTCCTCGACCGCGCGCGTCTGCAGCGAGGCCAGGTCGGACCCCGCACCCGGCTCGGAATATCCCTGGCACCAGACTTCTTCGGCTTTCATTATCGGCGGGATGAAGCGCTGCTTCTGCTCCTCGGTCCCCCAATGCAACAGCGTCGGCCCGAACATGGTGGTGCCCATCCCGATCATCGGCGCCGCGACGCCCGCCCGCGCGAGTTCCTCGTTATAGACGATCGTCTGCAGGATACCGGCGCCGCGCCCTCCATACTGAACCGGCCAGTTAGGCGCGAGCCATCTGCCTTCGGCCATCTTCCTGGCCCAGCGCTTCTGCTCCTCGAACGCGTTCTTGCCCTCAGCCATCAACATCTCGCGCGAGCGCGGCGCAAACTGCTTGTTGGCGTCCAGCCACGCGCGAAACTCCATCCGGAACGCTTCGTCTTCGGGATTAAAATTGAAATCCATCGCGCATTTCTCCTGGCGCGGCTCGATGGCCTGTACCGGCTATCCTGTACCGGCTATGACGATCTCCGCGCTGACCGCAGGGCGTCTTCGCGCTTGAACTTAAAACATTCGACCCGCGCTCTGCAAAGGCACGGGGCCGTTTGACAATACTTTCGCGATTACGGAAAGTCGGACTCCGGGAACGATTGGATAACCGCATGCGCCTATTGCACACGATGCTCCGGGTGAACAACCTCGACGAGTCGCTCGAGTTCTACTGCGGCAAGCTCGGGATGAAACTCCTGCGCAAGCACGACTTCCCCGGCGGCGAGTTCACCCTCGCCTTCGTCGGCTACGGCGACGAGAAAGAAACCGCGGTCATCGAGTTGACCTGGAATTGGGGAACCTCAAAGTACGAAATCGGCACCGCCTACGGACACATCGCGCTCGGCGTCGACGACATCTACAAAACCTGCGCCGACTTGAAGGACAAGGGCGTCAACGTCGTGCGCGAGCCCGGCCCGATGAAGCACGGCACCACTCCCATCGCGTTCATCGAGGATCCCAACGGCTACAAGATCGAGCTGATACAGCGAAAGTAAGCGCCTTCTCTCACAGCCCGAAAAATTCCTTGATCGCCCCGATCGATTCCGCCTCGGTCAGCGACGGCGCATGCCCTACTCCCGGCACCTCGACAGCTTTCGCCCGCTTGTGCACCATGCACATCCGGCTCGCCGTCGCGCCGGCCAGGACATCGCTGTCCGCTCCGCGCACGATCAGAATCGGGCACGCGATCCGCGCGTACGGCACCCACAAATCGAACCGCTGCTGCGCGGACGCGGTCCCGCCGCGAAGCGGCCGCCGCACGTTGGCATCCATCTTCCAAATCAAGCCGCCTTCCGCCCCCGGCTTGACCGACCATTTCACTTGTTCGGCGACAATGCTGTCCGCCAGCTTCGCCATCGGCGGATAATTCTCCTTGTAGTACTTCACCACCTCGCCGAGGTCTTTGAAGCGCTCGGGCGCCTCGCCGACATAGCTCGCTATTCGCGCCGCTCCCGCGGGATCGATCTCGGGACCGATATCGTTCAGTACGAGCCGCTCGACTCGCTCCGGCCATCCTCCCGCGTACATCATCGAGATTATTCCGCCCATCGAGGTGCCAATCAGGCTCACGCGCGCGATGCTTAATTCCTCGAGCATCCGCGCCAGGTCGGTCACGTAATTTTGCGGGATATATTCCGTCGGCGGACCCCACTGGCTGTCGCCGCGGCCGCGCACGTCAACCGAAATCACGTGATACCTCGGCGTCAGATGAGGCGCGAGCGCGTCGAAGTTGTGCGCGTTGCCGGTCAGCCCATGCACGCATGCGACCCACGGCGCGCCGTCGTTGCCGTAATCTACATAATGAAGCCGAAGACCGTTCGCGTTAATGGATTTGTCCGATGCCATCTTTTTTTCCCCGCCCGGTTCAGCCGGTCACCCGAGCGGAGCGCCCGCCTTCTCGTACCATAAACGCTCTGATTGTCGCGAATGGATTTTCCCGATTTGCGGCTTTTGTCACCTCCGCGACAGACTTAAATATATCTAATCCTTGACATATCTCTGATATTAGCATAACTTACAGAACCAAGAATGACGCGCCTTCACCGAATCAGGGGTATCTGCGATGGCTCATAACAACGGCGACACAAGGATAAACCTGAATTCCAACGACTCTTCTTTTTCGGAAAGCGGGATCGATCGCCAAGTTCATGAAATCGCCTGGAAGGCGTACGACACCGCCGTCGGCGCCGCCAACGACGTGACCAATCGGCTCTTTACCAGTCCCGCCGTCGGCAATGTGCTCGGCGGCGCAATCGACATCGTGCTTCGATGGCAGCGGTTCAACGCGGCCGTCGCGGGCGCCTTCTTCGCCGCCCTGTGGCCGGCAGTCGGCCTGCCGTCGGCGAGCGATGTCGAAGCGATTCGAATCGACGTTCGATCGATGCGCGAGGAACTTCGCGACGCGGTCGCCGAGCGTGACGCGGTGAAATCGCCGGCGGCGGCGCGGAAATCCAGCGCTTACCAATTCCCGGGGTGGCCGCAATGGCCGGGGAAAGACGTGGCGGGGATCGCTAAAGATGTCGGCCATTAACGAGATCGCTTCGCTCTGGATGGAAGGCACGATGCGCACGCTCGAGGCGTTTCGCACCGGCTTCGGCGCAACGATGGACGACCCTCCGCCCGCAACGCGCTCGCGCGTCATCTACGAGTCGGGCCTGGTCCGCCTGCGTCACTACGAGGCGCGCGGCGCCGGGGTGCAGCATCGCGTGCCCCTGCTGCTCATCTATTCGCTCATCAAGCGCCCCTTCATCCTCGACCTCCAGGCCGGCCGCAGCGTCATCGAGTTTCTCGTCCGCCAGGGTTTCGACGTTTACCTGATCGATTGGATTCCGCCCCGGCCCAGCGACAAATGGCGCGGCTTCGACGCCTACGTAAACATCGATATCGCCAACGCGGTTCGCGCCATTCAGATTTATGCGGGCATCGAACAGGTTTCGATCATCGGCTACTGCTTCGGCGCGCTGCTCGGCTTGATCTACAGCGCGATCCACAGCGCCAACGTGAAAAATCTCGTCTCGTTGACGATTCCGCTCGACACCAGCGTCCGTCAGTTGCCCATCGAGCATCTGACGGCTGCGATGACCGCGCGCAGCGCCCGGATGATCGTCGAGATGTACGGCAACGCGCCGGCCTGGATGCTCTACTCCGGCTTCAACGCGCTGGCGCCCACCTACCACCTGTTCGACAAGTTCGTCGGCGCATACCGCAACTCGTCGCGCCCCGGCCACATCGACACGTTCTGGCTGTTCCAGCGATGGCTTCATAGCGACGTTCCGATGGCGGGACGGATATTTCTCGAGACCAGCGAGATGTGGCGCGAAAACTCTCTGATGAAGGGCGCGATGAAAGTGGGCGATACCATCGCGGACCTCAAACGCATCGTGTCGCCGCTGCTCAACGTCATCGGCGACCTCGACGATATCGTCAATCCACTGTCCAGTGAGCCGCTCCCCGGACTCGTGTCGAGCGCCGACAAACAGAATTTGCACTTTCCAACCGGCCACATGGGCGCGGCAATCAGTTCCGGCTCGCTCAAGCGCCTGTGGCCCCAAATCGCGAACTGGCTGGAAGCCCGCGATGACTGAAAACGATCACACCGGGGAACCGGGCAGCGTAAAACCGCCGCTGTCGTCGCGGAGCCGACAAAGAAACGGGCAAAATCAGAATCGATGGTTAACCTTAGTAAAACAACCGGCGAGCTCGCGTCGCGCCGAAAATCAGGAGAAAAAGATATGTCGGAACACACACACTCAGAACACACACACTCAGAACACAAAGAGACACACTCAGCACACAAACCGCATGATTCGGGAGTGGTCGAGAGTATCAGCAATTTGGGCAGCAACCTGCTGAGCGTCAAGCGCGCGAAGAAGTTCGCCGCGTGGTATATCGACACCAGCGAGAAAGTCGCCAACCAGGCGATCGATTTCCAGGCTTCCGCCACCCAGTGGGCCAAGGAAACTCGGCTCGCTCCCATCTTCGAGGCGCAGATCAAGTACGGGAAGAAGTTCGTCGAGCGCTCCGCCAACGCCGCCCGTTCCCTCTGGCGCCTCGAATAACCGCTCTCTGGTCCCCTTCCTTGCGAAGGAAGGGCAAGTCACGATCATTCCCCTTCCCATTATGGGAAGGGGAACAATCGGGCTGCTTTAGCTCGGCTTCAACGCGCGCCACGAGAAGCCCGCGGGCGCGGTCGCGGTGACCAGCGCAATCGGAACCCAGAGCGTGAAAATGAATCCGAGCATCGGCGCATGCCATAGCCAGAACAGCCCGTAAATCAAGTAGGCGGCCAACAGTGCGCCGTGCAGCATCGTTCCCGGCTCGCCCAGCCGCTCGTCGATTCGCGAAAACAGTTTCGACGCTAGCATCCCCTGCCCCAGGCAATGCCACGTCCCGTAGAAGCGGCATCGCCGGCAGACGTTGGCGCTTGCCTCGAACCACAACGCGCCCATCAACGCGAGCCCGAAGACCGCGGCGCCCGCGCTGTGCTCGAATGCGATTGAAAGCACGATAATGGTGAACAGGAGCAGCCCGCCCAAACCGACCACGCGAAACATGATTGGCGTCTGGAGGATGTAAATGAATGGCTCGAAGGGGCCGGGGTTGCGTCGCATGACGTGAGTACGAACGACCAATCTACTCGTTACCCGAAAACGCGCAAGCAGAGGCCCCGCTCCTGCATCTCGGCGTGACAAGTTTTTCACATTTGGTGCTCGCAATGTGACAAATTTGATGCTATCTACTTCCAGTAATCTAAGCTGTCTGGCGCAGGATGGCGCTCAGTTATGCCGTTGGTTCGTGTGCTCCGGAACGAACAAGGGGACTATATGCTTTCAACTAATAGAGTTCTGAGCACAAGCACGATGATCCTGCTGGCCGCGGCCATCGCGACGTTCGCGTGGTCAGGCATGGCGGCGGCAGAGCCCGAAGAGTACGGGACGGAGTTGCAGAATTATTTCAGCAACGCCAGCTACCCCCTTGGCGGACAGGCCTACGTCAATATCATTGCTCCCCTCGAGGGAGATCCAACGGCCACGGCCCCCTACGCGCTAGAGGGCGAAACTTGCGCGAACATCTACGTCTTCAATACCGAGCAGGCGATGCAGGCCTGCTGCGGATGCCCGCTGACCGCGGATGCTCTGTTGACCCTCAACATCAACACCCAATTGGCGAACAACCCGGTGGCGGTAGGTACCCTCATCCACGACGGCTCGATCCGTATTCTGTCGAGCTTACCAAATTCCACACCGGGACATCCGGCCGATTACGTGTATTGCGACCCCAGCACCAACGTCTGCTGCGATCCAACCGCGGCGGGCACCGGGTTGACGCTGAAACCCGGTTCGGAACTGGTGGCTTGGGCCGACCACATACAGGTTACCCAGATCACCGAAACCGCGTTCCAGGCCGATGTTCCGGCTCCGGCGGAACTCTTTGAAGGATTGCCGGAAGCGTGCGCCGATATCATTAGGTTGGGTACCGGTCAGGGCGTCTGCACCTGCCCCTTCGGCGTAAAGAGCGTGTTTATCCCGCCGACCCCGACCCCGACCGCGACGGCTACTGCGACCGCGAGCGCCACCCCGACCGCCACCGCCACGACGGCAACCGCAACCGCGACTGCCACCGCGAGTCCGACTCCGACGGCAACCGCAACCGCAACCGCAACCGCTACGGCGACTGCGACCGCGACAGCGGCAACGGCAACTGCGACCGCAACACCAACTGCGACAGCTACCACTACAGCGACGCCCACGGCAACGCCGACTGGGGCTATAGTAGCTCCGCTGGCGCTTTGTCCGACTCCGGAACCCAGCCCCCGAGGCAATTACGCGGTTCTGGCTGCCCTATCGGTTACCACCATCCCTACTACCCAGATCAATGGAAATCTTGGGGTGAGTGCGGGGACCAGCATAACTGGAGGCCCGACGGTGACCGGGTTCACAGACACCGAGACCGTCGGGGATGCCGCCGCCGCATTGAATGGCCAGGCTATTAAGGGGGCGGCGGAACTTGTCGCCGCTTCATATACCCCGATCTCAATACCCGCAGAATTAGGCGGGCAGACCCTCGGTCCCGGTGTTTATACGGCAAATGCGGCCGCCACTACATTTTCACTAACGTCAGGGAACCTCACGCTCGACGCCGGAGCCGAGGGGGCGAGTGCTGTCTGGATCTTCCAAGCAGAGTCCGTAGGCACTTCACTCACCACGGGAACTGGTACAGGATTTGTCTTGGAAAACGGCGCCAATCCTTGCAACGTCTTTTGGCTGGTTGGCGGTACAGCGACTCTTGGAACTGACAGTACATTCGACGGAAGCATAATGGCCTATGCATCAATCACGGTGGCTACTGACACAATAGTGAACGGTAGACTGCTGGCGGACACCGGCTCGGTTTCACTGGATGGGACTACAGTTTACGGTTGTACCTGCCCGGGTGAGGCTACTCCGGGGGGTTAGGGCGGCTCGGGATATCATTCATTAGGGACCGCAGCCGCCGGCTGACGCTCGTCGTGAGCGCGGCCAGGTGCGCATCACGCGGTCCCTATCGGAGGCACTAATGGATTTCAATTTCAGCGCCGAGGACGAGGCGTTTCGCGAGGAGTTTCGCAGCTGGCTCCATGCCAACCTGCCCAAGGCGGGGAAGCCCGAAGATGGTGGCGGCTTGTTGCGCGAAGATGTCAGCGAAGGCAGCCCGGACGACTGGAAGCGACGGGTCGAGTGGCACAAGAAGATGCACGCGGGCGGATGGGTCGGAATCGGCTGGCCCAAGGAGTACGGCGGCCGCGGCGCGACGCTCACGCAGCAAATCATTTACAACGAGGAGCTCGCGAAAGTTGACTCGCCGATGCTGGTCAACGGACTGGGTATCATGCTGGCCGGTCCGACCATCATTCATTGGGGCACCGAGGAGCAGAAGAAGCGCCACGTTGCGAAAATTCTTTCGGCGGAAGAGCTCTGGTGCCAGGGATATTCCGAGCCGGACGCGGGCTCCGACGTGGCCTCCCTGAAGATGCGCGCGGTTGAGGAAGGCGACTACTTTATCGTCAACGGCCAGAAGGTCTGGACTTCCGACGCGCATCACGCGGACATGTGTCTCCTGCTGGTCCGTACCGATCCCGATGCGCCCAAGCATAAGGGGATCAGCTACATCCTGGTCGATATGCACAGTCCCGGCGTGACCGTGCGCCCGCTCGTGCAGATCACAGGCGACGCGAATTTCAACGAGATCTTCTTCGAGGACGTGAAGGTGCCGAAGAAGAATCTTCTCGGCGAGAAAAACCAGGGATGGCAGGTCGCGATCACCACGCTGATGTTCGAACGGTCGGGAATCGGCGGCGGGCGCGACCTGATGGGCCAGGTCAAGGAGATGGTCGAGCTGGTCAAGACGATTCGCAGCAACGGACACACGGCGTGGGAAGACACCAGCGTGCGCCAGAAGCTGGGAGGTTTCGCGTGCGAGGCGGCTGCGCTGCGCTACACCGGCTTTCGGCAACTGACGCGCCGGCTCAAGGGTCTGCCGCCGGGGCCCGAGGGATCGCTGCTCAAGCTATGCACCAGCGAACTTAACTTGCGCATGAACAACTTCGCGATGGAGATGCTGGGGCCGTACAGCCAGATGGAATTCAAGGCGCCGCATGCGCTGGACAAGGGCAAGTGGTTGTATCGGATGCTCGCGTCGCGGGCGCTGACGATCGCCGGCGGCACCAGCGAAATCCAGCACAACATCATCGGCGAGCGCGTGCTCGGATTACCCAAGGGCTAGTCACCTTTTCACGTTCCAACTGAGCGGTAATCGACGAAGGGCGGCCCGGCGGGTCGCCCTTTTTTTTGGGAATGGAGAGCGGGGGAGTTTTTTCCGAGCAAGGAGTCCAGACATCGAAGGCAACCTGGTCAGGTTGAGAAGCGAGTTCCGCGCCATCCCCTGGCGCCGCTACTGCCCGGTTCCTGACAGGTTCACAGTTCGCGGCCCGCTCGAGCCGTTGTTGTTGATCGTGAGGAGGCCGGCGTGCAGCCCCTTTGCGGTCGGAGCGAAGACCACGGCATAGGTGCATTTCTTTTTTGGTTCCAGCGCCCCGCCGCACTGATTCGAGAGTACGAAGTCGCCAGTCACCTGCGCACCTATCAGCAGTATCGGCACTTTGCCGGCGTTGTGCGCGGTTATTTCTTTTGCCTTGCTCCGCTTGCCCAGCTTCGCGGCAAAACTCGCAGAGCTTGGCGAGACAACCAGCGCCGCTGCCACGGTCGGCATCGGCGTCGGCGTGAACGTTGCCGTTGCAGTGAGCGTCGCGGTCGCAGTCGGCGTTGCGGTGCGCGTCGAAGTTGCCGT
>DLMJ01000001.1 GCA_002479255.1 Candidatus Binatus soli | reverse complement strand
AACTTGTGCTGACGGGGAACAGCGCGCCCGTCTCAGGATCTCTTCGACCAGTGCATCTAGCGCGAAACTTCGCTCGGACTTCAGTGCCACAACCAACGGTCCCCCAGTTATGAACATCGAGTGTACGGTGATAGCTGCCCGCGATGCAAGTGTCGAAAAAGACCGCAGCGAGTTGCACTTGCGCTAACAGCATGACTCTGTTAACGACACCCTGAGTCAGCTAATGACCGCGGATTCGACCGTCCGCGTCACTTAATAATCATTCGTGGCGACCACCACCAGCAGAGTTGACCGGGACGGTACTCTCCGGGCGCCATCCAATCCGGTTCGCATCGAAAGCGGCCCCGAAGGCGGGCGTAAAAGAGGGCGACTTCGCCTTTTACCAGGCCATGTTCGATTTTCATACCGCCTCTTCAAGCTGTCAGCGACGGGCAGGCCTCCTCGCTTCCGGGTCGTTGCGCCAGTCTTAAGTTCCATTCGGCAACGACGGGGAGAATCAACTCCCCGCTGCAGGAGGTATGAACGCAATGGAACTAAGGCAACTCACGACCGAGAGGGAACGGCGAATTTTCGCCGAACGGATGGAGGCGGCGCGCGCGGAGCAGGGCGCACACTTCCGGGAGACGGGGCGGTCCAAAGTCGGGAAGATTCATCTCGAATACGGGCTCCCCTACGGGCTGTTCGAGCACGACGACGATCTCCCTGAGCAAATGATGTCGGGACTCGTGATGCACGATCTCGCCAGCTTCCCGCAAACTTATCCGCGGCCCGACTTGACCCATCTGCCGCCGCGGTCGGTGATCGAGGGTGGAGAGCTGTGGTCGTTCGCCAGAGGCGCCGGTCTGCTGGCACAGCACGGCGCGATTATTCTGGCGGGCCTGATGCAGGTCCAGGCATTGCTGGTTTACCCGACCCTCAAGCCATGCGACCAGTCGGGCGCATATGTACGGAGCAACTTTGCGAAGACTGGCGATCCATTCGTGTGGCCGTACTGCGAGACGACCGACGGCGGCCAGATATGGGTGCAGCCGATGGTGCTCGAGGGTGAGGCGCTGGCGAAGCTGGTGCATGATGTGTTCGCGGGTGGCTTCACGACCAGCGATTCGTTGCGGCGGATTCGGTTTGACAATCCATTCCCGGTCGAACCGACGTTGTCCCGTCATCCAATTCCAATCGGGCAGCATCTGGGCGCAGTTGAATCGGCGGCTCCCTACGGTCACGAGGTAAACGGCGAAGCGCAAGCGTAAATGAGCGATGCGCCAAAAGAAGCGGCGGCCGATCCGACGATCGGCCGCCGCTTCATCTCAGTTCCAGGAATTCCGGACTAACTGGCGGAACCCGGCGACGGAAGCTCCGGCTTCCGGCAGCCACCGCCTCCGACGCAATTGACGCCAGCGCCGAAATAAATCGTGGCAGCCTTGACCGGAAAGAACAGATAATTGAGCGGCGTCTCGATCGGATCGAACTGCTCCGGCGGCCCCGCCGCCTCGGCACGAGCCTGCTGCTCGACGTGCTGCTTGGTGTTGGTCTCGACATCCTGGATGCTTGCGAGGCGATCGTCGGAACCGAAGATTGCCGCCTTGCCCGGCTCGAGCCAGACGTATCGCAACACGCTGGCGCCGCTGTGGTTGGGATCGGCGATGTTATCCTTCAGGTCAGGCTGACCCATCGCCTGCACCGCTTGCGCGGGCGTCATGCCGGTGCTTAGCGACCCGCTTTTCAGTGCGGAGCATGCGACGGCGAATAGCGCGAGCAGCCCAACGGCCGCGCGTGCGAGAAATGTCCGCTGCGTCATCATCGATATCTCAAGCCTCATACGGAGCTAACATAACGAAGACATCTGCGGCAACCTGACCTTGTTTCATCGGGGTCCTCGTCACTTTGATGAAGATGAATTCACGACGCTTGGCGCAGGCGCAGCTATGGCGGGGATCGCCGCTGACACTGTGGCCGGCGCCGGCTGCGCGCTGCACGCGCCCGCTTGCGACGCCGTCAGCATCACCGACTGCGCGCCAGCACCCGGCGCCGGGCTCGCGAACGGATGGGTCAAATCGTAGAAGCCGTTGATGATCCGAAGCCCCCATCCACCGCCGTTATCCATGAAGCCGGTCAGTTGGTTGTACAGCGTGGGGTCGTTGACCATCAGGCCCGCGGTGCCCTGGCTCGAGTTGATCTTCTGCAGGATGTCTTTCAAGTCATGCGACGACCGGCGCAGGTTCGACAGCACGTCATCGGAGAAATCCTTGTTCTCCATCAGTTGCGGTAAGATGCCGTTGGCTTTGTCGAAACGCGCGATCAGCGTGTCCAGCCGCGCGCTGGTCCGGCGAATCTTAGCCGCCGTATCCGCGAGATTATCCAGGAACTGTTTGCCGTCGGTCTGATCGCTCAGCATCGCGCCGACCACGCCCCGGCCATTGTTGATACGGTCCATCACCTGGCTGAGCGCGATCGACAGCTTGTCGACGTGTTCGAGCGTGCGCTGAATCGATTCGAGCGTCAGCCGATCTTTCGGCTGGGCGGCGTCCTCGCCGCGAACCAGTTGACTGACCAATCCGTGACCCTTTTCGATTGACTCGAGTATCGAGCGCAGCGAACCGGAGATCGCCATCACGTTTGCGATCAAATCGTCGGTGCCTTCGCGCTGCAGAATTGCCTCGTAGTCGATCGGGTTGACCGAAGCCAGGATGGTGTCCGGAGTCGCGGGTGGCGCGGCTGCCGTGCCCGGCGTCAGCGCGACGAACTTGTCGCCGAGCAGCCCCATCGAATGAATCTGCATGATCGAATCGGTTCGCACGCGCTCCGCGGCGGATTCTTCGATCCAGATTCGCACGACGACGTAGCCGTTCTCGGGTTCGGGCGGAAACTTTATCGACTCGACGGCGCCGATCCGCACTCCCGACAGGGTTACCGGCGCTCCGGTCTGCAAGCCGTTGATTCGCTCGAAATGAGCTTGCAGGATTTCGGTGCGGGTGAAGAATTGCGCGCCGTGGCCGATCGTGAGAATCGCGAAACACAGGATCGCGAGCCCGGCCGCGATCAATGCTCCGACCCGCACTCCCGAATACGCGGAATCAGCCACGCTCACCTCGCATCGTGATTGTCATAGCGCAATCTCCACGAATTCGCGCATCAATTCGTCATCGGTCGTGCGCACTTCGTCGGCGGTGCCGCTGAATCTTATCCGTCCCTGGTCGAGCAGCGCGAAGCGGTCGCCGACCATGAACGCGCTCTTGAGATCGTGCGTCACCACGACCGACGTAAAGGCCAACTGCCGCTGCAAGCCCCGAATCAGCAAGTTTATCTTGTGCGTCACCAGGGGGTCCAATCCCGTGGTCGGTTCGTCGTACAGAACCGCCTTGGGCTGGAGCGCGATCGACCGCGCCAGCGCCACGCGCTTTTTCATTCCGCCGGAGAGTTCCGCCGGATAAAGATGCTCGACGCGCGTCATTCCGACCATGTCCAGCAGTTCGGTCACGCGCCGCTCGATCGCAGGCTCGTCCATGCCGCCGTGCTCGCGCAACGGATAGCTCACATTGTCGAACACGGTGAACGAATCGAACAGCGCGCCGCCCTGGAACACCATCGCGACCTGCTTGCGGATATCGGCCATCGCGTCCTCGCTGAGATTGTTCAGCCGCCGGCCCTCGACGATCACCTCGCCGCTGTCGGGCCGCTCGAGGCCGTTGAGATGCCGCAGCATGACGCTCTTGCCCTCGCCGCTGCCGCCGAGCACGACCAGGGTTTCGCCTTCGAAGACGTCGAGATCGACTCCCTGCAAGATCGGCTTGCCGCCGAAGCTCTTGCGGAGCTGGTGGACCTCGATGAATCGTTTTCGTCCGTCGTTCGGCATCAGATCGATAGAAAAAACTTGGTCAAAAAGAAATCCGAGATCAGCACCGTGATCGAGATGGCCACCACTGCCGAGGTCGTTGCGCGGCCCACGCCATCGGCGCCCCCCGTCGCGGACAGGCCCTTCGAACATGCGATTATCGCGATCTCGAAGCCGAAGAATACCGATTTTCCAAGTCCGCTCAGGAGGTCCTCGAGCCGCACGTTCTGAATCAACGAACTGTAGAAATAGTCGGCGCTCACGCCGAGCTGCGTGACCGAAATAACCAGCCCGCCGAGCAATCCGATCGCATCGGCCAGCACCGTCAGCACCGGCATCATGATGATGGTCGCAAGCACACGCGGCACCACCAGCTTCTTGACAGGACTGGTGGCCAGCGAGCGCATCGCGTCGATCTGCTCTGTTACCTTCATTGTGCCGAGCTCGGCCGTGATGCCGGCGCCCACGCGCGCCGCGACCATCAGCGCGCTCAACACGGGTCCCATCTCGCGCAAAAGCGAGAGTCCCATTATCCGGCTCACGTAAATCTTGGCGCCGAACTTCGCCAGGAACTGGCCCATTTGCAGCGCCAGCACCATGCCGGAAAAGATCGCGGTGAGATTGACGACGTTGACCGATCGCACGCCCACCGCGTCAAGTTGATCGAGCAACAGGCGGCCTTCGAACGGGCGGCGCACCAGGTAGCGGAAAAATTCGCCGGTCAGTACTCCGACTTCGCCAAGTTCGTCGAGGAACAGGTATATTCTTTCCAGCATCGCGCTTTGACGATGCGAGCGTAAGCGAAGCCGGCGGGTGCGGCAATACGGAGTTGCGGCGGTAACGAATTTGGATAACGGCGACGAGCTGCTTTTCGTGTACGGCACCCTGATGAATCCAGCCGAACGCGTGATCCTCCTGGGCAGGCCGATCGACGCAAGCCCGGGGCGGGTTCCGGGCTATGCGCGCGGTCGAAAGCGCCACTACTTCGTCGCAAAGCAGGCGGGCGCCGTCACAGATGGCGCAATCCTCGAAGGCCTGAGCGCGCGCGACCTGGCGATCCTCGACGAGTACGAAGAGGCGCCGGCGCTATACACGCGCGAGCGAATCGAAGTGCTCGCCGCCGACGGCCGCAAAATCGAATGTTGGATTTACCTGCCGACGAACTGGGCGAAGAACTAATCGCGATAGAGACCGCTGACTCTGCCTGTCACTTCACTTCGGCCGGGGGTGGCTTGGGCTGTTCTCCGCGCTTCAAGCCGAACTTGTCGATTCGGTACTGCAGAGTTCGATAGCTCATGGCGAGCATTTTTGCCGCCTTTGCGATCACCCAGTCATTGCGCTCGAGCGCCTGCAGGATTGCGTCGCGCTCGAAGGTTTCGAAATTGAAGCCCTCGCTCGGAATCTCGTATCTGTCGCCGCGCTGACTGTCCCTGCTGCGGCCCGGCTTCTTGCGCGACAGGACTTCATCGGGCAAATCGCGCGGCATCACCTTGTCCCCCTCGCAGAGCAGAATCGCACGCTCGAGCGCGGACTCGAGCTGGCGCACATTGCCCGGCCACGAGTAGTCGAGCAGGACTTCCATCGCCTCGCGCCCAATCTCTTTCACGCGGCCTTCGGCAAGATGTCCAAACTTGGCCAGTGCGTGATTGGCGAGCAGCGGAATGTCGCCGCGCCGATCGCGCAGCGGCGGCAAAGTGACGGTCACGACGTTTATGCGATAGTACAAGTCCTCGCGGAAGCGGCCCTCGCCGACTTCCTCGGCGATGTTGCGGTTGCTCGCGGCGACCAGGCGCACGTCGATGCGAAAGGAATCGTTGCCGCCGACGCGGCGCAGTTCCTTTTCCTGCAGGACGCGCAGAATCTTCGCCTGCATTCCCTGCGGCAGGTCGGCGATCTCGTCGAGAAACAGCGTTGATTTGTCGGCGCTCTCGAACAGCCCGATCTTGCGCTCGTTGGCGCCTGTGAACGCGCCGCGCTCGTGGCCGAACAGTTCGTTCTCGATCAAATTGTCGGGAATCGCCGAGCAATTGATCGCGACGAACTGGCGCGCCGCGCGCGGCGACAGCCGATGGATCGCCTTGGCCACGATTTCCTTGCCGGTCCCGCTCTCGCCCTGGATAAGGACCGTCGAATTCGACGGCGCGACTCGCCGCACCAGCCGGATCACTTCCTGGATGGCGGGATCCTGTCCGATTATGCCCTCGATCTCGAAGGTGCCTTCCAGGCGCCGCTTCAGGAGCTGATTTTCCTGCTGCAGGTTCGCGAATTCCGCCGCCTTGGCCACTCTCGTCACGAGTTTCTCGCGATCGGTCGGCTTCTCGAGGTAGTCGAACGCGCCCGCCTTCATCGCTTGCACGACGCTGTCGGTCGAGCCGTGCGCGGTCAGCACCACCACCTGGCTGGCCGGATAGGCGCCGCGCACTTTCGCGAGCAGCTCCTCGCCCGACATCCCCGGCATCATGAGGTCCGTCAGCACGACGTCGAAACGCGACAGCGCCAGCAACTCGATCGCGCGCTTGCCGACCGCAGCCTCTTCGACTGCGAATCCCTCTTCGCGCAACGTGTCCGCGGTGATCTGGCGTTCGAGGTCGTTGTCTTCAACGACCAGCACTGAGGCCTGGGTCATGATTGTGTCCGTGTACCGCGCTTGGCGGGAAGGTGAAAGTTACCGTGGTTCCGGGTCCGTCGGCGTTGGGTCCGATATCGATTGTACCGCCGTGGGTCTCGACAATCGCCCTCGACAGGAACAGCCCGAGACCGATTCCTTCGCGCTTGGTGGTGAAAAACGGCTCGAAGACGTGGTTCACGACTTCAGCCTCGATACCCGCGCCGGTGTCCGAAAAAGTAATCACCATCGCGCCGTCGACGCGCCGAATTGCAATACCCATCGTGCCGCCTTCGGGCATCGCCTGGATCGCGTTGGCGACCACGTTGATAAAGCAGGTGCGGAGTTTCTCGGCGTCCACGTTGAGAATGGGGGAGGCCCCGTTGCATTCCTCGACCAGCTCGATCCCCTGGCTTTTCATTTTCGATTCCGACAGCGCCACGACTTCATCCACCAGCTGACGCACGTCGGTGGGCGCCGGGAATATCTCGATCGGCTTGCCGTAATGCAAAAAGCTTTGCACCAGCTCCGACAACCGCCGCATCTCGTCCTTCATGATCACGAGCTGATGCAGAAACGCTTCGCGATCGTTGGGCTGCTGCGGAGCATAGCGGGCGCGGAGCTGATCGAGTGCAAGGCTGATGAAGTTCAGCGGGTTCTTGATTTCATGCGCCAGGCCGCCGGCCAATTGCCCGAGCGCCGTGAATCGTTCGAGCCGGTTTAGTTCCTGCTCGCGCTCGCGCGCATGCCGGAGCTGGCCGACCATGTCGTTGAAGCTGCGCGTCAGCAAGCCGATCTCGTCGCGCCGATGCGCCTCCAGAACCGGTTCCAGGCCGCGCGCCGCGATATTCTGCGCCGCGTCCGCGACCGCATGAATCGGCTTCACGTAGCGATCGGCGAGGATGTAAGCGAAGACCAGGCCGATTGCGAAAATCGCAAACGCGATCATCAGCTCGCGGGTCCGGCTCTGCGCCAGCGGCTGCGCGAAGTCGCCAAAATTCGCCACCACCTGCACGTAGCCAAGCAGATGATCTTCGACCTCGACCGGAATCAGATAGACCGTGGTCTCCGGCGCGAGCGGACCGAGCTTGCCGGCCGGAATAGTCAGCAGGTCATCGGGATGCTTGAGTTGGTCGGGGGTAAGCCATTCGGCCTGCTTGGGCCGCAGGGCAGCACCGATCAGATGCGGATTGGAGCTGTTGAGGATCAGATTTTCGCTCGATGCGATCGACACTTCGAGTCCCTTGGTGTGCAGGTCGCCAACGTAGGTGTGCAGCAGATCGCGATCGGTGCCGCCCACCGCGGTCAGCTCCTGCACGCTGATCTGGATCACGCGCGCCAGGTCCTTGACCCTCTCCTGGGTGGTCGCGACGATCGCCGCCTGCGTGCCCAGGCTGACCCACACCTCGGCGCCCAGCGTAAGCCCGAGCAGGGCTACCATCAGCACGATCAGTTTGGCTTTGAGGTTCAGCGCGGGAAAGTATGATTCCATTTTCGATATCGCCGGCCAGGCCGGCATGGCCACGCAATAATAGAGAATTATATACGTGGCTCCCCTGCCGCCAAAATCGCAAAATAGGCAGCAACCTGACAGGCCAGATTCTGATTCGGACGACCCGCCATCAACACGAACACGCGCCCAGAAAAAGCGTGCCGCAAAGCGCAAACGGGAAATGCTCAATCGTTTCCACCAATCACCAGCTCACAGTCAAGATTTGGATTGATGGGAAATTGAAGTTCTAGCTCCTTAATTTCGTTAGCGATCCCCGCGGCCTTAAGTGTTTGCGAGAAAAACCGTGCTCGGGTTGAAGGCGCGCTGCGATTATGAACGCGCACAATCAGCCCCTTCATATCGGCATCGATCTTCGCATCGCGGCTTCCACCACAATAGAACAATCCCTCAAAATCTTGAGCGTACTTTTCGGCCTCCGAATCGTTGAAGGGAGTCTTAATTGCGAGCTTGGGTCGTTGCTGCGGAGACAATCGATAGGCCGTCTCGATCGCGTCCCATTGTTGGCGAGTGATCGAACGTTGCTGATGCCGCCGCAACCCTTCGAGCTCCGTCCTGACCGAAGCAAGTTCGGCCCGATGATCGGCGGGAGACTCTTTCTCAGCCTTGATACGTGCATCATTCTCTTCCTTCCATGCGCGATATGTAGCCCAGAATAAGCCGACCGGGAGGAGCACCAAATAGGCGTGCCGAATCTCGGTCGGGCTCGAAGCGAGCAACGAATCCAATCGTCTTTGCCAGATGGGCGATAGGGCCGGCCTTACCAAACTCGGCAGTGCAAGCAGAGCACTGCCGACAATCGCCGCAAGAATAGCCCAAGCGTGCTTCATGAGCGCGCGCAAATACTGGTAGAATTGCCACGGCATCGGCTTCGCTACGCCAATTTCTGAGCAATCTGTTCGTCGAGAATTTCCTTGACGGTGAGCGGCACGATTACATTGCCCGACTTGCGAAAGTAGCGGTCAATCTCGGTTAGCGCATCCGAGGAATAATCGAACGAGACGAAGAAGCCTTTGGTTCGATCCTCGCGGGCCATCACGGCCTCAAACGAATCAATGTCCGGGCGGCCTGTTTTATCCTTTTGCTTAACCTGGATTGGATACCATTGATCCATAAAGCCCAATTCGCGGGCACCCGCTTCGCGCTCGCGCCGTTGGGCGGCATCGCGCCGATGTTCGATGGCCGATACCGGATAAATGCGCCCGTCGATTCCCTTGTCGCCGACTTGCGCTTTGTTCGGGATTCCGCCAAGCGCGATCACTGCCCAGTTCTCGAACTCAAACGGTGGGATTTTGCGAAGTTCCGCTTCCGATCTCGGGAGATCGCGCACGATGAAGCCACGCCCGGCACGCCACAGGTCCTCATTCTCGCGCAGCGCGCATTCTTTGCGGAGCCTGTTTGCCACCACCCGGCAGGAAGTCGGAGAAATGTCGATGCCGATCCACTGGCGCTTGAGATTCTGAGCGGAAATCAATGCCGTACCGCAACCGCAGAAAGCATCCAATACAATATCGCCGGGATTGCTGCTGGCCCCTATTATTCGATCCAGTAGGGCAATGGGTTTCTGCGTGGGGTACCCCTGCGACTCGCGTGCTTGTGAATTGACGGGCGGCAGATCGTCCCAGACACTCTGCAACGCAAGCCCTTTTGATTCATCCAGATACCGCTTGTAACGCGGCGTTGCCCCTTTGGACGGTATCGCAACCCGACCTTCCGCGATCAGCTTGTCCATCCGTTCTTTGCTATAGCGCCAGTAGCCTTTTACACCCAAAACCTCATAGTACGGATTGCCCTTAGCGGCTGCACCGGGACCGGATAGATTGTCCCATTGAAAGCGTCGGCCCTCCTCATCGACCTGCGAATAATGGGAGCGGATATATTCCTCTCCTAACGGCTGGTAGAGCTGATTCCACGGATAATCCTGCGAACCTCCCGTATAGAACAAAAGCACGTCGTGTATTCGCCCGAAGTGCTTACTGCCTTGCCGGGCGTCAGTGTGCGCCGTGCTACGCTTCCAGACGATCTCATTCTGAAAATTGTTCTCGCCGAAAATCTGGTCGAGCATCACCTTCACGTAATGGCTGGCGTGCCAATCGCAGTGATAGTAAAAGCTGCCCGTTTCCTTGAGAACGCGGGCAAGCTGGACGCATCGCGGGCGCATGAACTCGATATAGGCTTGGGTTGAAGCGTGGCGGTCCTCGAAAGAGCGCTTCTCTTTCGTCTCGCCCCAAAACACCTCGTAGTTTCGATTCGAGTTGAACGGCGGGTCGATGTAGATCAGGTCAACGCAGTGATTCGGAAGCCCCGCAAGCTGGTCGAGGCAGTCCCCGCAGTAGATTACGCGCGTATCTATCAGCGCGCTTCGCCTTGTCATTATTGTGCCTCGCGCCCGTTAGCCAAGCTGCTTGCGCCGTGCGATTTGCTTCTTGGGTTTTCCGCGCTTTGGCGGCTTGGGTCTTTAGCCGAGGGAGTCAAGTATATAATTTCCCAATAATTCGACCTATCCGTTCCTGGTCACGGGCTCGTTGACCTTGCGCAGAACCAGCAACCGGGTCGCGTACACCGCGGCGCTGAGGATCGCCACGATCACGATCAGCCGCTCGAAGCCGCCGATGTATCTGACTATCATCTCGATTTGCTTGCCAAAAATGTAGCCCAGCGTTACGACGATCGGCACCGATATCAGCGCTCCGAGCAGATCGTAGAGCAGAAACACCGCCGGGCGCACGCCAAAAGAACCGGCGGACAAATAGACCAAGGCGCGCAGACCGGCCAGGAATCGCGCGTAAAACACCGCGCGAGCCCCATGACGCTGCATGAAAAGCTCGATGCGCTCGATCTGATGCTGCCGACCCGGCCACGCCAGCGCCAAGTAGCGCACCAGGCCCGAGCCGAAGCGCCGGCCCATAAAGAACAGCGAGTTGTCGCCCGCGACCACGCCCAGCAGCGAGACCGCCAGCGTGATCGGGTAGCGCGTGATCCCGCGATGCGCCAAATAGCCGCCCGCGAGCAGCGCCACGTCTTCCGGCATCGGCAGCCCAAGTCCGCACAACATCAGAACAACGAACAATCCAAGATAGGTGAAGTGTTCGATGTACGCGGAGATCAGCCCGGCCAAGCTCAGCTCCCGTGGGCGTAACGCGCGCGCAATGCGTCGCGGATTTGTTCGACCGGGATGCCCCGGGTTGCCATCGACTGAGCATCGTGAGCCTCGCCGACGCAGATCGCACACCTGCTGCCGTGCGTATCACGGTAGCAATCGAGCAGGTTCTTGTGCCCGTTCGTTTTGTCGCATCCGCAGTAGCAATGCAATTGCGCCAGCAGCGTGGGATTGCGCTCGGCGATCTCATATGCCTCGCGCACATCGCCCTGGAAATTGTTCGGGTCGAGCGTTACCCGCAGCCGCGCCGCACCATCGGAGGCCACGGCCACCTGGCCCGCCGGCGGCTGCGCCTGAGTGGACACATAGCCGGCGTAAGAGAATGCCACCACCACCACCGCGGCGGCCGTCAGTGCGACAATTCCTTTGACGCCCTCGAACATGAGTCTCTCCGCAGCCGGAAATTATAGCATCTCGATGAATCTTAGGCTTTGATTCGCAAAACTGTATAGAGCGGCCGGCCGATGCGGTCCGCGCCGCGTATGCGGCAGGCGTTTGAGCAGGCCCATCGCGAGAATCCGCCGGCGGAAGTTTCGCCGATCGAGCGGACGGCCGAGGATTAGCGAGTATAGTTCCTCGAACTCGGCGAACGCGAATTCCCGGGGCAGCAACGCATACGCGATATTCGTGTACTCGAGTTTCGACTTCAGCCGCTTGACCGCATACGCCGCCATCAGCGAGTGATCGTACGCAAGCTGCGGCAGACGCGCGACTTCGTACCATCTGCCGGTCGCGTATTTGTCGCATGGCGCGCCGATGCCCTGCGGGTCGGGAATCAACGCCATGTACGCGACCGACACCACGTGCGCACGCGGGTCGCGCGACGGATCTCCAAACGTGAACAGCTGCTCGAGATAAGCGCCGCGAAGTCCCGTCGAATCGTAAAGCTCGCGCCGCGCCGCCTCGTCGAGCAGTTCCCCCACTCGCACCAGGCCGCCCGGAAACGCCCACCGCCCGCGACCCGGTCCGCGGCGCAGCTCGACCAGGTAGGTCTGCAGGCGCCCGCCGTTGATCGCGAACAACACGGTGTCCACCGCGACCATCGGCCGCGCCAGCCGTTGGCCACGCGCCGCGCCGGCCGCGACGCCTTGTGCGTTCGCGCTCAGACGCTCAGCTCGAGCATGCGCTCCAGGGCCCGCTTCGCGCCCGCGCGCACGTCGTCGGAAAGTTCGATTTCGTAGCGCAGATGGCGCAGTGAATCGAGCGTGCCCTCGAGCGTGATCATCTTCATGAACCGGCATAGCTTGCACACCTTGTAGAAGCGCTTGTCGGGAATTTCCATCAGGAGGCGGTCCGAGAGCCCGCATTCCGTCACCACCAGGAACTTGTCGGCGTCGCTGCTTCGCGCGTAACCGATCATCGCGCTGGTGGACAACACCGCGTCGGCGAGCGCGAGCACGTCGCGCCGGCACTCGGGATGCGCAATCACCTTGATCCCGGGAATCGCGCGCTTGACCTTGTTTATCTCGTCGGGAGTTATCTGGTGATGAACGTAGCAGTTACCGTCCCACGAAATTACCCGCTTGCGCGTCTGCCCCTGCACGTAGTTGGCGAGATTCTGATCGGGCACGAACAGGATATTGTCCGAGTCGATCCGCTCTACGATCTTCGCGGCGTTGGATGACGTGCAGCACGCGTCGGACAACGCTTTGACGTCGGCCGTGCAATTGACGTACGACACCACCTTCAGGTCGGGATAGATCTTCAGCAGTTCTTCCTTGCGATCCGCCAGCCGCTCGGCCGTCACGCTGTCCGCCAGCGAGCATCCCGCCTTCAGATCCGGCAGCAGCACCTTGCGATCGGGGTTGAAGACCTTGGCCGTCTCCGCCATGAAGTGAACGCCGCAAAAGACGATCACGTCGGCGTTGCGCACGTCGCGCGCGTTGCGCGCCAGCTCCAGCGAGTCGCCGATAAAATCGGCGACCTCGAAAATCTCCGGCCGCTGATAGTTGTGCGCGAGCACCACCGCGCGGCGCGCCTTTTTCAGCCGCTTGATCTCCGCGATCATGTCCGCGTAGCGCTCGCACGTGTCAGCCGTGTAGGTCTCGTTGCCGAGCACGCCGAGCTTGTCGTGGAGCGCGATCCCGCTAACCGCAGTTTCAACAGATTGGTTCACCGTGAGTCCTCTTCAGCGTGGCCGTCATTACTTTGCGTCAATATGACACTTACTCCAGGCCGGCCGTCTTTGCAAGCCGCTCTCCCGGTGGCGAAGAGGGGCGCCGCTCTGATAAATCCAGTTGCAATTGCGCACGCGGACAACGAAACGGCGCTTTTTCAGGAGTTAATGTGATGGATGAAGTATTGGATCGCGGGATTCACTGAGCGCCCGATCATGAGCCGTCAAACAGCACTCGGCCTCGTCCGCGACTTGTTCTTCCGCTCGAAGATCGAAGCTGTCGCCGCCGCCGTCGGCGCCGAAGTTGGCTACGCCTCGACGCTCGACGCCGTTGCCTCGCGGTGCGCCGAATTGAAACCCTCCGTCGTCTTCACCGATCTCTCAGACGACGCCTTTCCCGCGCTCGAGACCCTGAAACAAATCCGCGCGGCTGCTCCCGGCGCGCGCGTGATCGGATTCGCCTCGCACGTAGATTTGAAACCCCTGAAGGCCGCCCGCGAAGCAGGCTACGAGCTGACGCTCTCGCGCAGCGAATTCACCGCTCGCCTCCCCGATCTGCTGCGCCCCTCCGAGCGCTAATTAATTTCTTCCGGATCGCATGCCGGTGATATATTTCCCCTAATGCACTGCGCGCTCGACGACTTCCATCCTGCCGTTCGCACCTGGTTCGAGCGCCGCTTCAGCGCGCCCTCGCGCGCGCAAGAGCTGGGATGGCCCGTCATCGGCGCCGCCAACGACGCGCCCGGCTTCGACGTCCTGCTATGCGCGCCGACCGGCAGCGGCAAGACTCTGGCCGCCTTCATGTGGGCAATCAACGGCCTCGTCCTCGACGCGGCGCGCGATCGGCTTTGCGATGAAGTCTCGGTCCTGTACGTTTCGCCGCTCAAGGCGCTGGCCAACGACATTCGGCTCAATCTCGAGGAGCCGCTCGACGGCGTGCGCGACGTCGGCGCCGAATCGGGCCTCGATCTTTCGCGCATTCGCGCCGGTCTTCGCACTGGCGACACCTCCGCGAGTGAGCGCACTGCGATGCTCCGGCGGCCGCCGCACATTCTGGTCACGACGCCCGAGTCGCTGTTCATCCTGCTGACCTCGCCGAAGTTCCGCGAAAAACTCGCCGCCGTCCGCCACGTGATCGTCGATGAACTCCACGCGCTGGCCGGCAACAAGCGCGGTGCGCATCTC
The DNA here is from genome assembly GCA_002479255.1 of Candidatus Binatus soli. Lineage (GTDB taxonomy): Bacteria > Desulfobacterota > Binatia > Binatales > Binataceae > Binatus > Binatus soli. Next base: position 123,649 of record DLMJ01000001.1, on the reverse strand, counting down.
GCGCTGACTCTCGAACGCCTGGAACGCTTCGTGACGAGTCGCGGGCGGCCGCGGCCCAATCGAATCGGCCTGTCGGCGACGTTGAATCCGATCGAAAAGCTGGCCGCGTTCCTGGCCGGCTACGACGTGGCGCGCGGCAATTCGCGCTCACCGCGTCCGATAAAAATAGTTCGCGCCGACGATCGCGTCCGCACGATGGATCTCCAGGTCATCGCGCCCGGCCCCGAGCTTGGACCGCTGGCCACTCATCCGCATTGGGAAGCGATGTACGACGAAGTCGCGCGCCTGATCGGCGAGCATCGCACGACGCTGGTTTTCACGCTCAGCCGCCGCTTTGCCGAGCGGGTCGCACTCAATCTGCAGAAGCGGCTCGGCGCTGACGCCGTGATGGCGCATCATGGCAGCCTCGCGCGCGCCGAGCGCCTGCTCGCCGAGCAACGGCTCAAGCGCGGCGAGTTGAAGGCGATCGTCGCGACCGCGTCGCTCGAACTCGGCATCGACGTCGGCGCCGTCGAGCTCGTGTGCCAGGTCGATTCGCCCAAGTCCATCGCGGCCGCGATTCAACGCGTCGGGCGCTCGGGGCACAGCCTCGGCGCGACTCCCAAGGGACGCTTCTTCGCGCTGACCACCGACGATTTGCTCGAATGCGGCGCGGCGGTGCGCGCGATTCGCCGCGGGCATCTGGACGAAGTGGAAATTCCGATGGGATGCGCCGATATCGCGGCGCAGCAAATCGTCGCAATCGCGGCCGAGGAAGAGGAAATCTCCGAAGCCGAGCTGCTGCGCGTGCTGCGCAGCGCCTACAACTTCGGCGATCTCGACGCCGGCAAGCTGCGCCATCTGCTCGAACAGCTCTCGGCCGAGTTGCCCGAGCGAATCATGGGCGCGTCGCCAAAGATTTTCTTCGACCGCGTCAACGCCCGCGTCCGCCCGCGGCGATCCGCCCGCCTGTCGGCCATCACCTCGGGCGGAACGATCCCCGAAGCCGGCAACTACGACGTCGTGATCGAGTCCGAGGGCCGAAAGGTCGGCGATGTCGAGGAGGACTTCGCGCAGGAGTCGTCGCGCGGCGACGTGTTCTCGCTCGGCTCGATGCCCTGGCAGATTCAGCGCATCTCGCGCGGACGCCTGATGGTCGAGCCGGCGCCCGGGATGGCTCCGACGCTGCCTTTCTGGCAGACCGAGGCAGGCGGCCGCTCGCAGGCGCTGTCGGCGGAGATTTGCGATCTTCGCCGCGAGATTTGGAGCCGTCTCGAACGCAACGAATCGGCCGCTGACTGGCTGATGAGCGAATGCGCGATGTCGGATCGCGCCGCCACGCAAGCCGTGGACTACGTCCGCCGCGGCGTCGAGGCGCTCGGCGCGATCCCGGACGAAAAGACCGTCGTCATCGAGCGCTTCTTCGACGGCCTGGGCGGCACGCAAATCGTCATTCACACGCCATTCGGAATCCGCCTCAATCGCGGACTCGGTCTGGCGATTCGAAAGCGCCTGTGCCAGTCGTTCGATTTCGAAATCCAGGCGTCGGCGATCGACGACGGCGTGCTGCTCGCGCTGAATTCGCGGCATAGTTTCCCGCTCGACACTCTGTTCAGCATGCTGAAGGCGCGCAACGCGCGCGACGTACTTATCCAGGCGATCCTGGGTGCGCCGATGTTCGAAGTGCGCTTCCGCCACGTCGCGACGCGCGCACTCGCGGTGATGCGCTCATCGCGCGGCAAGAAGGTTCCCGCCTGGATTCAACGCCTTCGCTCGCAGGAACTTCTGTCCGCGATTTTTCCCGGCCAGCAAGCCTGCTTCGAGAACCGGCCGGCCACGATCGAACTCCCGGACCATTTTGTGATCGAGGAAACGATTCGCGAATGCCTGGAGGAGTCCACCGACCTGCCGCGCACGGTGCGGATGCTCGAAGGCATCGAGAGCGGCGCGATTCGCACCGTCGCGGTCGATGCGATCGCGCCGTCGGTGTTTGCCCATCGCATCCTGCTCGCGTCGGACTATTCATTTCTCGACGACGGCGAACGCGCCAATCGCCGTTCGCGGACCGTGACGATGAATCGCGGCATGGCCGAGGACGTGTTCCGCAAAGAAGACCTTTCCGATCTGCTCTCGGCGGAAGCGGTCGACAGCGTCGTAGCCGAAGTGACGGGCCGCGCGGCCGGACGCAGGCCGCGCTCGCGCGACGAATTGTACGAATTGATTCGGGCGCACGGTTCGCTCACGCAGGCCGAGGCCGAAGAACGCGCCGGCGAGGGCGGACGCGCGATGCTGGCGGAGTTGGACGCGGAGCGGCGAATCGCGCGTGTCAACTTAAGCGGCGAATCGGCAGAGCGAATAATCGCGAGCGAAGACAAGGGCGTCTTTGCCGCCGCGTATCCCACCGCATCGATTGACGGCGGTTTCCAGTCGAGCGACGAGGGCCGCGATGGCGACGGTGCGCGCGCCGAACTCGTGCGCCGCGCGCTGAAGACTTGCGGACCGGCGACTGCCGGTGAAATCGCGGCGCTACTGCATATCAAAGAATCGGACATCGAGCGGATTCTCGCGGCGCTGGAAGGGGATGGCGGGATTTTTCGCGGTCATTTCACGCGCGCCGATGCGATTCAATGGTGCGACCGCTACAACCTGGAACGGATTCATCGGATGACGCTGGCGCGGGTGCGCGCTGAAATCGAGCCGTGCGCGGATCACGAGTACGCGGCGTTTCGGCTGCGATGGATGCGCGTCGGCGGCGCTGAGCTGCCGGCCGATCAGAGCGGCGTAGCTGCGGTGCTCGAACAGCTGTCAGGAATCGCGGCGACGCCCGAGATTTGGGAGCACGCGATTATCCCGGCGCGCATCGCAGGCTATCGGCCCGAGATGCTCGACCTGGTCTGCATGAGCGGCCAGATGAAGTGGGTCGCCGTTGCCGAAGAAGGTATCGAAGGCGCGCGTCCCGCGAGCACACCGTCGCGGGTCACATTCATTGCGCGCAAGGCCACTCTGTTTGTACCGCGCGAAGAATCCGCGCCGGCGGACGCGAAGGAGCAGGCGGTGCTGGAGGCTCTGGGAGCCGCGGGTGCGCAGTACCTGGACGAGGTTTCGGAGCGAGCGAATGTTTCGGAGCGCGACGCATTGTCCGCGTTATGGCGGATGGCGGCGTTGGGGCGCGTGAGCAACGACAACTTTGCGCCGATCCGGATGTTTGCCGACGATCGCGGCGCCGAGCGCGCGCTCGAGTCGGTCGCACACCGCCCGACGACTCGTCACGACGCGGCGGTTCGCGCGCGGCTGAAGTCGAGTCTGGCGGGCCGATGGTCGCTGATACGCGCGGGCGAGCATCGCGCTGGCGGCCCGGATGACGCGCGGGATCTCGCGCTCAAATTGCTCGAGCGTCATGGAATTCTCGCCCGGGAGATGCTCGGCCTCGAATCGACGCATATCTCGTGGAGCGAGATCGCGTTTGCGCTGCGGCGGCTGGAATATAGCGGCGCGATTCGGCGGGGGTGGTTCGTGAGATCGATTTCGGGGGAACAATATGCCCTGCCAGAGGCGGTCGAGATGCTGCGCGCGGCGCGGAGCCTCATTCCGGCGCGAGAGAAACCGGTTGCGTTGAGCGCGATCGATCCCGCCAATCCGTACGGCGCCGTGATTGCCGGATACGGTATCGCGCGCGAGGCGGCCAACGTCGTGGTCATTCGCGCCGGCCGCGTGATTGCGGGATTGCAGGGACGCGCGATGATCACGGCGGGCGAGCGCGGCGCCGATGACGAGAGTTTCAGCGCGGCGGTGGCGGCTCTTCTGGCGCTGAAGCAGCGTATCACGATCGATTCAATCGACGGCGTGGCGGCGCTCGAATCGCCGCGGGTCGGCATTCTGGCCGCGATGCGATTCCATTCCGACGGACGCTCGCTGGTCTTCGACGGGTTGCACGGCCCGGCGCCCGCGCGCGCATCGCGCCGCAGCGCCGGCCCCGGCTAGAACGCCATCGTCTCCCGCCAGTTGGCCAGTTGATTGGGCGCGCTCGCGCGGTATTCTGAACGGATAGCAAATCGAATCGGATTGGGCTGAGCGCCGGATTTGGAACTCGCGTCCGATTCTTCCATTTTGACCATCGCACCAGGAGGGCAGGGCTCGATCAATGGCGACTAACAGTTTCGGTGCTCGTTCGACGCTTTCGGTGGAAGGCAACAGCTACACGATCTTCAGGCTCGAAGCGCTCGAGAAGCGCGGTTTCTCGCTCGCGCGGATGCCGTATTCGATCAAGGTGATGCTCGAGAACGTGCTGCGGCGCGAAGACGGCGTGATCGTGACGACCGGGCAGATCGAGGCGCTGGCCAAATGGAACGGCAAGGGCGGAGAGCGCGAAATCTCGTTCATGCCGGCGCGCGTGCTGCTGCAGGATTTCACGGGCGTGCCGGTGGTGGCGGATCTGGCGGCGATGCGCGATGCGATCAAAAAGCTCGGCGGCGATCCCGCGAAGATCAGTCCGCTGCAGCCGGTTGACCTGGTGATCGATCACTCGGTGCAGGTCGATTCTTTCGGCAGCGCCGATTCGTTCGCGGCCAACGCGCGGCTGGAATTCGAGCGCAACCGCGAGCGCTATCTTTTTCTGCGCTGGGGGCAGGGCGCATTCGACAACTTCCGCGTCGTTCCGCCCGACACTGGAATCGTTCACCAGGTGAATCTGGAATATCTCGCGCCGGTGGTTTTTTCGTCGAAGAACGGCGAAGCGTATCCGGACACGGTGATCGGCACGGATTCGCATACCACGATGATCAACGGGCTCGGCGTGGTGGGATGGGGTGTGGGCGGAATCGAGGCCGAAGCCGCGATGCTCGGGCGCTCGGTACCGATGCTGATTCCCGAAGTGATCGGGTTTCGGCTGGCGGGCAGCCTGCGTCCGGGGGCGACCGCTACCGACCTGGTGCTGACGGTCACGCAGATGCTGCGCAAGAAGGGCGTGGTCGGCAAGTTCGTTGAATACTTCGGGCCGGGACTCAAGTCGCTGCCGGTCGCGGATCGCGCGACGCTGGGCAACATGTCGCCCGAGTATGGCGCGACGATGGGATTTTTCCCGGTCGACGATCAGACGCTCACTTATTTGCGGCTGACGGGACGGAGCGAAAGCCAGGTCAAACTGATCGAGGCCTACTGCAAGGCGCAAGGCCTGTTTAATTCCGCCGAGGCGCCCGAGCCGAAATTTTCCGACACCCTCGAACTCGATCTCGGGACCGTGGTGCCGAGCATGGCCGGGCCGCGCCGTCCGCAGGATCGAGTTGCGCTGACGGCGGCGAAGAGCGGTTTCCGGAGCGAGCTTGCCAAGGAATTCGAGCAGCATCCGAGCGTCGATCGCAAAGAGCTGGCGAAGTGGGTTGCCGAAGGCGGCGACGGCGCGGCGGCGGCCGAAGGGGCAGCGGTCGAATCGAAGCTCGGCCATATCGCCAACAAGGTCGAAGTGCATTCCGAGGGCGGGCGCTTCGCGTTGACGCATGGCTCGATCGTGATCGCCGCGATCACGAGCTGCACGAACACGTCGAATCCGTCGGTGATGCTCGCGGCGGGAATTCTCGCGCAAAAGGCGGTTGCGCGCGGGTTGATGGTCAAGCCGTGGGTGAAGACCAGCCTGGCGCCCGGTTCCAAGGTCGTGACGCAGTACCTCAAGCGCGCGGGGCTGACCGAGTCGCTCGACAAGCTGCGCTTTAACCTGGTCGGTTACGGATGCACGACGTGTATCGGCAACAGCGGGCCGATTGCGGAGGCGATCGCGGGGGCGGTGAAGCAGGGCAACCTGGTGGCATGTGCAATACTGAGCGGCAATCGCAATTTCGAGGGGCGCATCAATCCCGCGGTGCGGTTCAACTACCTGGCGTCGCCGCCGCTGGTGGTCGCATACGCGATTGCGGGCACGATGGATATCGACGTCGAGCACGAGGCGCTCGGCACGGGTTCCGACGGACGTCCGGTGTATCTGCGCGACATCTGGCCGTCGCACGAGGAAGTGGCGGCGGCGGTGGCGGGTTCAGTTGACGCCGCGATGTTCAGGAGCGAGTACGGCCAGGTGTTTGACGGCGACGAACGATGGAAGGGCCTGGCCGTGCCGAAAGGCAACCTGTTCCGCTGGGAGAAGGATTCGTCCTACGTGAAGGCGCCCCCGTTTTTCGACGGCGTGACGGCCAAGGTGGGCGAGTTCTCCGATATCAGCGGAGCGCGGGCGCTGGCGGTGCTCGGCGACAGCGTGACGACGGATCACATATCGCCGGCCGGGTCGATCGCGGCCGACAGTCCGGCGGGCAAGTATCTGATCGCGCATGGCGTGCAGCCCAAGGATTTCAACTCATACGGAGCGCGGCGCGGAAATCACGAGGTGATGATGCGCGGGACGTTGGCGAATATCCGGCTCAAGAACCTGATGGTGCCGGGGGTGGAAGGCGGCTTCACCACGCATGTCCCGGACGGCGAGCGGATGACGATCTTCGAGGCGTCGGAGCGTTACCGCAAAGCAGGGACTCCGCTGATAGTGATCGCGGGCAAGGAATATGGCACCGGCTCGTCGCGCGATTGGGCCGCCAAGGGTGTGCAACTGCTCGGCGTGCGCGCGGTAATCGCGCAGAGCTTCGAGCGAATCCATCGCAGCAATCTGATTGGGATGGGCGTGCTGGCGCTGGAGTTCAAGGGTGGCGACAGCCGCGAGAAGCTCGGACTCACGGGGCAGGAAGTATTCTCGATCACGGGATTGAAGGCGGGAATCAAGCCGCGCCAGGCGATGAAGGTGCGCGCGGAATCCGGCGGCAAGACGATCGAGTTCGAGGCGACGCTGCGCGTCGATACGCCCGAGGAGGTCGAGTATATCCGGCACGGCGGAATCCTGCCGTTCGTGCTGCGCGAATTGATTCGGCAGGGGTGAGGCAGGGGTGACCCCTGCACCCAGTATTAAGGCCGCGCTCCGTTGTCGCGCGCGGGCAGGGGTGACCCCTGCACCCAATGTTAAGGCCGCCCGGCGTTGGCGGGCGCATGAAGGAAGAATCACCTGCGCGGTGGGCGGCAGGGGCTGCGGCCCCTGCACCCGCAGTGAGAAGACGCGAAAATCTGCGCAGCGCATCTTTTCGCGACTATGCGATGGAAGAGCCCGCGGGCGCACGGTTTCTTAATACTGGCCTCCCGTGCCAACGGGTCTTAATACTGGCCAGCCGTGCCAACGGGCAGGGGTGAGCCCTGCACCCGATGCTAAGATAAGAATGCGGGACTTCGTCCCTGTTAGAAGGGTCAGGGGGAAGAATCGCGGAGAGCGCCAGTAGCCGCCTATTGCATCAGGTCCGGGTAATCAACACCAACGCAGTTGCATAACACTTTCGCATTTCCAAGGTCTCACAGATTTTTTCGGCTGGAAGCGATCAGCGGAGGAGCGCGATTCAGGCGGGCTGTGGAGCCGTGGTATCGATCCCGACCGCGGTGCCGCTCTTGCGGGTGGCGTAGCGGCTGAGCAGTCTCACGACCGCGGGCGTGACTTCGTGGATAGCCTCGCGGCGGAAGCCGACAACCTCAGGACCGCGCGCGCGCATCATCCCGAGCATCGAGAGCCGCAGCAGCGCCGCGACCGCCTGGCAGTAACGGAAGCGCTCGAAGTCGATCGGCGCCATCGCATGATAGAGCGGTATGTACAAAGCCGCGAAGCTCGCGCGAAGCCCGTTGCCGACCACGTTGTCGCGCATCCATCGCGGGTTCTCCAGCGCGGACGAGGACAGAATCACGGCCGTCATCGCAGCGTCGAGATGGCGATCGCCGACATCGGCGTTCACCCAGTCGATGACGCCGGTCACGCGCACCCCATCCACCATCACGTTGAGCGGATGATAATCCATGTGCAGGAGCGAATTGGGGCTGTGGCGAAACCGGGCCGCGCGTTCGGCAACCAGATTGAGCGCCTCGCGCAGACCGGGCAGCGGGCCGGTCTCGACGCGATTGGCGATGATCGCAAGCACGCGATCCAGCAGCGGGCAGTCGGCGTCAGCGCCGGCGCCTGCGATTGGCGCATATGCGTGCGGAATCTCGCGCAGGGGCGCGCTCGCCGGGTCGAGCTTGTGGAGCCTCGACTGCGCGCGGACGAAAGAAAAAAATGCCATCGAGAAAGTCTTTAACGAACTCGGAAAGCTGCGGATCGTGAACAGCGTACCGCCCGCCAGCCGCTGCATGATGAGGAACGGCGCGCCTAGGGCGCGATGGTCGGCCTCGAAGGCGTAGGGGCGCGGGACGCAATAGCCGGCGGCGAACAGGCGATCGATGGTGGTGTATTCGCGGGCGCCTTTGGCGTCGGCCTCGGAGCCTTGATAGAACCGCAAAACCATCGATTGGCCGGCCCGGATGGCCGTGAACGCCTTCGACGCCGCATCGAGCGTGAACTCGAAGACCGTGGTTTCCCATCCGCTGGCAAGGACGCTCAGACGCGAGACCGGTGCGCCAAGGTACGCGGACAGGCGTTGCTGAATGTCGTCACAGTCGAGCATCGGATACAGCGCGGACGGAGAATCCGCCGGAACCGCAGCGTAATACACGCGGAGAAAAGTCGCAACCGAACTGACACGCGTGTCAGGTGCGGCAGGGGTGACCCCTGAACCCAATATTAAGACAAAGATGCGGGATGCGGGACTTCGTCCCGGTTAGAAGGGGCGAGCGATCAGGGAATCGGGCGAGGCATGAAATGTTGCTGTTGGTGGGTCTCGGTGGGCGGCGGCGGTTCGGCCGGCGTCTGGGGCATCGGCGCCATCTTGAGTGTCTCGTTGGGGAGAGTCTGGCCGTCTTGCTGGAAACGCTGCTGCACGATCGACGAGAGCAAGGGTCCACTGCGATCGCCGAGATCGATCGCAACTTCGACCGACAGTCCCAGCCGGAGCGGTTTGTCTCGGGGCTCCGGTCCGTCGATAACAATCTTGACCGGCACGCGCTGCACGACTTTGACCCAGTTGCCGGTCGCATTTTCGGGCGGCAGCAGCGAGAAGGCCGCGCCGGTGCCCATGCTGATCGAATCGACGTGTCCCCGGTAGGTGTAGTTGGGATAGATGTCGGCGACGATCTCCGCCTTTTGACCGACGCGCACGTCGGTGAGCTGGGTCTCCTTGAAGTTGGCCGTGAGGTAGAGCTTGCCAAGCGGGACGATCGCCAGCAGAGGCTCTCCGACCTGGACGCGATTGCCAACGTGGGCGGTTTTGTGAGTCACGATGCCCGCGAACGGCGCGGTCAGTTTGGTGTAGTCGAGATCGAGCTTGGCGGCTTCCAGAGCGGCTTCGGCCTGCTTCACGACCGGGAGTGCGTAGCGCGAACGGCCGTCGTTGCGCGATCCGAGGGCGGCCTCGGCCTGCGTCAATTGATGCTCCGCCAGCGCTTCATCGGCCATCGCGACGCGCAGTCCGGTGTTGGCCTGATCGTATTGCTCGATGGAGACGACGCCTTGTTCCTTCAGCGCCTTGGCGCGGTCGAAATCGATTTGCGCCTGCTTGAGCTGCGACACGGTGAGCGCCACACCCGACCGCGCCGCATCCACCAGCGCGTAGAGCTCATCGACGGATTGCCTGGCGCGCTCGAGCTGAGCCTGGGCCTGCTCGACACGGACGTCGAAGTCGCGCGGGTCCAGCGTCAACAACAGTTGGCCTTCCTTAACCGTCCAGTTGTCCTCGACATAAACGTTGGTGACGGTGCCGGCAACACGCGAGGAAACCAGCGCGACAGTGCCGTCGACGTAGGCGTCGTCGGTGCTGACGTGGCTTTCGATGTAGCGATAGTAGTGAAAACCGGGAATCGCGGCGGCGGCGACCGCAATGATCGCCACTGCCAACAAGACCCGGCGTACGAGCTGCGAATTCATAGAATGATTTCAGAGGCGGGAAGGTCTAGGCGCGTTTTCGAATGGCTCGCTCACTTCTTACAGAGGCTAACTATGACGAATGCGGGAGGCTGTCAAACGAACCGGGACGATCGAGCGCGGATTCGACGCAGCGGCAGGCATGCGAGCGAATTGCGCAACTAGCGCGGCGCTGACTCAACAGGGCGCGCGAGTCATGGCTCGCGAATCGTCGCGTTGGGGCCATGAACGACGGCCGCCACCACGGCGCCGTCGAGCGTCATGTTGACGGTGAAAGTAGGGAAGGCTGGAGCTCCGAAAAGGGTGGCGTCCACCTTTCCGTCGGGGCTGTCGAACAGGATCAAGTTCGGCGCGCGTGAGCTGATCACCCATCCGGTGGTGATATCCTCGACCAGCGCGTTGTAACGCTGATCGGCGGGACCGGCGACGAAAATGCGCAGGTCCGGAGACGCCGGCGATGCGATCGAGTTGAGGGTACCCCCGACCTGCACCGACACGGTGCCAAAAGATGCGCTGGTGGACTGAAGATCGGCCACTCTGGTGCCGATGATTGCTTCGAGACTCAGCAGGTTGCTGTTGCTGGTGGTTTTAGTTGCGATGATTCGAGCCGGCAGGACGTTGTTGCAGATTACGATGCTAAGCGGGACGTTGCCCTGAAGCGTCCATGACGATCGCGCGTCCGATACGGTCGCGGTAAATGGCGTCCCGACCGTGCCGAGAATTTCATACGATGCCAACGCCGGGCCGTTGGGTGTATTACCGACGCTCCCGGAAAATCCAGTCTGGTTGTTGCAGGCCGCGACTGAAAACGCGAGCGCTGCGCCGAGCGCGCTCATCGACAAAATTCGCACGAGACACCGCATCGCCCGGCTTGCCATCACTCTGGTATCGGCTTGATTACGTCGTTGCAGATGCCGGGGCATGTGCCGTCGGGATACTCGCAGGTGGTCGGGCACTTGATCCCCGGCGTCGGAGCCGAGCTCGGGCCACCGGCTGGCGGAGGCGGTGGAATCGTGACGGTCACCGTATTGGTGTCAAGCACAGGTGTAGGCGCCGAACTCGGCACCACCGAAAAAGTGGGTACCGGCAGTTGGAGCCTTTGTAGATTATAAGTGTCGGCAGGAGCGCAGAAGGCGTAACTGTTGTTCGGGTTCTCAGTCGTCACATTCTGCACGGGAGCATTTGTTATCAGCACGTTATCTTTCGACAGGACGACCGAGGTGCCGAGGTTCGCGTTGGCGACGCCACTTGGACCGCCCGTCACGCTGCCGTGACCGACGCAGTCGATCGTTTGGTCGATGGGGAAAGTCGCCGTCGTCGGAGGACTGCACACTCCCGGAGCGGAGGGCTTCGCCGACGCCGGAACGTCTGCCAGCACCGCGATGGTGTGGCCCTGAAACGGATCGGTGACGCCCTGATAGAGATCGATCGTCGTAGCGAACAGATCAAAGCCTGAGGGAACGACATCCGAGGTCGGAACATTCAGCGTAAAAGAAACGCAGCTATGCGGTGGAGGTCCTGGGCAGGAGCCGACGTGCGAGTTCGTGACGGCAAGCGGCATCGGGAGCGCGCTTTCAATATTGTTGGTTCCATGGTCCTCGGCGAATACCTGGACCAGAGTAGTCTGCCCCGGATTTGGCGGTGTTATCGGGATAGTGCCGCTGATGTATCCCGTGTTCAGCGCGAGGTCGCACGCGTCGAAAGTGGCGCCGGTGGCGCTAGTGGTGCAAGTGCCGCCGGTTTTGCCCGAGCTCGGAATTGCCTGGACGAATAAAGGATCGTAACCCGGCGCGGTGATCTCCATCGCATAGGCCGCTTTTTTCGGTAGCACCGGAACGTTGTCGAACGCAGCGGGGATCGCGAGCGTACCCGGCAGCGGAAAGTTGCCTGCATCATCGGTATTCGCCGTCGCGACAGCGATGCATTGCTCGGGGGAGTCAATACAGAAGGTTGCCGGTGTTGCCGGTGGCGTGGGAGTGATGTCATCGGGTGGAATCAGCAACTGCAGGGTCGCACCGACAACCGGTTTTGTGGCGACGCAATTATCGCTGATCGTACCCGTGATATAGCCAAGTGTCTGGCCCACTTTGGGGGTGAAGTTTTGTGAGAGCGATTGCCCAGGGTATAGCGGCGGCAACCGCGCTGCCTGGTAGGTATCTGCTCCGCCCACCAGCGCGAGGTCATAGAGTGTTCCAAATCCATATGCCCCCGTGGGGCCGCCGGCCGCCGGAAGCGCCAGATTAAACTTCCCGTTTTGGACCGGAGCGGTGGCGATAGGGGTATTGGTTCCGATCGCTTCGGCTGTCACCGTCAACGGTTGGACCCTTGTCGTCGGCGCAGTCGGCGAGCCCGACACGGATCCTGTCACCGTACCCAGCTGGACCGGATTCGTGGGCGGCGACGCCAACTTGATCGTTACGGTGTACGCACCGCCGGCTGTCGTAGGCGCCTTATTGATCATCATCGACACTTGAAGGAACAACTCCACCAGTTTCCCCTTTTCCGGCGCGATCAGCCCGCCGGGACCGGTGTTCGACACGCTGATGACGTTGGTGCCGGCAGCCAACTGGATCGGGTAATTGATGCATCCGTCGGCGGTGGCGCTAAGCGGCGGCGCCAGCGGACAGTCGGGGATCAATGTGCCGGGATTGTTCGGATCGAGCTGGACCTCGGCAATTTCGTAGGTGTCGGGCCGCACATCGGCGGTGTTGAAGAGCTGGGGTAGGTTCTGCGAAGTATTGAGATCGATCTGCAAGTCCGCGTTCTGTGGAGAGTTTCCGATCCCCGGAGGCACCGGAATGGTTTCCCATCCGCCATTGGCGGGGCCCACGGCCGCATTGCGATTGATGCGAACCGACTGAACATTGAGAAGAACGTTCTGAAAGTTCGTCGGCGGAACGCCCACAAATCCCACCTCGACCTGCGCTGTGTTGGCGGCCCGGGCCGACCCGACACCGGCCAGCAGCACGCAAATCAGAGTGACGAAAGGTGCTATCAGGCTGCCAGCAGTGCGATGCACAAAAAAATCTTTCACACGGAATCCATCGAAGAAGATTTGGGTCAGCATTTGGGATAACCTAACCAGTGTGCGAACGCAAGAATACAATCGCTTGCGTGAACGTCAAATGGATCAGGGGAGCTTGACTGATCGCCTTCCCGATCCGGAGAATCACAGCCAGCGATGAACTCGTCGAATCGAAACGCCCGCTGCTGTCTGTTCGCGCTTTTCTTTCTGCTCTGCTTCGGGGTTCGAGTGACCGCGGCGGATGCGAGCTTGAAAATCACGACCGGAAATCCGGGCCTCGAGCACTTCGACACCGACGGCGGCGTACAGCTCGACTTCGGTCTGACCGATCAGAACGGCAATCCGGTCGGCAACCTTCGTCCCGACAACGTGAAAGTATTTGAAGACGGCAAGGAAGCCAAGATCCTCGACTTTCGCGGAGTCGGTCAGGGCCGTCCCGTCGATATCGTGTTCGTGATGGACGTGACGGAATCGATGCAGCCGTATATCGACGCGGTCAAGCAGAACGTGATCGCGTTTGCGCAGGACCTGCAGGCCAACAGCCGCGACTACCGGCTCGGGCTGGTGACGTTCGAGGATTACGTGGTCTCGGCGTACCCGGACTGCAACTGCGCCTATCGCAACTCGTTTACTTCGGACGTCAAGCAGTTCACCGAGTGGGTGGGCAGCCTGCACGCCGGCGGCGGCGGCGACATCCCCGAGGATCAGCTCGACGCGCTTGCCTATGCGGCGAAGTTTCCGTTCCGCCCCGAGGCCGAAGGCATCATCATTATCATCACCGACGCGCCGGCCCATCATGACGGCGACGGCTCGGCCGACACGGCGCACGATCAGGCCTTCTGGGACCATCATACTCGCGGCGTGCAGGTGACGGATTTGACCGGGACCAAAGTCGCCGACATGCTCAAGAAGAACGGGCTCACTCTGTATGCGGTGGTCCCGCCGCCGTTCATCGAGCCCGCGTACCAGGAAATCATCGATGCGACGCACGGCCGTTCGTACAATATCATCACGGAAGAAGGCCGCTTCCCGTCGCTGGTGCGCGAAATCGGCCATTCGATCGCGACGGAGTATTCGCTGACCTATCGAACGCCGCGGCCGATTGAAGACGGCACCAATCGCAGTGTCGAACTGAAGATCGATTACAACGGCGAAGCGGGCGACGTTGAGACCGCGTACCAGGTGCGTGGGCTCGGCGGCGCCGCGATTAACGTGCCGGAGGACGCGGGCACGGCCGCTGGAAACTCGACCGGCACCGGGCTTCGGCAATTCTCGTTCAGCTGGTGGAACGGAGCAGTACCGTTGATCGCAATCATCGGGCTGTTCGGGCTGTCGCGAATGAGGTTCGGGGTCTCGGCCGACGAACTCAAGGCCATTGTCGAGGCGCAGGGCGCGCCATCACTTCGGATGCCGTCCGCCCCGCCGCCAGCGGCGCGCGCGGTCCAGCGCGCGCCCGCCAGACCGTCGCAATCACCGATGACCGCGCCCCGCGGGGCGGGAAATACGCAGGGCGCGCGGCTGGTGGCGGTCGATCGCGTCGATCCGGTGCCGGCGGAATACTCGCTGATGAAAGACGAGATATCGATCGGCCGCGGCGAGGACAACGACGTCGTCATTCCGCACGCAAGCGTGTCGCGCCAGCACGCGCGCCTGATGCGCCGCGAGGGTGGATTCGAACTGATGGATCTGAATTCGACTAACGGCAGCTATGTGGACGATCGCCAGATACATGGCTCGGCGTTCGTGAGCGCCGGCAGCCAGCTGCGCCTGGGCGACATCCGGTTCGTGTTGCAGCTGTAACTCGTTTTTTCCTTATCAGTGGCCGGCTCGCTCCAGCGCCTGCGGCTCCAGAAAAGCGTTGTCCACGGTTCCCATATCGATATACCAGCATTCGCGATCGGGCGCGGTCGCTCCGGGCATATAGACGACCGAGCTGTAGCCGGTATCGAGATCCTCGTCGACCAGACCGAGCTGGAACATCCGCTTGTACGGATAGATGGCGACTCTCGCGTCCGGCACCGGCCGGTCGCGATAGGTATTGAAGGTCGCGATAGTCTTCCACAGCTTGCCGTTGCGATCGTACTGATCCGACGCCGTGATGAACCATCCTTCTGAATCAATGTAGAAGATTCGCTTCGGGATCGTCAGATCGCGGCCCGGCTTCGAGTCCGCTTCGATCACGTACAGATGGCGCATCTCCCAGTCTTCCGGGCAAATGGTTTTGCCGCCGTCGAAGGGGCATTGCGGCTCGGGCGAATGCACGGCGTGCACCGACGCGAGCATCTGCTTCTCACCCAGGAACCGGTAGTTGAAATCTTCGATTTTCGCCGAGAAGCCGAAGTATGAGTCCGGATCGAGCGTGTTCGCGTAAGCGCTGCCTCCGCTGGCTCCTCCCATGCCGCCGCCATAGCCGCTGCCTCCGCCGCCGCTGAATCCCGGCAAAGCGCCTATAGCGTCTGAGAGCACCGCCGCAGATTCACGGCGCAGCTTGCGCGTCGTGGGACTGAACACCCATACGTTGTCCTCGATCGTGGGATCGATATGCCGCTGCCGCACCATCCCGTAGCCGCGCAATGACGACGGCTCCATGAACGGATAGAAGCCGAAGCGGTAACGAATGCCGCTGGCCACGCCGTCGGGATCGACCGGTATCGGAGGCACCTCGATGCGGCCGACATTGTTGTAGAACGCGAAATGCCCCACCGTGTAGTAGCTCAGCGGTGAGCCGGCGGCGTTCTTGTCGAAGCTGGCAACCTCTGGATAGCGCATATCGATGTCGTCGCTGTAGAGCGGCCGGTAGCTGAAATTCCACATCACCTTGGTCGCCACTTGCGGATCGTTCGGATCGACCAGCGGAAACGGCTGGCCGGAGACGTAACCCTTGAGGGTGCCGTCGGCCCCGAGCTGGACCTGGGGCGAGTACTTCTCGGTCGCAGTTTTGAACGGCGGCGGCCAATCGAGCTTGTCGGTCGGCACGATCCTGAGCTGCATGCCCTCGCGGACCAGCACGTAGTTGCCGGGGCTGAGCAGGTCGGCGACCTTGTATGCATTGTCCTTGGTGATTACATCGCCGGGTTTGACGTCGGCTTGCGCGCGCGGCAACGAGCAGAGCATCGCCGCCAGCAAGGTTCCGACCACGATTCGCAACGGTGACTGTAGCATGAGTACCTCCATCAGCGGCGGCGGGTGAGCCCGTTTTTCTGCATGCGCCATCGCAGCAGATCGAAGCGGTCCTGCCCGAAAAACGGTTCGTCGTTGAAGACCATCAGCGGGACGCCCCAATGCCCGGCGCGTTTCTGCGCGGACTCATTTTCGGCGATCATAGCTTCATAACGATCCGGATCCCGCTCGATTTCCGAATCGAGTCTCGTGAGGTCCAGCCCTGCGCGCTGCGCCGCCCCGGCGAGATGGCCGCCGAGATGCCAGTTTCTGACGCCGCCGAAAATGACTGCGCTGACTGCTGCGAGGAACGGCAGTCCCTTGCCGAGAGCGGCGGCGGCGCCCAACCTTGTCAACCTGTGGATGTACGGTTGCTCGTTGGCCACCTCGCCGGTGCTGATGTTCATGACGATCGGATCGGGGCTGGGCCAGGCGAACGGCATGCCCAGCATCTCCGCGATACGCGAGCAATCGCGAAGCAAATAGGGCGGCCACATCGGGTTCACCTGTTTGAAAAAGCCGGGAATCCGGACCGCGATCGGATAAACCGGCCGGACGTTGGCCTTCACGTCGTACTCGCGTTCGAATTCAATCAGGCGCGGCGTAACGAGGTAGGAATACGGCGAGCGAAAGGACCAGAACAGATCATATTGGAGTGTCATCCAGGTTCTCCGGTGATGGGAAGTCCGCGATTTGAGCCGCGGCTACCTCGTGCGCCAATTGTAACATTGCTCATCGCCGAAGTTCAGCGCGCCATTGCAAGGTTTCAAGGTCTCGATCGAAAGTGTCTTGCTTGATCGTTCATCGACGCGCTCTCTATGATTGAGCAAAGAGCGACTGAGGTCACTCCCATGAAAAAGGCTATTTCCAGAATCGGTCTGTTCGCGATCGCGATTTCGGCGCTCGTATTTAATCCCGCCCGAGCCGATGCGCAGTTGCGCCCGATGATGATTCCGCTTACCACCACGCTGGTCATCAGCAAGCCCGCGCCGGGGCAGATCTACGGTGACAAGCAGACGGTCACGATGGGCGTAGCCGGAAAAACATACAAGTTCGTGCTGAAAGACGCCTACGTTGACGATCCCACGGGCAAAGTCCATTGGCCCGACGTCTGGCAGTTGGTCCGCCAGTACAAGCCCAACTTCAACGTGACCGGTCTCGGAGAGGACACGTTCGAGAACATGCAGCCGGGCCAGACCCTGACGGTGCGCGGCATGTTCACCGGGAACAATCAGACATTGGAAGTGATGAGTGCCGAACCGGGCGAGGGCCGCTTCGGTCCCACACAGCATTACTAGAGCGGCGAATCGCCGCGAGCATTCCCGTTTTTCGGGCACAAGTTGTGCCGACATCCGCGCGTAGTGTACCTTTGAAGGCTCAAATCACGGGGAAAGCGGCCAAAAATCGGTAAATGAAAAAACTTACGGGAGCACAAATCGTTATCGAGAGCCTGATTGCCGAGGGCGTCGATGTCATCTTCGGCTATCCGGGCGGCGCGATCCTGCCGACTTACGACGCGCTACTCGACTCAAAGATCAAGCACATTCTCGTCCGCCATGAGCAGGGCGCGACCCACATGGCGGAGGGCTATGCGCGCGTCAGCGGACGCCCCGGCGTCGTCATCGTCACTTCGGGGCCCGGTGCGACCAACACCGTCACCGGGATCGCCGACGCGTACATGGATTCCACCCCGATGGTGGTTTTGTCGGGCCAGGTTCCGACCACGATGATCGGCAACGATGCTTTCCAGGAGGCGGACTTCGTCGGTATCACCCGCCCGTGCACCAAGCACAATTTCCTGGTCAAGAACGTCAAGGATATCGCGCGCATCATCAAGGAAGCGTTTTATATCGCCGGCAGCGGGCGTCCCGGTCCGGTGGTGGTCGATTTGCCCAAGGACGTGCAACAGGCCGAGCATGTTCTTCACCTGCCCGAGAAAATTGAACTGCGCGGCTACAAGCCCACAATTCGCGGCAATCCCCGGCAGATCGAGCGCGCGATCGAGGCGATCGAGAAAAGTTCGAAGCCGCTGTTCTACGTCGGCGGCGGCGTGCAATGGTCCGGTGCGGCCCCCGAGCTGCGCGAACTGGTTAAGGGACTTGGTATTCCAATTACCGAGACGTTGATGGGATTGGGATCGTACCCGGCCTCCGATTCGCTCCGGCTCGGGATGCTCGGGATGCACGGTTCGTACGGCACCAACACGGCGGTATGCAACACCGATTGCCTAATCGCAGTCGGAGCGCGCTTCGACGATCGCGTCACCGGCAAGATTTCTGAATTCGCGGCGAAGGCCGAGACGATTATTCACATCGATATCGACCCGTCGTCTATTTCGAAGAACGTCAAGGTCGATATTCCGATCGTCGGCGATATCAAGTCGGTACTGACCGACATGCTGACCACGATTAAGGGCCGCGAGAGTATCGCGAAGCGCCACGCCGATTGGACCAAATGGCATCAGCAGATCCTCAAGTGGCAGAAGGAGAAGCCGCTCTACGAGAACATTCATCGTGGCGAGAGCGTCTCCCCGCACGACGTTATCGCCGAGCTGTACAAGCTCACCAAGGCCGATTGCATACTGGTTACTGATGTCGGGCAGCATCAGATGTGGGTGGCTCAGATGTTCCCGTTTGAGCATCCCCGCTCATGGCTGACCTCGGGTGGACTGGGCACCATGGGCTACGGACTGCCGGCCGGGATCGGTGCGACGTTCGCCGCGCCTGACAAGAAGGTTGTAGTGGTATCCGGCGACGGCTCGATACAGATGAACATCCAGGAACTGGGTACCGCGGTCCAATACAAAGTCGATATCAAGGTAATCATACTCAATAACTACTTCCTCGGAATGGTTCGCCAATGGCAGGAGAAGTTTTACGCCGAACGGTATTCTTACACCGCGATGTCGGTGCCGAACTTCGTCAAGCTCGCCGATGCCTACGGTGCGCGCGGCTTCCGAATTGAAAAATCGAAAGACCTTGTTGCGACGATGAAGGAAGCATTCGCGACCCCCGGCCCGGTACTCATCGACGTCGTGATCCCCAAGGAAGAGGCGGTGATGCCCATGATTCCGCCCGGCGGCGCGATGTCCGAGATGCTGTTCGCCTGAACGGGGGCCGCGCGGTCAACGTCGGGAACATCCTTTTCCGCAGGAGGCGCACTCATGGCCGCGCGCGTACCGTACCTGAATCGCGAAGACCTTCCCGAAGCCGACCGCGTGATCTTCGACAACCTGGCCGCGGAGGGCGGCGGGACCGTCGGCAATATCTTCCGCGTACTTGCGCATACGCCAAAATTTTTGCGCCGGTTCTGCTCGATGGGTAACAACCTCCGCAACAAGACTGCGCTCGACCCAAAACTCCGCGAACTCGCGATCCTCACGGTCGGACGGCTGACCGATGCGCAATACGAGTTCGTCCATCATTGCGCCATCGCGCGGCGCGTCGGCATCTCGCGCGAGCAGCTCGAAGCGCTCGCCGATTGGGAGAAATCCTCGAAGTTCAGCGACAATGAGCGCGCCGTGATTCGTTACGCCGTCGAGGCCACCGGCAACGTGCGCGTGACCGACGCGACCTGGAACGCCCTGAAGACCTTTCTCGACACGGGCCGCATGATGGAACTGGTGCAGAACGTCGCCTTCTACAATATGGTCGTGCGTATGCTTGTGCCGTTAGGCGTCGAACTCGAACCCGGCTCGACGATGGATTAGCGCCGCGCCGGCAACACCGCAACACCGAAACACCGATTCGCCGCCGCCACGCGCATCGCCGCAGCGACGCGCTATGATTGATCGATGACGCGCCGTCCGCACCCCGACGTTTACCAACAGGGAATCGACCTCTTCAACGAAGGGCGCTTCTTCGAGTGTCACGAAGCATGGGAGGAAATCTGGAAGCGCTCCGACGGCGAGGTGAAGCTCTTCTACCAGGGGCTGATCCAGGCCGCAGTCGCGATTCTGCACGCGCAGCGCGGAAACCTCGAGGGCGCACGGTTGGTGTATGAGAAAGCGTCGGCCAGGCTTGATTCAATTCCGCACGAGCACATGGGTCTCGCAGTCGGCGAGTTGCGCGTCGAGTTGAGCCGATTTATCGAAATTGCAAGCCGCGCGGACGGCGGCCCGCTTCCCGCCCCGCCGCGACTGCGGCGAATCCCAACGTCACGCGCTTAAATTTAAAATGCTCTTCAAGCGCTCGCCTTTATTTTTTCGAGCTCCTCGCGGAGAACCGAACGGACTTCTGCGCCTAATTGCTTCGCAAGACCCGGACGCTGGATGTGCTCCCGAAGCGCGTCGTTGATCAAGGTCTGATAATTTCCGCCGTGGGCCTTCCGAACCTTCTCGCGGAAGTGATCCACGATATCGCGATCCAAGCGGATGGTGATGCGAACCTTTTCCGGCGGCAACGGAATGACCGGTCCGCGCTTGCCCTTTCTAAGATCGTACTCCCGTTTCATATCCGCTTATCCTCGTATTGAGCGCGCTCGCGCGAGGTTGCTTTCCGCGCGGAGATTATGCGAATGGCGCTCCCGCGTATCGAGTAGGAAACCGCCAATACTTGTCCCTGAGCGTCCATCCCGAAGGTCAGGTACCGCTCTTCTCCAAAGTGTTCGTCCACCAGCGTAATGGCCCGGTCGTCATCGAGCACGATCACTGCGTCAACGAATTCCACTCCGTGCTTGCGGAGATTCTGCTCGGCCTTCTTCGGGTCCCACTCGGACTCCAACTCCCACCCCTCGGTGGTGTACACTGTACACTCGCGTATCGATCCAATACAAACGCGGACGCGGGTCACGCGCCCAGTCGGGTCGGCACTTTCATCCGTATAAGACGCGGCGCTGAAGGCAGCGGGTGCATCTTGTGACCAGACGGCGATGCAATATCGGACGCTTGGCCGCAATTGCGGCGAATCCGGAAATCAGGTGCTTAGAACTGCACTTCTGCTTAGAACGGCACTTCTGCTTAGAACGGGATGTCTTCGTCGTCCATCGGCGCTACGTCGTCGCCCGCGCCTGCGCCGCCCGCGGGTGCGCGACCACGAGCTTCTCCGGCCTCATCGCCCATCGGAGCGCCGCCGCGCGAGCTCAGGAACTGCACGCGCGTCGCGACAATTTCCGTGACCTTGCGCTTGCCGCTGCCATCCTTCGCTTCATACTCGCGGTAGGAAATTCTGCCCTCGATGTAAACCGGGCTTCCCTTCTTCAGATACTGCGCGCAGGCCTCGCCCTGTTTGCCCCACACGATGATGTTGTGCCAGTCGGTGCGGTCCTGCCGCGTCCCGCTCTTGTCGGCGAACGACTCCTTGGTCGCAATCGAAAAGTTCGTGACTGACGTGCCCGAGTTGGTGAAGCGAGTTTCGGGATCGCGTCCCAGATTGCCGATCAGAATTACTTTGTTTACCGACGCCGCCATCTTCGCCACCTCATGATCATGATCCGAAAACTAGCCCCGCCCCGTTCTCAAGGCAAGGCAGGGGCTGGCCCCCGCCTTTCGCCTCCGTTTTCTGACCGATATAATCGCCTCGGTGCGGGAGGCAGGATAGGGCGATGGCGGCAAGCACTTCCACGACCGCTCCGGTCCGAATCGTGGCGCTCGGCGGGTTGGGCGAGATTGGCCTCAACCTGATGGCGATCGAATGCGCCGGGCGCGCGATCGTGATCGATTGCGGTGTGATGTTTCCAGACGAGCCCGCGCTCGGATTGGGTACCTATATACCCGAGATGGCGTGGCTCGAGCGCAGCCACGTCGCGGTTGAGGCGGTCGTGCTCACCCACGCCCACGAGGATCACATCGGCGCGATCCCGCACCTGCTGCGCCGCTTCAACGTTCCCGTTTATGGAACCGATATAACGCTCGCTTTCACCCGGCGGCGGCTCGCTGATGCGGAGTTCGACGGTCCGGTCGATCTGCGGACGATTGCGCCGCGGGCTGCATTCGAGGCTGGGCCGTTCACCGTCGAGCCGATTCGTGTTACGCATTCGACCCCGAACTCGATTGCTCTCGCGATTCGAACGCCCGCGGGGGTCGTGGTTCATAGCGGCGACTTCAAGATCGACGACGCTCCCGTGGACGGCGCGACGTTCGATCGCGAACGCTTCGCCGAACTTGGCGCGCAAGGCGTTGCCGTCCTGCTCTCGGATTCGACCAACGTCGAGCGCCCCGGCCGCTCGGGCTCGGAAAGTTCGCTCAAGCCCGTCCTGCGCGAGCTCGCATCACGCACGCGCGGCAGGTTTTTCCTGTCAGCCTTTTCGTCGCATCTGCATCGGATTCGCCAGGTAGTCGAGGTCTCGCGCGAGTTCGGCCGCCGGGTCGTTCCGTTGGGACGCGCGATGGCGGAGAGCGTGCGGCTGGGTCTCGAGACCGGCCAGCTTCCATTTGCGCAAGCGATGTTTGTCGAGCCGGGCGAGGCCGAGTTCATCGACGTAAACCGGCTGAGCTATCTTGCCAGCGGAAGCCAGGGCGAACCGCTCTCGGCGCTGGCGAAAATCGCCGCCGACGCGCACCCGCGCGTGCGTATCGAGCATGGCGACGTGGTCGTGCTGTCATCGCGCTTCATTCCCGGCAACGAACGCACCATCAACAACCTGGTGAATCGTCTCTACCGGCAGGGCGCCGACGTCGTTTACGACGCGGTCGCTCCGGTTCACGTTTCGGGGCACGCCAGTCAGGACGAGTTGGCGGAGATAATCGCGCTCACGCGGCCGCGGCATTTCATCCCGATTCATGGCGAATATCGTCATCTGAGCCGTCACGTCGCGCTCGCAATCGGCGCGGGAATACCCGAGCGCAACTGCTTCCTGCTCGAAGACGGCGATTCGCTGATTCTCAGCAGCGGTGGCGAGGCGCGCCGCGGACCCACCGTCGAGGCGGGCCGCGTGATGCTCGAAGGCGCGGACGGCGGCGATCCCGCCGTGGTCGGCGAGCGCCGGGTGCTCGCGCGAGACGGCACGGTAACGGCGGTGGTGGTCCTCTCGTCAAAAACCGGGCGCATCGTTGCGGGCCCCGATCTCCTCTCGCGGGGGCTGGTGAGCGGCGATGGCACTTCTGCGCACATGCGCCGCGCGAAGGAGGAATTAACCCGGCGCCTGAGCGCGCTCGGTTGCCCCCTGCACGCCAATGAGCCCCGCGTAAAGGAAGAAATCGTACGCGCGATTCGGCGCTACTTCAGCGATGAGCTGGGCAAGCGGCCGCTGGTCATTCCATACGTGACGGAGGTGTGACCCCTATCGCGCGCAAGGAGAAAACGCCCTTCGAGCTGCCTTCTTCACCGACTCGCGAGCCGCGGGCTGCGGTCGAGGAGGTTTTCGTTTTCGTTGCCGCACATCCCGGCAGCCGTATCGCTCGCGAGCTATCCGCACTCGCGCTGCTCGCGTTCGCCGCCTTCGGCACGGTGAGCCTCGTAAGCGTCGATATCGGACAGAGTCCCAACCTCGGCGGTCCGGTCGGCGCGGCCATCGCGGCGACTCTCGGCGGCCTGGTGGGATACCAGTCGTACACCGTGATGATATTGGTCGCGTGGCTGGCGCAGCGCGTATGGACGGGGGTGGGAATCGTCACGATCGCGCGCGAGATTGGCGGCGGCATCATTTTGATTCTTGCGCTCGCGGCGGCCGGCGCGCTGTGGAATCTGCACGACGCAAAGATGGGCGGTGAAATTGGCGCGGATATCGCCACGCTGCTCAGTGATTCGCTCAACCTGGCCGGGGGCTTGATCGCGGTCGCGCTCGGATTCATCTGCGGGCTTGCCCTGATGCTCAAGCGGGCGCCGACCGAGCTGCTGGCCGGACTCGCCAACAAAATTCGCCCGCGCCGCGAGGAGTTTGAACTTGCCGGCGGCGACAACGACACGCGCATCCCGTTCTCACTGGGCGCGGGCGACGAGCTCGAGCCGGACGGCGTGGGCGGCAGGCCGGCGCCGCTGAAGGTCAGGCTGCTGGAGATTCGCGGTGCGACGGCGCGCGAGAAGCGCGACAGGGCCGCGGCTTCCAAGCCGCGCCAGAAGGGTGCTTTCAAACTCCCTCCGCAGTCGCTGCTGGATTTGCCGCCCGCCGAGCATGCGCAGGTGGACGAGAGCCAGCTCGAGCGCAGCGCGCGCGTGCTCGAGCAGAAACTCGCGGACTTCGGCGTCGCGGGGCGGGTGGTCGAAGTACAGCCGGGCCCGGTCGTCACGATGTACAAATTCGAGCCGGGCTCCGGAATCAAGGTAAGCCAGGTTGTCAATCTCGCCGACGATCTCTCGATGGCTCTTAGAGCCGCCGCGGTGCGAATCCAGGCGCCGGTGCCCGGGGAGGCCGTGGTTGGCATCGAAGTGCCCAACCGCAAGCGCGAACGCATTTTTCTGCGCGAGATTCTCGAGGCCGAGGAATTCCTGGCCGCGCAGAGCCAGCTGACCATCGCGCTCGGCAAGGACATCGCCGGGCGTCCGGTCGCTGCCGATCTCGCCCGGATGCCTCATCTGCTGATCGCCGGAGCGACCGGAACCGGCAAGTCGGTTTCGCTCCACACGATGATCGCGTCGATTCTGTTCAACGCGACCGCGGACGATGTGCGTCTGATTCTCGTCGACCCCAAGATGCTGGAATTGTCGGTGTACGAAAATATCCCGCATCTGCTGGTTCCGGTCGTCGTCGATCCGCAGAAGGCCGCGTCCGCGTTGCTGTGGGCGACGCAGGAGATGGAGAGCAGGTACCTGCGGATGCGCGAGTTGGGCGTGCGCAATATCGACGGCTACAACCACGCGCTGGCCTCGGGCGTGTCGATCGCGCAGCTCAAGATGGCGGGGCAGAGCGTACCGGCGTCGGACGATCCCAATCAGCCGGCGGTCGGCGAGATCGAGCATCGCAAGCTGCCGAAGATCGTGATCGTCATCGACGAGCTCGCCGATCTGCTGCTCGGCGAGGGCAAGACTGTCGAGCGCGACATCACGCGGCTGGCGCAAAAAGCGCGCGCCGCCGGAATTCATCTCATCCTGGCCACCCAGCGTCCCTCGGTGGATGTGATCACCGGGCTTATCAAGGCGAACCTGCCGGCACGAATCTCGCTCCAAGTCGCGTCGCGGGTCGATTCGCGCACGATTCTCGATTCTATCGGCGCCGAACGCCTGCTCGGCGCCGGTGATATGCTCTTCATGCCGCCCGGCAGTGTGAGGCTTCGCCGCCTGCACGGGCCGTTCGTCGGCGAGCATGAGATTCGCAGGCTCGCTGATTTCCTGCGCGCGCAGGGCGCGCCCGAATACCGCATGGAAATCCTCGACACCAAGGCTCCGGGCGTGGAAGAGGGGGCCGGATTCGGCGCGGACGCGCAGGACGAAATGTATGATGAGGCGGTGCGGATCGTGATGGAGACCAACCAGGCGTCGATCTCGATGATCCAACGACGGCTTCGAATCGGCTACAATCGCGCGGCCCGGATGGTCGAGCAGATGGAACGCGAAGGAATCGTGATGCCCGCCGACGGCGCCAAACCACGCGAAGTCCGCTTGCGCAGCGTGCGATGAGCGAGCGGCGACTTTCCTGAAAACAATGTGGAAAGCGATCTTTGCGGCAATCGTGATGTTCCTCGCCATTGGGGCACCCGTTCAATCCGAGACTATCGCACTGTCCAGCGCCCCCGTCAGCAAAGATTTGAAGCATGTGCTGGATCGCCTGCAGCGTCATTACCGCGACACCAAGTCATTCTCGGCGAAATTCAGCGAGGAGATCGCGACCGTCGGCGCGCCGAAACGCAAACGTCAGGGCACGGTTTCATTTCGCAAGCCCGGACGCATGCGCTGGGAGTTCGAGGCGCCGGAAGTGCAAACAATCGTCAGCGACGGCGAGACGCTCTACAGCTACGATCCGGACCTCAACCAGGTCGTCGAAACTCCGCTCAAGCAGGCGCTCAAATCGAGCAGCGCGACCTCGTTCCTGCTCGGAATCGGCAATATCAACCGCGACTTCAAGGCCGCATTCGCAAGTCCCGCAAGGCCCACCGGTCTCGTCGATTTGATCCTCGACGCGAAGGCCGGCGGCTACAAAATTGAAGTTGGACTCGATCCGAAAACTTACAATCTGATCACGCTGACGCTTACCGACCAGCTTGGCGACACGACCAGGATCGATTTCAGCGACGTTCATGATAATGTGGAACTGCCCGATTCGATTTTCGCATTCAAGGCGCCGGCGGGCGTGGATGTCGTGACGGCGCCGGCCTCGCCGTGACGCTCGAGAAAACCCGAAAACCACAATCGCCGCGATGACGCTTTCAACCGCGATTGCCTCGCGTGTATGCGACAGGTATTTTTAAAAGCCCCGTAAGTTTTTCCGATTCTGCCATGGAAAAAGTTCACCTGCTCACGCTTGGATGCCCCAAGAACCTCGCCGACAGCGAGCTGATGCTTGGCGCGCTGACTTCGGCGGGATTCGAGATCACACTCGATCCCGAAGAGGCGCAAGTGCTGTTGGTGAATACCTGCGCGTTTATCGAAGCCGCCAAGAAGGAATCAATCGACGCGATCCTCGAAGCGGCCGAGGTCAAGAAGCGCGGCTTTGGCAAGCGGCTGGTGGTCGCGGGATGTTTGTCGCAGCGCTACGCCGCCGAACTCGCGGCCATGATGCCCGAAGTGGACGTGTTCGTCGGCACCGGCAACTTCCTCGATTTGCCCGAGCTGCTGCGGCGCACCGAAGCACCCGAAATGCGGCCGATTCCGTATGCCGGCGCGGCGCATCTGCTGCCGACGTCGGCAATCCCGCGAATCAAGACCGGCGATTTCTTCACGTCTTACTTGAAGATTTCCGAGGGCTGCAATCATAAGTGCGCCTTCTGCATTATCCCCAAGATTCGCGGCCTGCATGAGAGCCGCCCGCTGGCTGACCTCGTCGCCGAGGCGCGCAACCTGGCCGCCGCCGGCGTTCGCGAGATCAATTTGATCGCCCAGGACTTGACCGCCTACGGCCGCGACCTCGATGAGCCGTCTTCCCTCGCGGCGTTGATCCGGGAACTCTCGACAATAGACGAGCTCCGCTGGATACGGCTGCTCTACTGCTATCCGAATTTCGTGAGCGCCGAGCTGCTCGACGCAATCGCGGAGCTGCCCAAGGTCGTCAAGTATATCGACATGCCGTTGCAGCACGCCGACGACGCGATGCTGCGCGCGATGCGCCGCGAGCGCTCGGGCGCGGCATTGGTCAAGCTGCTCGACCGCGTGCGCAAACGCATCCCGGGCGTCGTGCTGCGAACGTCGTTTATCGTCGGCTTCCCCGGCGAGACTGATGCCGCGTTCGAGCGTCTGGTGAATTTTGTCCGCGATGAGCAGTTCGATCGCGTGGGAGTGTTTACCTACTCGCATGAAGAGAATACCGCCGCCTACAACCTGCCGGACCAGGTGCCCGAGCGCGTCAAGCGCGCGCGGCGGGCGAGCTTGATGGCGACGCAGTCGGAAATTTCCCTGGCCAGGAATCGCGGCCTGGTCGGACGCGAAATGGAGGTGCTGGTCGAGGGTCCGATGCCCGGACGCGCCACGCGACTACGCGGGCGAACGTCCGGTCAAGCGCCGGAAATCGATGGCTCCGTATTCCTTGCGGGCGACGCGGAGGCGGGCGAGTTCGTCCGCGCACGAATCGACAAGGCGCTCAGCTACGACCTGCACGCAACCGTCGCCGGCGCGGCCGCTTAATATACCGGGAGTCGCAAATTCGATGGCGAAGAAACCAGTTGCACCGAACCGAAAGAAGTTCCTTGCCAAAACCCGCGAGCAACTGCTGGAAACGAAAACCAAACTGCTCGGCGAGATCGATTCCGAATTGCGGGCCGAACGCGAAAGCAACAAGGACGAGGGCATGGACACTTACGACCTCGCGTCCGAAGAGCGCGATCGCGAGATCAACTTCATCCTGTCGGACCGCGAACGGGTCAAGCTCAAGCAGATCGACGACGCGCTCGAGCGTCTCGACGAAGGCGCCTATGGCGTCTGCGAGTCCTGCGGACTGGAGATCGCCGAGGAACGGCTCGAGGCGATGCCATTTTCGCGCCTGTGCCGGGATTGTCAGCAGGACCAGGAGCGCGAGGCGAAATCGCAGCGCCGATTCGACGACGAGCGCAATACCTATCGCAAAATAGGTTCCACCGACGCCGACGACGAGAGCGCCTAGCCGTGGCGACGGCAGCGCAGTATTAAGCCGTTGGCAGGGGACGCGCGCGACAACGGAGCGCGGCCTTACTACTGCGCTGCCGTCGCCACGGCCAGGGGTCACCCCTGCCATCGCGTCTTCTCACTGCGGGTGCAGGGGCCGCAGCCCCTGCCGCCCACCGCGCAGGTGATTCTTCCTTCATGCCGCCGCCAACGGAGCGCGGCCTTAATACTGGGTGCAGGGGTCACCCCTGCCGGGCGTTGTTTACCGTGCTGCCCAAACCAGTCATCCTAGACAGAACAGCTTGCGCGGGAGCCGCAGTTGTCAACGATCGCTACGATCGCTGCATCAGGATTTCAGCAACCGGCCAATGAGGATATTTTCCGATATTGAAAGCGATGGATCCGTTGGACCATCCGTCGATTTAGCCGCCGCTCGCGAGCGGATCCGCACCAATCTTTCCGGCGTCGGCGCGAAGATCGCCCTTGCAAGCGCGCGGGGCGGGGTCGGCAAGAGCATGCTGGCCGTGAATATCGCGGCGGCGTTGGCGATGAAAGGCCGCAAGGTCGCGATTGTTGACGCGGACCTGAATTCACCCAGTGTCGCGGCGATGCTCGGGATGGACCCGCAGCGGCCCTACCCGATGATCGAAGCAATCGAGCCGGCTGCGGGGCCGTATGGCCTGCGCCTGGTTTCGAGCGATCAGCTTCCCGGCGGCGAAGCGCCACCGATCAGCTTTGTGGATGATTACGATCAAATCAACGGCAACAACAACGGCGAGCCGGTTGCGCCTGCCCCGACGCGGCCCGTGGAACTGAGCTATCGCGAAGGGCTGAGGCGAATTTTAGCGCAAACGCAGTTCGGGAGCGTCGATTTTTTGATCATCGATCTGGCGACCGGCCTCGATCGATTGTGCTCGGTAGCTGCCATGGTAGCGCTCGACGGCGTCCTGCTGCTCAGTCTTCCGTCCGCACAGGACACCAATGCCGCGCGTCAGGCGATAAAAATTGGCCGCGCGATCGGCGCGCCAATCGTCGGCATCGTGGAGAATATGGTCGGCTTCAACTGCGACGGATGCCGCGCAGTTCGGCCTCTGTGGCCGGAGGGCGATCTCCATAGAGTCGCACGCGAGGCTGCGGTACCGATCCTGGCGCGGCTCGCGTTTGAACCGCGCCTTGCGGACAGCAGCGATCGCGGCGTGCTGTTCGTTCGCGAGTACGCGTCCACGCCTACCGGCAAAGTGCTCGCCGATATTGCCAACCAGGTTGAAGCGATGGTCGCCGCGCGCACTCGGGCAGCGGCTACGCCCGCTTAGCGCCGCGCCTCAATCAGTATCGAAATCGCATTCAGCCCAGTCGCCCCGCTTTCCCGCCACGCAGAGGATTATTAACGGGAAAATTCCTCGCCGCGCCCCGACGCAGCCGCGGGAATAGCATCCCCGTTTTTCGGCAGTAGCTCGTATATTCCGCACCGTACGAAGCGGCCATCATCTGTTCCTCGGAACGCATATAGAGAATGTAGGCCGGAAACACGTACAACGCGGCAAGCAGAAATGTGAAGACGCTGCCGAAAGCCAACGCGAGAGCGAGCCAGATCAGAAATACGCCCAGGTATATCGGATGGCGGACCCATCGATAGGGTCCCTTTTGTACCACCGGCTGCGCGTTGAGCACGTAGTGACCGGTGCTGACGGTCGGCAGAGAAACAAAGGCCCAGGCCGACACGACCACGGCGACAAGAGCCAGCGCCACACCAACGAGGGCGGCGAGCAAAGTGAGGCCGGCGACATTAGAGGGGGTCGTGCGGTTGACAAACAGGTAAAGCGTGACGCCCATCAGCACAAACATCTCGGGCCAGGTCATTAACTCCACCAGTCCCCAGTGTGTGGCCGAGGCGCGTCTGTAGTTGCGGAAGGCGCGCAGGATTCCAACGATGATCGCGCCGAAACGGGCGAACGAGACGCTGGCGACGATCAGAATAGCGAGCTTGTAGATCTCAACTGCCATGGCGCTTTCCTCCTCTGCGTACGCGCGCTCTCAGGTTTTGCGCCGCCGGCCTGCCCGGCGACGGGAAGCCTGATGCGGCCGGCGCGGTGGTTCCGGGATTAGACTGCGCGCGCCACTGCCAGCCAGAAAAACATCGAGCGCCCGGAGCAGGCGCTGCTCGAGCATTTCGCTTGAGCCGTTCCACCAGCCAATCAGCCAGTTGTTGCCGGTCAAGGTATAAATCCCGGTCAGAATCTCAGCCAATTGCATCGGCTCGACGTCGTCGCGAATCTCGCCGCGCGCCTGTCCCTCGGCAAACAGCTCGGCGAGCAGCTCGTACATCTTGAACTCCCTGTTCCGGATCTCTCCGGTGGCGCTGAAGAGATTGGAACGCGTGGTCACCACCGCCATGAACTTGCGATCCTGGGACCCGACCTGCGCAATCACGCGCATCAGCTCGCGCAGGCGGTCGGGTACGCTTCGGCCGCGCACGCCCATCTCGTGCTTGAGCAATGCGATGAATTGCTCGACCTGGTCCAGCGCGAACTCCTGCAGGATCGCGTCCTTGGTGGGAAAGTAGTTGAAGAACGTGGCCTCGCTGATGCGAAGCCGCGCGATGATGTCCTGTACGCGCGTCTGATCGTAGCCGCGCTTGCGGAACAGCGCGACCGCCTGGTCCATAATCTCGCGCCGCTGGCGCGCCTTCTTTTCTTCCCTCAGGCCCATCTCAAGTAACAATATAATTAGTGATACCCTAATTGTCAAGTAACCCTAACTCAGTGGGGACATAAGAGAATGGGGCGACCGGCGCCGCTCGCCGGTCCTCGACGCTTCGCGGCGTTACGATGCGGCGATGGGGCTCAACCTGCGGCTGAAACTAGGCTTTGAAGGGGCGTGCGATGACTTGTAAAGCCAGCCTTATCCCCGCCACGAATTGCCCCATCGATCAGCGTACGCGACCTCGCTCACGGGGCGGCGGCTCACCGGTCCGAACTTGTTGTGCGGATACCCGATGGGCATGAGCGTGTAGGTCTCAACATCAGTCGGCAGGCCTAAGACCTCTTTTACTTCGTGCTCATAGAGAATGTGATTGGTCGTCATGACGGTGCCCAGCCCGAGCGCGCGACACGCGAGGATTATGTTCTGCACGGCCGGATAAATGCTTGCGCCGCTGATCCGCGCAAGATGCGGCATCGCAGCATAGAATGCAGTGACCGCTGCGGCCGGCAGGGCATCAGGAGGCGGCAGCGGCTCCTGCTTCAGGCAAGCCACCAGCAGCACGGGGGCTTCGCCTATATGATCCCAGAGATACATTCCGGACGATACGAATCGACGAAACTGCTCGTCGGTCATATGGGCGGGACGGCCGCGCGCGGCGTAGAAGGAGCCGACCGCGTCAGATGCTTTTCTGTAGATTTCGGCCAACTTTCCGCGCTGTTCCTGATCGCGCACGACGAGAAACGCCCAGTTTTGCGAATTGCCTGCCGACGGCGCACGAATCGCCGCGTCGAGAACTTTTGTGATTACTTCTTCGGGAACGGGGTCGGGCTTGAAGCGTCGAATCGCCCGCGCCGAGTACATCGCCTCGAACAGTCCGATTTCGTGCATTCTCCTTTCCTCCTTCTAAGCCGACCTCAATCAGTATCGGAATCGTATTCGTTGCTCTCGTCGTCGTCGGTCAGCACCGAGCCGGCGACGCGCGAATATTCAAACATCCCGGCCCCGCGATGGGCGCCGCTGCGAAACCTCGCGAACCCGAGCGATGTGTAGATGCGCGAATTCCCGGGCCCGGGGCGCGACAGCGGAATAAAGCATTCGACGCTGCCCTCGACTTCGCATGACGACCCATCCGGGCGCGTTAACGATGCGAAAATACGATGCGGCGGTTGCTCGACCGACGGCGTCTCTATCGTGAGATCGCGTAGCTCGCACGGCGACCATCCGCCCGCGCCGAGAATCCTGGCGCTGCGGCCTGGCGGCCCGTCGCCTGCCGCGATCGAGCGGGCTTCGAGCGCACGCGGCGCCTCCTTATCTTCGAAACACGCCCAAATCATCCGGCGCGCGGTGAATTTATCCGGCCCCAGTCCGGTGAACGACATTCCTGCGCGCGCAAACCCGTTCACGGTCCGTGCGGCGCCGTCGATGCAAACCTGTCCCGCAATTCGCCCGAATGAGGCGCTCGACGACGCGCGGTCCTGCGCGGCGCCGGGCGCGGACAGAATCCGATCGAAGTCGAACTCACCGCCGGCATGATCGATTTCGAAACGCGCGTTAACTTCGGTGTCGCCGTCCAGCCGCCCCGAGGCCAGCGCGCGTTCGATGCTCAGATACGCGGTAGCGTCGGGCACGATCACGGCGGGTCCGCGGAACGCGAGCACGATCGATTCGCCCTCGCGCCCGAGCGAGAGCGGACCGTGAGTGACGGCGCTGCTGGAACGTGTCGGCCGGCCTTCGGCGGTAAATAATGCCGCGCGATGGCGATCGAACAGCATCATGATTCGCGCGCCCACGGCGGCGCCGCCGACGTCGAAGCTCGCCATCGCGCCGATACGCGCCGCCGGGTCGTAGAATTCGATCCCGACGCGTCCGGACGCCGCAACCGTGGCGGCCGCGCCGATTTCGGATCTGGCGACCGGGGGGCGCGGCGCGCGATTTACAACGAGAGGTGCGCGCGGGGCGTGCCAATCAGCGCCGTTTGCCGAGAAGACTTGGGCGATGGCGTCTTCGCATCGGGCGCGCAACTCGCCGGGCATCCTGATCGAGACAGACAGTTCGAGTTGGGCCGCATCGACGACACCGTTCATGGCAGTTTCGGAAATCGATCTGAGCGGCGCGTTCGAACTTTGGCGATGACGCGCGGTGAATGCCTGCAACAGGTTCTGGAGGCCGCCGCCCGGGTAACGCATGCCATAGGTCGGCTTGATTCCATGATGATGCAGGCGGTCGGCGAGTCCGGCGAGAGGGCCGTTGATGAAATCGTCGCTGGCCGAGACGCAAGCGGAACCGGGCGGCCGCAGTTCGCCGCCTGAATTCCGCAGTCCGAGTCCGAAATCGAGGCGCGGCTCGATAATGTTCCATCCGTGGATGAGCAGCACCGTGACGCGGCCATGACGCGCGACGATTGCGCCGACCCGATCCGCGATCATTTCGAGCAGCCACGGCGCGCGTTCGATTATTTGCGAGAGACGGTTGCAGTCGAGCCGGTTGCGATCCATCGCGACGTTGATCAGCGCCGACGCGCCAAGTCGCGCCGCAAGTCCGCGCGTGATGTCGGCGGTATGAAGGTCGTTGACCTTGGGATTGGACAGCGAGCGCGTGCGTGGCTCGGCGCGGCCGCCGTGCGGCGTAATCAGGAGCACGGGAGAATCGGAATCGATCACCTCGAGCCATGACTCGGAGGCGGCGGTTGCGCTATGAAGCCCGGATTCAGCCATTCAGATCGACGCGGCTGCGATTGGACTTGAGCGCGGCGCGCGCCTGAAGCGCGAACGACGCAATGAGGTAGTAAGCGATGAAACTCAGCCCGGCCCACAACATAATGGGATTCACAGCCGGCAACATCAGAACCGCCGCGACCGTCACAAACGCCCAGATTATTCCAAGCGTGAGCGTGACCGGGCGGAGCGGAACGGTTCGATTTGGATAAATGAACTTGAGCGGCATGAACACCATCACGGCGAGGAGCAGCAGTACGGCAACGTTGAAGGCGGTGCCGGCGCCGAGACAGAAAAGATAAAACGCGACCAGGTTCCAATAGTTCGGGAAGCCGAGGAAGTAATTGTCTTCCGTTTTGGCTTGCGTCCGGCAGAATCCGTAAACGCTTGCGAGCATGACGAGACACGCCAGCCCCAAACCCCATCGCGAACCCGGTATGATCCCGGCCTCCAGCATCAGAAACACCGGCGCTACGGTGTAGGTGAGGTAGTCCACGATGTTGTCGAGCAGCGCGCCGTCGAAAGTCGGCACGCGAGTCTTGACCATCAGCCAGCGGGCGAGGGGACCGTCGCTGGAATCGATAATCGTCGCCGCGCCCATTGCGAGGAACGACGCGCGGAAGTCGCGTTGCGAGGCGAAGTAGATCGCGAGCAGGCCGAGCGCCGCGCCCAAAGCGGTGTATAAATGCACGCCCCACGCGCAGGCCGTGAGAAATTTCTGCCTCGGGATCGGCCGCGGCAAACTTCCGGCTGCGCCTGATGAGCTCAAGTCATTTTTCCGGCTTGTAATCGCGCGGCCCGAAGTACTCTTCGAGGACCGTCATGAACGGTCCGCATGCGCGCTGTTTTTTGACGAGCATCATCGCCTCTTCGAGTGACATTTGCCGATAAGCACGCAGGAACGCAATCGCAAGGGTGGGTGCGCGGTTCATCCCGGCGTTGCAATGGAGATAGACGCGGGAACCAGAACCGACCAGATCGCGAAGATCGTGGAGCGCAGCTTCGAGCCGCTCGGCCATCGCGTCTGCGCTGCCATCCTGGATGGGCGTGCGCACATAGTCGATCCCATGCGCTGTGTACTCCGCGCTCAGTCGTCCGTCGTCCAAGCCATTTAGGCGCAGATCGTCGTCGTCCTGGAGATTGTGAACCGCGGTAATCCCGTAGGTATCCTTCAACCAGCCGATATCAGCCTGACTGGGATATTCGCCGACCAACAATTCATCCGAGATTACGCTGACCGACGGCCGGCGGTCGCCGCGAGTTGGCCGCGGGCTACGGTCGTGGCGAATGCTGAACAAGTCAACCATCATTCAAATGTAACCATCCGGCGGGTAAGTATTCCAGCGTCACCTTAACGCGGGCGGCACAAAACCGGGCTCGAACTTCGCGTTTGCAAGCCGCCTGGCGTTGGTGCTAGTCCGAATCAGGATTCAAAATGGAAATTCCGGATTAGGAGAGTTATAGGGATTCCCAAGCGCCTGCAAGTTGCCCGCAATTTTCCGATGACGCGAGGTGGCGTATGCGGCACACGAAATCGACATCAACGGTAATTTTCCGCCAACTGCTCTTTGCCGCCGTGCTCTCACTTGGAGCGAGCATCGCCGCCGCCACGACGGCTCAGGCGCAGTCGGTGTACTATGGGTGCGAAAACAAGAAGACCGGAACCATCCGGCTCATCCCGACGGACGGCCCGTGCAGGGCGAACGAGACCCTGATTAGTTGGAACAGCGCGGACCCGGCGGGTTCGTCTGACTCGGTACAAACGCAGATCGTGTCTCAAACGCAAGAGGTCTGCGCATGCGGATGCGACGTGGCCCTGACAACTCCATGTCCGCTTGCCGCCGGATCAGTCCAGGCCGGATCGGTCCAGGTGGAAGCGCAATGTCCAACCGGCGACGTTGTCCTTGGCGGTGGATTCAATCTGGCTCCGCTACCGGTGCCGTCGCCGACGCCAGTGCCACCATCGCCAGTGCCGCCCGTTCCATCATCGACGGCGGGGCCGCTGCTTCCTGTACAGCCGGTTCTTGCCCAACCATTGCAAGTTATTCAGTCCGCTCCAAGCGAAACGGGGAATGCGTGGGACGTAAGCGTGGCAGTGCCTGAAGTGACCGCTGCGGTGTGTTTTGTTGGAAACTGCACCAACGTAACGGCCTGGGCCGTCTGCGCCCCGGGGAGCGCGACCGGGCCGTAAGTGCGCGGCGATCGCTTGGGCGACCGGGGCGGGTCAGGGCGCAGCTCACTCGCGCTCGCGAAGGATGCGTTCGAATTCTTCCGGCGCAAGATCAAAAAAGAGCTTTCGCGGTCACCTCGCGCTCGCACGAACTTCAAATAACTCGGGACGCGCGACTCCCCTCAGGCCGAAGCCGAGTATTTCCTCGACCAGCGCGGCGATGTCGGGCTCGTCGCTGCGCGAGAGCATCCCAACCACTTCCTTGATTCCGCCCAGGATTGCGTACGAGACCGCGCGCGTGTCCGAGTTGCGCACCAGGTTCATCTCGATTCCGAGATCGAGCGACCGCTTGATCAGCGCCGCGATCCGGTCATAGAAATCCCGGATCTTGTCGTCGATCTCGCGGTCGAAGCCGCTCGAATGGTTGAGCAGGATGTCGGTGAGTTCGCGCTCGGCCAGCACGTAGCGCAATACCCGCGTCAGGTTCGCGCGCAATTGATCGACGGGGTCCGCCTCTCCCGGTCCCGGCCGGATACGCTGAATCCTATCCGTCAGCTCGCCCAGGACCTGCTCGAGCAATTCCTCGAAGAGGTCCTTCTTGCTCTCGAAATAGAGGTAGAACGTGCCGCGTGCGATGCGGGCGCGGGCAATGATGTCCGCGACATTGGTCCTGTGATATCCCTTGCGGGCAAAGATGCGCTTGGCGTGGCGCAGCACCTGCGCGCGTCGGGCGTGGCGTTCCATTGCGCTGCTCCGTGCGCAACTTTCAAACTAATTGGGGATGTTCACGGTGTCAAACCCGTGCCGGGCCGTGTTAGGAAAAGATTGCGGAGGTATTTTTTTGGATGAGCGATTCAACATTTTGGGACAAGGCCCACGCAGCCGCCGCCAAGGCGACCTGGGCGTATCTCGCGACCGCCGACGGAAACCAGCCCAAGGTCCGCGTCGTGCATCCCGCCTTCGAGGGCAATCGTGTGTGGATCGCAACGGGGCGCACGTCGGCGAAAGCCCGCCATATCGCCAGGAACCCCCGGGTTGAACTCTTCTACCAGATCGGCGCCGAGATGGTTCATCTGACGGTCACAGGCAAAGCTAAGTTCGTTGAGGATTTGGCTGAAAAAAAGCGAATCTGGAATGGCAAGATATTCGATTACGATCTCGCGCAGTTCTGGCCCGGTGGTCCCGAGTCGAAGGACTTCGGCCTGATGCTGATAACGCCCGATCGCGTCGAGTTGACCTCGCTGCCCGAGATGACGACCGGCCAGAAGCCCGAAGTCTGGCGCGCCCCGCGCAAGTAGGTCGCCGCGTTCACATTCTTTAAGGGCTACAATTAAGTGGTCGCTCAGCCGCGGACGCGCTCGCGCGCGAAAATCGCGCGCTCCTCGGCGTTCATCTTCTCGCGGATGCGCGATCCTTTCCCGAGATGCCGATGCTGTCCGCCTTCTGAAAAATATTCCTCGTAAGGCTGCGCGGGAATCGGCTCTGGCGCAGGCGTGTCCGTGATCTTAACGCCCAACATTTCCTCGACCAGGTTGGTGTCGTACATCCTGACCGCGTCGTAGTCCGTGAGCAGCGCACATACTTCGACGCAGATGTAGCATCCGATGCATTCCTGAAAGCGGTTCTGCACCGGCTGCACGCCGCGGCCCGGAACCGAGCCGGGCGCCAGGTGCTCGATGCATTGCACCGGGCAGAACTCGGGGCATTTGCCGCACGGGAAGCACAGGTTCACGTCCATGAACGCCACTTCGCGCGGGCGCTTTTTCTTTTGTCCGACCTCTTCGGGAGTCTCGGGGATACGGTGTTCCTTGAGGCGGCGCTTGATGATGTCGATGGCGCTCATACTTACAGTCACGCTTTTTCAGCGCGCCCGGTCAAGCGGCCCGGGAAAAGAGAAGTACGCTGAAAAAGTACGGGCCAGCGCGATAGCACGCCAGCCCGATGCCGACTGGAAAAGGGGGGGCAAACCCAGCCGGCGCTCCCTTGTACCAAATCGCCGCGCGAGTGTCTATTTCCGCCGAAATTAAGCCACTGTTTTCAAACTCAGACACTCGGCCCCGAGTTAAGACAGCGCCGGGGAACAACGAAAAACAAAGAGGGAAAGAGTGAAAAAATGAAAAAATTTTATCTGACGGCGAAGATGCGCCCGCTCGAGGTTCCGACGTACAGCATCCCCGACGCCGACGATGCGGCCGTCGCGATCTTGCCGAAGCTTCGCGACGTCCAGACGTAGCTGCCGTCGCCGGTGAGCACCGCGCCCACGTCGCCCGTCGCCGCGTCGAACACGCTGTCGTAGCCAAGCGCGAACAGTCCCGCCGCGCCCGGTTTCAGGGTCGGATCTTTCCATCGTAGCTGCCCGTCGGCGGAGACACCGTAGATCGTATCGGAGCCGACGAAGATTGTTCCCGACGGAGCGACCGCCGGTCCCGTGGTTACCGCATGCGCGGAGTTGACGTGCCAGATCGGATTGCCGGTCCGCAAATCGATCGCATACACGCCGCCGCCGCCCGAGCCCGCATAGACGACATCGTCGGCATACGCGACCGATCCCGAAAATCCGCCATCAGGCTCAAATGTCCAGACCACGGCGCCGTCTGACGCAAGCGCAATGACCGTGCCGCGCGAGGTTCCCACCACGACTCCGTCCGGAGTCGTCGCGGCGGTAGTCACTGGTCCGACGCTCACGCGCCAATTGAGAGAGCCGGAGGTGCTGACAGACACGAGGTCGGCGCCCGCGGATGCGTAAATCGCGCGGTCCGTCGCGGCCAGCGGTCCCGCGCTCTCGCCGATTTCGAGACGCCAGAGCGTGGCGCCGTCGGGACCGATTGCCGCAAGCTCCGACCTGGACGACATCGCGACCACGGTCCCGTCGGGCAACACTGCCGGCGACAGACCGTCGGCATCGCGACGCATGACTTCCTTGCCGGCGGAATTCAGCCCGTGCATCACGCCGTCACGGGTGATGAAATATATCGAGCCGTCGGCGCCGGCCGCGATTCGCCCGCGCAACTCCGCGCCCGGATCGAAAGTCCACATCAGAACGCCCGCACTGCGCGCCGATCGCGCAGGCGTACCCGAAGCCGCCGGCTCTAAGCCGCCTTTCGGCGTCGCCGTCGCGGTCGGGAGAGGAGGCGGGCACAAAAACATGGTCCCGCCGCCCGCCGGGCACGCGCAAGACGGGGGGGCCGGGGGGCCGCAGGCGTTGACGTCCTGGTAAACGCCGATGCCAACCTGCTGACTGGACACTCCAGAATTGCTCGCGAGGATGCAGGCGCATCCCGCAAGTCCCGTCGTGTAGATGCCGCCCAAAGCCCCGGGTGATGAGGGCCCTTGGAAGGAATTGGGGTTGTTGGAGGTCCACAATGTGGTCGGTCCCGCCGTGATGTCCTCGTACTGGACTTTCGATCCCTTGATGTATGTACCGATTACGTTGAATGCGACCGTCCCGCCGGTCGGTACGGCATTCGGGCCGGTGCTCGACACGTTGGTGCTGGTTGCTGCGGGACGCGGCGTCAACGTGGGGGTCGGTCGACTCGGTGTGTGTGTGGGCGACCCTACCGGCGCGGGGGTGAACGTGGGCGAGACCGGGGGACCATTTGCGATCGTCATGGAATCGAGGGCAAAGCCAGGACCGGGGGTTGGCGAAGGCCCTCCTCCGCCGCCGCCGCAACTGAGCATAATTGCTCCGAAGACGAACAATACAGCCGGCGCGACCACCAGCCATCTGAGCCACCGCGAGAACATCAAGCTATGAGCTATGACGACGCAATCGCGCGCTGTCAAGGTTAAAGCGCTATTTGCGAACGAAATTTACGAGTTGATCTCAGCTCGCCCGAGTGCAATGCCCGATGCTGGCGACGATGGAGATTGGTGAAATAAAAAAATGGCGGGCATGTGAAGAGGGGGGGGACTCTCCAATGCCCGCCTGTTCGTAGCGACCCGTCCGCTTACACTGCGGACGGAATCCGGTTGTTTGGGAGGAACATTCAACCGGATGGGTGCGAGAGCCGTATGCACCCATTTATTGAGACGATTCATTTCAGCGATTATTCAAAGTCGAAACGCTTTGATTTGCACGCGTCAATGGTCGGACTAGACTCGGTTGCGGAGGATTCGAAAAAGCCATGGAATATCGGCGATTGGGTGGTACCGGACTCAAAGTTTCGGAACTTTGCCTTGGCGGCATGACGTTTGGACGCGAAACAGATGAAGCTACGGCGGGAAAAATTCTCGACCGGTTCATCGAGGCTGGCGGTAATTTCGTCGACACCGCGAACGTCTATGCGGCGGGCGCGTCGGAGGAGATTCTCGGGCGAATTATCGGCGAGCGCCGAAAAGATTTGATTGTCGCGACAAAAGTTCGCTTCAACGCGAATGTTTTCATGGGCAAGACGGTGGCGCCGAATCAAATTGGACTCTCGCGCGGGCATATCATGTCGGAGGTCGAAGCCAGTCTGCGCCGGCTGAAGATGGATTACATCGATCTTTACCAGGTGCATTCGTGGGACTTCGAAACGCCGATAGAAGAGACGATGCGCGCACTCGACGACCTCGTGCGTCAAGGCAAAGCCAGATATATCGGAGCATCGAATTTTACGGCGTGGCAACTGATGAAGAGTCTGTGGGTCAGCGATAAACACGATTTCGCGCGGTTTGACTGCCTGCAGCCCCAATACAGCCTCATTTCGCGCGAGATCGAGCGTGAACTCCTGCCGTTGTGCCGCTATGAGAGCGTCGGCGTGATTCCGTGGAGTCCGCTCGGCGGTGGATTTCTGACCGGCAAGTATCGTTCTGGACAGCGCCCGCCCGAGGACAGCCGCCTGGCCAGGATGGATCTCTGGAATCGGCTCGCCGACAAGCGAAACTACTCGACCCTTGAAGCAGTCGAGCACATCGCGAAGGAACGAGGCCGTGCCATCTCGCAGGTCGCTCTGGCGTGGGTGAATCAGCAGCCCGGTGTCAGCTCGGTGATTTACGGCGCGCGAACCGAAGAGCAGAACGAACAGAACCTGGGCGCGATCGGATTTCGGCTCGAGGCCGCAGAACTCGCGGCGCTCAACAAGGCGAGCGCGTTGCCGCTCGAGTATCCCAATGCGATGCAGGCGCGATTACCCGGCTACCCGCGCATCTGAACAAAAGCAAAAGCCGTAACCTTCGCCGGCTCAACAGACAACGAGGCGCATCCACTCGGACGCGCCTCGTTTTTCCGTGTGACAGGCGCAGCACCGGGGCAGACCTGTCAACCCTGGAACGATGGGCCCATGAAGCCGGCCGGCGGGATCGCCGACGGCATGCCGGCTCCCCCCGCGTCGACGAACTGGCTGCCGACCGTCAGTCCGCCGTCCACGATCATCGCCTGCCCGGTGACGAATTCTGAATCGTCGCTGGCGAGGTAGAGCGCCATCCCGGCGATGTCCTCCGGCTGGCCCGCGCGCGGAATCGGCTGACCCTTCGCCATCCATTGTTCCATCGCCTCTTTCATACCGGGCAGATTGCGATGCAGGATCGGCGTATTGATTATGCCGGGGCAGATGCAATTGACCCGGATTTTATCCTTGGCGAATTCCAACGCTGCCGAGCGCGTCAGGTTCACCACGGCGGCCTTCGCCGCGCAGTAGGCGTGTAGTCCGGCGACGCCGCGGATGCCCGCGATCGACGCGGTCGAGATTATCGAACCACCGCCTGCTTTTCGCAGCTCGGGCGCCGCATGCTTCATTCCCAGGAACACGCCGCGCAACAGCACCGCCTGACTCTTGTCCCAGTCCTCGACGGAAATTTGTTCGAGCGATCCGACCGCGCCGCCGATCCCGGCGTTGTTGTACATGATATCGAGCCGGCCGAATTCCTTGATGGCGCGCGCGATGAGCGCCTTGATTTCCGCTTCGGCACAGACGTCGGTCTTCTGGAAGACCGCGCGCCCGGCGTTCTCCTTGCAATCGCGGACCGCGGCTTCGCCGCCTTCGTCGTTGAGGTCCGCGATCACAACCGCCGCGCCTTCGCCCGCGAACTTGATTGCCGTGGCGCGCCCGATTCCGCTCGCCGCGCCCGTGATAACCGCCACTTTGCCGTCAAGCCTGCCCATTTCAGATTTCCTCTGCTTAAAAGATTACGATGGCACGCAACGCGCGTGACACGCATCGAGCTAAGTAGCAGACCCCGACTTGAAGCGGGTAACGGTTGCCAGGCCGCCGGTGAGAGACACTCGAAGCGGGGGACCGCAACTTTTCGGAAGACAGCGGATACTTGGCGCCCCCATTGATATAATAGCCGCGACGATGAGCCCGGAAGATCGAAACGAAAAGCGCGGTGCAAACGAAACTCCGCCTGAACCCGCTGGCGGCGAGCCGACCGGCCCGGATTACGGCTCGCTGATCGATTATCCCAAGGACGCGCCCGCGCAGACCGGGCAGGCCGCGGCCTCCGATTCGCGCGCAGTCCGGGACGAATCGGTCTCTATCGACCAAAAGCTGGAGGCTGCCTCGACCGAGCCGGGCGTCTATCTGCTTCGCGATCGCGCCGGCAAGGTACTTTACGTCGGCAAGGCCAAGTCGCTGCGCTCCCGCGTGCGCGCATATTTCCGCGAGGGTGGCGACGGACGCTTCCAGGTTCGGTTCCTGATGCGGCGGGTGCGCGACTTCGACACGATAGTCACGGCGAGCGAGAAGGAGGCGCTGATCCTCGAAAACAATCTGATCAAACAGTACCGGCCCAGGTACAATATCCGCCTCAAGGACGACAAATCGTACCTGAGCGCGAAGATCACCAATCACGCATGGCCGCGAATCACGGTCACGCGCAAGATCGTCAAGGACGGCGGCCGCTACTTCGGGCCGTTCGGTTCGGCCGACGGACTGCGCGAGACGATCGACGTCATCCGCAAAGTCTTTCCGCTGCGCACCTGCACCGACGCGGTGTTCCGCAACCGCTCGCGGCCGTGCCTCGAATATCAGATCAAGCGGTGCCTCGGGCCGTGCTGTTTGCCGGTCGATCGCGAAGAGTATGGCCGCCATTTGCACGCGGCGCAGATGCTGCTCGAAGGAAAAAATCTCGAGCTGCTCCGCGAGATGCGCGACCTGATGAAGGATCACGCGTCGCGCCTCGAGTTCGAGCAGGCTGCGCGGGTCCGCGATCGCGTGCGCGCGATCGAAAAAACCGTCGAGCGGCAAACCGTCCTGCATCACTGGGGAATCGACGAGGACGTGTTCGGAATCTACCGCGAGGGCGGCTTCATCGAGGCGATCGTCCTGATCGTCCGCGGCGGAAAGCTGACCAGCACCCAGGGATGGAGCTTTCAGGACCTGGAATTTCCGGTTCACGAAATTCTTTCCGATCTGCTGACTCAGTATTACTCGGGCGCGCGCAATATCCCCGACGAAGTGATCGTGCCGGTCGAGTTGGAGGATGCCGCCGTGCGCGCAGAGCTGCTCTCAGAGCGGCGCGGCAAGAAATGCGAAGTGTTTCAGCCGCAGCGTGGCGAGAAGCTCCGTCTGCTGGAAATGGCGATGGACAACGCGCGCCAAAGCTTTGCCTCGCGGCGCGACAACGAAAAAACCCGCGAGCGGATGCTCGAGGACCTGCGCGCCAAGCTGGGTCTGCGCAACACGCCCAAGCGGATGGAATGCTACGACATCTCGAATCTGCAGGGCTCGATGGTGGTCGGGTCGCAGGTGACTTTCGACGAAGGCGAGCCGCAAAAGAATCTCTACCGCCGGTACCGGATTCGCAGTTTCGAAGGCCAGGATGACTTCGCCGGCATGTACGAAGTCTTGAAGCGCCGGCTCGAACGCGCGGTGCGCGAAAACGAATACCCGGACTTGTGGGTCATCGACGGCGGCAAGGGACAACTGAACGTCGCGCTCGAAGTGATCCGCGAGTTCAAGCTTGCCGATCACATCGATTGCGTGTCGCTGGCCAAGCAGCATGTTCTGAACGACCGGCGCGAAAAAGAAGTGACGAAATCCGAGGAGCGCGTCTTCGTTCCCAGGCGCAAGGATCCGATCGTCCTGCCGAAAAATTCGACCGCGCTGTTCCTGCTCGTGAGGATTCGCGACGAGGCGCATCGATTCGCGATCGCCTACAACCGCGAACTAAGGCGCCGCGCACGGCTGCGCTCGGTCCTCGACGATATCGACGGCGTCGGCCCGGTCCGGCGGCGCGCGATGCTCCGTCATTTCGGGAGTCTCAAACGGATTCGCGAGGCGACCACCGACGAGATTGCGGCGGTGAAGGGACTCAATCGCGAACTTGCCGCCGAGATTCGCCGGCATCTCGACGAAATGACTGCGCTGCTCGACGTCGAAGAATCCGCCGACCAACCGCCTCTTCCACTCGCTTCATCCGCCATTCCCGCCAATAACGCCGGCGCGCGAGCCAATCACGCACCCGCCCGCGATTGACGCGAAAGTTCCCCAGAGCACACATCGTCGGTCGCGCTACTTGCTTGTGTCGGCGCATAATCTTCAAGTCAACATCGACCTCACGCCGCCGCTGATGCGCAAAGGAGTGCCTAGCTATCGCTGCGGGAGCACTTTCCGCAAAACGCGCCGCATTGCGGCCTGTCGGACTGCACTCGATCAGGCCCAGCGAGATTTTACCTCCGATCCCGGCATTCAGCCTGCTTGAACGGATTGCGCCGATCTACGCGGTCGCAATCTCCGTAGCCGCGGGAGATGCGCTTGGCAATCTTCACATCGCGATTCCACTATGGCTTGCGCTGGCGCTCGGCGTATTCGCGCTCGGCGCGTTTCTCGCTGCCCGACCCACGCTCGGCCTTGCGGCGGCGTACGTTGCTCTTGCACTGGCCGCGACAGTGGCCGTTGCGAACGTGCTCGATCCGCCGCGCGAGTCACATGGCATCGCCACGATGGCGGACGGTTCGCGCGTTACGATCGAAGGACGCCTGTATCGCGAGATCGAGCGCGAAGCTTATGGCGATCGGCTGTACATCACGGTC
Organism: Candidatus Binatus soli; assembly: GCA_002479255.1. Classification (GTDB taxonomy): domain Bacteria; phylum Desulfobacterota; class Binatia; order Binatales; family Binataceae; genus Binatus; species Binatus soli. The sequence continues at coordinate 78,986 of DLMJ01000001.1, read as the reverse complement.
GAGCGAGCCGCCGAGCATGGCGGCGCTATGCTGCCGTCCGGCGGCAATGTCCGAATCGCGGTGCTCGGTGGCGGGGGTTTCAAGCTGGGCGACGAAATCAGGCTGAGCGCGCGAATTCATTTTCCCCGCAACTACGGGAATCCCGGCGAATTCGACTACGCGGGACAGATGGCGCGCGACGGCATTGACGCGACGATGACCGCGCCGAAGGGATCGCTCGGTTCGGTGGGATTTCAAATCATCGGGCATCGTTCGAGCTTTCCGTCGAGCCGGATTGAAGCGATAAGAACTCAGATCGGCGAGTTCTTCGATCGGAACCTTGCTTATCCTGAAAACGCCGAGATGCGCGCGCTCGTGATCGGCGATCGCGGCGAAATCGGCGAGCCGCTTCGCAATACATTCGCGCGCACCGGGATGGCCCATTTGCTGGTTATCTCAGGACTGCACTTGAGCATCATGGCGGCCGCGATCTTCGCCGTGGTGCGGCTTGCGATGATGCTGTTCCCGGGGCTGGCAAACCGCGGTTACGCGAACAAGGTGGCCGCGATCGCCGCTATGCTGGCGGTATGCGGGTACGCGTCGATCGCGGGGCATCACGTGTCCACGATGCGGGCGCTGGTGATGGTGCTCGCGTATATGCTGGCCGTGGCGATCGACCGTTCTCGCGAAGCGATCGCGTCGTTGGCCCTTGCTGCGATCGTGATTTGCGTCGCGCTTCCCGGTTCGACCGCGGACATCGGGTTTCAGCTCTCGTTTGCGTCGGTGATTGTGATCCTGCTCGGGATGCGCCGGTCTGCCGCCTGGTTCGCGCGCCGCAAACGCATCGGGATGCTTCCCGGCGAACCCTCGTCGCCACGATGGCGATTTCTGGAAGCCCTTGCCGGCTATCTCGCGGTGTCCTTCTGGGCGATGGTCGGGACGGCTCCTCTCACCGCGTACCACTTCAACCAGTTTGCGGTTGTCGGCCTGGTCGCAAACGCCGTGGTGGTGCCGATCATGGCATTCGGCGCCACGATCAGCGGTCTGGTTGCCGCCGCATTGAGTTTCTTTTCGGAGCCGGCCGCGCGCCCGATCCTGCTATTCGGCGCGCACGCGCTTGCGGCCGGCAACTGGCTGGCAGCCTGGTTCGTCGATTGGCCGTTGGCATGGTTCCGTATCTTCACGCCGACGATTCTCGAACTCGCAATCGCCTATGGGCTGCTGATGATTTGGTTGCTCGCTCCGCTTGCCGCGGCGATAACCGGAAAGCGATCGCTCGACGAGGGGACTCGCGAGGACGTTCTGAACGACCCTGCGGCCAAGCCCGGATTCGGATGGCATGCGCGATGCGCCATTGCGCTGGCGCTCGTGCTGATAGTTGACGCGGGATGCTGGACCTACGACCGCTTCTTCAATCCCGATCTGCGCGTGACGTTCCTGTCGGTGGGCGAGGGCGACGGCGCGGTGGTGCGATTTCCCGGCTCGCGCGTGATGGTGATCGATGGCGGCAGCTCCTACGGCGGCTACGACACGGGTGAGCGGATTGTCGCGGCATATTTATGGTCGCAAAAAATCATGCGCGTCGATTACCTTGCGCTGAGCCATCCCGACCTCGACCATTTCGGCGGTCTGGATTTTATCGCCATGAACTTCGCGCCACGGGCGTTCTGGACCACGGGAGTTGCGAGCCGCGACGTGAGCTACGCACGCCTGATGGACGACCTCGCGCGCGCCGGAATTCCGATGGTGCAGGTGGGCGATACGGCGCCGGTCGCGGCGATCGGCGGCGTTGCGATTTCGTCGCTCAACGGGAGCACCGGCGCCGCGAGGACGCATAACAACAGCTCGATGGTGTTGCGATTCAGTTTCGGAAGCTCGTCATTGCTGTTCACCGGCGACCTCGAATCGGCCGGCGAGCACGCGATGGTCGAGAACCGCGGCGATCTTCACGCGACGATGCTCAAGGTGCCGCATCATGGCAGCGCTAGTTCCTCAACGCCGGCCTTCATCGCCGCCGTGCATCCGGAGGCTGTGGTCATCTCGGACGGATATTTGAATCATTTTCATTTTCCGTCGGCCGTGGTTGTCGAACGCTACGTGGAAGCGGGCGCCGTCCTGATGCGCACCGACCTCGACGGCGCCGTGATGGTTGATGCGACACGGGATCGGATGACGGTGCGAACTTTCCGCGCCCCCGGCGCCGCTCCAATCCACCTCGTCCCGTAGTCGCCCACCGCCGATTCAGGCCCATGAAGCATAGTAGGCTTTAGCAGTTCAGGGTTATGGCTCGACTAAAGAAAAAGCCCCAGGAACCAAGAGGAATCTAACAAACTAAGCCTTGCAAGTTGTCGGGTTTTTGCATATGATGAGTGTCGGGTTTTTGTAGGGGCACGTCATGGCACAGCGCAAGACACTGCTCGAAAGAGTGAAGACACGGATCGCTCGAAAACGCGACGATGTGTTCCTCCCTCGTGAGTTCACCGACCTCGGTGGTGAAGACCAGGTTCTACGCGCCCTGCGCAGTCTCGTGCGCGACGATCGTCTCGTCCGCCTCGGCTACGGCGTTTATGGCCGCGCGACGATCTCTCGGCTCTCCGGTAAGCCGATTCTGTACAGTCAAACCGGGTTCATCGGCGCAGCACGCCAAGCACTCACCAAGCTTGGCGTCGCGTGGGAGCCGACCGAAGCCGAGCGCGCTTATAACGAAGGCCGGTCAACCCAGGTGCCGGTCAACCCTGTTGTCCGCGTGAAAGGGCGTTTTTCGCGCCAGCTCCGAGACGGGAACACGGAACTCATCCTTGAGCGATGAAATCACGCTGCAGGATCTGCTGGAAGTCCAGGCGCACTTCGGATTGCCAAGCGCGGCGCTCGTGGAAAAAGACTTCCGCGTCGTACGGGCGCTCGCTGCGGTAAACGCGACCGACACAGCACCGTGCCGTTTGGTTTTCGGCGGCGGTACATCATTAAGCCGGGCTCATCGCATAATTCGCCGGATGTCAGAAGACATCGATTTGAGAATTGTCTCCGACCCTGAACCGACACGCCCCGCATTGCGCCGATTGCGGGAAACAATCACCGAAGCGCTTCTGGCAGCGGGGTTCCGCTTCGATCCTGACAACCCGGCGTACAGGGAATCCCGGAACGAAAGCCGCTACACGATTTACCGCTTGCCCTACGATCCGCTTTTGCGTGGAGAGGGAGCTCTGCGGCCAGAAATCCAGATCGAGATATCGGTTTGGCCGCTTAGAATCCAGGCGATTGATCTGCCAGTCAGTTCATTCGTGGCAGAGGCTTTCCAGCGTCCTCCCGAGATCGCCAATATCGCATGCGTCTCAATCGTCGAGACAGCAGCGGATAAATTCGTCGCCTTGACCCGGCGTGTGGGCGCCGAGCTTGCCAATGCCGACCGTGCACGCGACGATACGCTCGTGCGCCACATTTACGATCTGCATGTCGCCCGCGACCGCTATGATCCGGTTGAGGTCGCCTCCTTGCTGAACGCAATCATGCTGGCCGACGCCGAGGCTTACGGGAATCAATTCCCGGCATATCGTGAGAACCCCGCAGGCGAGACCTTACGGGCCATAGACAGCCTCGCGAGCGATCCCACCTACCGCCAGCGATACGATGAATTTCAGCGGAACATGGTCTATGGCGACCTCGCGGACTACGCAGCGTGCCTCGAAACTCTCAGAGACCTTGCGGGGAAGTCGAAGCGTTAATTGGAACGCATGGACCAGCAGCGGCCAACAAGAAGCTCCAACCGGGCGCGTGGTAGAATCCGCGCCAGCGGAGGTTGTTCGTGGGCAGAAAACATTCACCGAAAGGCCAAATCGTACTGAAAAAGGCGGAGAAGCTGGAAGCAGTCAATGCAGCCTTGCCTACGGGGTCTTGACCTGAAAACTTCGTAGCAAAGTTCCAAGAAATGTATCACGAAGATTGGAACAAGATCACTCGCAGATATAAGGCGCACGAGCGCCAAACGCCGCGAGGCAAGAGCCATCCAATGCCTGAGCCAACGCAGTATCTGTTGAACATGGTGAAGAACTTCATCAAGACGAAACACGCAGGCTGATGGCAGCGGCAGGGCGGGCGTAGTGTCCCGTCTTAAGAGTTACTGTTGGCCATCAGATCGAGGAATCTTTGACGGATCGACGATGTTAGGCGACGGAATAGCCGTGGGCCGTCAACTCCGGCTGGAACTTGTGTAAAGGAGCGCCCTCCTGATGCGCACCGACCTCGACGGCGCCGTGATGGTTGATGCCACACCGGATCGGATGACGGTGCGAACTTTCCGCGCCCGCCCCGCCAGTCCAATCCACCTCGTCCCGTCCGCTCCCTCCGCCGCCCGACATTAGTCACCGCCGCTGGAACGCAGCCACAGTGTCCGCGTCGCACGGTCAGAGCAATCGTCCGGTGCTTGTCACAAATGTAGCCGGCGCGGCTTTCCTCGGCCTTCAGAAAAACCAGTTGACAAGCGACAATTATCACTTTACAACTATCGCAGATGCTCATACGTTTTCGACACCGGGGCCTGAAACGCCTTTACGCAGATGACGACCGCCGCGGCTTGAATGCCGAGCATATCGATAAAATCGCCCGCGTGCTGGCACTTTTGAACCGTGCGGCACGGCCCGAGGATATGAACCTGCCTGGCTTCAGGTTGCACCCGCTTAAGGGCGACCTCGCCGGCTACTGGAGCGTCACAATCCGCGCCAACTGGCGCATTATTTTTCGCTTTGAGGACGGCGACGTCACCGATGTTGATTTGATCGATTACCACTGAAAAGGAGATGGAGACATGGCAATGAAGAACCCACCGCATCCCGGCCTGACCGTCCGGCACGATTGCCTTGAGCCGCTTGGCTTGACCGTGACCGAGGGCGCCAAGGTGCTCGGAGTCACGCGGCAGGCCCTTAACAACCTGCTCAACGGCAAGAGCGGTATTTCACCAGAGATGGCGGTGCGGCTTGCCAAAGCGTTTGGCAGCAGCGCTGAAACCTGGGCTGGCATACAATTGGACTATGACCTCGCCCAGGTGGGCCGCCGCCGGATTGAAATCAGCGTCAGGCGAGTCAAAAGACCCGTTCGCCATCGCGCCTAATCAGACGGAGACACCATGCCGCTCACTCGCGATTTCAAAGAAACCATTCGCGCTCGTGTCGAGCGCGATCCCAAGTTCCGAAAAGAGCTTCTTCGCGAAGGAGTCGAAGCGATGCTGGCCGGCGATGTAGCCACGGCGAAGACCATCCTGCGCGATTACATCAACGCGACCGTGGGCTTTACCGATCTCGCCGCCGCCACACGCATCCCTTCCAAAAGCCTCATGCGAATGCTGGGACCAGCAGGCAACCCGCGCGCCGACAATCTCTTCGAGATCGTCAGCTTCCTCCAGCGCCGCGAAGGACTACGCTTCGAGGTCAAAGCCTCGCGTGCGTAAAGATGAGCGGCAGGTTCTTGTCGTCATTCAACGATGAAATCGCATCTATTATTGAACAACAGCAATCGGAAGAAGCATGACTGACCTCGAACGGAAAAAACTGTTTCTATACGAGGGCTCGGTTCTCTACAACACCATGATCCACTTGGCTCCCGATGATGCCGTTCGGCGTTACTTGGCGTTTCGGATCATCGTCAACGCAATGGCCTTCGAAGACCTGGTTGGCAACCGGGCCCATGCGCGTCAGCGCCAGATCAGAAACGTTCTGTTAGCTCACAAGCAGGAGTCAGACTTCTTTCAAGGCTACACTGCCACCGAAGAGATACGCGATGCCGCCATCGAACCGCTGATTCGATTCATTGCGGAGCACCCCGCGACTTGGCCCCCTAATCTGAATATGCCCGAACTTTCCAATCCCACTATATCGCCGAGATTCAACGCTCTCGCGACGCTGATTCTTCAGAAATTCTATGATGAAGAAATATCCGGATTCCGCGTCACCAATAATTTTTTGTGCTTCACAGGTGCGCAAGTGCACGAAATCTCGTCGGACGACTTGGCAGGGTGCTTCTACCGCTACAACAGCTCAAAATCTCTGATGACCTTGGCCATGTATTTGTTCAAAGACCTACACCCGGATGCGGACCTAAAGGCATCCACCCGGCACGCCAAGCTCGATCTCGTTTTGCATGCAGCCAACATGGCCGACTGCATCATCAAGGACACCGTCAACCCGTATTCGATCGACGGCCTACGTGAAGTCATGATACGCGAAGGGATCGGCGACCCGGCGCCCCTCAACCTTCTCGCCGCAGATGTTGCTTACAAAAGTGCGTACACTTCTCTTCGGAAGGTGCGGAACAAGCTCATCGGGCACATGGACCCCGGGGTGCCCCTGGACGTTCTTCTGACTACGTTGGATGAGCTACCAACAGCCAATGTTTACGCCTTCATCAACAAGATCGATTTCGCGATGTATACTGCGGCGAGATCGCATATGGCAATATGGGCGCGGTACGCGACCTCGAACGCTCGAATGTCGCCCGATGTCGTCGGCGTGGCGGCGCCAAAACCTACTCCCTATTTCTAGCATTGGCGCGGATTAAACAACGCTTCCGCCAAGCCGACTTTATCAGACCAGGACGGCTATCAGACACCCGTCCTTTGGAAACTTGACGCTCTGCAAATGCCCCGCTTCAAATCGAACGGCAGTCCGGCCGCCGCTCCCGCATCCGCACGAGCGCAATCCAGGGCGACCAATCCTCGCTCAAAAGTCGGAAACCGCGCCGGGTCGTCGGAGCGGCCAGTCTGAACAGTCGTTCAGTGCGCCCTGTTTTCCTTTCCTAATACTGGCCTCCCGTGCCAACGGGCGCCCAACGGGCTCGTGCCAACGGGCGAGCGTTTCTATCGACCCGGCCCATCGCTCTAAGCTACATATGGAGCGGGATGGATCTCGAACTCACTGAAGCGCAACGCGGCGCCCGCGACGTTGCCCGCCGCTTCGCACGCGAGAAGCTTGGACCGATCGGCGTCGAGGCTGACCGCTCGCATCGATATCCTGCCGAAGCGATCGACGAACTCGCCCGGCTCGGGATGCTCGGCATATTCCTTCCCGAACAATATGGCGGCGCGGGCCTCGACCACGTTGCCTATTCGCTCGTGCTCGAGGAACTCGCGGTCGAATGCGCTTCGACGGCGGTTATAATGTCGGCGCACTGCTCGCTCGCGTCGTGGCCGATTCTGGGGCTGGGCACCGCCAGGCAAAAAAATCATTTTCTGCCGAAGATGGCGACCGGCAAGTGGCTGGGATGCTTCGCCCTGACCGAACCGCAAGCCGGCTCCGACGCGGCGGGTCAGAAGACGCGCGCGGTGCTCGACGGCGACTCGTACGTGATCAACGGGACCAAGAATTTTATTACCAATGCGCCGCAATCGAAGGTGGCGATCGTGTTTGCGATGACGCAGCCCGACAAGGGGCATCGCGGGATCAGCGCGTTTGCCGTCGAGACCGATACCCCCGGATGGGCGGTCACGCGGGTCGAAGACAAAATGGGAATTCACGGCGCGCATACCGCGCAGTTGAGCTTTTCGGATATGCGCGTGCCGCGCGAGAATCTGCTGCTCGAGGAAGGGCAGGGGTTCAAGGTCGCCATGAAAACGCTCGACGGCGGCCGGATCGGTATCGCGTCTCAAGCGCTCGGAATCGCGCGCGCGTCACTCGAGGCGTCGTTGAAATACGCGAATGAACGCCTGACCTTCGGCAAGCCGATTGCACAGTACCAGGCGATTCAGTGGAAGCTCGCCGACATGGCGGTCGAGATCGACGCGGCCCGTCTGCTGACGCATCGCGCCGCCACGCTGAAAGATCGCGGCGAGTCATGCACCAAAGAATCCGCGATGGCAAAGCTGTTCGCCGCTGAAACCGCGATGAAATCCGCGACCGAGGCGGTCCAGATTCATGGCGGCTACGGCTACACCAAGGAGTTCAAAGTCGAGCGCTTTTTCCGCGACGCCAAGATTACCGAGATTTACGAAGGAACGTCGGAGATTCAGCGCCTGGTAATCGCGGGCAGCGTGCTCGAAAACCGGTGAGGGTCGCGCACTGTGGGCAACAAAAAGAAATGGCTCGAGACGACCTACCAGCAGGCCAGAGAGCGCCCGGTCCGTTTCTCGACCGTGTCCGACATGGAACTCGACCCGCTCTACACGCCCGACGACGTAACCGGCTCGTACGACGACGCGCTGGGCAACCCCGGCGAGTTTCCGTACACACGCGGTGTGTACGGCTCGATGTATCGCGGACGGTTTTGGACAATGCGCCAGTTCGCCGGCTTCGGCCTTGCCGAGGACACCAACGCGCGCTTCCACTTCCTGCTCGGCCAGGGCCAGGACGGGCTTTCCACCGCGTTCGACATGCCGACGCTGATGGGCTACGACGCCGACCACGAACGGGCGCTCGGTGAAGTGGGACGCGAGGGTGTGGCGGTCTCGACGGTTTGCGACATGGCGACATTGTTCGATCGAATTCCGCTCGACAGAGTCACCACCTCGATGACGGTGAATTGTTCGGCGTCGATTTTGCTCGCGATGTACCTGGTGGTGGCTGAGCGCAACGGAATTCCGTGGGAGCGCGTCGGCGGAACCATTCAGAACGACATGCTCAAAGAGTACATCGCGCAGAAGGAATGGATTTGCCCGCCGCGCCCGGCGCTGCGAATCGTCACCGACATGATTGAGTTCTGCGCCCGCAAAGTTCCACGCTGGCATCCCGTGTCGATCTCCGGCTACCACATCCGCGAGGCAGGCTCGACCGCCGTACAAGAACTCGCATTCACGATTGCCGACGGCATCTGCTACGTCGATGAGGCAATCAAGCGGGGGCTCGGCATCGATGAGTTCGCGCAGCGGCTGTCGTTCTTCTGGAATCTGCACAACGACTTTCTCGAAGAGATCGCCAAGCTCCGCGCCGCGCGCCGGATGTGGGCGCGAATCATGAAGGACCGTTTCGGCGCGATGAATCCGAAATCGATGATGCTGCGCACGCATGCGCAAACCGCGGGCGCGTCGCTGACCGCGCAGCAGCCGACCAATAACGTGGTTCGCGTGGCAATTCAGGCGCTGGCAGGAGTGCTCGGCGGAGTCCAGTCGCTGCACACCAATTCGATGGACGAGACGCTCGCGCTGCCCACCGAACAGGCCGTGATGGTCGCGCTGCGCACGCAACAAGTCATCGCCGAAGAGACTGGCGTGACCAATACGATCGATCCATTCGGCGGCAGCTACGCGGTCGAGGCGCTGACGGACAGGATGGAACGCGAGGCGAACGATTATATCCGGCGCATCGACGAGATGGGCGGGATGGTCAAGGCAATCGAGACGGGCTATCCCCAGCGCGAGATCGCGGAGGCCGCGTTTCACTTTCAGCGCCAGCTGGAGCAGGGAATCAAGACGGTGGTCGGGGTGAACAAGTATTCAATTCCCGAGGAAATTCCGATCGCGACGCTGAAGATCGACGCCGGGATCGAAGAGCGGCAGATTCAGCGCGTGCGCAAGGTCAAGCGCGAGCGAAACTCGGCCGCCGTCAGGGAAGCGCTGGCCCGCGTCGCCGAGGCGTGCCGCTCCGGCGAGAACCTGATGGAACCGATTTGCGAGGCGGTGCGCCGCGACGCGACCGTCGGCGAGGTCTCCGATATCTTTCGCGCCGAGTTCGGCGTGTACAAAGACCCAGGCTGGATTTAGGCGATGGCGGACAAGAGACTCAGAATTCTGGTCGCAAAGCCGGGACTCGACGGTCACGATCGAGGCGCGAAGATTATCGCGCGCGCGCTGCGCGACGGCGGCTTCGAGGTCATCTATACGGGGCTTCATCAGACGCCCGAAATGATCGCGGAGGCCGCCGTGCAGGAAGACGCCGACGCGGTCGGGCTGAGCGTACTTTCGGGCGCGCATATGACGCTGTTCCCCGAAGTGATGCGCCTGCTGAAGGAGCGCGGCGCCGGCGAGATCGCGGTTTTCGGTGGCGGGATTATTCCTGACGACGACGCCGTCAAGCTCAGGCAGATGGGCGTCCGCCAAATCTTCACCCCCGGCGCGTCAACTGAAGACATCGTCAAGTGGGTGCGCGAGAATGTCACCCCTCGCAGTTGAGTTGCCATGAACTTCGATCTTACCGAAGAGCAGCGGCGCATCCGCGAAACGTTGACCGACTTCGCCGAGCGCGAAATCAAGCCGCATTCGACCAAGTGGGACAAGGAGGAGACCTTCCCACGGCACATCGTCGAGCAGCTCGGCCGGCTCGGCTTTCTCGGCGTCGCATTCCCGGAAAAATTCGGCGGCGGCGGCGCGGACACCCTCTCTCAGGTACTCGTTGTCGAAGGGCTCTCGCGTTACGACGCGTCGATCGGCCTGACGTGCGCCGCGCATATGTCGCTCGCGACAGGGCACATCGCCGGTTTCGCATCCGACCAGCAGCGCGAGCATTACGTACCCGCGATGCTCCAGGCCAGGAAGATCGGCGCGTGGTGCCTGACCGAGCCGAGCTCCGGTTCGGACGCGGCCGCGATGCGCACGAAGGCCACGCGGGCCGGCGACAACTATTCGATCACCGGCTCCAAGATGTTTATAACCAACGGCACGGTTGCCGACGTATATGTCGTGATGGCGATTACCGACAATTCGCGGGGACGCGACGGCGTGTCGGCATTCATCGTCGATCGCGGCACGGCGGGCCTCTCGAACGGAAAGAAAATCGAAAAGCTGGGATTGCGCGCCTCCGATACCGCCGAAGTTATCTTCGACAACGTCACCGTGCCGGCGCGCAACCTCGTCGGCGAACTCGGCGCCGGGTACAGACAGACGCTCAAGGTGCTCGAAGCCGGGCGAATCGGAATCGCCGGATTCGCGGCGGGAATCGCGCGCGGCGGATTCGAGGAAGCCCGCGCATACGCGCTCGAACGCGGCCAGTTCGGCAAGAAAATTGCCGAGTTCCAGGCGATCCAGTGGATGTTCGCCGACATGGCGACCAGAATCGACGCCTCGTGGGTGCTCATCTGCCGCGCCGCCGCACTCAAGGATGCGGGCAGGCCGTTCGCGCGCGAGGCCGCGATGGCAAAGCTGTTTGCGTCGGAAACCGCGATGTGGTCAACGATCAAAGCCGTGCAGATCCACGGCGGCTACGGCTACGTCACCGATTTCCCGGTCGAGCGCTACATGCGCGACGCCAAGCTCTCGGAAATCGGCGAGGGCACCAGCGAAGTGCAGCGGATGATCATCGCCAAGTCGCTGCTGCGCGAAGGCTACCTGCCCGCTTGACCGCTCGCTTGGACTGCTTGCCGGAAGCGGCGCAGTCAATCTTCCAGCAGATCTTCCTGAATGATGGCGAGTTCGCCGGGCGCGAGGCCGATTACCTCGCGCATGAAACCTTCGATACCGCCGTTCTCGTCGATGAGTTCGAAGACCGGATCGAGTTGCTCGGCTGTGAGCGGAAGCTTGGGATAGACCAGGTTGCTTTCGAGAAAGTCGGCGACGATTCGATTGCGATCGACCCCGAGCATCGACAGCAGCATCGCGGCGCCGACCCCGGTGCGGTCGCGGCCGGCGGAGCAATGGAAGAGCAGGGGGTAAACGTCGCGCTCGGCGAGCAGTTTGAAGAAGCGGCGCCAGTCGCGCCGAAAGTGCATCACGAGCGCCAGATGATCGCGGCCGGATTGCGCGGCAATTTCCGTGTAGCCCTCGTCGTTGAACCATTCGTCGCCCATCGGGATGTGCTCCCATCGCACGCCGCGGCGCGAGGCGGGCTCGGGCGCGCCCATATGTTTCACTTCGGCGCGGCTCTGGAGAGTGACGAGGGTGCGGAGCTTGAGCCGGCTGATGGGGCTTTCAGGTGGAACTTCGGCGAGATGGGATGAGCGGAATATGCGGCTGGCGCGGACGCGACGGCTATTGGCGGCGGGATGGCCACCGAGGTCGCGGAAATTTTGCGCGGCGTAGGTGCGCAGCAGGTCGAAGTCGATGACGACGCGCGGCTCTTCGGCCACGCCTTCGGTCTTGTTCTTGTTTTTCGGCAAGGGATTAGCCGTGCGCGTCTCTCTCCGGCAAGTTTAACAGGGCGAGCGGGGCCGACAAAATGCGAACCCGCCGACGGAATCAGGCGGGGATTTCGGCGGCGGTTTGCGACAGATAGGCCCCGTACTCCGGGTTGGTCGCGAGCAGGTGTGCATGCGTCCCGGAGGCGGCGATCGTTCCGCCGTGAATGAAGAAGACGCGGTCGCAGGCGACGAGGATGTCGGGGCGATGGGCGACGATGATGACGATTCGATCGCGAGCGAGGTGAGCCAGCGTTCTTATGAGATCGGATTCCGAGCCGGGATCGAGTGGCGCGGCCGGTTCGTCGAGGACGATTATTTCCGGCCGTCGAAGCAGGGCGCGCGCGATGGCGATTCGCTGTTTCTGTCCGACCGAGAGGCGCGCGCCACGCCGCCCGAGCATCGTCGAGTATCCGTCGGGGAGCCGATCGATAAATTCCGCCGCCCCCGCCATCGCGGCCGCTTCGCGAACGTCGGCCTTTGACGCGCCGGCGTTTCCGTAGCGGATGTTGTCCTCGATCGAAAGCGAGAACAGCGATTCATTCTGAAATACGAATCCGACGCGCGCGCGAATCGAGTCGGGCGCGACGGCGCGCGAATCGACGCCGTCGAAGGCGATCGTTCCCGCCGACGGTTCGAGAAAACGCGGGATCGAGCAGATGAGCGTAGTCTTGCCGCATCCGCTCGGTCCCGCCAGCGCAACCATCTGGCCGGCGCGCATCGACATCGTGACTCCGCTGAGCACGGTGGCAGCGCCGTAGCCCAAAGCGACGCCGCTGAATTCCAAGTTGCCGACGCGTCCGCCGAGTCCGTCGTGGCGTGCGTCGCCGACCGGCTCAGCGAGGTTATCGAGTACGCTATGCACGCGCCGGAGTCCCGCGACCGACGCCTGCACCGAGGCCCACGTGTTGCCGATGATGGCCATCGGATTCGCCAGCATCGTTCCGTAGCTCGCGAGCAGGACGATATCGCCGAGCGTCATCCGGCCCGCAATCACCTGCATCATGAGATAGTAGAGGCAGTATCCGATCAGCACGCTACAGAAGGGAGCGAGCACGATCGCGAGCGCGAACACGATCGCGAGCATTCGGAGAGTCGCGCGATAGGACTCCCAGCTGGCGGCGTTGACGGCGGCAGTCTCGCGGCTTTCCTGTCCGAATGCCTTGATGAGCAAGACCTGCGCGACGCGCTCCTCGAACGCCGCCATCACGTTGCTGCCGCTTTCGCGCATCGACTGGCTCCGGGTGCGCAGCGCGCGTCCAAAGAGGCTGCTGCCGATGGCGACCACGGGCAGAAAGAGAATCGCGGCGACAACGATCACGGGCTGGTTGCTGAAATGTACGGAGAGCACGACCAGCGCCATCGCGAACATCACCAGCGACATGATCGGCGCCAGCACGCCGCTATAAAATACCGGGCCGATCGACGCGCTGTCGTACATCACGCGGAAAACGGCGTCGCCAATTTTCTGATCGGCGTAAAGCGCCAGCGGCGAGCGCAAAAATCGCTCATAGACCGCGATGCGCACGGACTGGTTCATCCGCTGCGTGAGATCGATCGTGACGCGCGCCTCCAGGTAGCCGAACAAACCGTTCCACAGGCTGCCGCCGTCGTTGGCGTCGTTGGCGGTGAGGCCGGCCTGGTCGAGTCCGCCGCTCGCCACGTTGGTGCCGAGCGACTGCGCGTTCCCGGCGGCCATCCCGATCAGGATCACGGCCAGCGCCAGAAACATCGTGACGGCGACCAGCAGGGAGGTCCGGCCGGCGCCGGCGATCGGAGTCAGAATGGCGGCTGGAATGCCGGTCAGCGGGTGGCCGTCGATCACGTTGTCGATGACGATTTTCAGCGGCCACGGCGTCATCAGAAAGAAGGTCAGCGAGATGAAAACCAGCGCGCACTTGATCGCGAGAAGCCGGCGATGGCGGCTGATAAACGGCCAGCTCTTGACGAGCAAGCGCCAGGCCTCGCGCCAGGTGAGCGGAGCCTGTTCGCCGGCGTAGAGAAGATTCGCGCGCGGGTCGCGCTGCGAAACGGCGTCAGGCATTGCTCACCTCGCGGACTGGGCCGTCGTCGAGGGCGGATCCGTCGGCGGCAACGAGCCGACCGGCGGCAAGCCTAAAAATTCGGTCGGCGCGAGACGCGGTGGTCCGGCGATGCGTTGCGATAATCGCCATGCGCCGTTTGGGAGCCTCGTTCACCCAATCGCGCACGCCGCGCATCACGGCGTCTTCGGTCGCAACATCCAGGGCCGAGGTCGGTTCGTCGAGCAACAGAATCGGCGCGTCGCGTAAAATCGCGCGTGCAAGGCCGAGCCGCTGCGCCTGCCCGGCCGAAAGCTTCGAGCCCTTCTCGCCGAGCATGGTGTCGAGGCCGGCCGGCAGAGAACGAACGAAGTCACCGAGGCTTGCGCGGTGAATCGCTTCGGCAACTTCGGCGGTCGATGCGTTCGGGCGCCCGTAGGCGACGTTGTCGCGAAGGGTCGCCGTGAAGAGCGGATTTTCCTGCAGCGCAACGGAAAGCATGCCGCGCCACGCCGGAAGATCGAAGTCGCGAATCGGTTCGGCGTCGAGCCGGACGTTGCCCGCCGTCGGATCGAAAAATCTCACGATGAGCGAGATGATCGTGCTCTTGCCGGAGCCGCTGGGGCCGGCGATCGCGGTGATTTGCCCGACGCGAGCCTCGAGATTCACGCCGGTGAGGACGGGGGTGCGCGGGTCGTAGCCGAACGTCACGTGGTCGAAGGCCAGAACCGCCGCGGTTTTTGGCGGGATTCCACGGCCGCTGCTGACGCCTTGCTCCGTCGTTTGGCGCAGCATCTCGAGCACGCGCGATATTGCGACGACCACGTCCTGCATGCTGCCCCACAAGTTGGTGAGATTTCGCGCGCGGGCACTGACGCTGCCAAACAGCGCGAGCGAACCCTGGAACAGTCCAAGCGAGACGGCCGCGCGTGCGAAGCCGGCGGTTCCACCCGCCATCACTTCCGTGGCGCCGACGTACAGCGCCGCAACGTAAGCGAGACCGCGAACGGTGTTGGTCATGACACGGTAGCGCGCGAGCATCAGGCGCGCGCGGCGGGCGGCAATGAATGCGTCCCAATTGTCGCGCGCGTAGATTTGCGCCTCGCGAGCCTCGGCGCCGAAGGCTTTGACAGTTTTGATCGACGCGAGGGTTTCTTCGATCCGCGTTGTCGCGCGCGCCATCGTCTCGCGCTCACGAATGAAAGCGCTGCGCATCGAATCGCCGAACATCCACGCCAGTATGAGGTTCGCGGGCATCAGCAGAGCGGCGATCAGCGCCATCCGGTAGTCGTACCAGACCAGGTAGAGGATCGAGGCCGCGGCGACGGGAATGAAAATCAGCGGCTGAACGATCAAGCCGTTGATGACATTCGGAATCGCGGCGGAGTCCTGGAACATCCGGAAAATCGCGTCGCCGATCTTCTCCTCGGAATGAAAGCGCACGCTCAGTTCCTGCATGCGGGTGTAGAGATTGACGCGGAAGAGATTGCTGATGCGCTGTAAAATCCACACCCCGTAACCGAGAATGAATGCGCCTGCGATCAGGATGACAATCGACGCAATCCCGCCGACGACGCACGCATGAATCAGGACGATCCGCCGGTCTGAATGCAACGGCACGTGGAGCATCCACGCCTGCGCGGGCGTCAAGGCGCCGCCATGACCGACTACGTCGAAGAAAACGCGCGTGAGGTTGAGCGCAAGGAGTCCGCCGAGCAGCAGCGGCAGCGTCGCCAGGAATAGATACAGGAGATGGCGGCGATAGGGCCGGATAAACGGCCACGCACGCGCGACCAAGCGGAACACGTCGCGGGAACGCAGCCGGCGAGCGTCGGGGAACTCGCTTGCAGCCGGAGGCGCAGCGATGGTCGATTCAGCGTTCAAACAGATCGTAGTCTTATGACTCCTCTGTGTGCGGAAGGTTGGGAGTTTCGCAGGATCATAACGGCCCGCGAAGCGGCGGGTAAAGGTGCGGGCGTGGCCGGCGAAGACTGTTTGATGGTAACTTCGCGGGGCCGGTGCGCGATTGCTTGAATTCGTCACAGCGCACGGAAAAGGAGCGCATCATGCCCGCGTTAATCTTCGAAAAACGAAATCACGTCGCCTATCTCACCCTCAACCGGCCCGAGGTCCACAATTCGCTGAATCCCGAAATGCTCGTGAGCCTTGCTGCTGCGTGGAAGGAGATCGACAGCGACGACGCAATCCGGGCGACGATCGTGACCGGCGCAGGCAAGGTCGCGTTCTCGGCCGGCGCCGATCTGGGGCGCTTGATTCCGCTGCTCACCGGCGCGCGAAAGCCGGAGGACGAGTGGGACAGCAAGCTGCTCGCGGATCGCAAGCTCGGCGACATCGCGTTGCTGCGCGGCTACGACATGGACAAGCCGGTAATTTCCGCGGTCAACGGGTTTTGCATCGCGGGCGGAATGGAATTGATCCAGGCAACCGACCTTCGAGTCGCGTCGGAGAACGCGAGCTTCGGGCTGCAGGAAGTGAAATGGGCGATCATCCCGGCCGCCGGCTCGCTGGCGCGGCTGCAACGCCAGATTCCGTACTGCAAGGCGATGGAGATTCTGCTGACCGGCAACCGGATCGATGCGCAGGAGGCGTGGCGCCTGGGCCTGGTCAACTACGTCGTGCCGCAGGAAAAACTGATCGCGAAGGCCGACGAACTCGCGGCGACAATCGCGCAGAACGGGCCGCTGGCGGTGCGGAAGATCAAAGAGGCGGTGCGGCGATGCTCGGGCCGTCCCTACGAGGAGGCCTTCAAAATCGAGAACGAAATTGCACGCGAAGTGATGAGGTCCGAGGACGCGAAGGAAGGTCCGCGCTCGTTCATGGAGAAGCGAAAGCCAAACTACAAGGGAAAGTAGATGGCGTCAGGCGCTTAAGCTCCCGCCAGCGCGCGCATCGTGTTGGGATAATCGCGCGACGCGGTGGCGGCCGGTCCGATCGGAAACACCACGGGATGCGTCACGCCGGCGGCGCGGAATCGCGCGACGAAATCGCGGCCGGCTTCGGCGTTGCCAAACACCGCGATCTTGCGGCACGACTCCTCCGTAATGGCTCTGGGAGCCTCCTCGCGCTTGCCTTCCCGCCAAAGCCGGCGCACCTCGTCGAACTGCGCCGCGAGTCCGTAGCGCGCGAACATCTTGTTGTAGCTGTCCACGAATGCGTAACCGGCCAGCTCGCGCCGGAACGAATCGACGGCTCTATCCTCTTCCTCCGTGATGCACATGCGGACATAGATGCCTACGTCAACGGCGGACGGCTCGCGCCCCGCGGCCCGGGCGCCCTCATGGATATGATTCACCATCGGCGCGATTGCCTCGGGCGGCGAGTAGTTCATCAAGACACCGTCGGCAACTTCGCCGGCGAGCCGAAGCATCGGGGCATTGAGGGCCGCCAGATAGATCTTCGGCGGATGCGGCGCGGTGATACGCATACTGAGGCGGAAATCAGACTTGTACACTTCGCCCTGGAACTTCGAGCGGCCCTCGGTGAACAACTGGCGCATGATCGAGACGCATTCGCGCATCGCGGTGACCGGCTTGCGATACGACGCGCCGTGCCATCGTTCGACTATTACCGGGCTCGACACGCCCAGACCCGCGATGACGCGGCCGCCGGATAGCTCGTTGATCGTCAGGAATCCCATCGCCATCGCGCCCGGCGTGCGAATCTGAATAGGTACGACGCCGGTGGCCAGTTCAGCTTTGCGCGTGTTGGCCGCAAGCGCGGCGAGACTGACGAACGCGTCGGGTCCGCTGACCTCCGCAATCCACAGGGAAGTGTAGCCGAGGTCCTCGGCCTCGCGGATGAGTGCGAGGCGGTCGGCGAACGCGCCGGCGTCGATCGAGGTTTGAAGTCCAAGTTTTTGGTTTGATGCCATTTGAAATTCCGTGCGAGTTTGATTTGCGCAGATTGTGCGGCTATTCGATTATTGCTGCAAGGCAAGATTTCGGGATTTTTCCTTCGGTCAGAAGGCATAGTCCAACGAGGAGTGTTGAACGATGGCTTACTTCGATTCCAAAGGCGTGCAGATTTATTTCGAGGAACACGGTATCGGCGAGCCGGTTGTGCTGGTGCACGGCTTCGCGTCGCGCGCGGAGCATAACTGGGGCGCGACGAATTGGTTCACTACGCTTGCACCGCATTACCGTGTCGTCGCGCTGGATTGCCGCGGCCACGGCAAAAGCGGCAAACCGCACGATTCGGCGGCGTACGGCGGCGAGATTATGGGCGAGGATGTGATCGGGCTGATGGACCATCTGGGAATCAAGCGCACTCTCATTATGGGCTATTCGATGGGCGGGCGAATCGTGACGGGCCTGCTGATGTCGCATCCGGAGCGTTTGCGCGCGGCCGTGCTCGGCGGAATCGGTGTGGTGTCGGCGACGTCCGCATCTTTCAGCCGCAAACCGATCGTCGATGCGCTGCTAGCCGAAAATATTTCAGGAGTTACGGATCAGCGGGCAAAGGAGTTTCGCCAATTCGCGGAGAGCACCGGCAACGACTTGAAGGCATTGGCTGTGTGCATGGGTGCCGCTCGCGACGATTTTACGGCTGAGCATATAGCGGCGAAACAAATTCGCGTGCCGGTCATGATCGTGATCGGGACCAAGGACCTGCTGGTCGGTAATCCCACACTGCTGCGCGATTCAATTGCGGGCAGCAAACTTGTGATGCTCGAAGGACGCGATCATTTGAGCGCTCCCGGCGATCAACATTACAAGGAGGCGGTGCTGGAATTTTTCCAGTCCGCGCCGGCGTGAGCGGCTATGTCAATCCGTCAGCTGATTCGCGGGGCGTCGAGCGTGCCGGTCAATCGATAGGGCTGCGGGCCGGGGGGATGCGGCAATAGCGCGAGCAGGAGCGCCAACTGCGAGGCGGCGGCGGGAGCCGGGGAGAGAGTGAATTCGATCGCGAGTTCGCTTTGGCCCGGGTCGGGCGCGAGCTGGATGGTTCCCGCGGCGGTCAGCGTCAAGTCGCCGCCGCCGGTCCTGAATTCCTCTATCGTTAAGGTGCCTTGATCCAATTTGAACTTTGAATGCCCGTCGCCAAGACGAATCGGCGACCTCGCGAACGGCGCCGTGAGCGTCAGTCCCGCGGCGCTCAACTCGCCGTCGCCGGTCTCCGCGATATCACCGGAAGACAGCCACAGATTGCCGCTTCCAGAAATCGTACCCGCAGCCGCCGCGCCGGGAATCGCGACCAGGCGCTGACGGGCTATATCCACGGAGTCGAGGTCGTAGCTGATAGCGGTGCCGCCGCCGCTGGGGCGTAGCGTGACGTTCACGACGCCATCGTAGAGCGCGGCTTTTACTCGAACGCCGGGATGCAACGTCAGCATCGAGAGAAACGCGGGCGCGATCGTGACGGCCGGGCTCTCGATGAGCGGACCGGCAGACGCGGGCCTGGTCGAGCTCAGGCGGACGCCGGCCAGTCGGGCGCCGAAGGGAAAGCTGGCGCTCTGACTCGCGCTGGAAACCTCGAGGCCCATCGGCGCGAGGACCTTCGAGAGAGTTGCGGAGTATGGAAAGGTGGAAATCAGGTAAGCAGCGAAAAGCGTCAGTCCGACGGCTGCGTAACCGACTCGAACGAGACGGGTTCGCCGGTATTGCGCGGACGAATTCCCGGGCGCATCAGGTATTCTTGGCGAGCGCAACACAGGTGAGGTCAACGTCGTAAGAATGAGGGTCCTGGGTGCGGCGCTGGATGCGGATGTCCGAGATGCCAATCGGCATCGACAGCGAATTGATGCCGTAGAGCGCGTCGACCAACTGCGCGAGATTCACGTTGTCGAGCTTCAACTGTACGCTGTACTCGGTGAACCCGTCGGTAAGCTTGCGATCGGAGCCGGGCGCGATCGATCCGATCTTCTGGCGTCCGACACTTTTGGTCATCGACGCTTCGATCACGGAAAACAGCGAGAAATCCTTGCCCGGCGGAACCGTGTGCCGCTCGGCGGAGGCGAGCTCCGCCTTGAGCTGCGCATAAGTGGCGGCGAGCCGGCGAACTTCGGCGAGATCCTGTTGTCGCTGGACAATCTTGTCCTGCAGCCCCAGGCTCAGATCCACGATCGGCATGTAGATCAGCTTGTAGATGAGAAAAGCTCCGACCAGGCCGCCGGCGATTTGCACCAGGATGCGTTCGCGCGGTTCGAGCTTCTGGTAGCGGCCGCGCGCCTGCGCGATCAGCGGATCGACGCGGGTGGCGGCTTGCTTGAGATAGGGGCGGAGCAAATCCATTGCTCGCGCGCGCAAATTGTCAATCCATTCTCTAAGCATTGCAGCTACTCGGCGCGCTCATTCGCCGGCGTTACGCCCTTGAAGTTTGCGTCCATCCGAAAATCCACCTTGCTCGGATCCGATCCGGCCTTGGCATGGGCGACTTCGATCGAGCCGAAGTAGCCACTTTTGTCGAGCGCTTCTTTGGCCTGATCGACGGTTGTGAACGAATCGGCCTGGCCGGTCACGCGCAAGCCGTTGGAATCGATCTGAACGTCGGCCATCTCGACCGGAAATCGGGGCGGCAGCGCTCGCGACACCGCCACCAGCGTGTCGAGCGGCGAATGAGTCAGGTTGCCGCCTATTAGGGTCAGCCGATGATTCATCTTCGCGATTCCGGTCTTCAACTGCGCCTTGGCGTTGGCGGGATCGGTTTCGCTAAGGACCCGCCCGGCGACGGCGGCGATTTCTGCATTGACCTGGCTGAGCCGATGAAGATTGGCGTACACGCCCAGGCCGAAATGAAAAATGATCACGGCCAACAGCGCGGCGGCGAGGATTCCCGAGGTATAGAAGGGGCTGAGATCGCCGCGGATGCGGCCACGAAAAAGGAATTCGCCCTGGCGGAAATTGATCAAATCGAGCGGCTTGCTGGGCAACTCGCCGAGCAGCATCGCGATGCACGATGAATACTTGCCGGTATTCGGCACCGAGCCTTCGAAAATCCCGGTGTAATCGAACGCGCCGCCGTCACGGACCGGCATGGCCAGCGAATCGGAGAGCAGTCCACGCACTTCCGGATACGCCGCCGCCGCACCCGCGACGATTACCTCGGTCTGATCCATTTCCCCGCCATGCGCGAGCAAGGTCTGACGCACCGAGTCGAGAATCGGCGCGGCTGCGTCCTGCGAGACCACCGATCCGTCGGACATCATCAGACCGCCGGGCATCGAACGCAGCGCGCGCGGCGTTCCCCCCAGATCGACCAGCACGACCGAGGTGGATGACTCATCACCTTCGACGACCAGGTGCGCCATTGGCTTGGCGCCGTTTTGCGCGCGCGTGAACATCGCCGCCAGTGCGAGCGGCGCCAGCGTGACGGTCTTGGGATCGAGTCCCGCCTTCTGCAGCAAATCGAGATGATGCTGCAGGTCGGTCTTGCGCACCATCGCGGCCATGACGAGCGTATGGTTACCCTCGCGCCCGACGCGGGTAAATGCGACCGTGCCATTGTCGACCGGGAAGGGCAGGTGCTCTTCCAGCGCGAAGGAAACCACCTGATGCAGCCGGCGCGCATCCTTGAACGGCAGTTCGAGCAGACGTTTGGCGATACGATCGGCAGGCAGGGCGGATATCACGATGTCAGGCTGGCCGGTCTCGGCGATCAAACGCGACAGCGCGCCACTGAGATCGGCCTCGTCATCGGCGCGAACCTTATCGTACATGCCGGCGAGATTGAACGAATTCCACGAGCGCTCCGCGACCGCCGCGCGCACCCGGTCGCCCACGAACTCCAGCGCAAGTATTCGTTGAGCCATTAAGCGCCCTGGACCCTAGTCTTCATGCCACGCAGCGAGATCGCCGATGCCGTTGTTTTCGCGATGGAAGGTTGCGGTAATGATTTTGCGGGCGCCCGCATAAGTTCCCGTCCCGGTAATCGTAAAAAATTGGCTGCGCATGACTACGTCGCGCGAAAGGCGCTGTCCTATCGGGCCGACATCCGGAAGGTTCATGATGTCGGTGGGTTGGGTAAACGGCTTAATGGCGCGGGCCTCGACAATCTCCTGCACGATTTTCTGATCCTCCATCAACTCCGGCTCCAGCGAGGCCAGCACTTGCGCCGGCGCGGTGTTGGCGTTCACTTGCGCAAACGCGGCCTTGGCGTTCGCCACAGGCGGCACCCCGGTGTTGACGTTCCCTTGTGTTGACGCGGTGTAGGCGATCGCCCCCGTCAGGGGCATCGCGGTCAGAAACGGGCTCACCCGATTGAAGATTGCCTCGTTGAATCCCTTGACCATCTGCAAGTCGCCAATCGTCGGCATCGGGCCATAGCGCGGCTGATACGGCGGTACCAGCCCCATGTAGAAGTCTCCGCCACCGCCGGTCGAGTTGGCGGAAAGCGGCGTAATCCAGTCGATGATACCTTGAATCAGGTCAGTGTCCACGTCGAGGACCGTGAACAGCCGTTGTACTTTCGCAGCCGCAGTCGGGTTGAGAGTGCCGCTTGGATTGATCATAGCATTGATTGGGAGCTTGCGGGCTTCGTCCACGATCGACAACGAGACCATGCCGCCCTCGAGCGGCATCGGCGGAAATGGCACCGCCCATACGTCGTTCAAGGTCTCGGTCGGAGTTTTCACCTGCAATTTAGCACGCGCGTCCTGCGCCAGCAGCGCGAGACCGATATTGATTGCTGACCGCGCCAGGTAACCGGCGCGCAGCTCATTGGCCTGATTCGCCGCCGACACGAATCCGAGTCCCGACGTCATCGCGAAATCCACGACGATCAGCGTCATCAGGGCGATCCCCAGCAGCACCGCCAGGATCGCCACGCCGCGCTCGTTCTTTTGCGACCTTGTTACCATTGGGCTATTCCCATCGGCACGGTGACTTGCGTCGCGAAGTCCATCACGCGGCCGCCCGGCGCGGCCATCTGAATCTGGATCGCCACCGCGATCGGCAACTGCTGTCCCTGCGGCAGACTCGACGAATCCCAGCTCTCGCCCCAGCGCTGGCCGTCGAAATAACGGATATGAAGCGAGAGCACATTGTCCGCGAGCACCATAGATTGCAGCGCGGGCGTGGAAGTCAGCAATCCACTCTGCTGCGAACGTTGCAGTAGGTAACAGCCCGGCCGGTCGCGATTCGGAGTCAGATTGTAGGTGACGATATTCTCGGGCGTCATCCCGGTAATCGCGCGGCGATGCCCTGCGCTGAACGTGGACATCGTGATGGTATCGATCGGCAGGCCATTTCCCATGTGTCCGTTGCCGAGCAGCGCAACGTTGCTGAGCGCGTACGGAGTCTGCACGGCATTGCTCACTTCCGTGCCCAGTTGCCACAGCAGGGCGCGGCCTTCGCGATCGACCATGAGCCGCCCTTCAGCGTGCACTTTGCTATGCGCGATGGTGCTGAACGAGCTGGCCAGCATCGCGAGGATGAGCGCCAGCACGCCAATCGCGAGCATCATCTCGATGAGGGTGAAGCCGCGCGGCGCCGGATGCCTCCCGATACGCCGCCTGATCATGGCGTCACCGCCTGTCCCTGAGTTGTATCGGGCGGAATCGGCGAATGCAGGAACTCGACGAGCGAGAAGGTTTGCGAAAGCCCGGGGC
Source organism: Candidatus Binatus soli (assembly GCA_002479255.1). Classification (GTDB taxonomy): domain Bacteria; phylum Desulfobacterota; class Binatia; order Binatales; family Binataceae; genus Binatus; species Binatus soli. The sequence continues at coordinate 55,397 of DLMJ01000001.1, read as the reverse complement.
CGTAATGGATCGCAACCATGACTTTGCGAACATCGGGAAACATTCCCGAGGCCTCGACCGTCCGTTCCCATCGGAAGTCGGGGAACTCGCCGCGGAACGACGCTTCGAAATCGCCTCTGGTGGAGCCGAGATCCGGAAATCGCTCGAGCTCCGCCTCCGTCATCACGGCCTGCGCAAGCATCGAGGCTCGCGTCGTCTGCTGAGCGCGAATGACGGATTGGATGCTCTGATGATGCAGCCCCAGCAGGCCCATCAGCGCGATGCCGAGGATCGCTATCGCGACCATCACCTCGATCAGAGTAAACGCGCGCGCGCGCCGGCGAAGAAGATTCACCGCGACATCCCGGACGGCATCACGTCGCCGCTGATGATCGTGACCTGGCCCGTCAGTGGAGAAAATTCCAGCGTCATCACATCGCCCGATGCGTCATCGAGATGCACCACGGTCGCATCGACGTAGCCCTCGGGATAGAAAGTGGTCGCGACCGTGCCGCGATTGACGGTGCCGATTCCTTCGATGGTTACGTCGCGAATCCGAATCGCCGCCGGCATCATTATCGGGCGTCCCGAAACGCTGCTGTCGGGCGCGAACACCGGCTGCACCGCATACGGATCGAGCTGCGCAGCCGCGTAGCCATTGTTGTCCAAGTCGAAGATGAGCCGCAGGACGAGCTTGTGGCCGGTGGCCTCATCGAACATGTAAGTCGCGCGGCCCGCCAGCCGGCGCGCCTGGCTGCGCAGCGCGGCCTGGCGAAATCCGCCGAGATACGGCATCGCCACCGTCAGCATCAGGCCCATGATGAAGATTACGACCGCGAGTTCGATCAGCGTGAAGCCCGGCGATGCGGACGACAACGAAACGCCCGGCCGCGCGCGCGCGATCGCTCTGGCGCGGCGGGGAGATGGACCGGGCCTCGATTTCATGGCGCCATCACGACGCCGACGATTGGCTGGCGTCTATATCGTCCGCGCTTTCGACGCCGTCCGGGCCGAACGACTTCAAAACGTACGTGCTCCCGTCGCTCTGGTAGAAGTAGGCCGTCCCCCATGGATCTTGCGGCAGGCGCTCGATATAGCCGCCACTTTCGTAGTTGGCGGGCACGCGGCCGTTGGTCGGCGCCGAGACCAGCGCGGTCAAACCCTGATCGCTGGTCGGGTAGTAGCCGTTGTCGAGGTAGTAGCGATCGAGCGCGGTCTTGATCTCGGCGAGATCGGCCTGCGCCTTGGTCCGTTTGGCCTTGTCGGCGGCGCCGCGCAGACTCTGGACCACGATTGTCGCGAGCAGGCCGAGGATAAGAATAACCACCATGATTTCGATCAGGGTGAATCCATCCTGGCTATATCGGCGTGACTTCATCGCGGTTACCTCCGGGGCGCTTGTCATTGCATCAGCTGGTTGAGCTGGAAGATTGGCATCAGCACCGCCAGCATCATGAATACAATAACAGCCGCCATCGCCAGCGTCATCACCGGTTCGAGCACGGTGGTCATCTGGCTCAGCGAGTGGGCGACCTCACGCTCGTAGTTGTCGGCGACCCGCTCGAGCATCCGCTCCAGTTCCCCGGAACGTTCGCCGACGCGGATCATTTCGATCAGCAGCGGAGGAAAAAGCCCGCTCTGCGCCAGCGTCTGTCCCATCCCGTGGCCTTCGCGGATGCTTTCACGGCTCTGCTCGACGGCGTCCTTGAGCAGACCGTTGGTCACGACGCCTTTGACCGCGTCGAGCGCCGGGAGCAACTGGACGCCGCTGGCAAGCAGGGTGGCCAGCGTCCGCGCAAAGCGCGCGCAGATGACTCGAATCATCGTCGGCCCGATGTACCACATCTTCAGGATCACAGTGTCATACACGCGCCGGCCGCGCGGCGTCGCCATCGCGGCGCTGATTCCCGCCACCGTCCCGACCAGCAACAGCAGCAGCGGGATCCAGTAGCCGGTGACCATCGCCGAAAATCCAATCAGGATCTTTGTCGCCAGCGGAAGCGCCGCATGCTGTTCCGCGAAAACCGTTGCGACCTGCGGCACCACGTACGCGACCAGGAACGCCATGATCGCCGTGCCGACGCACATCATGATGATCGGATAAGTCATCGCGCCGCGCACTTTGTTGACGAATTCATTTTGGCGTTCGCTGTACTCGGCCAGCCGGTCCAGCACCGCCTCGAGCGCCGCCGCCTGCTCACCGGCGCGCACCATCCCGATGTAGAGGTCGGAGAATGTGTCGCGATGAGCAGCCAGCGCGTCGGCCAGCGACGTTCCCTCGCGCACCCGCTCGCGCACCTGCGAGAGCATCCGCTTGGTCGCCGCGCGCGTCGATTGATCGCTGAGCGCGCTGAGCGCATCGACCAGCTGCACGCCCGCGCCGAGCAACGCGCTCAACTGGCGCGTCAGCAGCGCCAGGTCCGCAGCCGGCATCTTGCGCCGCCACAGCGAGGGCAGCCACTCGCGGGCCGCGGCCTGGCGCTCGGCGGCGGTGGATTCCTCGTTGAGATCGGTGGGGAAAATCCCCGACGCGCGCAGTTTGCCGCGCGCGGTCCGCGCGCTGTCGGCGTCAACCACGCCGTTGACCGAGCGGCCGTCGGCGCCAAGTCCTCGATAAGCAAATACTGGCATCGGTGAAAAAAGACTAAAGCGGGCGCGCTAGTCGATGTCTTCCTGCGTGACCCGCAGCAGTTCCTCGATCGAGGTCTCGCCCTGCAGCACGCGCGACGCGCCGTCCTGGCGCAGCAGCCTCATCCCGTGGCCGATGCACTGGCGGCGCAGCATCGCGGCGTCGGCATTCTGCATGACGAGCGACCGGATTTCGTCGTCCATGATCATCAGTTCCTGTATCGCGATTCGGCCGCGATAGCCGGTGTTGCGGCAATTGCGGCATCCCTTGGGACGGCAGATCTTGGCCGTCATGTCCCCGCCCTTGAGTCCGATCCGCGCAAGTTCGGATTCGCCGGGGAGGTACGGCTCGCGGCAATCGGGGCACAGCTTGCGGATAAGGCGTTGCGCGAGCACGGCGAGAATCGACGACGAGACCAGGAACGGCTCGATCCCCATGTCCACCAGCCGCGTCACCGCGCCAAACGAATCGTTGGTGTGCAGCGTCGAGAACACCAGATGGCCGGTCAAGGCGGCCTGAATGGCGATCTCGGCGGTTTCGCTGTCGCGGATTTCGCCGACCATGATCACGTCGGGATCCTGGCGCAGAATCGAGCGCAGGCCGCTGGCGAACGTCAGCTCGATCTTCGGGTTCACCTGCATCTGGCCGACGCCGCGCAACTGGTACTCGATCGGATCCTCGATCGTAATGATGTTCTTTTCGGGCGAGTTGATTCGGCTCAGACAAGCGTACAGCGTCGTCGATTTGCCCGAGCCCGTCGGCCCGGTCGCCAGGATGATCCCGTGGCTCTGCCGAATCAGCCGGTCAAGGCGCTGCAGGTTATCGCCGGAAAAACCAAGATGGTCGAGGTTTATGACCTCGAGCGCCTGCGCTCTGTCCAGCAGGCGCAGCACGATCCGTTCGCCGAACGCGGTCGGTATCGACGAGACGCGCAGATCGATATCGCGGCCCGCGATGCGCAGCCGGATTCGGCCGTCCTGCGGCAGGCGCTTCTCCGCGATATTGAGGCCCGCCATGACCTTGACGCGCGACGTGATCGCCGGCTGAAAGCGCTTGGGCGGCGACAACACGTCGTACATCATCCCGTCCACGCGAAAGCGCACCACCATTTCCTTTTCGAAGACTTCAATATGAATGTCGCTCGCGCGGTCCTTGACCGCCTGCGACAGGATGCCGTTGACGAGCTTGATGATCGGCGCCGAATCGTCGGACTCGAGCAAGTCCAGCGGCTCCGACGCGAGTTCACTGGCAACCACGTCGAGCCGCTCTTCCTCGAGGTCGATCATCAGGTCCTCGGCCGAGGTGGCCGAAGCCTGGTCGTACGCGCGGTTGATTGCTTCTGCGATTACTTCGGCTGGCGCGACCAGCGGATGTATCTGCGCGCCATACAGGATTCGCAAGTCATCGAGCGGCTCGTAGTTGGCCGGGTCGGCGATCGCCACGGTTACCGTGCCGTCGACGCTCGACAGCGGCAGCAGGCGGTTTTTCTTCGCGTAGTTGATGGGAACCTTCGAGACCAGGCCGGGGTCGAGCGAATGCTCGTCGATATGGGCCTGGAACGGCAGCCGGTACTCCTGCGCGAGAGCGCGCGCCAGGCGCTGCGGCTCCAGCGCGCCCATCTCGACCAGCACGTCGGCCAGCTCCTGGCCGGGCTTCTTGCGTTGGCGCGCCTTGTCGAGGTCCTGCGCCGAGACCCACGAGCGGTCCAGCAGGATTGCCTCGAAGCTTTTTCGTGCGGTCGCCATTAGGCAATTCCCCAGGAAAGTTCGGAAACCGCCGGCGCCAGGCCGCAAGGATTCAAGTCATATGGGGTCATCTTCAACGACAATTCCACCACACCGAAATGCCACCACACCGAACTTTCCACCATTTTCCCCCGTTCCCGCTCAATTAGACACGATGGTTCCTGCTACTTGCAAGTATCCTTCCCCATGGCACTGACCGGTCGCGCAGCCATTGGCTACGACTAGTAATGCACCGCTCCCGGCTGCGTCTGGGTCCCGTTTCCGATCGGTCCTCCGCCGATTCCCATGCTGATGCCCGTATGTCCCTTGGCCGGCAGCGTATGCTCGGCCTCTTGCCATGAGACGAGCTTGCCCCCAACAAACTTCAAATCGAGGAAGGTCCCCTTGTCGCCGTCCTTGGACGAGGTGTACAGGAGCGCCGCCGTGATGTCGTTGCTGTTGGGCTTATAGGGGTAGCTCCAGACCTCGGTATCGCCCGGCAGATAGGTTCGCAGGTCGGGCTCGCCCCACGCGTGATGCACCTGTGGCGACGTCTGGCCGACCTGCAGCGAATCCGACATCCGCGTCGCCTTGATTCGAGTGCCGGCCTGGTAGGCGAGACCGCATCCAGCGAAAGCGGTGATGAACGCCGCCGACATGACCGCTAGCGGGGCGAATCGGAAGAATCGGCTTTTTTTTCTCAGTCGGACTTTAGTTGATAATCGATCCATCGGCGCAATTCTGTGGGCACCATCCTTGATTGTCAACGTTATGCTATAGAGCAACCGATATGAACGAGGTAGACCCCGATGGCGCGTAAGCTGACTTTGGTGAAAGGGGCGTCGCAGCGCGGATCGCTGGTTTATGGGATGCGAATTTTCGACCAAGCCAGCGTAGCGGGCGTCGAGGATGCGCGGGTCAGCCTGGCCGACGGCACCAGCGGGCGAGTCACGATGCATCTGATCGAAGGCAGCCGCGCACAGATCAGGCGGCAACTGATGCAAAGCATCGACGCGTTTTTCGAACTGCTCGACGAGCAGTAGAATACGCATGGAAAAATCAGCGAGGGAGTGAAAAAGCGAAATGGATTTGAAATTCATCAAGTACGAGAAGCGCAACCATATCGCCTACATCACGTTCAACCGGCCCGAGCGGATGAACGCGTTGCATCCGCCGTGTCACGCCGAGATGGACAGCGTGTGGGACAACTTCGTCGCGGACAAGTCGGCGTGGGTCGCGATCGTGACGGGGGCCGGCGACAAGGGGTTTTCAGCCGGCAACGATTTGCGCTGGACCGCGGAGAATAGCGGGCAACTGGCCGGGACCATTGGCCTCAAGGGCGGCTTCGCCGGGATTACCGCGCGCTACGACATTTACAAGCCGATCATCGCGGCGGTTAACGGATTCGCACTCGGCGGTGGATTCGAGATCGCGCTCGCTTGCGATATTATCATTGCGGCCGAACACGCGCGCTTCGGATTGCCGGAACCGCGCGTGGGCCTGATGGCGGCGGCGGGGGGAGTGCATCGCCTGCCGCGCCAGATTCCGCTCAAGATCGCGATGGGCATGATGCTTACGGGCAAGCACATCACGGCCGCCGACGCGCTTCGCTACGGAATCGTCAACGAGGTGGTGCCGCTCAAGGATCTCATGGCCACGGCTGAGAAGTGGGCGGCGGAGATCATGGAATGCTCGCCGTTGTCGGTGCAGGCCACGAAGGAAGCGGCGATGAGCGGACTTGGGACGCCGGTCGAAGCGGCGCTCGCGAAGCATTACGATTTGCAGTCGAAGCTGTTTCGATCGAAGGACGCGGTTGAAGGTCCGCTGGCGTTTTCGCAGAAACGAAAGCCCAACTGGACCGGAGAATAGGGCGCCGGGCGCCGGCGGGACGGCGCTCAAAGGCCGGGAGTCGCGACAAAGATGCAGGAGCTCTGGTTGTTGCGCGACGCAATCGCGACGCTGGTCGTTGGAGCGATGACGGCGGCGTTTCCGCCGGTCGGGACCGGCGCGTTCTGGATGATCGTCGCATTTTACGGCGTGGTGTCGGTGCTATTCGACGACGAAACGCCGCGCGGTGTGCCGGGAATCGATTTCTTTTACGCTACGCGCCCCCATCTGAAGGACCCGCAGAGTTAGCTCTCGTCTTCCGAAAAAAATCCTGCACGGGGAACAAAAAATTTGACGAATTGTGGATGCTTTCGCTTGACTTAAGGCATGCAAGACAATTGCCCCGGTTGTGTTACAATAAGGACAAGATTAGCACACAGGTGAAGGCATGCCGATTAATTCTGTGATCCCCTCCCCGATCTTCGAGACGCTCAGGGACTCCGAGGATACGTTGCGGACCACGCTCACCGAGCTGGCCGAAGACAAACGAAAGCAGAAGCCGAATATCTCGGAGCGCAAGCTGGCCGAATATCTGGCCGATCAGATGGGCTACCGCGGCGCAAAGAACGTGGAAGCGCTGGTGGCCTCGCGCGAGCGAATCGCGAAATCCCGCCAAGCCGTTGGTTTGAGCAAGTAGCGCGTTACTTCTTATTCTCGCCAGTTGGCCGGGATACGGTCAGGGTGAGGGACATCTACGCATACGCAGCGCGGTTGTGCGATGCGCCGCACATAGATTCCTCACCGGTCCCGCTCACCCGAGGCTCACAAACTGACGTCGAAGCTGCCTGTGCCACCGCGTTCTTTCGAACTGCATCCGCTCGACAGCTTGAAGCTACCGGTGATTTCCGTCACCGCATCATCCACGTGTCCGACCATGTCTGTCGTGCAGTCCGTGCCATTGTCGGCAGTTATCTTGACGACTCCCTTTCGTGTCACGCTGCCGGTCAGGTCACCGGTGCCACCACTGCAAGTGGCGCTCGGACGCAGGATATAGCTCCCGGTGAACGTGGATTTGCCAACTGCCTGGTCGAACGTCATCGAAAGGTCCGCGGTTCCGCAGACCTTGGGGTGACGGGTCTTGCCCGTAAGAGTGCCCGTCCAGGTTCCGTTCAGATCGGGGATCGATGCCTTTTCTGGCTCTTGGCATTGCCCCACGCTCAGCCATCCCACCATGAACAGCGAAGCGATCAAAACTGGCAGCACCCTTGAACGCATGATTGCGAACGATCGGTTATGCATGAAAGTGTTTTCCCTCCTAATTACAAAGGCGTACACGCGAGCTTGCGAGCCTATGCGAAGGTACAGCCCGCTACTAGTGGCCGAGGTGGCGGCCGAAGAATGCTTCGATCCGCTTCCAACTGTCTTCGGCGGCCTGGGGATTGTAAGCCACCTTCATCGGGCCGATTTTTCCTATCGACGCGAGGAATCCACTGTTGCGGCTCATGAAGCTGTGGCCCGCATCTTCGTAAATCTTCACGTCGTGATCGACGCCCATCTCGGTGAGCAGCTTTTCGAGCCTGCGGCCATGCGCCGCGAACATCCTGTCCTGACCGCCGTAGCCGCCGAGCACCGGGCATACGCCGCGCAACTGCTCGGTGGTCTTGGGCACGTCGCCGTAGAACGTCGCGGCGACGCCTATCGGAGCGCGCGCCGCGAACATCAGGGCGAATCCGCCGCCCATGCAAAAGCCGATGACTCCGATGCGCGCGGCGTCAACGCCGGGCTGCTGCTGCAGAAATTTGCGTGCCGCGTCGAGGTCGTTGAACGCGTCACCCTCGCCGCGATTGAGCGTCATCATCGTGCGCGCGATACATAGGATGCGCATCCCGTCGCGATCGTAGAGGTCGGGCGCGAGCGCGGCGTAACCGAGGTCGGCGACCATCCCGGTGATTCGCCGGATGTCGTCGTTGAGCCCGAAGATTTCGTGGATGACGATTACGCCGGGATGTTTTTGCGCATCGGAAGGCGCGGCGTACGCAGCGCGCATCGGACGGCCGCCGTCGGCGGGGAAGGTAATGTCACTGGTGGTCATCGTTTCACTTAAATTAAGATTTTCGTTTGCCGTTTTTTGTGCTTTCGCTTTTGCCAGCGCGCGGTTTCGCCCGGGTTTTCGAACGCGGCCCGGAACCATAGTCGCCGAATGGATCGTCACGCTCGCGGACCGCTTGCCGGAAGCCCGCCGCATTCGCGCGCGCCACGAAATCGAGGCCTTCCTGAGTATGCCGCGCGATTCCGTCGAATAGCGAGCCGACCAGCCGCGAAGTCGCAAGCCCCATGTTCTCCGCGGTGTGATTGCATAGCAGCTTGAGCATCTGAAGTTGATTGCTCGGCACCTGCGCCATCCGCTCGGCCAGCGAGGTCGCGCGCGCGTCGAGTTCGCCGTCGGGCACGGCTTCGAGGATGAGTCCGATGCGCGCGGCCTCCGGCGCGGGGATTTCATCGCCGGTCAGCAGGTAGCGCTTGGCGCGCTCGAGGCCCATCCGATACACCCACATCGCGGTGGTCGGCGTGCCCCACACGCGCGACGGCGGATAACCGAACGAGGCGGACTCGGCGGCGATTATCAGGTCGGCGCATAGCACCATGTCGGTGCCGCCGCCGATGCACCATCCCTGGACCGCGGCGATGGTTGGTTTTCGCGCGTACCAGAGCTTCATGTACACGTTGACGAATTGCGAGATCATGCCGTAGTCGGCGACCGAGTCCCACACGTGCCGGCGCGAGGGCTCGCCGGTTTGCGCGCGCGTGGACCAATCGAGTCCGTAGCCGGCGCAAAACGCGGGGCCGTCGGCGCGCAGCAGGATCACGTGGACGTCGTGGTCGGCGTCGGCGCGATCGATGGCGGCGGCAAGCTCGTCGCGCAGTTCGGGCGTGATGGTGTTGTACTCGGCGGCGCGGGTGAGAATTATCGAGCCGACGCCGTTGCGGGTCTCGGTGCGGAGCGTCTTCATGGGCAGGCACCTAGCCGATGATTTTGTTCAGCGGGAACTCGACGATGCCGACGGCGCCCGCTTCGAGCAGCTTGGGGAACAGCTCGCGCACCGTGTGCTCGGCGATGACCGTCTCAACCGCCAGCCATTCCACGCCCTTGAGTGCCGCAGATGGGTAGAGGTGCGAGATGGTGGGCGCGGTGATCGACGGCAGCAGCGCGACCACTTTTTCGAGGTTGTCTTTGGCGACGTTCATCTTGATGCCGACGCGACTGTCGGCGTCGAGCGCGCCGCGAATCAGTATCCCGAGCTGGCGAATCTTGGCCTGCTTCCAGGGGTCGGTCCATGCGGCCGGATTGGCGACCAGCACGGGATTCGAGACGAGCAATTCCTCGACGATGCGAAGTCCGTTGGCGCGCAAAGAGGAGCCGGTCTCGGTGACGTCGATGGCGGCGTCGATGATTCCTTCGGCGACCTTGGCCTCGGTGGCGCCCCATGAAAATTCAACTTCTGCTTTAACTTTGCGTTCGGCGAGGATTCGCGTGACGAACTGCACGAGCTCGGTCGCGATTCGCTTGCCCTCGAGGTCCTCGAGCCGCTTGACCGGCGAATCATCGCGCACGCATAGCACCCATCGCGAAGGCGTCAACGTGGCCTTGGCGTAAATGAAGCTCTCGACCTGATGGAGCGTCACGTTGTTCTCGACGATCCAGTCGCTGCCGGTGATTCCCGCGTCGAGCGAGCCGTCGGCGATATAGCGGGGCATCTCCTGCGGGCGCAGGATGCGGCAACTGAGCGTGGAATCGTCGGTGGTCGGGATGTAGGAGCGCGAGCCGACCGTGATGCGCCATCCGGACTTGCGCATCAGCTCGAGCGTCTGTTGCTCCAGGCTGCCCTTGGGGATGCCGAATTTCAGAACTTGATCAGGCATGTGGTTTCCCGATTGCGATCAACCCGCCGGCTTCTTGGGCTGATGGCCGTAGCCGGGGCCGTATTTGGCGGGATCGACTTTGCGTTGCTCGACGATTTTCCATGCGCCCGCGTCGAGCTTGCGGAAAAAGCACGACTCGTAGCCCAGGTGGCATGCGGCGCCGTCGCCGAGCTGCTCGACGGCGACTACGAGCGCGTCGGCGTCGCAGTCGATTCGAATCTCGCGGACGACTTGAAAATTTCCCGACTCTTCGCCCTTGCGCCAAAGCTTGTTGCGCGAGCGCGAGAAGTAACAGGCGCGGCCGGTGGCCACCGTCTCATCGAACGCTTCGCGGTTCATGTAGGCGACGGTCAGGATGCGGTGGCTCAGGTGATCGACGGCGATTGCGGCGACGACGCCGCCGTTTTTGTCGAAATCAATTGCCGCCGATGCGGGAACTGCCTTTTCTGCCTGCGTTGCCATTGCTGCCACCGAATGAAATAGCGCCGTAGATCGAAAATTACGCTTGCGAATCGACAAGTATCGGTCAAACCTCGGCGCGATTCAATCGCAATGTTGCGGGCAGGTCATCAACAACCCGTTTTCAATTAGTGACAACGCGAGTACATTACGGGACGATGTCCGACGACTTGCCCTTGCCCAGCCGAACCCTTGGCTTATTTTCAGAGATGCACCCGGTCCCGACAAGAAGATTGGCCAGACTTTGGATCGTGGCGATTGCACTCGCTACGTCGATGCTCGCGTGCCGGATTCCCGGCAAATCGATCGAGTCAAAGTACAAGAACGTCGATCAATTCAACTTCGACGTGGCGATGGGTCCCAAGAATTACCATATCGAGGGCTACCTGACGCGCAGCGCGGAGCAGGGCCGGCGGCCCGGGCTGCTGGTGCTGAACGGAGGCGAGGGCAGCGTCGATCGATGCGTGCAGATGAGCCAGAGTATCGCGGCTATGGGTATCCAGGTCGCGTGCGTGAATATCCCGGGCTACGGCAAATCGTCGGGGCCGAGCCGATTCGTGGGGCAGCCGTCGGTGCTGGCGTCGCGACGGGCGCTGGACATGCTGGCGGGGCGCTCCGACGTCGACTCGACGCGGCTGGCGGTGTGGGGACTCGGGCATGGCGCGGTCGCGGCGGGTCTGTTGATGGACTACGACTCGCGCCCGCGCGCGCTGATCCTGCAATCGGGATGTTACGACCCGATCACGCTATGGCCGCAGGCGCCGCTGCGCACCAAGCTGTCGATCCTGCGCGAAGTATGGCCGAGCAAGCGGATCCTGAAGGAGCGCAGCGTGATCGCGAATTTGCCGCCGAAGCTCGAGTGCAGCGTGCTGATCATGCACGGCGAGCGGGATAATCGGGTGCCGGTGGGGCAGGCGGTGAAGCTCGCCGACGCGTTGCGCATGCGCGGCGCCAAGGTATCGACCCGCTATTTCCCGCAGGCGTCGCACGACCTCGGCAAGCGCGTCGAGCCCGAACTGCGCGCATTTCTGCGCGACAATCTGCTCGATACGAATCGGGCGGCAGCTTCGTGAGCAGTGTCCGCTAGCCGATCTCTTTGAGCGCGGCGATCACTTCGTCGGTGTGCCCGTTGACCTTGACCTTGGGGAACACGCGGCGCACGACGCCCGATTTGTCGATCACGAACGTGGTGCGCTCGATGCCCATGAACTCGCGCCCGTAAAGCGACTTCTTCTTGTACACGCCGTAGAGCCGGCAGACCTTGTTGCCGGGATCGGCGAGCAACGGGAAGTTGAGGCCGTGCTTGGCGACGAACCTGGCGTGCGAGTCGCTCGAGTCGGCGCTGATGCCGACGACTTTTGCGCCCAGCGCTTTGATCGGCGCAATGTTGTCGCGAAAGCTGCACGCCTCGGCGGTGCATCCGGGGGTCATGTCCCTGGGATAGAAGTACAGCACGAGGTTGTTCGAGCCGATCAGATCTTTCAGCGCGACGGTTTTTCCGTCGGCGTCGGACAGCGCGAAGGCCGGCGCCTTTTTTCCTTGAAGGGCGGCGCTGGCGCTCTTCGATGCGACAGAACCCCCGGCCTTGGCCGAAGCGGTTGCGGGCTTCTTCGGAGTTTTCGCGGTGGTTTTTCTGGATGTAGGCATGAGATTGATTTAGCCGCGCTCGACGCTTGTGGCAAGTCGGACATTATCGCGGCTGGCCCGAAACCATTTTCTGAATTCACGAACCCCCCTGTTTAGCAGGGTTTTCTGACCCCTAGTTGACGAGGCGCCGGTCACATCCTAGACTTGGCGCGCTGAGAGTCCCTCGATCGATTACACCTCCTCATGGCCGTTTACACCGAGTTAAGCAAACCGTTTCTCAAGGAGCTCGCGGACGATTACGGTCTCGGCCGTGTCACCAGCGCGAGCGGTATCCCGGAAGGATCGGTCAACACCAACTACCTGCTCGAAGCCGCCAAGGGCAAGTTTCTGCTGCGGTTGGACGAGGTCAAGCGCGAAAACGAACTGAAGCGCGAAATCGATTTGCTTTCGTTTCTGCGCAAGCATTCGTTTCCGTGCCCGCATCCGATGCAGGATCGGATGGGGCGCTTTTACCGCAATTTCAACAACCGCTGCGTGTCGCTGTTCAAGTACCAGGAGGGCAAGGTGCTGGCGCCCGCCCGGCTCAAGCCGAGCCAGCTCGAAACGATCGGTCACACCCTTGGCGATCTGCATGTAATCGGCAAAGCGTACAAGAAGGGAATCGACAACCGCTTCAGTTTCGAGCGAATCGCCGACCTGTACCTGACGGTGCGCAGCCGGCTGCCGAACTACTTCCGCAAGATTTGCCGCACGCTGGACGACGAGGTCGAGTATCTGACGCGCTATCTCGAGAGCAAGCTGCCCAAGGGCGTCATCCACGGCGACATCTTCGCCGACAACCTGCTGTTTCGCGGCGAGCGGCTGACCGCGATGCTCGATTTCGACGCCGCATGCCGCGGCAAGTTCATTTTCGACATCGCGACCGCGGTCAATGCGCTGTGCTTTGTCGATGGCGCCTACTCGCTCGACCGGTTCCGCTATCTGCTGTCGGGTTACGAGTCGGTGCGCACGCTGTCGTTGGCGGAATGGGACGCGTTTCCCAACGAGTTGCGGTTTTCCTCGCTGCGCTTCACCGTGACGCGCCTGCACGATTTCTTTCTGCAGCCGGTGGACGGCAAGAATCGCGTGGACAAGGACTTCCGCGAGTTCTTCGATCGCCTGCGGGTGCTGCGCCGCGAGCGCCAGGGCGGGATGGAGCCGCTGCTGATGGCGATGGCGACCGGATACGACTACCGCAAGTATCAGAAGGTCAAAGCAACCGAGCGCCGCCAGGCGTGAAGCGCGCGGCCTGATTCACAAATCCGCGGAGAAATCCGTTGCCTTCAATTCTTGACAGCCTGAACGCCGCCGCGCCTGCGCTATGGCTCGAGGTTTCTCCCCCGCGCGGAATCAATCCGGCGCCGCTCATCCGCCGCCTCGCCGCTCTGGTGGGGCACGTCGATGCGATCAATCTGACCGACAACGCGCTGGGCAAGGTGAAGATGTCGGGGCTGGTGTTCGCCGCCGGGATCAAGGTGCGCCTGCAAATCCCGGTCGTGCTGAACGTCTCGTGCCGCGACCGCAACCGCTTCGCGCTGAAATCCGATCTGCTCGGCGCGGCGGCTATCGGGATCGACGCGGTGGTCGCGCTCAACGGCGACAAAATTCCGCCCGGCGACGACGGCGTCGCAATCGCTTCGCATGACATCGACGCATCCGGATTGCTCGCGATGATCGCCGACTTGAATCGCGGCGACACCGGAGAGGGCAAGCCGCTCCTCAAGACGATCCCGTCGATTGTTGCCGGTGCGGTCGCCAATCCAAATCGAAAGAACATCGAGCGCGAGTTCGACCTCCTCGCGCGCAAGGCCGACGCGGGTGCCCGCTTCGTGATCACGCAGCCGGTGTTCGACGCCGAGACCGGGCGGCGCTTTATCGCGAAAGCCAACAGCTTCGGAATCAGGACGATGCTCGGAATCCTCCCCGTCAAGCGGGAGGCAATGGCAACCTACCTGATCGACCGCGTCAAAGACTTAAGCGGTGCGCGGATCCATCTGGACAGATTCGGCGGGATGAGCGAAGAAGAGGTGCGCGCGATTTCGCTTCGCGAGAACATGGCGCTGATGAAGTCGTTGGCTGGCGAAGGCGCCGGGTTCAACATCATGAGCGGTGGTGGCCCGTCACTCGCCATCGAGCTGGCCCTTCAGTTCAGCCGCTGGCGCAACGGAGATCGGTAAATGAACCGTATTCGCGCAGACAAGAATCGCGCCGGCCGGGAATTGAAAGTGGGAAAAGCGAGCGCCGAAACGATCGCCCGGAGCCATATAAATGACCGCGCCAAGGTCGAAGATGCGGTCCGCGTCATCCTGCGTCATATCGGCGAGGATCCGGATCGCGAGGGACTCAAACGCACGCCCGCGCGCGTCGCCGGCGCTTATGAGTTTCTAACCAGCGGCTACGCCAAGGATCCCAAGGAGGCGATCAACGACGCGCTGTTTGCCGAACAAGACTACCAGGAAATGATCCTGTGCAAGGATTTGGACTTCTACTCCCTGTGCGAGCATCACCTGCTGCCGTTCATGGGCAAGGCGCACGTCGCCTACCTGCCCAATCGCAAGATCGTCGGAATCTCGAAGCTGGCGCGGTTGGTCGAAATCTACGCGCGGCGGCTCCAGGTGCAGGAGCGCTTGACGACCCAGATCGCGCACACGTTGATGTCGGAGGTCGATCCGCTCGGCGTCGCCGTGGTGATCGAGGCCGAGCATCTGTGCATGCGGATGCGCGGTGTCGAGAAGCAGAATTGCTACGTCACGACGTCGGCGATGCTTGGCGCGTTCCGCACCCACACCGAGACGCGCCAGGAGTTCATGCAACTGCTGCGCAACGGCAGGCCGTGACGCGTGATGGCTGCTGACGACGATGCACTCGACGCGCTCGCTCAATATGCACTCCGCTACGTCAAGCCCGGGCATACCATTGGGCTTGGGACGGGCCGGGCGGCCAGCGCGTTCATTCTAGCTCTGGGAGCCAGCCGGATTGAAGTTCGCGGCGTGCCGACTTCCAGCGCGAGCGAGGAACTGGGCCGCTCGGTGGGAATCCCGATCGTCACGCTGGCCGATGCGGGAAAAATCGACACTGACTTCGACGGCGCCGACGAGGTCGATCCGCGTCTCAATCTGATCAAGGGCTACGGCGGCGCGCTGGTCCGCGAAAAAATCGTGGCCGCGTCGTCGCGCCGGTTCGTCGTGCTGGTCGGCGAGGAAAAGCTGGTGCCGAAACTCGGCCATCGCGGCAGCCTCCCGGTCGAAGTCATCCCGTTCGGAGCGCCGCTCGCGATGGCACAGATCAAAGCACTCGGAATGAAGCCGCGAATCCGCGAAATCGACGGCAAGGAATTCGTTACCGACAACGGCAACTGGATTCTCGACTGCGCGGTGAAGAAGATCGCCAATCCGGCCCGGCTGGATCGAGACCTGCTGGCGATTCCGGGCGTGGTCGGCACGGGGTTGTTCATCGCGATGGCGGATGTAGTCCTGGTGGCGGAGTCATCGGGAAAAATCCGCGCGCTGCGACGGTAGCGCGGTGCGCGCTGTTAATACTGAAAAAGCCTTAATACGGAAATACTGAAAAAGCCATAATACTGAAAAAACTGGCTACAGATTCCGATTTCGACAGGGCGGCGCGGGCGGACCTGGAAACGATCTATCGCGCTGCGGTCGCGGCTGTCGATCCTGCCCGACTCGTCGGGCGCGCGATGGACGGCGGTTGCCCAGGCGCAGAACAGGTTCCCGATTTGATCGCGGGCGCGTCGCGAGTCTTCATGCTGGCCGTGGGCAAGGCGGCGGCCGGGATGGCGCACGAGATCGAACGCCGAATCGGCGACAAGCTCGCCGATGCGATCGCCGTAATCCCAAGAGGCGCGACATCGGAGCGCGCTCTTGATGCTGAAAAAGCCTTAATACTGAAAAAACTGAAAAAGAAGGTGCGAGTCCTCGCGTCGGGCCATCCTGTGCCCGACGAGTCCTCCGAGGCTGCCGCGCATGCGGCGTGCGAAATGTTGCATGGGGCGGCGGCGGACGACCTGGTGATTGTCGCGCTGAGCGGAGGCGCGTCGGCGATGTTCACGCGGCCGGCCGAGGGGATAGCGTTGGCGGACAAGATCGCGGTAAATCAAGCGCTGCTCAAAGCCGGCGCGTCGATTCGCGAGCTCAACGTCGTGCGCAAGCATCTTTCGGCCGTAAAGGGCGGACGCCTGATCCGCCATTGCGGCGGCGCGCGCGTGCTCGGGCTGATTATTTCCGACGTGCCGGGCAACGACCTGGCGACCATTGGCTCGGGCCTGACCGCGGGCGACTGGAGCAGCGTCGGCGACGCGGTCGCGGTGATGAAGCGGCGCAACGTCTGGGGGCGTGCTCCCGAGTCGATCCGCGGGTACCTGGAACGGGCGCTGGCGCGCGAAACCGACGCGACGGTAAAGAGCAGCGATCCGATCCTCGAACGGGTGACCAACGTGATCATTGGCGACGGCGATGTTGCGCTGGAGGGCGCCGAGCGGGCGGCGGCTGCCCTCGGGTATCATCCGGACCGATGGAAGGAGCTGCGCGGCGAGGCCAACGACGTCGGCCGCGCGATTGCGAAGCACCTGTGCGAGGTCACGCACGAGCGGGCGTGCGTCGTTGCAGGCGGCGAGCCTGTGGTGACGGTGCGCGCAGCCGGACGGGGCGGACGCGCCCAGCAATGCGCGCTGGCGGCGGCAATCGAACTGTCGGAGATAGGACCCGGGCGTCGAATCACGGCGTTGTTCGCGGGCACGGACGGAATCGACGGGCCGACCGACGCGGCGGGAGCATTCGCGTCGCCGGGCACGGTCGCCAATGGCGATCGCGCCGGAGTCAGCGCCGGGACGGCATTGATCCGCAACGACTCGTACAACTTCTTTAAAGCGGCGGGCGGGCTGTTCGTCACGGGGCCGACGGGGACCAACGTCAGCGACATTTTTGTCGCTCTGGTGAATTACTGAGGCAGGCGCCGGCCCACGCACCCATGCTGAACCGTCAAAAAAGTCTGGCGAGATTTCGTGACGAGGAATTTGATCTCGCGGTAATCGGCGCGGGCATCAATGGTGCGGCGGTCGCGCGCGACGCCGCGATGCGGGGACTGCGCGTTGCGCTGATTGACCGCGGCGATTTCGCGGGCGCCACCTCGTCGCGATCGTCGAAGCTGATTCACGGCGGCTTTCGCTATCTCCCGCAGGGGCAGTTCAAACTGGTGTACGCGGCGCTGCGCGAACGCGAGCGCCTGCGCCATCTCACGGCGCCGCACCTGGTGCATCCGATTCAGTTTCTGTTTCCGGTGTATCGGGGGCGCGGCTTCAATCGTTTCACGATGGCGATGGGACTGACGCTGTACGACCTGTTCGCGCAGATGCCGTTCAAAGAGTGGCACTCGACCCTCAATGCTGCCGAGGTGCGCGAGACCGAGCCCGCGCTCAGCCGGGACGGGTTGACCGGCGGCGCGATGTATTTCGACGCGTGGGCCGATGACGCGCGCGTCACGTTCGAGAACGTGCTCGACGCGGATTTGCACGGCGCGGCGGTCGCCAATTACACGGCGGTCGAAAACTTCAGCATGACCGACGGGAAGATCGCGTCGGCCGGCCTGCGCGATCTGCTCGGCGGCGTCAGCCTTGAGCTTTGCGCCCGGAAATTCCTGAACGCGGCCGGCCCGTGGGTGGACGAGATTCGGCGGATGGACGATCCGTTGTCGAAACCGTGCGTGCGATTGACCAAGGGCGTGCATCTGGTGTTTGCGCGAACGGTTCTGCCGGTGCGCGAATCGATCGTGCTCGGCGACGAGCGCGGGCGAATCGTGTTCGTGATGCCGCATGAGCGTTACGTGCTGGTGGGCACGACCGACACTGATTATCCGGGCGATCCCGCAAGCGTCAGGACGCAGCCGGACGACATCGAATATCTGCTCGCGGTGCTGGCCGAGAGCCTGCCGGGGATCAAGCTTAAGAATGCCGATGTGGCGGCCAGCTTCGCCGGACTGCGCGCGCTCGTCAGGGGGGAGAAGGAGGCGGCGGCGCCGTCGGCGGTGCCGCGCGAGGAAGTGATACTCGAGGGTCCGTCGGGGTTGATCACGGTGGCGGGAGGGAAGTTTACCACGCATCGCGAGATTGCGCAGAAGCTCGTCGATCTCGTGATGAAGAGGCTCGGACGTCCGCAGCAAATTTGCCCAACGCTCGCGACACCGTTTCCCGGCGCGCGGCCGCTGGGCGCGGACGACGAGCCGGGCGGCGGCGCGGCGATGCGAAGCATCCCGGCCGAATCGGCTGAAATCCTCAAAGCGCGTTACGGGACGCGCGCGCCGATTGTCGCGCGAATTGCCGCCCGGCGGCCCGAACTGGCCGAGCCGCTGTCGCCCGGCTGTCCCGCTTTGGGAGCCGAGGTGGTCCACGCCGTTGGCAGCGAGATGGCGCATTCGATCGGCGACTTTTTAATTCGGCGCACGTCGTTGTCGTGGCGTTCTCCGGTCGAGGCGGAAGCGGCGGCGCCGGCCGTCGCGCGAATCATGGCGGCTGAGCTCGGATGGGATCGCGCGCGCGAGGACGCCGAAGTCGCCGGCTTCACGCATGAGCAGCGCAGCCGGCGCGCCATCGGCTGAGCAATCGTGGCGGCACGCGAATCAATCGCGGATTTGAAGAAACGCGCGGGGATAGTCTCGCGCGCGCTTGCGAAGCTGTATCCCGAGGCGCGCATCACCCTCGACTTCAAAACGCCGTGGCAATGCCTGGCGGCGACGATTCTTTCGGCGCAATCCACGGACGTGGGCGTCAATCGCGTAACGCCCGGACTTTTCCGCGAATATCCCGACGCGCGCGCGATGGCGGCGGCGGACCGCCGGCACGTCGAAGAGTTAATCGTCAAGACGGGATTCTTTCGCCAGAAAACGAAATCGCTGATCGGAGCCGCCCAGAAGATCGTCAAGGACTACGGCGGCGAGGTCCCGGACAAAATGGAAGAATTGGTGAAAATCCCGGGAGTCGGGCGCAAGACCGCGAACGTGATTCTCGGGCATATCTACGGCAAGCCGGCTTTCGCCGTGGATACGCACGTGCGGCGGCTGACGTATCGGCTGGGATTCACCAGGCAGACGGATCCCGCAAAGATTGAAATCGACATGCAGAAGATCCTGCCGGCCGATGATTGGACGCCGTTTTCGATGCGGCTGATTCTGCACGGGCGCCGGGTATGTATCGCGCGCAAGCCGGATTGCGAGGTCTGCGCGCTGGCCGGGACTTGCCCGAAGATCGGAGTGCGGACCGCTCCGCGCGGCTAGTCCAGTTCCGCGTCGATCGCGCCCGCGCGGGCGATATCGCCGAGCCATTGCGCACTCGGCTTGAACGAGCGCACCTGGGTCTCACGATCGACCGCGACGAGGCCGAAAGTCGGCCGATAACCCAGGTTCCACTCGAAATTGTCGAGCAGCGACCAGTAGCAGTAGCCGCGAACGTCGATTCCGTCGCGGACGCATCGCGCCACACCGTTCAGTGCGCGCCGGACATACTCGATGCGGCGATCGTCCTTGTCGGTGCCGATGCCATTCTCGGTGACGATCACGGGAACTTTGGCGATTGCGCTCGCCTGGCGGATGTTGGCTTCGAGCGCTTCGGGCCAGAACTCGTAGCCCATCAACGTGGTCTCGACACCGGCCTCCGGGCGCAGGGCGCCGTTGGCGCCGATGCGATCGCGAGTGTAGGTCTGAACGCCGACGAAATCGTCGCCGCGCGCCGCCTCGAAGAAAATGTCCTGGCATTCGGCCTTGATGTGATCGCGCCGCTGTTCGCCACCGGGCACGGCCTGGAGGTCGCCAAGCGCGAGGCAAATTCCCACCGGAAATTTGCCGCGCGACGATTTGAGCGCGGCGGCGGCCAGCCGATGCGCCTCGAGCATCGTGTCGCGCGCCTTCATCTGATCGCACATCAGGTACGGCGCGAAGCGATTGGGATCGGCGCCGATGCGCCGCGCCGCCTCCGCGAACCATTTCGCCTCTGCCGGGTCGAGTTTCAGCGGCAGCGCGCCGAGCAGATACTGGTAAGCGCTGAGGTTGGCCTCGTTGATCGTGCACGCAACGCCAATCAGGTCGCCGAGATGCGCGGCCGCGCGCTCGCAATATCGGGCGAATCGCTCGGCGGTTTTTTTCTCTTGCCATCCGCCGTCGCCGGTAACCCATCGCGGCGAAGTAAAATGATGAAAGGTTACGACCGGCGTGACCTTGTGCTCGTGGCAGCAGGCGAGCACGCGGCGGTAATGGTCGAGTGCGGCGCGCGAGAACTCGCCCGGCTCGGGCTCGATGCGGGCCCATTCAATCGAAAAGCGGTAGGCGTTGAAGCCGAGCCGCGCCAGCATCGCAATGTCGTCGGCGTAGCGATGGTATTGGTCGCAAGCGTCGCCGGAGGGCTCGACGAATGGAGAGCCGGGGGTATGCTCGAGCAGCCAGAAATCGCTGTTGACGTTGCCGCCCTCGACCTGATGGGCGGCGGTGGCAGTTCCCCACAGGAAATTGGCGGGAAAAGTGAAGCGCTCGGTTGTCATCGCTAATCTACCTTCAAGGATGAAATATTGCGGACGCTACAGCGAAAGCCGCGGCGGCGACAACCCACTATTTGAACATCACGCTCGAAATGCAATAATTCCCCTTCTACTATCCCGTCCAAGGCGTCACGTGAGCGGTGAAAATCCGAATCGAGGACATAACGGCGAATGCCAAAGAGATGGCCTTTGCCGAGCCGGAGCAGGAAATCAACCGTATCCTGGGGCAGGGACCGATCCGCGAATATCACCTGGAAGGACCGGTCGAAGTGTCGGTGTCGTTCTATCGCGCGGGGACGGAACTGTTCTTCGCGGGCATGCTGAAGACCCGGACCAGGGCCGTGTGCGCGCGATGCCTCGAGGATTTCGACGCGGCGGGCGATCGCCCGTTTCGCTTTGTGCTGTCACCCAAGGCGATCGGATACGACGACGACAATCTTCGCGCCGAGGACCTGGAATTCTCGCTCTATGAGGGCGACGAGGTGGACTTGAGCCCGCTGATTCGCGAGCAAGTGCTGCTCGCGTTGCCGACGCGCCCGCTTTGCCGGGAGGATTGCCGCGGTCTGTGTCCGCATTGCGGCGTAAATCTGAATCGCACCACGTGCGGATGCCGCGGCGAAAGCTTCGAACCGCGCCTGGACGCCCTAAGGTCGCTTAAACTGCCGCGCACCTGATAAGCTCAACCTCAAAATTAGGAAGTAATTCGTCATGCAAGCACCCAAACGCCGTACTTCGCACTCGAAGAAGAACATGCGCCGCGCCCATGATGCGCTGCGGGCCGTCAACCCCGGCTCCTGCGCGTCGTGCGGCGAGCCCGTCATGCCGCATCGCATCTGCCGCCATTGCGGCTCCTACCGCGGTCGCCAGCTCGCCGAGATAAAGGAATAGCCGCGGGGCGGGGCACGACCGTGAAAATCGCGCTCGACGCGATGGGGGGCGATCTGGCGCCCAAGGCGACTGTTGAGGGCGCCGTCCTGGCAGCCCGCGACTTCGGCATCGAGGTCGTGATGGTGGGCGACGGCGAGATACTTGCCCGCGAGCTCGCCGATCACGAAGCTGCCAACCTGCCAATCCGAATCGAACACGCGCCCGAAGTCGTCCTGATGGCCGACTCGCCGCTGGAATCGGTGCTGTCCAAACCGCGGTCGTCGATTCACGTCGGACTCGACTTGGTCAAGCGCGGCGACGCGAGCGCGTTTGTCAGCGCCGGGAATTCGGGCGCCGTGATGACGGCGTCGATGATGATCCTGGGCAATCTCACCTACGTCGATCGGCCCGCGATCGCGTCACTTGTGCCGACCAGCGAAGGATTCGGCTTGCTGATCGACGCGGGCGCAAATACCGAGGTGAAGCCGGTTAACCTTGTTCAATTCGCCGTGATGGGAAGCGTGTACTGGCGGCACGTGCGCAACGTCTCGCGTCCGCGCGTCGGGATTCTCTCCAACGGCGAGGAGAGTTCGAAGGGTACCGATATCACGCGCGCCGCGGCCGCGATGCTCGCGCAGATGTCGACCTACGTGCACTACGTCGGGTACGTCGAGGGGCGCGACATCAACCGGGCGAAGGTTGACATCGTCGTCACCGACGGATTCACGGGCAACGTCGCGCTCAAGACGATGGAGGGATTCTCGTCGTTCCTGCTCGACAGCCTGCGCGGAGTGTTCGGTGGAAGCTGGCGCGCGCGGCTGGCGTATCTGCTGGTGAGGAAGAATCTCAACGCGATGCGCGAGCGGCTCGATCCGTCGG
Organism: Candidatus Binatus soli; assembly: GCA_002479255.1. Lineage (GTDB taxonomy): Bacteria > Desulfobacterota > Binatia > Binatales > Binataceae > Binatus > Binatus soli. Next base: position 32,952 of record DLMJ01000001.1, on the reverse strand, counting down.
AATACGGCGGCGCACCGCTGCTGGGCGTCAGCGGCGTGTCGATCATCGCGCACGGTTCGTCGAACCCCAGGGCAATTCGCAATGCAATTCGAGCTGCGGCGAACGAGCCGCTGGTGCATCGCGTGAACGCCGAAATTCTGGAAATTCTTGCCAAGATTCAGCCCGTTGGGCCGGTCAAGCCGGTAGCCGGCAAGGGAATTAGGGCGTTGTTAGGCAAAATGCGCGAGCGGTTGCATCGCCGCGACAAGGAAGCCGAGACGGTCAAGCGCGACGACGCGCATCCTGCGCCGGATCGCGATGCGGGCGGGGTGCCCGAGCAATCCTCGGAGCACGGCGCGGACCATCATGCCGACGCGGCCAAAATTGAACGCGCCGACTACGAATCTACGCACTCCCGATCGCTCGACAGCGACTCCAATAAGAATGAAGCTCGCGTCCAATCCGCCGACGGTGACGCGGCATCAACGCCGTGGAACGGCGCGGCGCCCGGTCCCGCCAAGGCGCACAAATCAGGCGAGTTGCACACGCAGGACAAATCGGATGCCGGCGCGCATTCAAAAGATCGTCCGAAGAGCGATTCGTGAGGCGCCGCGATTAGATGAAGTTGGCGTTTCTTTTTCCTGGCCAGGGATCGCAGCGGGTCGGGATGGGCAAGGAACTCGCGGATAGCTTCCCGGTCGCGCGCGAGACGTTCAAGGAAGCCGACGACGCGCTTGGGATTGCGCTTTCCAAGCTCTGCTTCGAAGGCCCGGAGGATGAGTTGCGGCTGACCGCCAACACTCAACCTGCCATCGTGACGGCCTCGATCGCGGCGCTGCGCGTCTATCGCCAGGAAATCGGCGGCGAACCGGAAATCGCGGCGGGCCACAGTCTTGGCGAATACAGCGCGCTGGTCGCGGCCGGAGCGATTGGCTTTGCCGATGCGGTGCACGCAGTGCGCGAGCGTGGCCGCTTGATGCAGGAAGCGGTGGCGCCGGGACAGGGCGCGATGGCGGCGCTCATAGGCCTCGAGGCGCGACAGGTGCGGGAAATCTGCGCGGAAGTCACCGGCGACGGCAAGTTCGCCGTCCCCGCCAACTTCAACGCGCCCGGCCAGGTCGTTATCGCCGGACATGCGGCGCCGGTCCGCCGCGCGCTGGAGATTGCCAAGGAGCGGGGCGCCTCGATGTCGGTGGAATTGAAGGTCAGCGCGCCCTTTCATTGTGCGCTGATGCAACCGGCGCGTGACGGTATGGAGCCGGTGTTGCGCGCAATCCGGGTGGGGAAATTGAAGTTCGGCGTGGTCGCGAATGTCACTGCTGAAGTGAATTCCGATCCCGCCCGCGTCGTGCCGCTGCTGCTCGAACAGATTACCGCGCCGGTAAGATGGGAAGAATCGATGGGCGTCGTCGCCCGCTGCGGCGTCACCGATGCGATCGAATTCGGCTGCGGCCGCGTGCTGATGGGCATGATGCGCCGGATGTATCGGTCGATTCGCGTGCGCCCGCTCGAGGATCTCGCATCGTTGAAAGCGGTGTCGCAACCGGCTACTGTCGCCAAAGCCTGAGCGCGGCCTTGCGTGCGCTCCTTTCAGTCCTTATGCTGCCTTGATAATTTAATCGCGATCCCCTAGCCGCTGCCTGTGGTCTTCGCGGGACGGGAATAACGTTGGAATGTTGATTGGCGGCCCAAGCACGGCTCGCTGCCAGGAGGAACGAGAGCACGATGGCTCAAGACATCGAAACCAAGGTTCGCGAGAAGATAAGCGAGCAACTGGGTGTCGCCGCCGACGAAGTAACTCCGGAGGCCTCGTTCATCGAGGATCTCGGCGCGGATTCGCTCGATATCGTCGAGCTGGTAATGGCGCTCGAAGAGGAGTTTAACATCGAAATCTCCGACGAGGACGCCGAAAAGATCCGTACTGTCAAGGACGTCGTCACCTATATCGAGGCTCACAAGAGCTGAAGCCGCGCGACTCAAAACCCGCTCGTGACAAATCGTCAGGCCCGCGGCGCCTCGCCGAGCGGACCCGGAGCTAGACCATGCGGTGTCCGTTCTGCCGCCATCGTGGAAACCGCGTCGTCGATTCCAGGCTCGCCAGTGACGGCCTGATGATTCGGCGCCGTCGCATGTGCTCGGCATGCAAGCGGCGTTTCACCACCTACGAGCGGGTCGAAGAAGCGGCCCCGATGGTCGTGAAAAAGGACGGCCGCCGCGAGCCGTTCGACCGCGCCAAGATAATCGCAGGCATCAAGCGCGCCTGCGAAAAGCGGCCGGTCTCGATGGAAACGATCGAGCAGATTGCCAACAGCATCGAGGCCACGATGGCCGAGCAAGGCGACCGCGAGGTCGCCAGCAGTGCGATCGGCTCGGCGGTGATGAACGAGCTGCACAAGATCGACCAGGTCGCGTACGTCCGCTTCGCGTCGGTATATCGATCGTTCAAAGACATCGACGAGTTCATGCATGAGCTCGAAGACCTGATCAATCAACGCAAGCAAGCGTCCGCACCGCGCGCCGCCGGTGACAAGAAAGGCGACGCTGCCTCCTGATTCACCCATGCGGGCATCTGTCCGGCGGCGGGTTCTCGATAAGGCCGCAATTCGCGACCAACGCTTCATGCGCCAGGCGCTGGCGATGGCGCGGGATCGACTGGGCCTGACCACTCCAAATCCTACCGTAGGATGCGTAATCGTGCGCGGCGACAAAGTCGTCGGGCGCGGCGTCACGGGCCGCGGAGGGCGTCCGCACGGCGAAACGCAGGCGCTTGCGGATGCGGGCGCGCTCGCTCGCGGCGCGACTGCATACGTATCGCTCGAGCCGTGCGCCCATTTCGGAAAGACTCCCCCATGCGCGAACGCGCTGGCCGCGGCGGGCGTCAAGCGCGTCGTAATCGGGTGCGTGGATCCCGATCCGCGTGTCAGAGGGCGCGGAATCGCAATCCTCAAGCGCGCGAAGATCGACGTCGCGGCCCAGGTGCTCGAAGCCGAAGCGCAGGGTTTGAACGAAGGGTTCATCACGCGGCTGACCCACGGGCGGCCGATGGGAATACTCAAGCTCGCGATGTCAATGGACGGCCGGATTGCGGCTGCCGGCGGCGATTCGCGATGGATCAGCTCGCCGGCGTCGCGTGAAATGGTGCATCGATGGCGCCGCGAATGCGACGCCGTGATAGTCGGCGCGGGGACCGTGATAGCGGATAACCCACGCCTGACGTGCAGAATCGCGGGCGGCCGCGATCCGGTTCGCGTCGTTATCGATGCGCGCCTTCGCACGGCGCCGGCGGCGCGGGTATATCGGGAGCGATCGAGCGCGTCCGCTATCCTGGTCACCACGCCCAAGAATCTCGCCCGCGCCCGCCGAAGATATGAGCGGCCCGGCGTCGAAGTGATTGCCGGCGCGGCGCGTGACGGCAGGATCGAGCTGGGTCGCTTGATGCGCGAGTTTGGGCGGCGCGGATGGTGCCGCGTGTTGATCGAAGGCGGCGCAAATCTGGCCGGCTCGGCGTTAAGCGCGGGTATCGTGGATCGAGTGGCATTCTTCGTCGCGCCGAAAATCTTAGGCGAGGGTCTTCCCGCGATTGACGGGATGAAGTCGCGCCGCGTGCGCGACGCGCTCCAGCTTGCCGATCTTTCGGCGCGCCCGGTCGGCGGCGACTGGTTGCTGGAGGGCCGCGTGAGCGCGGGAAATGCGCGCCGTCGCGTTGGCCCGGCAGGGCGCACTGGTTAGGCCGTCGAGCCGGTGATAACATCGCCATCGTTGAGTTGAATCAGATGGCCTCGGCTCCCTTGGAAGAAATTTTCTCCGCGTTGCGCGACGGAAAGATGGTCGTGATGATTGCGGAGGAGCGCGAGGACGCGGAAGGCGACCTCGTGATGGCGGCTGAGAAAATCACGCCCGACGACATCAATTTCATGGCGCGCGAGGCCCGCGGCGTCATCTCCGTCGCGATTCCCGACAAGCGCTTCCGCGAGCTTGGAATTCCGCTGCAGCCTTCGACCGACAACGGCGATTCGAACGAGCAGGCCGGCGTGCTGATCGACGCGCGACAAGGCGCCACGACCGGCATTTCGGCCAGCGACCGCGCGCGGGTGATTTCGGTGGTCGCGTTCGACGAATCCCGCCGTGACGATATAGTCATGCCCGGCCACATTTTACCGCTGATGGCGCTGAGCGGGGGAGTGATGGTGCGGAGTGGGCGCGCCGAAGGCGCGGTGGATCTGATGCGATCGGCGGGGATAAGTCCGGCCGCGGCGCTATGCACGATACTGCGCGAGGACGGCGAGGCCGCGCGGCTCAAGGAACTGCGCGAGTTCGCGGCGCGCCATTCTGTCCCGATCTGTTACGTCAAGGAACTCGTTTCGTATCGCCTGACGAATGAAGTCCTGGTGCGGCGCGTTTCCGAGCAGCCGTTTCCCGTCGACGGCGGCGTGCTGCAGGCCGTCATCTTCCGCAACGTCGTCGATGGCCGCGAGCATCTGGCGCTGATCAAGGGCCAGGTCGGCGGCGGACGCCCTGCGCTGGTGCGGCTCCATTCAGAGTGTCTCACGGGCGACGTGTTTGCGTCGGAGCGATGCGACTGCGGTGAGCAGCTGCAGGAGGCGCTCGAGCGAATCATGGCGGCGGACTGCGGTGTGGTGATTTATCTCCATCAGGAGGGCCGTGGCATCGGGCTCGGCAACAAGATTCGCGCCTACGCGCTGCAAGACAAGGGGATGGACACCGTAGAAGCGAACTTGCATCTCGGCTTCGACGAGGACTTGCGCGACTACGGAATCGGCGCGCAAATTCTGCGCGATCTCGGCGTCGGCGAGGTCCAGTTGCTGACCAACAATCCGCACAAGATAGAAAGCCTGCGCCGTTACGGGGTAAACGTTTCGCGCGTGCCGATCGAGGTCACGCCTCATGCGGGAAACATCGGATACCTGAAAACCAAAAAAGAAAAACTCGGCCATCTGTTCTCGGAGCTGAAGCTGATCACGTGAGAGAGTAGGCCGCGGCAGCGGCTGTTGAATTGCAATGGGACTAAGACATCAGGGGCGCGAGCTCGCGCTCAAGGCGCTCTACCGGATTGATATCTGCGGCGGCGCCAGCAGCGACGATCTGACCGCGCTGTTCGAAACTTTCCCGGCCGAGGAAAGCGCGCGCAAGTTTGCCGTCCAGTTGATGGAGGGAGTGCGCCGCGAGCAGCCGGCGCTCGACAAGCATCTGGCGGACGCGCTGGAACATTGGTCGGTCAAACGCTTGTCGCGCGTCGATCACAACGTCATGCGAATCGCGCTCTACGAATTGCTCAGGATGGAGGACATTCCGGCGCGCGTTACGATCGACGAAGCGATCGAACTGGCGAAATGCTACGGCGACATTGAATCGGGGCACTTCGTCAACGGTGTACTGGACGAAATCGCCGGACGGTTGGGGCTCAAGCAGAAGGGTGAGGAAATCACGCTATCCAAGGCCGAGTAGGCTGCTCGGCTTCGTGATCGTCGCAGCCCTCTGTATTTCGGGATGCGGCTATCACTTCGCGGCTTCCGGCGATGTGCTGCCGGCGGGCGCCCGGACGATTTATGTCAAGCGCTTCGGCAATGCCACGCGCATAACCGGAATCAACGACGAGTTGATGCGTTACATTAAAGATGAAATCGCGTTGCATCACAGGCTCAAGGTCGTGGATAGCCCGGACCTTGCTGACCTCCAATTGTCGGGCGACGTCAGGGTCTTTATTAGTGCGCCCGTAAACTTCAACGCGGCCTACGAGCCGACCACCTACCGCAATAGTGTGCAAGTCTCGGCGGTGCTCAGAGACCTGCACACGAACAGAACGATCTGGAGCACGGCCCTCATCGGCGGCGGGCAACATTCTCCGGTCGTGGCGACCAGCATCGTGCCCACCACGCCGAGTTTTTTGCAGCAGAACCTGAACGGCGGCGATATCTTGCAGATGACCGATCTCCAGACTGCGCAATCGCAAACGGCGGCGGCGCGCGACCTGATGATGCAGAAACTCGCGACCAACCTGTACGTCGAGATGGCCGAAGGCTTCTAGCCGGGCGCCGCTCGCAGGGGACGCTGCCGCATGCCGCTTGAAACCGCGCTGGCATACCTTCGGGGAGCAACCGCGCAACCCCGAATCCCGCCGGTGGTGGTGATCTTCGGCCCGCACGCATTCCTGCGCGAATACGTTCTCGATTCAATCGTTCGCAAGCTGGTGGGCGAGGGATGCCGGCATCGCAGCTTTCAGATCGGCGCGGGCGACGATTACGCCGCCGTGCTGAACGAGCTTCGCGCGCCCGATTTGTTCGCACCCAGGCGGGCGATCGCATGCCGAATCCTGCGCTCGCGCCGGGACCGGGCGGATACAGGCGGCGCCGACGCTGAAGCCGGCGACGCGCGCGGCTCTGGGAGCGGCGGCTCGGAGGCGGCGATGGTGGCGGCAATCGAGACCGCGCGCGGCCCGGGCAACCTGGTTCTGCTCTACGAAAAAGACAACGCGCCCGCCAAGATCCGCCGCGCCGCGGAAAAGTCGGCGTTGCTCGTAAATTGCATGCGTCCGTTCGACAATCAGATCGAGCAGTACGTGAACGCATTCGCGCAGGCGCTTGGATTAAAACTGTCGGCTGCCGCAATCGACATGATTGTTTCACGTCACGGCGGAGATTTGGCCTCCGTCGCCGGCGCGCTTGACAAGGCCGCCATCTTCATCGAGCCGGGCGCGGCGGTGCAGCCGGGCGATTTGGACGAGGGCGCAAGGCGGATGCCGGAAGCATTCGAACTCGCCGACAGTCTCGCCCGTGGCCGCGGCGCGGCGGCGCTGGCGCAGTTGGCCCGCGCCACCGCGCTCGGGCGCGACGTTTTCGAAATCCTCGCGGTGGAGATCATACCGATGATGCGCCGGATGATGATCGCGGCCTCGATGATCGCGGCGCGAAGGAGCCCCGGCGATGTCGCCGCGGCGCTGGGGCTGCCGCCGCAAAGCGGCCTTGCGACCCGCGCAATCGAAGGGGCGCGGCGCTTCGGCTTGCAGCGCCTCGAACGCGCTTACTGGCGCGCGTGCGCGATGGATGCGGGATTCAAGAACGGTACGATCAAGGAACGCGAAGAAGCGCTCGCCGGATTGCTGCTCGATCTGATGAGCACGCCCGACTAGAAACCGTTGCCCGAAGCGCGCGGCTTACGCTTTCTTGCCGAACTTGCGATGCAGGCTCGCGGACAGCCGTGCAACCTTGCGGCGGACCGTGTTGTGATGCATCGTGCCGCTGCTGATCGCCCTGTACAGAACCCTGGTGGCCTGCTTGAGCGCTTCGCGCGCCTTGGCTTCGTCGCTGCCGGAGGCGATAGTTTCCGCCGCCGTCTTGGCCAGCGTGCGGGCACGTGTCCTGACGACGCGGTTGCGCTCGGCGCGCTTGACACTTTGGCGATGGCGCTTCTCGGCCGATGGATGAACTGGAATATGAGGCATAACTACTCTTATTTAACAGTGCGCGACCGCCGGAGCAACATCCCGCTCCGGCGGCTCGGGGGCTGGCCCCTGCTTAGGCGCGGCGGCGGGAGGTGCGCGTCTCGGCTAGACGGCGGGCGGCTTCGCCGATTGTGCCCGCGCGATGCCATCGGCTGTACTCCTCGACGGTCAGGCCGTGGGCGAGTTCCAGCGCGACTGACAATCCCGCCAGCACGAAGACTTCGCCGAGCACGCTGATGCGGGGCACGAGTCCGAGTCCGCCCCCTTCGTTGGGGACGGGGACGTGAATGACGAGGTCGGCGAGTTGGGCCAGCGCGGAATCCTTGTTGCCGGTGATCGCGATCAACTGCGCGCCCTGTTCGCGAATGGCGCTCGCGGTGGAGAGCAATTCGTCGGTGCTGCCGCTGTTTGAAATCGCGATGACGATGTCGCGCGGATTCACCTGTCCGAGACTCCCGTGCAGGGTTTCGGTCGCGTGCAGGAACGTGGCGGGCGTGCCGACCGAGCAGAACAGGCTGGCCGCGTAGCGTGCGACGTGCTCGGGCTTGCCGACTCCGGTCACGTGGACGCGGCCGCCGCGGCCAAGCGCGGTGCGGATAATCTCGACGGTGCGCGAGATGGCGGCGATGTTCAATCCGCCGCGCAGCGCGGCGAGTTCGGCCAGAGCGAGGTCGAAAAATTTTTCGACCTCTCCGGTCGAGTCGCCGATAGCCGCTTCGCGCGGCTCGCTGTCGAGGCGCGGCGTGGGCAGCGCGATCGCCTCGCCATACAAGTCGAGAATCTCCTCGCGCACTTCGAATCCCGACGGAAACGCGCCAAGCCGCGTGACCGCGACCGCGCCGGCGGCATTGGCGAGCCGCCCGGTTTTGTCCCACGGCATCCCGAGGCGAAGGCCGGCGAAGATGCCGGCCAGGAACGCGTCGCCGGCGCCGGTCGAATCGATCTGCTTGATCTTGAAGGCGGGCACGCGAACGGAAGTGTCGCGCGCTGCTATCGAGCACCCTTTGTCGCCCTCGGTGATGATGACCGCGCGATTTCCGTAGCGGGCCCGAATCGCTTCGGCCATCTTGAGCGTGTCGCGGCCGTTGCCCGTGACGATTTCGCGCGCGGCGGCTTTGGACGGTTTTAGCCAAACCGCAAGTTTCAACGCCCGCTCGAGTTCGGCGCGCGTGCCGAGCGATCCGATGGCGTCGGAGGGCGGCACGTCAACGTCGAGAACGGTGGGAATGGAATGGGTTCGCGCGAAGAGCAGAATTGCGAGCACGGTGCGGATCGGGAGCTGCGAAATCTCGGTCGAAACGAGATTGGCGCGGCGGATGAACGCGCCGTGGCGGCTGCGGACCTCGGCGGGAGTGAGTTCGCCGGTCGCGCCGCGCGCCATGTAGATAGCGCGATCGCCGTTTGCGTCCACGAAGATGTTCGCGAAGGCGCTGGCGGTCCCGTCGAAGGTCAGGTGATGGCGAATGCCGAGGCGATCCATCCCGTCGCGGAGAAACTCGCCGTTGCGGTCGTCGCCCATCTTGCCGAAGATGCCGGTTTTCAGGCCGAGGATTCGGCCCCATCCGAGATGGTTCAGGACGAGGCCGCCGACCTGCGTGCGTTCGATGGCGGCGCTGGCGGTATGCGCGCGGAGCAGAATTTTTTCGTCTGCGCGGATTATGCGCGGGGTGCGATAGAACAGGTCAACGACCATGCTCCCGCATCCGACGACGTCGAGTTTTTCTTCAGCCATTGCTCTCAACCGATTTTTTTCGCGCCGGCGCGATTCCCCGGATCGTATTCGCTGACCCATCCACGCTCCAGCATCTCGGCGGCCCGCTCGCGCAGCGTTGAGAATCGTGCGGAGAATTCGCGGCGCTCGGCGCCGCTGAGCGGCGGCGTTCCCGCGCCGACTGCGTCGCTGTCGATGACGCCGAGTTCCTTGAGCGAGGCTTTGAGCGATGCGATCGTCGGGCGCCAGGCCCTGGCGCCGCGCTTGAAAGTGCATGCAATTCGAAATTCCTCGATTGCATCAGAATACAACCGCATCAGTTCGACATCGCCCGAGCGGCAGACCTGCCATGCGCGCTGCCATTCGCGCGGCATCGCATTGGCCGGGCCGGCGACGACGCCGTAGGGACGCGCGCGCTGGGTCAGGTAGCGGTTCCAGTAGTGGCGCATGCGATCGCCGACGCCTTCGGGCGGGGCGAACAAATCGAAGATGAGGTAAGGGTTGCCGGCGTAGATCGCGAATTCGTGACCCGCCTTGAAGTGCGATGCGGCGCGAGTGTAGTTGCCGATGACGGTTTTGCTGGCGGTAACTTTTATTCCGCGCACGTAAGGCAGCCGGCTCATCGCCTTGACGTCTCGGGTGTGCAGGTGGGGCGATTTGCCGGGCGCGGCGATGCCGGCGTTGTCGTAGAGGAACAGCGGAAGCATCCGGCCCGCGCGGTCGAACAGCGCGCCGATGTCGCGCTCGACGAATTCGGCGGGATGCTCGACGTCCTTGATCGAGAGCGGCGCGACCACGACCGCGTCGGCGCCGGCGTGGAGCGCGTGGGTGAGATTGTCGAGCGTGTCGCTTCGCGTATGCGCGGTGATACCGGCCCATGCTTCGATTTTCTTGGCGGCAGATGCGCGCGCACGGCGGCATTCCTCGATCGCGATTCGTGCGACCGCCTGGCGGCGCGGGTTGTCGATGCGATCCCACTCGCCGGTGGTGCCTGCGGCAAAGATTATGTCGGCGCCGGCGCCGTCCTGGAGCGCATAGCGAACGACAGCGCGCTGCTGGTCTTCGAGGATGCGGCCGCGGGCGTCTAGAATCGTGACGATGGGGACGGAGAGGCCCGGCCGCGGGATATAGTCGTCGAGCGAATTCACGGCGGCGATTCTAGCAGAAGCGGGGGATGGCTGCTGCCCGGACGGCATCGGGGGCGCGGCTAGCTGATGCCGAGTCCGAGGTCGGTGATGAAGCTCCAATGACGCTCGTCGAGGGATGCGAAGTTCTCGAGCTTCATGCGGAAAGTCAGCTTGTAGTTGCCGTCGCCGGAAAGCGCGGCGGCGGGAGGATTTTCGTACCAGACGCCCTTCTTGCAGACGTCGAGCATCATCTGATCGATTTTCGCCTTGCCGGAGTGTTGCTCGAGGATGAGTTCGGTGAGCTTGCCGCCTTTGTCAAGGATCGCGGTGACGACGACGGCTTTGAGTTCGGTGGGCAGGTTGATTCGCGAAATATCCTCGCTTTTCTCGGCGATACTGAGTTGGGCATACACGCGCTCGAGTATCGCTGCGGAAAAATTCCCGAACTTGGCGGCCTTGTCGTTCAGCAGGCGCACCGTGCCGGGATTTCTTTCGGTACCGACCTGGCGCGAGATGCCGGGCTCGGTCTCAAAGGCGCGGGGTCCGGCCGAGACAGCGGCTTCGTCGTGCAACAGTCCTTCACCGGGGGCCGGAACCGCGTTGGCGCCAAGCGGATTGATGGGAGCGTCGGAGACGGCCGACAAATCGCTCAACAACTTCGGTTGCGGGCCGGCGTCAGGGATGGCGGGCGGGGGCTTGTCATCGGCGGCGCATCCCGCGGCGAGGATTGCGGCGGCAAAGAGCGCGGCTGTGAAAAACCGTTTCCGTTGTGCACGGCTCATTTGGATTTTTCCTGTTGTTTATCTTTATCCAAATCCAAAGCGATGATCGCCGGACGCGCATCATTGTAGTCGGCGACGAAAGCGTCGAACAGTTCCTCGCCGAATGCGCGTTCCTCGGCGCGAACCCGGTCGTTGTGTTTTGTCGCGATCGCATCGCCGATTCGCGCGAGCAGCTCGAGCGTTGGCGAGTAATTCAACTGCGCCGTGACGCCGCCTGAGAAATCGTAAATCCCGTTGGGAAGCCGGCGCGAGGTGAGGTTTGAGTTCATGCCGCCATTTCCGGTAGCCAGCGCGCGCAGAAAGTCGCCCGCGATCAAGTCCATCACCTGATGTACTCCGGGCGGTGCGATCAGTTGCGGGACCGCGTCCATCCGGTTGACGAACGTCACGGAGCCCAAGTCGCGGCGGTAGTCAGTTGCAAATTCAACGTTGGCCAGACCGAAATTCATCGCAAGACTGGTCACCTGCGCCGACGCGAGCGTGCGGTAACTGCCGCGGGCGATTTCATTGAGCGCGATACTGCCGCCGGCGGGTTGCATCGCGGCGTTGAAGGGCGTGAGCAGACCGCCCCGAATCATCACGGTGACGCGGATGTGGCCGTGGTCGAAGGCCTCGCGCATCCAGAAATTTCCGTGCGAATCGAGAATCACGGACGTGGCCGTCACCGCGGGCACGACCTTGCGATAGAAATCATATAGCAGCGGATATTTCCTGAGCGCGTCCTGGCGAACTTCGGCATCGACGTTCAAGAGCACGATGGGACCGGCGGGCGAATTGAACTCGTCGAGCAGGTTGTTGAATTTGAAATAGTGGTCGAACTTCGCCGCAAGATGCGGCATCTGGCGGTGGAATTTGTCGAGCGCGGCCCGGTCATGGTGGTTGAAGGCGCCGGGCGAGGAATCCCACGGCGGTCTCAGATCGCCGTGAACCTCCCGGAGCGCATCGGCGCAGGCGTCGACGAGCGCGCCGATGCCGTAGGTATCGATCATCAACTCGCCGGCGAGCGTGCCGGTGACGCTCGAAATGTTGGCGGGAGTGGAATCGGCGGAAGGCTTGAGGCCGAACACGCCCGAAAATCGCGCCGGCTCCTCGGGGCTGCGCCAGTCGGGGGACAGCGTGTACAAATAGTCGTCATCGCTGGGCCGTCCGGTGACGCAAATCTGATGTGTGCCGTCGGGCTCGTCGCGCCACGGGATTGCCGGTTTCGAGTAGAGGGCGGCGGCGCGGATCATTGTCGATTGGCGCGGCGGAAGCAGATCGACGACCTCCTGGAGGGCGGGGGCGAGCTTGGGATGGAACGAGATTTTGCGCTGGAAATCGAGCTGCCGGTTCAGGATTGCGATCGCACGCGACGCGCGAGCGGGGCCGGGCGGTGCGAGATAGACGATCGGCGCGAAAAGGGTTTGACCGTCGGGCGCGAAGCCGGAAGTCGGCGCTCGCGGGAATTTCGCAGGCGTAGAAATTCGAGGCGGCGCAGCCGTGGCGCCCGACGCGGCGAAGGTGGCAATCGGACAGATTGTGATTAAAATTACTGCGATCGAGGCAGCGACAGCGATTGCGGGCCGAAAAGCCCGAAGAGGCGGTCGCGGCGGCCGAATTGTGTGCGATACCTTCCGATGGTATCCTCTGACACAACAGGGAAAAGAGTTCGAGACGTAAAAATGAAAGCTGGAATCCATCCTGAATACCGTCGCTGCACAGTAGCTTGTGCGTGCGGCAATACCTTCGAAACGCGCTCGACGCTCAAGGAGCTGCACGTCGAGGTCTGCTCGAAGTGTCATCCTTTTTACACTGGCACGCAGCGCCTGGTCGATACCGCGGGGCGCGTCGAGCGGTTTAATCGCAAGTACGGCATCAAGAAGCCGGCCGAAAAGACGGCAGGAACAGCCGCCGAGAAGTAGCATAGCAACTCCCGCCGCCTGCGGTGCGCTACGCACCCGGGTGTGCGGGGGAGAATCCATCGGCACGGCCGCATCGGCCGCGCCGTTTTTGTTTCAAGGCAATTTTAGGTTTTTGTTTTTTCGGTTCGGGGCGTGAACGGCGATGCTGGATAAGGCAAGCGCAATAGAAGAGCGGGTGGCGGAACTCGAGCGCAAGCTCAGCGATCCGGCCACGCTCGGCAATCAGCGCGAATACGCCAGAATCGCCAAAGAGCGCGCGCAGCTTTCCGAGGCGGCGCATTGCGCCCGCGAATATATCCGGATTGCGGACGAGATCGCGGGCCACAAATCGATTCTCGATGGCGACGACGCCGACTTGCGCGAGCTTGCCAAGGCCGAGCTGCCGACACTGCAGAAAAATCTTGGCGCCGTCGAGGAAAAGCTCAAAGAGCTGCTCACGCCGCGCGATCCCAACGACGAAAAGAACGTGATTCTCGAAATCCGCGCCGGGACCGGCGGCGAAGAGGCGTCATTGTTTGCCGGGGACCTGTATCGAATGTACACGCGCTACGCCGAGCGCCACGGATTCAAGATCGAGCCGCTGAGCATGAGCGACACCGGGCTTGGCGGAATCAAGGAAGTGATCGCGTTGGTGAGCGGACGCGGCGCATACTCGCGCCTCAAGTACGAAGGCGGGGTGCATCGCGTGCAGCGCGTACCTGAAACCGAAGGGTCGGGGCGCATCCACACCTCCGCGGTTACGGTGGCAGTGATGCCCGAAGCGGACGAGGTCGAGGTCAATATCAACGAAGCGAAGGACCTGCGAATCGACGTGATGCGCGCGTCGGGACCGGGCGGCCAGAGCGTCAATACGACAGACTCGGCGGTGCGCATCACGCATATCCCGAGCGGCATGGTGATAATCTGCCGCGATGAAAAATCGCAGCACAAGAACAAGGCGCGCGCGCTGAAGATCCTGCGTGCGCGGCTGCTTGAGGCGGCGCAGGCCGAGCAACAGGCGAAGATTGCGCAGACGCGGCGTTCGATGGTGGGGACGGGCGACCGTTCCGAGCGCATCCGCACGTACAATTTTCCGCAATCGCGCGTGACCGACCATCGCGTCAACGTGACGATTCATCAGCTCGACAATTTTCTCGACGGCGCAATCGATCCGATTATCGACGCGCTGGCGGCCTACGATCAGGAGCAAGCGCTCAGCGCGTAGCATGGTCATGAGCGAGGTGCCCGCGCGGCGCGCGTTGGAGGAGATAGACAAGGCCGCGCGCCGGCTCGCGGCCGCGGGCATCGAATCGGCGCGGCTCGACGCGGAACTTCTGATGGCCGCGGCGGCAGGGGTCACGCGCGCCGCGGTTATCACCGGCTGGATCGATCTATCACCCGCGACGCTGAACAACTTCGAGACGATGATCGCGCGCCGCGAAAAGCGCGAGCCGATCGCGTACCTCCTGGGGCGCAAGGAATTCTACTCGCTCGATTTCGAGGTCAGCCCGGCGGTACTGATTCCGCGGCCGGAGAGCGAGATCGTCGTTGCGGCGGCGCTTGAGTTTATCGCCGCGGCGCCGGACGCGCGCGTACTCGACATCGGCACGGGGTCCGGCGCGATTGCGATCGCAATTGCCGTTAACGCTGCGCGCGCGCACTTCACTGGCGTGGACATTTCCGCCGACGCGATTGCGGTGGCGTCGCGCAACGCTGAGCATCATCGGGTCGAGGATCGGGTGACGCTCCGCCGCGGTGACTGCTTCGATATCCTGGACGGAGGACCGGCGCTCGGGTCTTTCGAGGTGATAGTCTCCAATCCGCCTTACCTGGATGACGCGGAGATCGCCGCTCTGGAGCCCGAGGTGCGCACCTTCGAGCCGCGCGTTGCGATTAGCGCGGGAGCGGGAGGGCTCGATATCCTGCGCAGGATTGCAGCGGGCGCGCCACGCCATCTTGCCGGCGATGGCGAGCTGATCGTGGAAGTGGCGGCGGGGCAGGCAACGAAAGCGGCGGTGGCGAAGCTTGTCGAGGAAGCGGGCTTGCGGGTCGTCTCTGTGATAAACGATTTCGCGGGGCATCCGCGCGTCGTGCGCGCGCGGAGAGGAAGAGCCGGGGCGTAGTTCGCAATGGAAAAAATGATAATTCGTGGCGGCGCTCCGCTGCGCGGCACCGTGACACTCAGCGGCAGCAAGAACGCCGCGCTGCCGATCATGATGGCGTCGATCCTGACGCCGGAGCCGCTTCATCTCACCAACGTTCCGCGGCTGCGCGATGTGGAAACTGCGATGGCGCTGCTCTTCCAACTCGGCGTCCAAGTGCGCTGGACCGATGAGCATAGCGTCGAGCTTTGCGCCGCAAAAGTCACCTCGCACGAGGCGTCGTACGAACTGGTCAAGACGATGCGCGCGTCGTTCGTCGTACTCGGGCCGCTGCTGGCGCGTACCGGACGCGCGCGCGTATCGACTCCGGGTGGATGCGCGATAGGCGCGCGGCCGGTGAATTTGCACATCGCGGGGATTCGCGCACTCGGAAGCAAGATCCAGTTTCGTCACGGTTACGTCGAGGCGCACGCCGAGAAACTGTCCGGCGGGCGGATCTGGCTTGATTTTCCCTCGGTCGGCGCAACCGAAAACATTCTAATGGCGGCGGTCACGGCCCGTGGCCGCACGGTGATCGAAAACGCCGCGCGCGAACCCGAAGTTCAGGATCTCGCGCGAGTGCTGGTCAAGATGGGCGCGAAAATCAGCGGCGCCGGCACGCACGTGTTGGAAATCGAGGGCGTCGAGCGGCTCCATGGCGCCGAGCACGAAATAATAGCCGACCGAATCGAGGCGGGCTCGATGATGGCAGCGGCGGCGATCACCGGCGGCGACGTTACGATTGCAAATGCCCCGATCGAGGATCTGGATGCGGTCGCGACCAAGCTGCGCGAGGCGGGCGTGCTGGTGCAAGCGAACGGCAAGGGCATCCGCGTCACGCGCGGCGATAAACTCAAGTCGGTCGAGCTGCGCACGCTGCCATATCCGGGGTTTCCGACCGATCTTCAGGCTCAGATGATGGCGATGCTGACGCAGGCCGACGGCACCTCCGTCATCACGGAGACGATTTTCGAAAACCGATTCATGCACGCCCAGGAACTGGCGCGCATGGGCGCCGACATAGTGATGAAAGGTCCCACCGCCGTAGTCCGGGGGCCTTCAAAGCTGAGCGGCGCTCAGGTGATGGCGACCGACCTGCGCGCCAGCATGGGGTTGATAATCGCGGGCCTTGCCGCGGAAAACACGACCGAGCTCAGCCGCATCTATCATCTGGACCGCGGCTACGAGGCGCTCGACGCCAAGCTCGCGCATCTCGGCGCGCGAATCGAGCGCGCTCAAGAATAATTCGACGGGTCAGTTCAGAGGGTTGAATCCGCATGAGGCCACGGGTTCTTAAGTCTCAGACGCCAGAGTTCAGAAAATTTCTGGCCGCGATACTCGCGCGCCGAGGCGCCGACAGCGCCGGTATCGACCGTGCCGTGTCGAAGATTATTGCCGACGTGCGAAAGCGCGGCGATCGTGCGCTTATCGATCTGACGGCCAAATTTGACGGCGTGAAGCTTACCACGGCCACGATCCGCGTGACACCCGCGCAACGCCATCGGGCGATCGATCGAATCGGGGCTGAAGATCGCCGTGCGCTGGAGCTGGCGGCGCGGCGAATCGCAGATTTTCATCGCCGCACGATGGAGAAATCGTTCGTCTATCGCGACAAGTCCGGGATGCGGCTGGGCCTGATGGTTCAACCGATGCGCCGGGTGGGGATTTACGTGCCCGGAGGGCTCGGCGCGTATCCGTCGTCGGTGCTCATGAACGCGATTCCCGCCAAGGTCGCCGGCGTCGCCGAAATCGTGATGGTGTCGCCGCCGTCGGCCGAGGGCGAGCGGCTTGCGGTGCTTGCGGCCGCGGAAATTGCCGGCGTGGACGAATTCTACCGCGTGGGAGGAGCGCAGGCAGTCGCGGCGCTCGCATACGGGACCGAAACCATCAAGCCGGTGGACAAGATCGTTGGTCCCGGCAACGCATTCGTGCAGGCCGCCAAGCGGATGGTCTATGGGGTTGCCGATATCGACAAGATGGCGGGACCGAGCGAGGTGCTGGTGATCGCCGACGAGCGCGCGCATCCCGAATGGATCGCCGCCGACCTGATCGCGCAGGCAGAGCATGGTTCCGGCGACGAGACGGCGATGCTGCTGACGACCTCGCCGAGCATCGCGGATCGCGTCGCCGAGGCGGTGGAACTCGCGCTGAAAAGCCTGCCGCGCGCCCGTCAGGTCGAGACTGCACTGGTCAAACGCGGCGCCGTGGTGATCGTTCGCGATCTGAACGAGGCCTTCGACCTCGCCAATGAGATAGGGCCGGAGCATCTCGAGCTCGACGTGCGCAATCCGGCGCGATGGGTCCCGAGGGTCAAGGCGGCGGGCGCGGTTCTTCTCGGCCCGCTTACGCCAGCGCCGCTCGGCGACTACCTTGCGGGCCCCAATCACGTTCTGCCGACCGGGGGCGCGGCGCGTTTTGCGTCGCCTTTGGGTGCATACGATTTCCTGAAACGAACCAGTATAATCGAGGCGTCGCGGGGCGCGATTGCGGCGCTCGGTCCGGTAGTCGCGCATTTGGCGCGGATGGAAGGTTTCGAGGGGCATGCGCGCGCGATGGAACTGCGAGCAAGGGTGACCCTTGCACCCAGTACTAAGAAAAAGATGCGGGCTTCGCCCGTTAGAACTTGAGCGAGAAAGGCGAAACGGGTAAGCGGGAATCGAAATGCAGAGAAAACGGGAAAGCAGCTTGCGAAATCAAGATAAGTCCGGCGCGCGGCCAGTCGTGCAACCGGCGCCGGCCGAGGCGAAGCGCAGCGCGGAAGTCGAGCGCAAGACGCGCGAGACTTCGGTCACGGTCGCGCTCAAGCTCGACGGGACAGGGCGCGGCGAGGCAAGGACGGGGGTTCCGTTTCTCGATCACATGCTGGAAACTTTCGCGCGTCATGGATTCTTCGACTTGAAGGTCGAGGCCAAGGGCGATTTGCATGTAGATGATCATCACACAGTCGAAGATGTCGGAATGGTGCTGGGCAGGGCGTTTCGAGAGGCACTGGGCGATCGCGCGGGAATCAAGCGCTTTGGCGAGGCGACGGTGCCGCTCGACGAGGCGGTCTGCACGGCGATTGTCGATCTCAGCGGGCGCGCGTACCTGGGCTACAACGTCCCGATCAGCCAGGAGCGGGTCGGTAACTTTCAGACAGCGCTGGTCCATGATTTTATGAAAGGGCTTACGGACGAAGTTGGGATGAACCTGCACCTCAACCTGGTCAGCGGCCGCAACCCGCATCACATCATCGAGGCAACGTTCAAGGCGTTGGCGCGCGCGATGGACCATGCAACGGGGCGCGAGCCGCGGCTTTCAGGCGTGCTTTCGACCAAAGGCACGCTCAGCTAGACCGCTTGTTCGAAAACTTCACCGTTATTCCCTCGATTGACCTGAAGGGCGGCCAAGTCGTGCGCCTGCTCCGCGGCGACATGAACCGGGCGACCGTCTATGAAGCAGATCCCGGCCAGACCGCGCGTCGTTTCGAGCAGGCGGGGGCAGCGCTAATCCATATCGTCGATCTTGATGGTGCGGTTGCCGGCGCACCGCGAAACGTCGAGGCGATCGCCAAAATTCGCGCGACCGTGAAATGCGCTATCGACGTAAGCGGCGGCCTGCGCACAATCGAGGCGGTTCGCGCGGCAATCGCGGGTGGGGCCGACCGCGTCTCGATTGGCTCCGCCGCAATCCTCGATCCCGAGTTGGTCCGTCGCGCCTGTGCCGAGTTCCCGGGCAGGGTCTTCGGGTCAATCGACATTCGCGAGGGCCGGCTGGCCGTCAAAGGATGGGTCGAGACAAGCCAGCTCACGCTAGCCGAGGCGGCGGATCGGTTTCGCGCGGCGGGGGTCGCGGCCGCGATAGTGACGGACGTCTCGCGCGATGGCGCGCAGGCGGGCGTCGATGCGGCCCGAACGGAAGAAATCGCCAGGGCGGTTCGCATCCCAGTTATCGCGTCGGGCGGCGTCGCGAGTCTCGACGACATTCGCGCTCTTCGGATCCGATTCGACGCGGGGGTTGTGGGCGTGGTCGTGGGACGGGCGTTGTACGAAGGAAATTTCAGCCTGAGCGACGCGTTGGCTGTAGCTATCTGCTAACAATTCCGGATGCCGCTTCGGCCGCGGAGGAGTGTTAAGATTTTTTGTCCAAGTAACTGTCGCTATGGCTGCGTTACGCTTCTTTAAGCGTGCTTATCGTTCCTTTTGATTTCTTTGTCACTACAAGCACTGCCGAACATTTTGGTAGTTAGAATAGAGCTAAGAGGATAAGGCTCTTGACATTTGCATGACGCAGATACAGAATCTAGAAATTGGGTATAGACGTGAATTCAGGGTCTCAACCAAACGTAGCCAATTAAAAGCGAACAGTGATAAAGGCTGATTGTCCATTCGGCTCCCTGGACGCTTGCAACATAATGTGTAGTTTTGCTACAACCAGTAAAATTTCACAGAGCGTGGGCGTATATAGATTCCGGCAGTTTAGTTGTTCCAGCAAAATAAACGAGCGGCGGGGACACCGAATGGATCTGATCATTAAACTGTATGTGAAGGCTGATGAGTTGGCGCGGGGCCAGACGATGACTGAATATGCGCTGATCCTCGCGGCGGTCGCGGCCATCGTCGTTGGCGGATACAAAACGATGGGTACGACGATCAAGAGCGTGCTGAGCAGTGTGAACAACGAACTCTAGTCCGGCGCGCGACGCTGCTGGACGCGGCTACAGGTATTTGCGGCATAGGTGGTTTTTCTAGAATCGCGGTTAGTTGGTTTAACGAAATAAACGGAGAGAGGGTACATCAAATGGATCTGATCAGAAAACTGTATGTAAAGGCGTATGTGAAGGCTGATGAGTTGGCGCGGGGCCAGACGATGACTGAATATGCGCTGATTCTCGCGGCGGTCGCGGTTGTGGTGTTCGCCGGATACCAGACGATGGGTACGACCATCAAAAGCGTACTGACGAGCGTGGACAACCAACTCTAGTCGGCGCCGAACCGGCTTGAGGACTGACCAGACAGAGTGGCGCCTCGGGTCGATGGACCCAATGCGCGACTCTGCCGGACGGGGCTACCATTTCGCCCGCCGGGGATGTATAGAGCAGGGGGTAGGACACATGATGGCCCTTAATCCCGCCGCCATGGCTCGCCGGAATGTCGCGGCGTTGCCACCGTTCGATGTAGCAACCGAGCCAACTTGGGATAATTCTCAGCAAAAAGAGCATAGCATCGTACACATTTTGGCTGGCATAGCCGATGCGTGCCGATCCTGATACTGGGGGAACCCATGGGAAAGTTTAACCGTCGCAGATTAGAGCGAGGCCAGGCGCTGGTTGAGTTCGCCTACGTGTTGCCGTTGGTGCTGCTCGTCCTTGTAGGCACGGTGACGTTCGGGCTTGCTTTCAATAACTATATAGCGTTGACGTATGCTACAACCGCCGGTGCGCAGCAGCTTTCGATTAGCCGAGGGCAAACCTCAGACCCGTGCAACACGACCGTCACGGCGGTCGAACAAGCAGCGCCGTACCTCACGCCGTCGAATTTCACGTTCAAGGTTGCGCTGGGGAGCGGAAATCCGTTTACGGCGACGTCGACGTATACGGGGACGTCGTGCACTAGCGCGACACTAGTGCAAGCCCAAACCGCCCAAGTAACGGTTACTTATCCGTGCAACCTTAAAATTCTGGTATTCAACCCTGCGCCCAGCTGCACCCTAACGGCGCAAACGGCGGTGGCCATCCAATGAAGCTTAACGATGAATCTATTTTCCGCCGGTTGCGCGACGGCCAGCGTGGGCAGTCGATGATGATGATGATGGTGGCCTTAGTCGGCATTCTCGGAATGGCCGGGTTCGTGATCGACGCCGGCCGTCTCTATTATGGCTATCAACAGCTCCGGGCTCAAACCCGAGCGGCGGCGTTAGCGGCAGGCGCGGCCCTGACCGCGGCTCCGTCTGGTGACACACAAGGCGAAGCAGCAAGCTATGTAGAAGGAACCGCGACGACCTTCAGCGGTGTAACTGGGAATTTAAACGCCATCAATTCCACTTCCAGTCTGCTGACCAACGTTACGGTTTCGGCTGTGCCGAAGTGCCTTAACACTCTGACGACCGAAGGAATCCTCTGTAGCGCCTCTCTGGCGAACTATAACGCCGTCTCCGTGACGGAGACAGCAACAGTGCTGACGACATTCGCCAGGGTGATTGGCTTCGATTCATGGAGTATCTCGGCAACCGCGACGGCGAGCGGAAGGGGCGGAAATAATGGCCCGTACAACGTGGCAATCATCCTCGACACAACAAATTCGATGACTAATACCGACTCCGACAGCCAATGTCATAGTTCAAGAATCTCCTGCGCGTTGAGCGGCATCCGGGTTCTGCTGAACACGCTCTCGCCCTGCCCCGGGGGGCTGGCAAGCTGCGGCACGGCCAGCCCGGCAGAAACGGCCACAGTCGGCACCAACGTCGCGCACCCGGTCGATGAAGTCGCCCTGTTTGTGTTCCCAGGGCTGTCATCGACCACGTATGTCCCAGACGAATGGGCTTGCCCTACCGTAAACCCTCTAATTGACAAGTACAACCAGGGGCCCGTGTACGAGGTCATTCCGTTATCGAGCAACTACCGCACTTCCGACACGGCGACTGCGCTGAACACCAGCTCCGACACGGTGATCGCGGTTGGTGGAGGTTGCAGCAATGGTGTGGGCGCACCGGGCGGCTCGGGAACCTTCTATGCGGGCGTAATTTATTCGGCACAAGCGTATCTCGTCGCCAATGCAAGGCCGAATACGAAGAACGTGATAATCATCCTCAGCGATGGCGATGCGACTGCCAATGGAAGCGACTTTAACGGAACGGTGACGAGTTACACATCCGCGCAGGAGTGCCACCAGGCAATCACGGCGGCCCAAGCCGCCGCGACTGCGGGAACCATCGTCTACTCAGTCGCCTACGGCGCGGAGGCATCGGGATGCACTTATGACACCAGCCCTACTATCACCCCATGCGAAACGATGCAGCAAATCGCCTCCAATCCGCTGAACTTCTTCTCCGACTACACAGCGACGGGAGGCACCAGTTCCTGCATTTCAGCCGCTCGACCGACCAGTAACCTCAACGAGATCTTCACGGAAATTGCGCAGGATCTCACGGTCTCCCGGTTGATCCCCAACAACACGCTGTAGACGCCTGAAGGAGGTCGCAGCGCCGACACCGGCGGCGGCATCTCGTCGCGCCAAGGCCGTAATCGCGGCGGCGGCGCGGATGCGCTCGAGCGCGGCGCGATTGGTCGCGCGCGGGTCACGAAGACTTTCCTGTGTGGGCGGGCCTGAGTCGGCATGCGGAGAAGCTGCGCGGCGGTTCAAATAGTTCTTCGGCTCTGCTATACGCGACAAGCGTGACTGACTCCATCGTTTCGTCGGTAATATCGTCGGCTCGTTCCAGCGGACGAACCGTTCTTACAGAGATCGAGAGCAAGCGAATCCTGCATTCGCTCGGCCTGCCGGTGGTAGTGCCGGAGGCCGCTTTAACGGCTGACGACGCGGTGCGAGCAGCGTCGCGGTTCGGATTCCCGGTGGCGCTGAAAGTGCTGTCGCCGGATGTGAGTCACAAGAGCGACGTGGGCGGCGTCGAGCTGAATCTCGACAATGAGGGCGCGGTGCGCGATGCGTTCGAGCGAATTCGCCGCAATCTCGCCGCACGCGCCGGCGACGCGCGCTTCGCAGGCGTTGCCGTGCAGCCGATGGCGAAGGCGGGCGTCGAGCTGCTGGCAGGGACGTACCGCGACGATCGATTCGGCGCGATGGTGATGGTGGGACTGGGCGGAGTGTTCGTCGAAGTGATGAAGGATACGGCGCTGGCGCTGGCGCCGATTGGCGGGCGTGAGGCGGCATCGATGCTCGCGCGGTTGCGCGGCGCTCGGATTATGCGCGGCGTGCGCGGTCAGCCGGGCGTCGATATCGACGCGATCGTCTCGATTCTCGAGACCGTCTCGGGAATCGCCGCGACTCATCCGGAAATCGCCGAGATGGATCTCAATCCTGTAGTCGCGTATGAGGACGGTCTGGCAATCCTGGACGCGCGAATCGTGCTGGCCGCCCCCGCGAGCGAGACGCCGGCGCCGGACCCGCATCGTGCAGCGCGGCTCAAAAATCTCGAGCGCGGGTTCAACCCGCGCGTGGTTGCCGTCATCGGCGACAAGCGGATGAGCGGGTACCTGTGGATCCGCGCGATGGCGCATCTCAAGGGCAAGCTCTACTCGGTGCAAATCGATCCCAACGAGATACCGGGAATCGAAGCGATGGGCGTGGAGAACCGCCAGAGCCTGGCCGAAATCACGGAGCCGGTCGATTACGCGGTAAGTGCGGTCCCGCGGCAGATCGCGCCGCGAATTTTGAAGGATTGCATCGCCAACCACGTGGCTGCGGTGGGATTTTTTACGTCGGGATTTTCGGAAACGTCGGAGGAGCTGGGAATCCGTCTGGAAGCTGAGCTTCGCGACATCGCGATCAACTCGGAGATCGCGCTGGTCGGCCCCAATTGCATGGGGCTGTACAGCCCGGCGGCGGGACTGGGCAATTTTCCTGAAGAAAAAGCCGCCGAGCCGGGCGACGTCTGCTTCATCTCGCAAAGCGGCACGCACACGATCAATTTTTGCCTCCAGGCGCCAACCCACGGGATCAAAGTCAACAAGGCGGCGTCGATCGGCAACGTGCTGGTGCTCGAAGCCGCCGACTATATCGACTTGATGGCGGCCGACCCGGCGACCCGCGTGATCGGGATGTATATCGAAGGCGTGCGCGACGGCCGGCGCTTCTTCGACAGCCTCCGGCACGCGGCCGAGCGTCATCCGGTGGTCATCTGGAAGGGCGGGGTGACCGAGGCGGGTGCCCGCGCGACGTTTTCGCACACCGGATCGCTCGCGACTCCCGAGGCGACCTGGCGCACCGTCGTGCGGCAAAGCGGCGCGGTCGAAGTGGCGAGCCTCGATGCGATGCTGGACGCGGTCGAGCTGTTCGCGCGCGCCAAGCGCATCGGCGGCAGGAGGATGGGGCTGGTCGCGATGACCGGCGGCCAATCCGTAGTAATCACCGACACGTTTGCGACCGCGGGGCTCGATATTCCCGCGCTATCGGAGCCGTCGTACGACGAGCTGAAGACGTTCTTCAACATAATCGGCGGCAGCTACCGCAATCCGCTCGACGCGGGCGGCACGATCGGCGCGGGGCATGATCAGGGCAATCTCGATCGCATCCTCGAGATTCTCGAGCGCGATCCGGTCATCGACGCAATCGTGCTGGAGCTTGGCACGGGGCTGCGTGCGGCGCGCTGGGCCACCCACGAGGCTGAAATCACGGGCCTGCTCGACAAGCTGGCGGATTTTGCGGGACGCTCGACAAAGCCATTTGCCGTCGTGATGCATCCTGCGCACGTCGAGGCGATCGTGGCGCGGGGCAAGCAGCTTGCGCGCGCGCGTGGCCTGGTCGTGTTCGAGAGTTTCGAGCGCGCCGCGGCGGCATTCCGGACCGCGGCGGACTACTGGGAGAATCGCGCGCAGTTGGGCAGCTAGAAAAGCTACCGGGGCGGAACCAGCACAGTCATCACCGTGCCCGCCGTCGCGTCGCCGTCCAAAAACGCCAGCCATCGACCCTTGAGCGACCAACTCATCGTGACGGCGCCGCGCGCCGGACCCTCGGCCAGTAGAAACGCACTATCGTATTTCAGCGAATAGGTGACGATTTTTCGCCACGCCACCGGCAGACTCGGCGCATAGACTTGCATCGCGGCTTCATCAGCAGCCCGCGAATACTCCATCGTGCTCTGCGCGAGCATTTCCGGCATAGTGTCGAAGCCCAGCGATCTCATATCGAGCTCGCTTTGTTCGGGTCGTGATATTGCGACCTGCGCAAGCAGCATAGCCTCGGGACGCTCGATCGCCATCTTGAATGTGAGCTTCTGATTGCCCAGCGTGATCGTGTTGCTGCTGCCTGTGAACGCGGCCGCGCCCGTCGATACGCCCGTCAAATTTTCTGCGCCGGTCGCTATGTTGTACTTGAACACGCCAATCGTACGGCGCGACGCGTCGGGCCCGACATACAGGAATGACCCTTCGTCGTCCTGGTCCCAATCGAGCACGTGGATCGGCGTGGGTACGTGAAATTTGATGCAGGTGGAGTTGCGCCGATCGAGGATGACCGGCTGAGCGCCCGTATCGCCCTGGCCGACCGCATAAACACCATGCGTGCTCCAACTCAGCGCCGACATCGGGCATGAAAACTTCAGCGGTGCGACGGAACCGGCGCCGGTGACGACGATCAACTGCAACCCATCCGCCCGATTCGGCGGCGCTTCGACGTCAGGTTGATCCGGATCGGACTTCGGCGCTTCGTCGTTGAGGCCGGACTCGAGCGGTTCGGGATGCCGTCGTAGCGCAAGCGCGATCGTCGCGTTGTTCAGCCAGTTCATCGAGATGGAATCGTACCGGCCATTGAAGCTCGCGATCACGCTGCCCGCGCCAGTGGCGATTAGGTCGCGAATAATCACATCGACTCGATTGCCGTCCGGCGCGACCATTGCGGTCGCGAGCGTCAGGCCGTTGGGGCTCGCGGCGAGGTCCGCGATAGTTCCCTCCTCGGCCGCGGCCGGCCCCGTCTCCGCGGCCAGAATACGGCCGCTTCGCCACGCGGCGCCTCCCAGGCCATACATAATTGTGTGCCCGGCCTGGGTCCCGACGACGCCAATCTCTTCGCCTTCCTCGAGCCAGATGGGAGGACGCGTGGGAATCGGCGCGAATCCATTCGGCATCCCGACGTTGGTCAGCACCTTGATGCCGTGTGTGACCTCCAGGGTGGTCGCACGGCCGACAAATGGGGGGGGCGCGGGCTTGTGGACGTTCGCAGTCGAGCACGACGCAACGCTCACGGCAGCCAACCCAAGAATCACGATGAGGACAGACCTGAGCATCCGAAAACGCTAGTGTATTTGCAGCGATCAAAAAAGGCGACCGATGAAGAATCCGTTTATCGAACGATTGTGGATAAGCCGCGAGGTTCGACTCGCAATTATTGTCACGATTTTGAGTGCCGTCGGCACGGTTGCGTGCGCGGCCGGAGACTGGAAGGCGGGAATCGCCATCCTTGGAGTAGCGGGGGCCATGATCGCGGCGTTCTGGTTTGCCGTCGTCAGGCCCGCGCAAATCCCGCGTGACGCCGTCGTGGTAGTTCGCCTGGCGGGTCCGATCGAAGAGGACGTGACTCGCTCGCCACTCGATCAGCTCATGCGCCGCGGCGCGCAGAGCCTGGACCATCTACGCTACGTGTTCGAGTCGGCGGCCATCGATGACGACGTTCGTGCGATCGTGGTCGAGATCGCGGAATTCGGCGCCGGTCTGGCCACCGCACACGAAATCCACCGCTTGCTGCGCGCCGCGCAGGCGGGCGGCAAGCGGGTGATCGCGCTGTTGCGAGGCGATAGCGCGGGGCTGCGCGAATACCTGGTCGCCGCAGGAGCGGGAGAAATCGTCGCCAATCCGGACACGATGCTCACGATGCTCGGCGTGGCGACCGGCGGCGTTTTTCTAAAAAACGCGCTCGACAAGCTGAAGATCCAGGCGCAAACGCTGCAATGGAAAGAGTACAAGGGCGCTGCCGATACTCTCGGGCGCGACACGATGTCGCCGGCGGTGCGCGAGAGCATGGAGGCGATCGTCGCGGACTGGGAAAAAATCCTGACCGAGACGATCGCATCGGCCCGGAAACTGACCACGGAACGCGCCCGCGAGCTGATCGCAGCGGGATTCGTCAGCGCAAAGTTCGCCGTCGAAAATCATCTGATCGACCGCGAAGGCTACATCGAAGACATCCGCGCCGAATTCGATCCCGAGGCAAAGCGCAAAGTGTTCGCCAGCATGGCGCGATACCGGCGCCACGCTGTCTTTACCCGTGAGCGCGGGCGGCGCGCGAGAATCGCACTCGTCCACGCCAGCGGTCCGGTAATTTCGGGCGACGCGCCTGCGACCGGCGAATTTATCAGCGGCGTCGCGACGGCCGCGCAAATCGATCGCGCGTCGCGCGACGAACGAGTAAGCGCAATAGTGTTTCGCGTAAATTCACCCGGCGGCTCCGCGGTTGGCGCCGACCTGGTGTGGCGGGCCGTGCGCGAGGCACAGGGGCGCGGCAAGCCTGTCGTAGTCTCGATGGGCGATGTGGCGGGCTCGGGCGGCTATTACGTGGCGGCGGGCGCCGACGCGATTGTAGCGGAACCCGCGACGATCACCGGTTCCATCGGGGTCGTGTACGCGAAGTTCAACTTGGGCAATCTGCTCAGCGAACTCGGCGTCCATTTCGATTTCGTGAAAAGCGCGCCCAACAGCGATGCGATGTCGATTGCGCGCGCGATGACCGACGGCGAGCTCGCACAGCTCAATGAAACCATCGGTCATCTGTACTCGGCGTTCATCGCGAAGGTCGCGCAAGGCCGGCGGCTCAGCCTCGAGCAGACTGAAGCCGTTGCCAAGGGGCGCATCTGGAGCGGTCTTGCGGCGAAGGAGTGCGGACTCATCGACGAAGTCGGCGGGCTGTCAGCCGCGGTGGCGATCGCGCGCGATCGTGCGCATATCGCCGAGCATCAGCGCCACCAACTGGTGACCTATCGTGCCGAGCGCAGGTGGTTGGATCTTCGGCCCGGCAGCGCGGAGGCCTCGACGCCGTGGGCGATTCGCGCAGCCGCAGGCGCGCTTGGCATCCCAAACCGGTGGGCGCCTGCGATGATCGAAATACTCGTGCGCGGCGGCGTGATGCTGCTCTGTCCGTTCATCGAGCTGTAGCGCATCCGCTAGAGCGGGGAGCGTTCCAGTTCTTCGCGTATCGAGTACATCTTCTGGCGCGCCTCGGTGATGTAGCCGTCGAGGTTGCGGCGATGATTCGCGAACAGTCCATCGGGCGCGCCGTTCATGACAATCAATGGCTTCAAGACGGCGGCCTTGCCCAGCGCGTCGATCGAATCGTCGAACAGTGTCTTCAGGACCGGGTCGTCCTTAAGCTGCCCCGCGTATTCGCGCTCGAGCGCTTGCATCATGTGATACATCACGTGCGCGTAACCTTGCGAGTGATAGAAATAATGGTCGCAGTCCCAGCTATGGACCGGGCTGCCGTCGTCCTTTGTGGACCGGTACAGGTTCGCGTGCGCGTCGCCAAGCAGATCGGTCCACGTCTGGACCAATCGGACTAACTCGACGGCCCGGGTGTTGAGCTCGCGCGACGACGGCGGCGTGGTGTGCAACCCGGCGACGTACATCCGCAGATGCTTGATGCCGTCGTCGTACTTGCTTTCGGCCGACGGCAGTATCCACTTCTCGGCGTCGTTTCGAAAGTCAGTGTCGGCGATCACAAGATTAGGATCGTACTGATTCGAGGAAACCTTGGTCAGGTGATCCTTGAAGATGCGAGTGGTTTCGCGCACCGCCTGGATGATTCCGAGTTGGCGATCGGAATTGTTGTCGGCGGCGACTTTCGGGCCCCACAGGAAGAAATCGTTGGGACGCCACCCGAAGCCCGTGTGCAGCTCATGGTCCATGATCGCGGCCAGCGTCGAGGCATAGATCTCGCCGGGCGGCGGCGGTTTGTCCAGTGGGAAAAGCTGGTCGATATTGTAGTCGAGACGATTGTGGCGCTTCTGGCCGAAATGAAGCGCAAGGTTGCCGCCAACCCAAATGAGAAGGATGGCCGCGGCGCCAATCAGGAGTCGGTTCCGGTTCATCGCAATCGAGTTCGCATCAAGCGGCGATTCAGCCGGATGAGATTATATCGCGTTGGATCGCGCCTGCTAAAGCGCAACCCGCAGTGGAAGCGCTGCAGCGCTGGCGCTCTTGAGTTCGTCGCGGTTGGTGCCCAACTGCTTGAGCAATGGAAGCACTGCCCGCGTGAAGAAAAGGCGTGGACTGATCCCACCGCCGCCGATTCTGAGGTTTTCGTGATAATTCGGAATCAGACCGTCACCCGGCATCTTGAAATTCGCGATCACGTGCGCGAGATCCGCCAGCGTGCCGATACGGTCTTCGGCCATCTCGATCGCGATCATCTCGCGGTAGAAGCCGGCGTGAGCGGCCTCGTCGCGGCTGAGCAGAAAGAAAATTGCCTCGAGCGTCCGGTCTTTCTCCAGTTCCGCGCGATCCTTTTGCGCGCGATAGGCGAGATAGGTCGCCGCTTCCTGCAGCGCTCCGTAGCAACTCATCCGGCGCTGCGTCGCGAACGGAAGTTTCCACGAGCGCGAGAATACATCGGTCTCCAACTTGTCGAATTGCTCCTGCGTGCGCAGCCCGGAGCGAAGCAGGTACTCGCGGAACACGAGTCCATGGCGCGATTCCTCGTAGCTCCATGCGGTCTGAAACCATGAGAGCCCAAACACGCCGCGCAGCATCTTGATACCGGCCGCGTTGTAGTCCGGCAAGTACATCTCCTCGGCGCAATACGTCTCGATGCGAATCGCGCGTTCCTCGGTGTTGGCGCGGGGAGAAAGCTTGTCCCACGGGACATCGTCGAAGAGATTCCAGCGGCGCTTGCGCTCCGCAGTCTCGAAGAAATCCATATAGGCGCGGTAGAATTTTTCTTTTGGAGTCATCAGGCAGAGCGACGGAACCGAGTTTAACATGCATGAGGTTCATAACCTAACCGAACGGGTTGCTTATGGACCAAATCTCAATAACTTGAACTCAGAAAATACTTAATAGACGTTTAGTCAGCGAAGCTTTCCTGGCGACATCGGAAGGTGCGAGCAGCGCGATCGTGGCCACCGATTTGCCGCCAGCGGTCACATTAGCCGTGCCAATCTGCTGGCCGGCCTTGACGGGAGCCTCGATCGAAGGCGGCAGATTGTAATCGACCTTGATCGCGTTGTTCGCGTCGCCACGCTTGACGAAGACGCCTGCGTCGCCGGCCCAAACCGGCTTGATGCTGGCAGTTTCGGCGTCGGTCACCGCAACGGATTGCGCGACCGGCGTGCCCTTCTTTGCGACCGAATGCATCTCGTAGTTGAGAAATCCCTGCGAAAGCATCTCGGCCGCCTCCTTGAAATTCGTCAACTTGTGCTGGCTGCCGAGCACAACCGCGACTAGCCTCAGGTCGCCGCGTTTTGCGGTTGCAACCACGTTGAATCCCGCCTTGTCATAGAATCCGGTCTTGAGGCCGTCGCATCCCGGATACGTCCGCACCAGGTGATTGGTGTTGCGCAGCTCGAACTTTCCGGCGCGAAACGGCGCGGTGTCGATCGACGACCATCGGATCACGTCGGGATATTTGAGCAGCTCGCGCGCGAGAATTGCCTGGTCGTAGGCGCTGGCGACGTCGGCCGATTGTCCCCGCGCGGGTGGCAGACCGTGCACCGAGTAGTAGTGCGAGTCCTTCATCCCGAGCGCGGCGGCCTTCTGGTTCATCATCACCACAAATGCGTCAGTCGAGCCCGCGATATATTCGGCGACCGCCACCGCCGCGTCGTTGGCCGAGTGCACGACAACAGCTTTCATCATGTCGTCGAGGGAAAACGTCTCGCCCTCCTTGAGATAGACTTGCGAACCGCCCATCGCGGCCGCTTTGCGCGAGCTGGTTACATTGTCGGTTAGCTTGAGCGAACCGTCGTGGATTTTATCGGCGACGATCAGCATCAGCATCATCTTGGCCAGCGACGCAGTCGGCCACGGTGTGTGATCGTTAGCCTCGAAGATGACTGTGCCGGTGACGGGTTCGAGCACGCACGCCTCGGTGTAAGGACCTTGCAGGCCGGTGTTCGACGCGCTGGCGCTCTCATCTTCGGCGGGCGCGGCGCCGGCATGATGACGGCGCGCAGCAAAAGCAGCGTGCGAGGACGTCAACGCGGCGAGCGCGGCGGCCACGGCGATAAATACAAATGTCCAAAACCGTCCGCGAAATTTTCGGCCGGCGGAAATTCCGGCGACGGATTCGCCGGACGGCGAGAGAGCTTTCATCACACACCACCTCCCCAACACATCGACCCGACAAATCAATACTAGCCAACAACCCGCGCGGCAACGAGCGCCGATGAGCCGCGGGATGTGAGGCAGGCACTCAATACGTCGGTAACGACGCCTGCGGCCGGAAGTGCTTGCGGGGCAACATAAAACATAATAGTACGGTTATCCGTTTTATTTGCATGCGGGCTGTGGAGTATCCGTCCAAATGACCTTACGCGGCCGTGTGCGCCCCGAAGATGGCGGTTTGAGCCGGACGGCCGGAAACATGGCGGCCATCCGCGCGCTCGAAACTGTAAAGCCACAGCGCGAGCGTCTCTTCAGCGATCCGTTCGCAAAGCGATTTCTTCCGGGATGGCAGCCAGTTCTTGTCTCGCTGGCACGCATTCCCGCGGTCCGGCGCCTGCTGGAGCATTATTTCGATCGCCAGGCGCCGGGCGCCCGCACATCTGGAGCGGCGCGGACGCGGTTGATCGACGATTGGATTCGCCAGGCACTCGCAGGCGGCATCGGACAAGTCGTGATTCTCGGTGCGGGGTTCGACTGCCGGGCGCTTCGGATGAAGGAATTGGCGAGTGTTCCGACCTTCGAAGTCGATCGCGCTCGGATGATCGCCTTCAAGGGAGGTGTGCTGAGGAACGACGGGCGGCCGGGAAATCTAAAGCGAGTTCCGATCGATTTTCTGAAAGATCGTCTTGAGAACCGTCTCGTAAGCGCGGGTTTTTCTACCAACGCCAAGACGCTCTTCGTGTGGGAAGGCGTCACGAACTATCTGGATGCGGCGTCCGTAAGCGCGATGTTCGATTTTTTCGCCGGCAGCACGCCGCCAGGATCGAAGGTGATTTTCACCTATGTTCATTCCGATGCCATAAACGGTTCGTTCCATTCGGCAGGGCTTGAGCGACTAATGAAGCGGCTGCGGGATTACGGCGAGCCGTGGACCTTCGGCTTTCATCCCAAGGAGGTTGCGGGATACCTCACGAATAAGGGCATTGGGCTGATTGCCGATGTCAGCGCAGCCGAGTACCGGCGCATGTACATGCCGAACGCCGAGATGCTTATCGGCTACGAGTTCTACAGGGCGGTTCTAGCGGAAGTCATGACAACGGAGGCAAATAGCAGTGCCGCGCGTTAAGTAAGAACGCAAAGCCGCCCGCCGCGCGCAGATTCTCGCCGCCGCAAGAGCCTGTTTTGCCCGGAGGGGATTTGACAAGACGACATTGCAGGATGTTTTCGCGCAAGCGGGCCTAAGCGCAGGCTGCATCTACAGCTATTTCAACAGCAAAGACCAACTGATGCTCGCCGTTGCACAAGAGCGCCATGAGGACGAGCTGCGCATGATGGGCGAGGGACCCGAGACGAAAGACCCGATTAATGATCTGCGGCAGATAGCAAAGAAATTCACCGACGGATACCTGACGCTTGAGAGCGCCGATAAGCGGCGTATCGCTCTGCAAACGTGGTCCGAGGCGCTTGTCAATCCAACCATTCTAGCTTCGGTGCAGGAGGGGCTGGAGCAACCGCGCGCGCATCTGGCTCAGCTTATCAGACGCGCGCAAGAGGCGAAGCGGATAACATCAAAGCTCGATGCCGACGCGATTGCGCTGACGCTGATCGCGTTGCTCCATGGTTCGATGCTGCACAAGCTCTGGAAGCCCGAGACAGATAGCGGCGCGCAATTTGCGGTGCTCGAGCATTTTCTCCGGGCGCTTGAGTCAAAGTGAGTCGAATCTCGCCGCAGGGGTGAGTATCCCCTTGACGGAAGGCGATTTTGTTTCAATTGACACTCGCCTTCAGGAAGGGGAAACAATGTACCTAGAAAATGAAGAAAGTGACGCATCAATTCAATCGTTGCTGGGTTATTGGTCTGCTTGCAGCCAATGGCGCTCAATTGAATTGTACGTCGTCAGAACCTTTT
>DLMJ01000033.1:50521-51110 GCA_002479255.1 Candidatus Binatus soli | reverse complement strand
GATACGGCGACGGCAACCGCGACGGCGACTGCGACCGACACGGCTACCTTAACGGCGACGCCGACGGCTACTGCAACCGCAACCGCGACTGCGACCGCGACCGACACGGCTACCGATACGGCGACGCCGACGGCAACCGCGACTGCGACCGACACGGCTACTGCAACGCCGACTGCAACCGCAACACCTAGTTTAACCGTCGACAGCACCGCCGACCCCGCGGGAAGCACTTCCGACAACGGGTTCTGCACGCTCCGTGAAGCGATCAACAACGCCAACAGCCCGGGCGTGGATACCACGGGCGGGGACTGCTGGGTCCCCACCGCAGGCACCCCCGACGACATCACTTTCAGCGTCACCGGCACCATCACGCTAACCAGCAGTCTCCCCGCAATCCTAAGCACGAGTATTACGGGTCTTACGTCGGTTACGATCGATGGGACCGGGCAGAGCATCACGATCAACGGCCTCAACGGCCTCAATGCTTACCAAATACTTTCGGTGAACTCGGGCGCTATGCTCACCCTGAATGACCTGACGATTGAAAACGGCAGTTCGGGAAGCTACGGCGGCGGCGTCTGGAATTCCG
>DLMJ01000033.1:42404-50379 GCA_002479255.1 Candidatus Binatus soli | reverse complement strand
CAACAGCACCTTCTCCGGCAACATCGCGGGGATCGAGGGCGGCGGCATCTACAACATTTTGGGCACTGTGAACGTCACCAACAGCACCTTCTCCGGCAACAGCGGGGGCGACGGCGGCGGCATCTACAACGATTCTGGCACCACCACCGTAACTAACTCCATCCTGGCCACGGACACGGGCGGAAACTGCGCGGGGTTCGGGACGCCGCCTGTCACCGACGGCGGCTACAATATCTCCGACGACACTACGTGTGGTTTTACGGCTACCGGCAGCTCCAATAGCACCAATCCTCTCCTCGCCACCGCTGGGTTGGTGAATAACGGCGGGCCCACCCAGACCATCGCACTTCAGGCCGCGAGTCCGGCTGTCGATGTGATCCCGAGCGGGGTCGGGAACGCAAATTGTCCGGGATTCGACCAGCGTGGCGATCCGCGGCCCGCCCCCGGATTCAGCAATTGCGACATCGGCGCGTACGAGCTTCAGCCGATAATCGTCAACACGCTGGCTGATACAGGCTCGGTGGGAGTTTGCGCCCTGCGCGACGCGATCACCGCAGCCAACAGTCAGGCCGCCGTGAACGGATGCGCCGCAGGCACCGGCAACGACCTCATCACTTTCAGCGTCACCGGCACGATCCTGCTGGGCAGCACGCTCACCGCAATCACGAATACCTCGCCCGCTAGTCTCACGATCGATGGCACCGGGCAGAACATCATCATCAACGGCGGCGGTACTTACGGAGTACTTTCGGTGAGCGGGGGCGCTACGCTCACCCTGAATGACCTGACGATTGAAAACGGTAGTGCGACGTTCGGCGGCGGCATCGAAAACAACGGCACGCTGACCGTCACCAACAGCACCTTCTCCGGCAACAACGCGTCTGCCAACGGCGGCGGCATCTACAACGAGGTTGGCACTCTGAACCTCACCAACAGCACCTTCTCGGCCAACAGCGCGGGTAACGTCGGCGGCGGCGTCTGGAATTCCGGCACCTTGAACGTCACCAACAGCACCTTCTCGGCCAACAGCGGGGGTGTCGGCATCTACAACTCTGGCACCGCCACCGTAACTAACTCCATCTTGGCCGCGGACACGGGTGGAAACTGCTCAGGTACGATCGCCGACGGCGGCTACAACATCTCCGACGACGCAACCTGTGGTTTTACGGCGACGGGGAGCGCCAATAGTAAGAATCCGCTGCTCGCCGCCGCTGGGTTGGCGAATAACGGCGGGCCTACGTATACGATCGCGCTTCAGTCCACGAGTCCGGCTATCGATGTGATCCCGAGCGGGAGCGCAAATTGTCCGGGATTCGACCAGCGCGGCGCACCGCGACCCGCGCCCACATACACCGACTGCGACATCGGCGCGTACGAGTACGGCGGCGTGGTTCCCTAGCCCACGCCGCCCGCAACCGCGACTGCGACTGCAACTGCCACGCCAGCAGCGGGAACCGGAAAGAACCCCAAGAAGAAATAGGGGCCGCCGCTGCCTTCCTTAGCGATTCTTTCCGTCATCAGCGACTCTTTCCGTCATCCCGACCGAAGCGGAGGGACCCCGGATCTTTTTCTTTGCTCTGCGTTTATTTTCCTAGCCTTGTAACCGTCTTCGGCGATGCGGGACAGTACGACGGGCGGCGATGTGGCGGTTGTTGCGAAACGCGCGGCCGCGCCCTCTCCCGTTCTAGCAGGGCCTTACGACTTTGCTCAGGGTGAACTCCGCCCGCATCTTTGTTCTAATATTGGGTGCAGGGGTCACCCCCTGCGGGTCACCCCTGCCACAACTTTCGCTGATAATTCCCAACACCGTCGCGATTGACTGAAAAGGACGGCCTGCTAAAGTTAATCGAGACTGGTGATGGGGTTCACCAAAACCGCTCTGCTCCGAGCAGGGCTGACGACCCCTACCGAGGCCGTAAGGCCGGTAGGGGTTTTCGTTTATATCCCTACCGGACATTCGTTGGCGCGACACGAGCGGCGATCGAAATAGCGCTCGCGCGAACATATTAGCGCCGCACGCGAGCCGTGCGATGGAGGCAGTCGAATGCAGAATGTCTGGTTCGTAGCATCGGCGTGGATGGGGATAGCGTTCCTGGCAAGCCTGATCTCGATTCGTTTGGGCGTGTCAGTGGCGTTGATCGAAATCCTGCTCGGCGTCGTTGCAGGCAATACCTTTCATATTCAGTCGAACGAGTGGGTCAGTTTCCTTGCCACCTTCGGCGCCGGCTTGCTGACGTTCCTCGCCGGAGCGGAAATCGACCCCGAATCGCTTCGTTCACATTTAAAACAGAGCATGGCCATCGGCGTCATTGCATTCCTCATCCCGTTCCTCGGGGTCCTGGCGTTCGCGTACTGGGTGGCTGGCTGGACGTATCACGAGGCGCTCATCGCAGGTATAGCTCTGTCCACGACCTCGGTTGCGGTGGTGTACGCCGTGCTGGTTGAGAGCGGGCTGAACCGAACTGAGCTTGGCAAGATGATACTCGCGGCTTGTTTCATCAACGACTTCGGAACCGTGCTGGCGCTGGGAGTGTTCTTCGCGAATTTCAATCGCTGGATGGTGTTGTTCGTGGTGCTGATGGCAGTGACGCTTTATTTTCTGCCGTCGTGCACGCGCGCGATTATCAAAAGTTTGGGCGCGACTCGCGTGAGCGAGCCGGAAGTAAAATTCCTCTTTCTGGTTCTCTTCTTCCTTGGCGGTCTCGCGAAGGTGGCGAATAGCGAGGCGGTCCTGCCGGCTTATCTCGCGGGCTTGGTCGTCGCCGGAGTATTCCTGAACGACCGCGTGCTGGTAAACCGGATGCGGTCGATCGCATTCACGATGCTGACACCCTTCTACTTCATCAAGGCGGGTCTGTACGTTTCACTGCCTGCCCTGATTCCGACGGCGGGGTTAGTCATGGTATTGCTGGGAATCAAAATGTTGACGAAATTTACAGGTGTATGGCCGCTCAGTTACGGCTTTGGCATACCGTCGCGCGAGCGCATGTACACGACGATGCTGATGTCCACGGGGCTGACGTTCGGCACCATCTCGGCACTCTTCGGTCTCGAAAACCACATTATATCGCAAGCTCAATACACCGTGCTCGTGACCGTCGTGATTCTAAGCGCCGTGGTGCCGACTCTGATTGCCGAGCGCTTCTTCATGCCCGATACTGGTGCTGAGGCGGCCCGTGAAAAACACGCTCAACCGCCGGTTCGTGCCGCTAACGAATAGGAGAATGTTGCCAATGTACCGGAATATAGCCTGCGCGTTCGACGGCTCCGATTGCTCCAGACGGGCGCTAGACGTGGCGCTACATCTGGCGCGGGCCGACCAGCAGAAGCTGTGGATGATCTTCATCGAGGAAATGCCTCGTTATCCCGGTGCTCCGAGCGAGACTAACGAAGAGCTCGAGCGCGCGGATGCGATCTTCGATAAGCTTCGGGATGAAGCGCTTGAGGCAGGCAAGAAGTACGGTGTCGAAGTGGTCGCGGAAAAACGCGTGGGCCATCCCGCCCAGGCGCTCGTGCGCTACGTGAAAGATGCCGGCATCGATCTCTTGGTGATGGGCCACACGGGACACTCGAAGCTCTGGGGCACGTTTCTCGGGACGACGGCCGACAAGGTTGTCAGCCACGCGACATGTTCGGTGCACGTCGTTCGATGAAAGATGCTGCCCCCGCGAAAAACGGCGAAGTCGAGCGATTCGTCGGCGAAGGCGGCTGGCGAGTCGAAGCCGGCGTCGGAATCGAAGTCGGCGTCATCTGAGTCGAAAACGTCCTCATCCAAAACATCTTCCCAGTCCAAATCGTCGTCCGAAAAGTCTGCGTCGGCCAAATCCGCCGACTGATCTTCCTTAGCGACTCTTTCCGTCATCAGCGACTCTTTCCGTCATCAGCGACTCTTTCCGATCATCAGCGACTCTTTCCGATCATCAGCGACTCTTTCCGTCATCAGCGACTCTTTCCGTCATCCCGACCGAAGCGGAGGGACCCCGGATCTTTTTCCTTGCTCTGCGTTTATTTTCCTAGCCCTGTAACCGTCTTCGGCGATGCAGGACAGTACAACGGGCGGCGATGTGGCGGCTGTTGCGAAACGCGCGGCCCCGCCTTCTCGCCCGCGCCAAATCTCACCGACCATGTACTGGCGGCTTTCATTGCCTTATAAGCCCGTTTGTATCCAGTTGGTCCCGTTACAGCGAATAGCACAATGCATGGTTCCGCCACTTGTAGCCGTAGCCCCTAGCGAGCAGGCTGCCGTTGAGTCCGATTCGGTTTGCGTTTCGCCTTCAATAGAAGGAGCAAAAGTACCAAAACTTGCCAGCGGTTGCGCGATGCCCGAGATAAGTATCGGATACAGCGGCTTGAACGCTACAAGATCTGCTACCCACTGCGCTGATGAGCTTATAGCGGCGGTTTCAGTACCCGTCGCGCCGATTGGATAAGCCCATGCCTGCGTTGTCAGATTCAGAAACCTCACGGAGTCAGTCGGCGCGGTAAACGACCCGGTACCAAGCTGGTAGTCGCCAGCTACAACAGCGATGCCCATGCCAGTCGGCGCGGTCCACGTCCCGGCGCCCAGTTGAGCAAAGAACGCCATCAGGTAATCGCCAGCTAGAGTGGTTGTGACTGTTGGCGCTGCCGGTGCCGTGCTAATTCCGCTGGCATTGCTTGCCACATCAAATACTGAAATGTTCGAGACGACATACGTCCTCATATCAAAAGGCAGCGTGCCCGTCCACGAGAAAGTGTAAGGAGGACTCTCACTCGCACCAAACACTTTGAAATAAAGCGCCTGACATAATCCAGTAGCCGAAGCCACGGAATTAGGAATCAGTGTCCATCCAGAGGGCGGTGTGATTGTTTGACAGGCGGTCGAGCTTCCAAGCAGCACTTGGATAACTCCCGCTAGATTTTCAAGATTTGCTGCTATTGAATTAAACGGATAGGCTTGCCCAGAACTTCCGGTCCAGGATTGTGTGTCGACCACAGAATCACTGTCAGTGAAGGTTGACCCGCCCAGAAACTGCGCCTGCGCGACCGCTGGCGACAACGCATATAGTAACGCGACCGCAATAAGAAACGAGATTTTACGCATTAGTAGCTTGGAACCTCCTCGTTGTACACGCTATTCCACGTCTCATAGGCATTGGTAGAATTGCCGGGGTTGATATAACATACATAGGAAGCGTAATCAGTAGGAGCTGGATTAATGCCAGCCACACTATTAACTTGAAATTCAGTGCAGCCCCCCGCTGGTACTTGAACCGGTGCAGTTTGATCGGTTGCGTAGTTCTGATTTCCTAGATTGCAGCGGAATACGGCCAGTGTCGGAGCTGAGCGAAAATTACAGAATTGAACTAACACAACCTGAAGTGGTGAATAAAAATAAACACCATTGCCCTCGCCAGCCTCGAACCCACCGTTGTCGCCAGCAACGGCTGTTTCGATGTTCGCGGGGAGAGCTAAGGCTGCTCTGGGGCTGGCGTTACCCGGATGATTACCTATGCCGGTGCCATTGCCCTGAAATGTCGGTGAAATCGCTTGAACGCTCGAACGAGAGAGGTACTCCCATTTCGATATGGCGTCGTCGTACTGAAAAAGTATATCTTCAACATCATTCGGCCAAGTCTCAGGAATCAGTGTGTTTGGCTGATTAGTAATCGAATTTTGGAACAGGAACATACTGCCCCAAGTCGGAACCCTGCCGCCAGTAGAGTCCTGGGTAAGCCGTATTGTAAAGAACTGGCCCGGCGTCTGTCCCGCCCCCATGTTTATAGTTTGATTGGCCGTCACGGTGAGCGTTCCGATGCTGTACCCGGATGGGTTGCAGGTCCAACTGTTTGACGCCAGCGTGCAGGCCGACTTACTTGCGATGACCATGCCGGTCCCGGTGGCCAGCGTCGCGACACAGGCGTTGTAGGCCTGCCAATTAGTTAGATCCGATCCCTGAGCGTTTACAGGATCGCAGGGCGCGGCCATCGCGAAAGAGCCGAGGCATCCAAGTCCTAAGATGATAAATAAGATCAACACCAGTGATTTTATCATCGCAAGTCTCCATTCAGAGTTTGCAACCTAAGCACCACCGCCGATGCTCTTAGCCGTGTCGAGCCAATCCAGTCCGCTGGTAGCGCCGTTGAAGAATCGGCGGAAAGTATCGTCGACCAAACGGCGGGTCGCCTTGCCACGTGACGCGGTAATTTGCTCTAGCGCAGACCAATAGTCCGCGAGGTTGAGAGGGTCTTCACCGCCCTCCTTCATGAGGTTCATCAACCGGTCTAGCTCGCCATCCAAGACTTTCATGTTCTTGGTATTACGAATGTATCCGCACGCAGCTACTAGCCCGAAAAGGAACGCGCTACTAGTGGAAAGCAGATAGCGCTTGTACGGATCGCTCGCGTAAGCGGCCATCATCGCCGGATGAAGGTCGGTGGCGATTCGCTTCAGCGTCGCGACGACATCCTCGATATCGCCCACCTTGTCTAGGTACGCTTCGTCTTCGAGATAGCGATCCGCTTCGGGCGCAGCGGAGACCTGCGCATTGTTGGCGATGAACGCTTCCGTTGCCAGGATGAGGTCTGAGGCAGCGAATTGTTCCTTGGGCTTGGTCATCCCGGGAATTTTCTCAATCTCATACCAGAGCTTGATTTGTGCGCGTATTTGCAGCTCCTCGATCAGTGGGCGTTTCATGATTTCAAGTTGAACCGGCAGGTTCATCCGCCTTTGCCCGGTGTTGAAAGTCACCATGAAATGCAGCAGGCCCCCAAGGTCTATGTTGTAGAAGACTTCATATCGCATCAGGCGAGTAAGAATCTTTTCAGTGGCAGCCTTCGGGTCGCCAGTTGCCTTGACCACTTCCGCGAAGTATTCCCATGCGTCTTTTGGAATCACGCCATCTGCGACAAGTTGCTCACGGTATAGGACGAGTAAGATCGCGATGCAGTAGCAATACAGTCGCTGCAATCCATCGATGATGGAACAGCGGATCGGGCCGGCGTCGATTTTTTCGACCTTTCCGTTTGAATGATTCAGCGCCGCCACCTTAGATTCCGGCATCAGCGCTCCTTCGATGTAATCCCGAATCAGCCGCCTGTAGATCGGGTCGATGACGTGGTCGAAGGGCGGGCGCTGCGAGAAGTTATCTGCAATAGAGACCCGCTGTATGTATGCGGCCAGCGGCTCTCGCACCTTGCCGACGTATCCCCCGGTCTTTGGATCGAGGTCAGGCTCTTCCACAAGCTGGATTGGTCCGGGCGGCTTGAGCAAACCTCCAAAGCCCATATTTTCAAGTTCTTCCTTGAGGTGAAGCAGTCGAGTGCGCAGTTTTTCCGCGCGCTCAAGGCGGGTTGGAGCCTTGGCCTTAATCTTCGTTCTTCTTCCCTTCATCTTTTTCGTTGCCCTCACTTCGGCTGCT
Organism: Candidatus Binatus soli; assembly: GCA_002479255.1. Lineage (GTDB taxonomy): Bacteria > Desulfobacterota > Binatia > Binatales > Binataceae > Binatus > Binatus soli. The sequence continues at coordinate 42,980 of DLMJ01000033.1, read as the reverse complement.
ATTTCGTCGTCGAAACTCGCAGTGTCTTCCGTAGCGGTTTGCACATCCATATTTTTTCTCGTGCCTGCGCTTTCTGGCGCTTTTGGGATGGCGGAAATCTAACCATAGAATTGGCTCTAAAACAATGAGCCTATTCAATTTAGGAGCCATTTAATTTGTAATTTGGCTCATCTCAGCCGCTTAGTCGAAAATGCGTGCAACTGGTTTCTGCTGATATTTCGGTCGTTTAGCTGGTCTATTTCAGTAGCAGCGCTTATCCCCACCACTGGCGGCATCAAATCGATTTCATAGTTGAAAGGTGCCTGCCCGCTGACAAGGAGGCCTCGGTGAGAAACCCACGCGCGATCATAGCCGCGCCCTCTCGCGCGCGCCATCATCCGACCTACCGATTGTCGCATCCAGATGAGGCCAATATGCTCCCCGGCTCTTTCCCCCTAACCCGTTCTAACAGGCCGCCAGGCCGCATCTTTGTTTTAATATTGGGTGCAGGGCTCAGCCCTGGCCGTGGCGACGGCAGCGCAGTATTAAGAAAGGAAAACACGGCGCGCCTGCGGGCAGGGGCCGCGCCCGCCAACG
>DLMJ01000033.1:0-42342 GCA_002479255.1 Candidatus Binatus soli | reverse complement strand
CGGCGGGCGGCCTTAATACTGGGTGCAGGGGTCACCCCTGCAATCACACGGTGGGTTTCACATTTAATTAAGTGATTTCCCTTCCCCGGCGCGCGTCCCCGGGACTGTCACCCCCTGCCTGGCTGTGGCAAGCCTACTGCTTTTTTGTTTGAATCGTGCGCGATGCGCGCGCTGGTATTCGATCGCAATCTGGAATTTCGCGCCGACTATCCCGATCCCGTTGCGGCGCCGGGCGAGAGTGTCGTCCGCGTCTCGCTCGCCGGCATCTGCGGAACCGACCTCGAGATCGCCGGCGGCTACATGCAATTTCGGGGAGTGCCGGGTCATGAATTCGTCGGCCGCGTAGTCGAATCGAACAACTCCTCGATCCGGGGAAAACGCGTCGTTGGCGAGATCAACGCGGGATGCGGGCGATGCGCGATATGCGCCGGCGGTCTCGCGCGCCATTGTCCCAATCGCACAGTGCTCGGAATCCTCGGGCGCGACGGCGCCTTTGCAGAATTCCTTCGTCTTCCCGACAGCAACCTGGTTGCGATTCCCGATTCGATTCCAGACGAGGTTGCGGTATTCACCGAACCGGTCGCCGCCGCGTACGAGATCTTCGAGCAGGTTCATCTATCGCGCAATCAGACGATCGCGGTGATAGGCGACGGCCGGCTCGGCGCGATCGTCGCGATGGCGCTCAAGGGCGAGAAGTACCAGCCGTTGGTAGCGGGCCATCATCGTGAGAAACTCGCGCGGCTGGCTGAACTCGGACTCGATACGGCCGAGGAATCTTCTGTGCGGGACAAATTCGAGGTCGCGATCGATTGCAGTGGAAGCGGATCGGGTTTTCGGCGCGCGGTTGAACTGGTCCGGCCGCGCGGAAAGATCATACTGAAGAGCACCGTGGCAGCGGCGGCTGAAATTAATCTGGCGCCAATCGTGGTGAATGAAATCAGCGTGATCGGTTCGCGATGCGGCCGCTTTGCGCCTGCGCTCGACGCACTCGCGGCCGGAAAAATCGATCCTCGCCCGCTGATCGATGGCATCTTCGCGCTCGACAGCGAAAACGGCCTGGCCGGTTTCGATGCCGCGAAGGATCCGCTCAATTTCAAAATACTGCTGAGAGCGCCGTGAAACGCCGCAGCCCCCGGCCATTGCGCGCCGGCCGAATCGTGGTCGGAATCGATACGGGCGGCACGTTCACCGATCTCGTCGCGATCGCCGGCGGTGAAATCCGCGTGCATAAAGTGCTCTCGACGCCGGCGGACCCTGCCGACGCTGTCATCCGCGGCCTGCGCGAGATGCTCGCGGGCATCGACGCGGCGCCGCAGTCCGTCACCTACAGTTCCACCGTCGCGACCAATGCGCTGCTCGAGAAAAAAGGCGCGCGCGTCGCACTGTTTACCAACGCAGGGTTCGAAGACCTCATCGAGATCGGGCGCCAGAACCGCGACGACCTGTACGCGCTGGCGCCTTCGCGACCCGAGCCGCTCGTCGGCCGCGCGATGCGCTTCGGCGTTGCCGAGCGCACGCTGTTCGACGGGATCATCATCAGATCGCTCAGCCGTGCGGAGCTTGCGCGAATTCGGCGGCTCGCTGCGCGCAGCGGCGCCGACGCATTCGCCATCTGCCTGCTTCACTCGTACGCCAATCCGAAAGGCGAGGAATCGATCGCGCGGGCGCTGGCGCCGCTCGGACGGCCGCTCTCGGTCTCGCATCGGATTGTCGCCGAGTATCGCGAATATGAGCGCTTCTCGACGGCGGTCGTGAATGCGTACGTCGCGCCGCGTATGTCGTCGCATCTGAAAAACCTGGAGACCCGGCTCGAAGGGGCGCGGCTTCGAGTGATGCAGTCCAACGGCAGCGCGATCGGCCTGGAGCTGGCGCGGGCAGAGCCGGTGCGAACGATTCTCTCCGGCCCCGCCGCGGGCGTGATTGGAGCGGCGAGCCTGGCGCGCGCATTCGGCGCCGATCGCTTCATCACGTTCGACATGGGCGGTACCTCGACGGATGTTTCGCTGTTTGATCGCCGCGCGCCAGTCCGCACGCTGAGTCATCCCGACGGATACGCGGTGCACACGCCGGTTTTGGACATTCACACCGTCGGCGCAGGCGGCGGCTCGATCGCGCGGATCGACGCAGGCGGTTCGCTCCGAGTCGGACCGGATAGCGCGGGAGCGGATCCCGGACCCGCGTGCTATGGACGCGGGGAGTCGTGCACCGTGACTGACGCCGACCTGATCGCGGGCAGATTGGTCGCGGGGAATTTCCTGGGCGGCCAAATGAAGCTTTATCCGGATCGCGCTCGGCGCGCATTGTCGCGGCTCGCGAGCGAGATGAAAACGAATCCGATTGCGGCGGCGCGCGGGATTATTCGCGTCGTCAACGCGAACATGGAGCGCGCGATTCGCGTGATCACGGTCGAGCGCGGGTACGATCCGCGCGACTTCGCGTTGCTGGCGTTCGGGGGCGCCGGCCCGATGCACGCGTGCGAACTGGCGCTCGATTTGGGTATCCGGCGAATCGTGATGCCGCGAAATCCCGGCCTGCTGTGCGCGTGGGGGGCGGCGAGCGCTCCTTTGGGCCGCGAGTATTCGCTGACGGTGCGCGAGACGAATCCGAACTATCGGGGCCTGCTCGCGCGCGCCTCGGGACTGGTCCGCCGCGCACACGCCGAGCTCGGGGCTGAAGGAGCGGCCGCGATTCGTCACGAACTGTGGGCCGACATGCGCTATCGGGGGCAGTCGTACGAACTCGAAATCGCGCTCACGCCCCGATTCGTCGCCGACTTTCATTCGACGCATCGCAGAACTTTCGGACATTGCTGCGCGAGTAGCGCCGTCGAAGTGGTGAATATCCGTATCCGCGCGGTCGCGGCGGCGTCGGTCGCCAGGCCGAAGCGAATCGCACGCCAGGTCGGGAAGCCAACGCCGGTTTCAAGCGGACCAGTGCTGGTTGGCGGACGGGAACGTGCGGCGCCGATCTACGATCGAGCCTCATTTGGCGCAGGCGCGCGCGTGCGCGGGCCGATCGTCGTCGTCGAGCTGAGTTCCACCGCGTACGTCGCGCCGGAATTCACTTTGCGCGTGGACGACTTCGGTAATCTCCAGTTGGAGGCGGCGCGATGAAGCTCGATTCGATCACGCTGGCCGTGATGAACAGTCGTCTTGCAGCGATTGCCGACGAGATGGGCGTTGTGCTCGGGCATACGGCGTTCTCGCCCAATATCAAGGAGCGGCACGATTTTTCATGTGCGATTTTCGACGCGCGCGGCGAGCTGGTCGCGCAGGCCGCACATATTCCGGTGCATCTCGGCTCGACGCCGCTCTCGGTGCGCGCGGCGATCGCGACGCTCGAGTTCGAGCGCGGCGACGTCGCCGCGCTGAACGACCCCTTCGCCGGCGGGACGCATCTGCCCGACTTGACGCTGGTCGCGCCGGTGTTTATCGGGATCGAGCGCCGCCCGTTCGCGTACGCCGCCAACCGGGCGCATCACGCGGACATGGGCGGGATCGCGCCGGGCTCGATGGCGCTCGCGACGGAGATTTACCAGGAAGGTTTCCGATTGCCTCCGGTGAAAATTGTCAGCGGCGGCGAGATTGCCCGCGACGTGATGACGCTGTTTCTCGCCAATACGAGAGTCCGCGAGGAGCGCGAGGGCGACCTGCGCGCGCAGATTGCCGCGTTGTCGGTCGGCGCCGAGCGGTTGCTGGCGATCGTAAAAACGTCGGGACGGAAAACGGTCGAAGCTGCGATGGACGGGCTCAAGGATTACGCCGAGCGCCTGATGATGGCCGCGCTTGCCGAGCTTCGGCCGGGAACCTATCGGGCGGAGGATTTTCTCGACGACGACGGATTCGGCACAGGTCCGATTCCAATTCGTGCCGCAATCAAAATAGGCGGCGGCAGGGCGTTCGTCGACTTCACCGGTTCCGCGCCGCAGGTGCGCGGTTCGGTCAACGCAAATTTCGCGGTCACCCTGTCCGCGACTTTCTATGTCATGAAATGCCTCGCGGCGGAGGCCGTGCCCGCCAACGAAGGCCTGATGCGCCCGATCAGTCTCCTCGCGCCGCCAGGCTCGATCGTCAACGCGTTGGCTCCAGCAGCGGTCGCGGGCGGAAACGTCGAGACCTCGCAGCGGATTGTTGACGTTCTGTTTCGCGCGCTCGCCAAGGCGGCGCCGAATCGCATCCCGGCGGCGAGTTCGGGCTCGATGTCGAATCTGACGGTCGGCGGCTTCGACCGATTTCGCGACCGCCATTTTTCTTACTACGAAACGATCGCCGGCGGCGCGGGCGCCGCAAAGGGCCGGCCCGGCGCGTCTGGCATCCACACTCACATGACCAACACGCTCAACACGCCGATCGAGGCGCTCGAGGCCTACTACCCGATGCGGATCACCGAGTATCGAATCCGGCGCCGCTCGGGTGGCCGTGGTCGCGCGCGTGGCGGCGACGGACTGATTCGTGAACTCGAGTGCCTTGTCGATTCGAACGTAAGCTTGCTCACTGAACGGCGGACAATCGCGCCGTACGGACTCGCCGGCGGAGGACCGGGCGCGACGGGGATGAACATTCTGGTGCGTGGCACGCGACGAACCAGGTTGCCCGGCAAAACGAATATCGATGTCAAAGCGCACGAGCGCATTCGAATCGAGACACCCGGCGGCGGCGCCTGGGGCCGTCGCTAAACGCGGAAGTGGCGCATCGACCGGCGGCCCGCTAGCTTGAGCACGATGGCGGAGCAGCAATTCTATGTGGGCATCCATGGCGTTATCGCCAGTCGCGGGCGAATACTCGTGCTCAAGCGCGCGCCGGTAATGCCGTATCGGCCCGGAAGCTGGGACCTTCCCGGCGGCCATATCGCGCTGGGCGAGAGTTTCGAGGATTGCCTGTTGCGCGAGGTCAAGGAGGAAACCGGGCTTGATGTCGCGATCGACCGCCTGCTCGGATTGCACAGCATGGTTTCAGAGCCCTATCTGCAGGCGCTTTACTCGTGTCGGTTGACAGTTTTTCAGAAAGTGCAGCTGCGGCCCGACGAACACGTCGAGCATCGATGGGTCGCGCCGGCTGAGCTCGCGAGCCTCGAGCTGATTCCTTATCTCGCGGCGATTCTAAAGCGCGGTATGCTGGGTTACGTGAAGTGATCGAGGCGATGCGGCGCTATCTCGCGATCAGGCGGCCGCGCCAGTAACCGAGGAAGTTGGCGCATTCGAGTTCGTGATAAATCGCCCGCTCCGGATCGCCGCGCATCGCGGCGGCCGCCATTCTGACCCCGTTGCGGACCAGCTTGTCGAGGCGGTTGTGGCTTTGCAGTCCCGCAAATGCGGTGCCCATGCCGAAGGCGAAGCTCTTGCGCCGCAGATACGCCCGCGTCATCCGCTCGGCCGGAATCAGATGATGCACGATCGCGCGCGGAGCAAACCCGATCGCGCCGCCGCGCGCCAATATCCGCGCAAACAGTTCGGTGTCCTCGCCCGAGATAGGATTGCCGCCGACCACGCCGAGGTCCTCGCGAAATTTCCCGAAACGCGCGAACGCAGAGCGCTTGAATCCGACATTGGCGCTGAAATAATTATCCAACCGCTCGGCAGATGACGTTGGCGCCGACTCGATCGTACGCCGGTCGTGAACTGCGAGCTTGACCCACAGGCTCGGCCCGAGCCACTTGGGCGGCGGCGATGACCATCGCGGGATAACCATCCCGCACGCGGCGTCCAGGTCGCGCTGGCGCATGTTATCGAGTAGTTCGGCGGCCCAATCGCGCTCGGCCAGCGCGTCGTCGTCTATGAAGAAGATGAAGTCCGACGCGGTTTCGTCCACCGCACGATTTCGCGCAAAGCTCGACCCCAGGCGCGGTTCGAACACCCGCCGCATCGCAAGCGCCGCGCCACGCGCGGATTCATCGATTACCGCTGCGGTATCGTCAGTCGATCCATTGTCGATGACGAGGCAGTCGGCCTCGACGCCCGCCGGCATCGAGAGCGACGCGATACTCGCCAACGTCTCGCGCACCAAGGCCGCGCGATTATGGGTGGGAATCGCAATTGTGAGTTTGACTGTCAATGCGGTCGTGCGCGCGCGCTAAGCGAATCCGCCGCCGCTTCATGCCGCGCCGCGTTTCCATAATAGCCCAACCGCGCCTCGCACCGGATAACCCGGCGCCGATGCGCAACTCGGCGTCAAGCGCCGGGCCGCGTCAGTTCTTCGCCGGCGCTGCCGCCGAAGCGGCGGGCGCGGAAGCTGCCGAAGCAGCCGTCGCGGGCGAAGCTCCCGGCGACGGCGATGGCGCCGCGGGCTTGGGCAGCGGCGCGCCCGATTGCGTGAACGCGATCGACGTGACCGTCAGGTCGGGCGTCGCTTTTTGCTGGATGTCGGTCGCGGCTGTGAGGCGGAAACCGAAATTGCGCGTCTCGCCCGGCACGAACGGCAGCACCGGACGCCCGAAGTTGGTGAACTCGAGCGGGGTCGCGATCGGCGTGTGGACCTCGCTGAAGACTTCCTTCTTGGTTTTCCCTTTGCCCACTGTGTACGTGACCGTGAACTGAACCTCGTCGATAGCTTTGTCGCCGCTGTTCGTCATCTTGCCGAAAATTCCCGGCACTCGCGACGCTGACATCTTCATATCGACATCGCTCAGCGCGATTTTCGGGACGTACGCCTGCGCGTCGGAGAGCTGCTTCTGCGCGTTTTGTATATCCGCCAACTCGCGCCCGTACTGGAACTTGAGGCCCGCGTTGCCGGTCGCCTGCTCTTTGTCCAGTTCGTCGAGGATTTTCTGATAGGCGGCGATCGCCTTGTCGTAGTCGTGCTTGTGGTAGAGATCGACGGCGTCCTTGTGTTCCTTGATGATATTTTCTTTGAACGGGAAATTGACGAACAGCCGCCATTCGCCACCCTGATTCACCATCACCATATTGTCGTCGTAGGTGACCTTGGGGTACGTATTTTCGGCCAGGTTCTTTTGCGCGATCGGGTCGGGGGACGCATCTCTGGTAAGTGAAGCATCGATCGTCCGCTCCCAGAGCGCGAGATCGGGCTGCGTCACGCTGACCGTGACTATTGCCTTGTCGCCGTCGGTCTTCGAGTCGCCAACCTTGTAATCATAAACGCGCAGCACGCCCTTGAACCAGTCCTTGCTCACGTCGGGCGCCATCGGGATTTCGCTGAGGAACTGATCCATCGTGCGATCGACCTGGTCCTGATGCGACAGCGCCTGGTAGCAGGTCGGGTAATTGTAAAGTTTCAGGTTGCTCAGATAGGTTTCCGCCGCGTGCTGGGGCGTATGACCCTGGCATCCCGCCACGAGAAACGCACAAACCGCAGCAGCCGCAAGAATCGCACCCTTGGCCTGAATTCTGCTCATTGTCATCGTCGAAATCCTTCTTTACGCGAGCCGCAAACGGTTCGATTCTAATGTCGCTTCCACCGAAAACAAGCTCGGCTCGGGGGGGCAATTTCCACCCGTTGGCCGCCATCCTGGCAGGCAACAGTCCCCTGCTTATCAGAAAAAAGGCGCGCTATGCGAACGGCCGCGGATCCGCCGCAGCCGCTTGCGTGGCCCGCGGCGGAAACCAAAAGCGCTCGACTTCGGTGGCGCGGATCGCATCGTCGATCATCCGCGGGACATCGAATCGCGATTCCGCCGCCTCGACTTCCTCGATTCGCGCCCGCGTCTCGGGATGCGCCGGCACAAACAGCGTGCAGCAGTCCTGGTCGGGCAATATCGACGTCTCGAACGTGTGCAGCCGGCGCGCCTGATCGATAATCTCGTTTTTGTCCATCCCGACCAGCGGCCGCATGACCCCAAACGCCGCCGCCTTCTCGATCACCGCCATGTTTTCCAGCGTCTGCGAGGCGACCTGCCCCAGGCTTTCGCCCGTTACCAGCACCGTCGCGCCTGAACGCTCCGCCAGCGCGCTTGCGATTCGCAGCATGAAGCGCCGGTACAGCACCACCCGCAGCGGGCGCAAAGTATTCGCCACGATCTCGCGCTGCAAGTTTCCAAACGGCACCAGCATCAACGTCGATCGCGCCTGCCATCGCGTCAGATGAGCTGCAAGCTCCGCCGCCTTCTCCCGGCTCGCCGCCGAAACGATCGGATACGCGTGAAAATGTACGAAGTCCAGCCTAAGCCCGCGCCTCATCATTCGATGCGCTGCGACCGGCGAATCGATCCCGCCCGACAGCAGCGCCAGTCCATGCCCCGTGACCCCCACCGGAAGTCCGCCCGCGCCCGCCATCTTGCCCGCCGACACGTACGCGGCATCGTTCATTATCTCGATCGATATCGTGAGCTCGGGCGCGTCAAGATCCACTTCGAAGCCGAGCGCCTCCTGCACTTCGCCGCCGACCGCACGATCTATTTCCACCGAATTCATCGCGAACCGTTTGTCCTCGCGTTTGGTCCGCACCGCAAATGTCCTCGCATTGCTTCCGCTGGCGCGCTTGATCGCTTCGCGCGCGATCGATTCGATGTCGCGAGCGGTCGCACGGCTTATCGAGAAGTTCTGCAGCCCGAAAATCAACGCCGCGCGCTCGGCTGCGGTTTCGTCACTTAGCTCGTCGGGGATTTGCACCATCAGGCGCGGCCCGACGCTGCGGATATTGCCCAGCCGGTAGTCGCCGAATATATCGCGCAGATTCTGCTTGACCTGATCGACGAATCGCCACTGATTGCGCCCCTTGAGCGCGATCTCGTGGTACCTGCCAATCAAATATCGCATGCTATGAAGTCACTCGCGTGCAGCCGCCGGACTTGAGGTTAGCCTACCCGGCGGCAGCATTGAAAACCGGGCGGGCGCTTGCAAGAAGGGCGTTGCGCGCGATTATCTGTAGCAATGAGTGACGCTAGACCCACACCCGATCCCACCGCGGCGAACGACAATGCCCCTGAAAGGACGTTTGCCCGCCAGATCGATCTCATCCGACGCAAGCTCTCCACCGTCACTCCCGCCCCGCGCGCGGCGCTGGCGAACAAGTCGAACGCCGCCGCGGTGCTGATGCCGCTCTTCGAGCGCGCCGGCCGCCTTCACGTCGTCTATATCCGCCGCTCTGACCATGTCGCGAGCCATCGCGGCCAGGTCGCGTTTCCCGGCGGACGCGTCGATCCCGTGGATGCGACCCTGCTCGACGCCGCTCTGCGCGAGGCGCACGAAGAAGTCGGCATCCATCCTTCGACCGTAGAAGTGGTCGGCGCTTTCCCCACCATGCAAACGACGACCAGCGGAATTGTCGTCGCGCCATTCGTCGGTGTGATCCCGTCCGACGCGCCGCTCAAGCCTCAAATCTCCGAAGTCGCCGAAATCTTCGACGTGCCTCTTGCCGCGCTCCGCGATCCGAAGTTTCGCGGCGACTATGAATGGAAGAGCGATGGGCCGGCCGGTCGTTCCTCGAAATTCCCGGCGATTCTCTACGGCGGCCAGGTAATCTGGGGCCTCACCCTGCGCATCACGCTGAACCTGCTCGAGCTTCTCGATCCGGCTCCCTTTTCTTCCAATTCCCGCTTGTAATTGCACTGTTAATGTAATAAGTTTCGCCCCTGATGCCGCAACTTGCTCGTCTCGACGGACGCCTTGCCCGCTCGGCTCGCACTCGCCGCGCCGTGGTCGGCGCCCTGCTCGGTCTCCTCGGCGAGGGCGACCTGCGGCCCACCGCGGCGCGAATCGCCGAACGCGCGGGCGTCTCGCTGCGGCTCGTGTTCCATCATTTCGACGACCTCGAAGAGATCTACAGCGAGCTCGCCGACCGCCAGGCCGAGCGCGTCAAGCCGCTCGCCGTGCCAATTCCTGTCTCGACCCCGCTGGCGCGCCGCATCGAAGGATTCTCCGCGCAACGCGGCCGCCTGCTCGAGACGTTATCGCCCGTGCGCCGCGCCGCGGTTTTGATGGAACCATTTCGCCCTGCCCTGGCCCGCCGCCTCAAGCATGCGCGCGATCTCACGCGAGCCGCCACGCTTGCCGCATTCGCGCCCGAACTCTCGAAACTCGCCGCCGATGAAAAGCGTGCGACGATCGCCGCGCTTGACGTTGCTACTTGCTGGGTCGCGTGGGAGCAGATGCGCCGGCATCAGGGGCTTTCCGAAACCGAGGCGCGAGGCGTGATGGCGACGACCATCCGCGCGCTGCTGACAACGGGAAAAGTTAAAGAGTGAAGTTTCTACGCGGGAGCCGAATCCAATGGGACGCAATATCCTTTTCATCACCACCGATCAGCAGCGCTACGACGCGCTGGGATGCAACGGCGGTACGATCGCGAAGACGCCGGTCGCCGACCGGCTCGCCAATAGCGGAATCAACTATCGGCGCGCGCACAATCAAAATGTCGTCTGCATGCCGGCCCGCTCCACCATGATTACCGGCCAATACGTGCGCACCCACGGCGTCGTCGCCAACGGCGTTGCACTTCCGCCCGACTCGCCGAGCGTCGCGGCTTATCTTCACGAGAAGGCCGGTTACCACACCGCGCTGCTGGGCAAGGCGCATTTCGAGCCCGCTTTCGATTTGCAGGGGCGATGGTTCGAGAACCAGATGGCGCGCCGGAATTCAACCGGCCCGTATCGCGGCTTCGATCGGATGGAACTGGCGATGCATTCGCCGATCGGCGGATGGCATTATTCCCTGTGGCTGCAGAAAAACTATCCCGACGAAATAAGCGGCTTCGCGCCGATTCTCACCGCGATGCCCGGCGGCGACACCGGCGCGCCCGAAGTGAAGTACAATCCGATTCCGCGCGAGCATTACCACACCGACTGGGTGGCCGCGCGGACGATCGCATACCTCGATTCGCTCGATCCCGGCGACAACTGGTTCGTGTGGATGAGTTTCCCCGATCCCCATCATCCATGGGACCCGCCGGAGCACGAGGCGCGGCGAATCAATTGGCGCGATCTCGATCTGCCCGCCGGCTATCCCGGCTCGCGCGAGAAAATCGAAAAAATACTCGGCGGCAAGCCGCGCCATTGGCTCGATTGGTACCAGGGCCGCTTCGGCAACTTCGAGGGCGGCCCCGCCAGCTTCGTCCCGTGCCAGCTCACCGAGAATCAGCTTCGCGAAGTCAACGCGATGATCCACGTCGAAAACGAATTGATCGACCAGGCTTGCGGCCGCGTGCTCGCCCGAATCGCCGAGCGGGGATGGGAACCGCGCACGGACGTATTTTTCACGACAGACCACGGCGAGCTGCAAGGCGACTTCGGCTTGCTCTACAAGGGGCCGTATCACGTTGACGCCTTGATGCGGCTGCCGATGATCTGGCGCCCCGCGCCGTCGGCCAAAATCACGCGCAACGAAATCGCGGAACCGGTCGGGCAGCTCGATCTCGCGCCGACGTTCTGCCAAATCGCGGGCGTCCCGGTTCCCGACTGGATGCAGGGAAAGCCGCTTCCCATCGCGCCGGGCTCGGGCCGCGAGCGCGTGATCACCGAATGGGACAGCCAGTTCGCCGCAATCGGGATGCATCTGCGCAGTATCTATCGCGACGGCTACACGCTCACCGTTTACGAGAAATCGACTCGCGACTATGGATTCGACCTGGCCAACATTCCACCGATGCTCGCGCCGCGCGGTCCGATTGCCGATATCCGCTACGACGGCACCGAGGGCGAGCTCTACAATCTGCGCGAGGATCCGATGCAATGGCGCAATCTGTGGAACGATCCGGCCTACGCGAAGCTGAAGTCCGATCTGCGCGCCGACCTGTACGACAATCTTCCTCCCGAGCGCAACCCGAAGCTTCCCGTAGAGGCCCCCGCTTGAGCGGTCGATTGACGAGCACTGTGACGAGAGGGCCGAAACGATGACAGCATTGAAACTGGTCGGCGGATTCGGCTCCCCCTACTCGCGCAAAATGCGCGCGGTTTTGCGCTTTCGGCGGATCCCCTTCACCTGGATAATGCGCGGCTCATCGGAGGACGTCGATATTCCTCCGGTCCCTGTCGCTCTTATCCCGGTGCTCGTTTTCCCCGGTGAGGGAGGGCGCGCCGACGAGGCGATGATCGACTCGACGTTTCAGATCCGGCGGCTCGAAAAGCTCATCCCCACACGTTCCATTGTCCCGCCCGATCCCGCGCTCGCGTTTCTGGACGCGATCCTAGAGGACTACGCCGACGAATGGCTCACAAAGCCGATGTTCCACTATCGATGGAAATACGCGGCCGACATCGACAAGGCCTCGCACGTGCTCGCGCTCGACCGCGATCTATGCATGAGCGGTGACACGCTGGCCAAGGCGTCCCGCTATTTTGCCGATCGTCAAATCGCACGGCTCGGCGTGGTCGGATCGAACGACGTGACGACGCCGGTTATCGAGGCGAGCTACCGCCGCTTGCTCGTGTTGCTCGATTCGCATCTGGTCGCCGGAAATCGATTCCTCATGGGCGCGCGGCCGGGCGCCGGCGACTTCGGCTTCTTCGGCCAGTTGAGCCAGCTTGCGCACTTCGATCCGACGCCCGCGGCAATTGCGGCCGCCGAGACTCCGCGCGTGGTCTCATGGGTCACCCATCTCGACGATCTCTCGTCGCTTGATGTCGAAGACGCTCGATGGCTCCCGCGCGAGGATGCCGTCGCCGCGCTTCGCCCGTTTTTGATCGAGATTGGCCGCGTCTATGCGCCCTTCCTGCTCGCCAACGCGCGTGCGCTTGCTTCGCGCGCAAGTGAAGTGCGATGCGAGATTGACGGGCGTGCGTGGGTGCAGCAGCCCTTTCCCTACCAGGGCAAGTGTCTAGGATGGTTGCGCGAAGCTCGCTTGGCGCTCAGCGCCGCCGATCGAAAATTCGTGGACTCGGCGCTGGAGTCCACCGGAGCAGACAGCATCTTCAGCGCTTAGATTTATCAATCACGCGCCGCGGAGAGTTACGTGACGCTCGAATCGAAATCGCTCGAAGCACCGAATCGCGCGGCGCGCGCAGTCACCTGGACGATCCTCGGCGTCAACGCCCTCTTGCTGATTATCTCGCTGCCCGACTACCGGGTGAGCATCGACTCCGGCTATCACATCTCGCTCGCGCGATGGTACGCAGCGCACGGCACCGCGTGGTGGGACCATATAAATTACGGCCCCGGCGGACGGCCGAACCTGCAGGGGCCTGCGCTCCACGTAGCGATCGCAATACTCGGACTAATCCTCGGCGGCAGACCCGATTCATTCATTCTAGCCAACGCGATTCTCGGCCTCGCGCAATGGGGCGCGGCGATGCTCACCGTGCTCTACTTCGCGCGCCGGCTCGGCGGCGATATCGCCGCGATGTTCGCGGTCGCGTTGCTCGCCGGCAGCGCTTTTGCCGCAGGTTCGTTCTATGTCGGGATTCCTTCGGGATGGCTCTTCATTTCGATACCGTGGGCGATTTATTTTTTTCTCGAAGATCGGCTCGTACTTGCGACGCTGATCACATCCGCCGCCTGTTACATTCATCTTGGTGGATTCCTCACGGCGCCGCTCGGCATTCTGGTTGCCGCGATTTTGGAACGACGCTGGCGTGCGCTGATCATCGTCGGCGTCGCCACCGCGATACTCACTTCGCCCTACTCGATTCACTTTCTGGCCAATCTCGCGTGGTATCGCGGCCGCCATGGGCACGAAGCGACGCACCTCGATCCGCTGACCGATATTCTGGCGATTGCGGGAGCGATCTGGCTTTTCCGCCATCCGACGCGCCACAAATTTCTGCTCGCATGGGCCGCCGCGCCTGTTTCGTGGCTGCTTCAGGATCCCAGTCGCTTCGTCGCGCAATCCGCGCTCGCCGGTTCCGTGATCGCCGGCTTGTTCCTTGCAGCGATGATGGATCGTGTCGCCGTCCGCGCCGTCCGTATTGCCTTCGCCACGGTTCTGGTCGCCCTCGCAACGATCTTTCCGCTGGGCGCCCCGAGTCTCGCCGCCGAGGCGTTATGGGACGCGGGATTTCATTTTCCTTTGCTCGAGGATTGGGACCAGGCGCGCGAATTGGCTCGCGTGATCGACGACCATCACCTCAATAACCGGCTGATCGCGATGTACGCGTCGTCAGCCGGGCCGGGAATCGCCGTGTTCACTCCCGTGGTGCTGCGCAAGGGACATTGGGTCGAGGTGCAGCCGCGCCACGATCCCGGCGACGATCTCTCCGCGGGCGCTCAGACTTACGTTGCGCCGCTTGCGCCTGACGATCCGGTGCTGTCGTCGATGTCACAAGCCGGTCTCGTTCAGATTTACGGCGGCACTTCGGATTGCGCCGTGATCGATCTGCTGAAGCCTGCGGATCCCAAAACGATTGCGCCTGTCGTTGCGCAAATTCTCGGCGATAACGCGGATTGGCTCGGCGACAATGCGATCAACAACAAGACGCCGCCGACGCTCGCCGATCTCGGAAAGCTGGGGTTGAAAAAAGGGCTCGACGCACGCCGGGTCAGGATGGACCAGCAACGATTTCGCGCGGGCAGAATGGAAATAGCGTGCCTGGTTTACGCCTACGCAATCGAGAACCAGTCGCCGGAACTTGCCGGTCAACTTCGCGGCGTCGCGCGGGGATTCGGTGAGATGGCGGGTTTTATCAGCGACGGCTCCCCGGTCGGCTTCATGAGCGACGCGCAGTTCGAACTATTCAAGCGCAACATGCTCGTGTTCGCCGCCGCCGTTAAGGCGGGCGGGTCCGACCCGCTCGACGCGCCCGCGGTTCACAGCGCAATCGGCAAATTGTTCGACGACTTCTTTGGCCGCGATGCGTAGCCGGCCGGCTAGGGCTTCGCGAGCAGCTCGAAGTACGACACGTCGATCAGATCGGCCTGCCCTACTCCAAGCGCCAAAAGGATCTCATCTACCGCAGCGCGCTTCGAGGCTTTTCATTTTTTCATTTTTTCGTTTTTCGTTTTTTCGTTTTTTCGTTGATCGCTACCGCCTTGGCGTGAAAAACTTGACAGTTCGGGAAGCCCGCGAATAGGCTCCCACGATTCGCTGTCTTAATCGCGCAGAAATCCGCGCTCGCACGGCATTCATTTGAGTATTTTACCTCAAACCAATCTTGACGATGCGAAATTGATCGAGGCCGGCTTCGACCCCGCGCTCGCGCCCGCCGACGCGCTCGCGAAACTGCGCGCGCTCAAGGGCAGGGCCGGCATCGCGGATGTCGCAATTGCGCGCGCCCTCGGCAGGATCGCAGACCCGCGCGCCGCCGCGATGCTCACCGAGATGGAAGCCGGCGCGGCCGGCGCGATCCGGCGCGAAGTCCGCCGCGCGCTGTACAAGCTGAAGCAGCACGGGATCGACGCGCCCGCGGCCACCGCTGCAGCGGCCGGCGCCGTGCACGACAACGCCACTGAAAAAACTGAAATAGCCGCGATGCTCTCGCCGATCGACAGCGAAGGCGCGCGCATCGTCTGGATCGTCAAGCCGCGCGTGCAGGGCGGCGTGATCCGGCTGTGGGCGCTGATCTCCGAGCGCGACGGCCTGGTCGGCGCGCAGAACGGCGCGCTGTCGCGGCGCGAGCTGAAATCCGAACGCGAAGAACTCGAACGCCGCGCACAGGTGAAGCTGGTTGACGCCGATTGGCGCGTCGCGGACTTCATCGCGTGCGAGGCCTGGCGCAACACGCCCGAGTCGCGGCGCGGTCACGTCGGAAACTTTCTCGCGCTGCGCTCCGAGTTGATCGCGTCGCCGCCGCCGACTGAACTGCTTCATCCGGTCTATGCCGAGCTTGCCGCTGAAGCTGCCGGCGAGCCGTCAGTCGAGCTGCTCAAGGAACCGGAACTGCTCGAATGGCGGATCCCCGACGCGATCCTCAAACCCTACGTCGACGAGATTGCCCGCGCCGGCGAAAGCGTGATCGTCTTGAATCCGCTCCACAAGCAGGAACGCGTGAACGCCGTGATCGATCGCGCGACCGCCGAACTGCTGACGGGCGACAACGGGCGCGCGGTCCAGCGGCGGCTCGAGGATATCGCGTACTACATGACGCGGGTTGGACGCCGCGCGCAGGCGGGATGGGCCGCGGCGGCAGCGGCGCGGCTGCGCGACGGAATCGACGTGACGAGAGTACTTTTCTTTCAGGCCTTCATCCGCACCCAGCTCGGCGCCGTCGCGGTGGCCGAGCAGCAGAAGGCCGAGCAAGAGCCGCGGCTGATCATGACTCCGGCCGAGGCGATGCGCGCGCGCGAAGCTCAAGAAGCAAGGACCCGCCGCCGCTAGTCGCGCGGAGAACTGTGATTCGGAAGCGAGGAAGCGACGGGAGTAAGGGGCACCGCATGGCGTTCAGCGCGCAACGTATAGCGCGCTCGGCCGATCGTAGGGCCGAGGCAGCAAGTAGCGGCCGCTAAGGCAGCGGCGTGAAACCATGTGAAGGGCAGCGCGAAGCCTCCGCGCAAAGCCACGGGCGCGAGCAACGTGCTCTAGTCCGCCACCCGCGGACATGCTCTCACGACTCGCAGCAGAACTCGACGGCGATTCGCCGAGCCGTGGATCGAGAGTCTCTTTAGCCGAAGGCCTGCCCACTCGGGATAGGTGCGTTCAGAATCGCGCTCGCCGCAAGCGCGTCGCGCGAGGACGGCAACTAGAGATAATAGCTGCGCGAGCGAAGCGAGCGTGTACCTCACAGCGACGCGCGTTCGTCGCCCTTCACTCGTCAGATATCGAAGCATCTGCACGGCGGTTTCCGTAGGGGCCAGATTGAGCGGGGATGGCACTTGATTTAATTAAACATACGGCGTATTATCAATGGTAGAGCCGATAGTATCTAAATTGATGGCTCGGGAGACTATATTTATGAATGTAAACGAGAGAGTAAGAGCGCTGTACGCCAGAGACCCCGCTGCTACGAGTGCGTTTGATTCTCTTAGACGATATCAGCGGAATCGCTCCGAGACGACCGTTTCCGTCTTGAAGTGGCAGGCGGGGCTTGACGATGAGGCGGTGAAGAATTTTTTCAGTGAATTGCAGAATATGGGGTTGGGGACGTACATCCCCGGCCGTTATGACCATCCCTGCCGGTTTCGCTGGATTTTGCCGGTGAAGGTGGTCGCTGCTGTGGCCGTTGGGGCGAGCGACGAGCCTCTTGAGGTTGAAGCCTCGGTGTCGGCTGCTGTCGCTGCTGATGGTGTTGGTGGTCATGGTGCTGCCGGCGTCATTCGGCATAGCTACAGTTTACGCCCCGATTTTGTTGTGACAATCGTGTTGCCGGCGGATCTCACAGCCGGCGAGGCGACCAGGCTTGCGGACTTCACGCGGACGCTGCCGTTTTCTGCTGATTCATCGGCGGTGGCTGCCTAAGCAGGTAAGAACCGGCCGCGCTCATCGCGCTCTGCGACGCGAGCGCGCGCGGCCGGCGCGTACTTTGTGCCCGTTGCGTCGTAAAGCGTGGCGGCATCGAGCGCAGAGCGCAACGGGAGGCGCTTCGGCGACAGCGGCATCACTCAGCGCTGGTAGCGGCAGGGAAACTGCTGGAGTGATCTCAGAGCTGGGCGGCGAAGCCGGACGATGGTCCAAGCGTTGAAGCAAGCGTCGAAGTGGCGCTGGGATGGCGCTCATATTGCGCTGGATTCTACGCTGGCCGAGCGTCGAAAAAAAACGCCCCGCGATTCGGGAAACCGCGGGGCGTCGCGACAGTCTCGTTACCATTCCTTCGATTCGCTCGGATACCGGCGCGCGCTCATCTCACGAGAGCACACTCACTCTTGGCGGAGGGGGGAGGGAGTCGAACCCTCCGGCGGCAATATTAGCCGCCAAGCCGGTTTTGAAGACCGGTAAGGCCACCGGGCCTTTTCCTCCTCCAGCCCTTATTTATTAAGGACTTACGACGATGCGAATCTCAGCGCGCCAGGAACACCGGGCACGGCGAGTTGCGCAGCACGTACTCGGTGGTCGAGCCGAGCACCATCTCGATAATCCTGCTATGCCCGTATGCGCCGATGAAGAGCAGGTCGGCATCGTGCTCTTTAAGGAACTTCACAATTTCCTCATTGGCGTGACCCTGGAGCAGCTTGAACTCGGCCTTCGGCGTGTAGTTCTCGAAGTAGGTGCGCGCCTCGGCCAGAGTCCGCTCACCAAGCCTGGGATCGCGCGCACAGGTGATGACGGTGACCGGAATCCCCAGGCCGTTGGCAATTTCCGCCGCCGAGCGCATCGCGCGCGATGCCCGTTCGCTGCCGTCGTACGCCAGCACGGGGCGTTTGACCTCGCGAAATCGCTTCGGCGAGATGAACAGCTGGCGTGGAGATTTGCGCGCGACGCTTTCCGCCGTCGAACCCAAAAGCCCGGTCGAGAACTTTTCGTTGACGCCGCGATGCCCGATCATGACCAGATCGCTGCTGCGCGCTCGTTCGCAAATCTGGTTGGCGACGATTCCCATGTCGAGCACGGTCTCGACGGCAAGATTCTCGCGGCCTGCCGCAGCGGCAAATTCGTCGAGCACGGCACGGCCCCGGGCGGTCAGCACCTCGCGCATCTTGGACGAGAAATCCAAATATGGTTCCAGCCCGAGCGAACCTGATATATCATGGAAAAAGGAGCCTTCGATCGACACGATATCGACGACATGCAATCCGATCAGCGACGCATTGAAAATTCGGGCAAAATAGAAGGCGTACGCCTGTGCGTTGCGGGAGTGTTCGGAGGTGTCGATGCCGATGAGGATTTTCTTGATCAAGCGCGTAACCTCCGCGTCAGTTACCGCGATAACATGCCGCGCGGTGATGCCTCAAGAGGGGGCGGAGCCGCAGCCACAATCGATTGGGCAGGGATGCAGGTGAAATGAGCGAACTTAGCGAGGCGCGGATGATGAGAATCGTGGATGAGCTCGCCGAGGCTGCCCAGCGCGTCGGGCTCGAGGTCCGTCGTGAAAAGATCATGCGCGAAATTGGCTACCGCACGCGCGGCGGCGCCTGCCGGTTGCGCGACAAGAACCTCGTTATTATCGATCGCGATCAGCCTGCCGCCGAGCAGCTCGAAGTGATTGCCGAGGCGCTGCGCTCCCGCGATCTCGAATCCTTATATCTGTCCCCCGCCGCACGGCGCGTCGTTCACGTCGGAGACGCCCCATCCTGAGTACTGAGATGCCGCGTCCAGGCGAAACCGCATCGGCTGGTCACACCGTAATCGGTCGCAAACCTGCGATCAGCGCGGAAGATCGGATGCATGCCTTCCACGCGCGGCTCAAGGAGCGCGGGCTCAAGTCCACCGGCCAGCGCGACGACATCGCACGCGCATTCTTCGAGCTCGGACATCATATCAGCGCCGAGGAACTGCATGCGGAGGTCAAGAAGATCAACCCGCACGTCGGCTATGCGACGATTTACCGGACGCTGCGCCTGCTCAAGGAATGCGCGCTGTTGTACGAGCGCCATTTTGACGAGGGCCAGGCGCGTTACGAAGCCGTCGCCGAGCGCCATCACGATCATTTCATCTGCGAGCGATGCGGCCGGATCATCGAGTTCGAGAACGCCTCGATCGAGCGCATGCAAAACATCGTCGCCCGCGATCTCGGCGTGACGCTGACCCGGCACAAGATGGAACTGTACGGAATCTGCTCCGACTGCCACGCCCGGCAGGGCATGTAGCCGCGAACTTCAAGCAATCTGCTGATCGCGTCGCGCCCGAGATGCCCTCAACGCCGTGAAGAGCGGTCGCCGGAAGGCCGCCGCCTCGTCGGCCGCAGGTCCGCCGCCGCCCTGGGAACCGCTTCGGGACCGGCGCGATGCCTGTACTTCATGTCGTTGCCGCAGTGTGGACAGTTGACGTCGTCATACTTCACGACCCGTCCGCAGTACGGGCACTTGTAACGGCGCCTTGCCACCCAGTAGAAAAATGCCGCCGTCAACCCCGCCATCAGCAGGCCGATGATTGTTTGCCGCATGAGACTTGCTCCGAACGCGCTCAGAGCATCGGCGCCACTGGACAATACGCAGCGCTGAAAAGCGCGTGACCGCTGAGCGCCAGGCGAATCAGCTCGATGACCGGCTCGACGATTCGCGCAGCCGGGCGCTGCGTGATCGACGCGACCATCTTGCCGCTGGTCAGCGATTGCAGCAGTCCCGGCTGCTCGGGAAGTTCGATGATCCCGACCGGCTGATCGGGAGCCAGGCGCGCCAATCCTTTCGCGACCGCCATCGCGTCATCGAGTCCGCCAAGCGAATCGACCAGCTTGATCTTGAGCGCCTGCTCTCCTGTCCAGACCCGTCCCTGCGCGACCGCATCGGCCTGCTCCACCGTGATATGGCGGCCGGCCGCGACCAGTTTCAGGAAGTACTGGTAGTCGCGCATAATCTCATCCTGGAACTGCTTGGATTGCGCGGGCGTGAAGTCGGTCCACATATCGAACATTCCGACGTTTGCTCCGCGGCTCACCGCGTTGGTGTTCGCATAAATCTTTTGCGCGGCCGGCGAGATGTTGAACTTGCCGCCGAGCACGCCAATCGAGCCGGTGACCGTGCCGGGTTCGGCGATAATCCTCGCCGCTGGAATCGATACCAGGTATCCGCCCGAAGCGGCGTACCCCGACATGCTGACGACCACCGGTTTTTTCTTCGCCGTGAGCTCGACCTCGCGGCCGATGAGTTCCGACGCGAGCATCGAGCCTCCGGGTGAATCGACCCTGAAAATGACGGCGCGAACGCCGTCATCCTCGCGCGCGGACTTGAACGCTTTGGCCATGTCGTCGGCAGTCATCGCTTCGGTATCGGGACTTGAAAATGGTTCGAAGCCTTCGCCGCCGCTCTGAATCTCCCCATCCCCGTAAATCACCGCGATTCGATCTCCGCCGGCGAAGTTGGAAAACAGGCTCGCACGTGCGTAATTGGCGTAGTCGACCTCCGTGTGAAGCGAGCCGCCGTGATGCTTCACGCGATCGCTGAATTCGTCCTCGTATTCGAGTCGATCCACCAGGCGCGCCTTCAGCCCCGCGTCCGCATTCAACGGCGCTTGATCGATCAGGCTTTTGATCGCGTCGGGACTGAGCTTGCGCGCGGCCCCGATTGCCGCGACGATCTGATCGAACAAGCTCCCGGCCAGCCCTTCGTCCTCTTCCCTTTGCGCCGGCGTGAAGTCCTTGTTGGTGAACATGTTGGCCGCGCTCTTGTACTGCCCCGCCGAGGCGAAGATCGGCGTGATCCCCAGCCAGTCGAGCGTGCCGCGCATGAACAGCTCGCGCAGTTGCACTCCCATCAGGTTGAGGTCTCCCCGCGGCATCAGCGAGACTTCATCGGCGGCGCTCGCAACGATGTAGGGCAGATTGCCCGCGCCCGATTCGCCGGCGGTCTCGATATACGCGGTCGTCCATTTGCCGTGGCTCTTGAACGACTGGATCAATGCAACGATCTCCTGCGCCTGCGCCAGTTCCATCTCGGGGTTGATAACCTTGATTTCCAGGCCGACTATCTTCGGATCCTTCGCACCCGCGTCGATCGCATTGCGCAGATCGTTGAGCGCCGTCTGATGTGTGCTCAGAAGGCCGAGCAACCCGCTGCCGCCGCGCTCGACAACCGATCCGTTCAGCTCGACCGCCAGAACAGAGTTGGGCCGCACCCGATGCGCGATGTAATCCGAGATGGCGACGATCGCGAACAGCGCGGCGACTGTGATCACCGTTCGAACAATCCATCGAAAAAATCTTTTGAACATTCACTCCTCCGAACTGCGAAGGCGCGCCGATCCGCCTTGGCGGAGTCAAAATGACGCGCCGCCGGGCGCATTCCCTTGACAGTCGCAGCTGGCAAGGATAGCCAACCATACCCGATTCCATGCAGCCAGTCGCCGATATACCGCCGCCCGCGCCTGCCGTCCCGCGCACTTCGCCCGGACTGCTGATGAACCAGCGCGAGACCGGCGCCATCCATCTGAGGATCGTCGCGCTCGCCTTCGCCGCCTGGATCTTTGACTTCTACGACCTGATTCTCTACTCGTTCCTGCTGGTCCCGGTTGCGCGCGAACTCCATCTGACGCCGGAGCAGTCGTCGATTGCGCTGGGCACATCGCTGCTGATGACGGCGCTTGGTGGAGTCATTTTCGGCTTCTTCGGCGATCGCTTCGGGCGAAAACCAACGATCGCAACCACGGTCGCAATCTACGGCGTCGGCACCGCGCTGTGCGGATTCAGCCATACTCTCCCCCAACTGATCGTGTTTCGATCGATAACCGGGCTCGGGATGGGCGGCGGATGGGCCCCCGGACAAAGTCTGGTTGCCGAAAGCGTGCCGGCCGAGCGCCGCGCACGATACGCAGCATACGTGCAGACGGGAGCGCCGCTCGGGGTTTTGTTGGCGGCGGCGGCGGGCGGTTATCTTGCACCCGCGATCGGATGGCGTCTGACGTTCATGGTTTCCGCCATCCCCGCCGTATTTGTCGTCGCCGCCGTGATGAAGTGGATGCCGGAGAGCGACGTCTGGCAGCGCACGCGCACCGAGCTGAACCGCGGCATCGACTTGCGCGCGATTCTCGTTCACAAGCGGATCTTCGTGCTGCTGTTCGTAGTCGTCCTGCTGAACTCCGAGGCGTACTGGTTCACGTACACCTGGATGCCGGGATACCTGGAACTCAAGCGCGGGCTCACCGCTGCGGGCGCCGGCCGCATGATGATGAAAATGCAGGTCGGCGGCGTGCTCGGCTACCTGACGTTTGGCCGCGTCGCGGACCGATTCGGCCGCCGGCCCGCGTTTTGCGCATACGGGATGCTGATGGCGGCCGGCACCATCCCGCCGACCGTACTGTGGAATTCGGCGCGGGCTGTGCCCGGACTCATCTCGGCTGCGATGTTCACGGCGGGATTCGGCACCGGTATCTGGGCAGGAGTCGCGCCGATGATCGCCGAGCTGTTGCCGACGCGGGTTCGCAATACTTCGCTTGGATTGCTGCTCAACGTCACGCGCGGATTTCAGTTCTTCACGCCGATCCTGATCGCGGCGCTCGGCGCGCGGTTTGGTTTCGGCGCGACGCTTTCGCTCGGCGCAGTCTTCTCGACGCTGGGCGCCATGATGGTCTGGATACTGCCCGAGACGCGCGGCCGCTCGATCACCGCGCTGGATTGACGGCGGGCTCTAGAAGATTCCGCTGCCCGAGATACTGCCGGAGATCGACGGTCACACCTGCCTCGATGCGCTCGTAGAGTGCGCGCATTTCGGCACGGCTGTTATGCGTCGTGAGGAAACGAAAAGCGGATGCGGCGACGTATTCCGGGGACGATTCGAATGCAAGCCAACAGCGTGCTTCGGACTCCGCAACTTGGCCCGTCGTGTTTGACCCGGCGAAGATATCAACTACCACATCACCGGGCTCCGTAAGCATGCGGATGAAAAATTCCGGCAGCTTGGCCGGAAATCGCGCAGGGTGCTGCTTGGCCCGTATCGCCTTGCACGCATCGAGGTACCGCCCGTTGGATTCGGTATTCGATATCCGCAACAGATTGGATGGGATAGCTCCCCCGTTGTCCCTCCCAAATGCGTTACTGATGTCGTGCCCTGACGGCCTCGCCTTCGGCGTATAGAAGGCGTCGGGGTCTTCAAGAAGCTTCTTCATCCTTGCGCTATAAGGAACTCGAACCTTAGTGATATCGGCCTTGGGCCACTCTCCCTTGCCGAACCACCAGACCGTATTCACAGCGTCCTTGGCGCGCAGCTTGCGTTTGTTCACCCATTCGATCGGACTCGGCAGTTTGGACGGATTGAACCAGTAGAAATCTTCAGCGAGGTAAAAACCAATGTCGTCACATAACTTGAGTAGAACGCGAAAATTATACAAGCTCCGCGTCGGCACGCCCTTTTCGTATGCACCGCCGAGGTCAAGCACAAAGCTCCCGTCCTCCTGCAACACTCGGTGCACCTGTCGAGCAAACTGGGCGAGCCAGTCGATGTATTCCGCTTGGTCCTTGTTCCCGTAGGCCTTTTGTCGCTGGAGCGCGAACGGTGGCGACGTCACGACGAGATTAACGCTGCCCTCGGGAAGCCCGGCCAACAGCTCTTGGGAATCGCCGCAGTACGCAGCCCCGTACTCTGTAATGTACGCGGCACTCGCTGAAAGTTGGGGCAGGTTGCGTTTCATCTATCAGCCTATTTGCTCAAAATCTTACGCTGCAAAAGCTACTTAAAGTCTGTAGACCTAAAGTCATCCAAAGTTCAAGCCTGTCCATGTGGCTCGATCGAAGAACAGGCCGGCCGCGCGAAGTATTTTAGCACGGAACCTGCGCCGGTTCCGCGCCGTGAAAGCTGTTTCGCAGGAGGCTCTGGCCGATCTCGCGGGCCTACATCGAACGTATTTGGGCTCAGTTGAGCGCGGTGAGCGAAATGTGTCGATCGACAACATCGAGCGGTTAGCAGAGGCACTCGGCGTTACGGTTAGCGAGTTGTTGAAGGAGGGGAAGAATGAAATCCCATCCTGACGCCAAGCTGCTCAAGGAACTGTTCCCAGCGATCCGCAAGTACCAAAAGCTGGCGATGAAGCACGGCATCCCGGACATTTTTCAAGACAATGGCGGCAAAATACTTCAGGTCTGCCTCATCCTCGGCCTCACCGCACTGAAGGCGCGCGAAGGCAACGACGCCGTTGATGCTGATGGGAACGAGTACGAACTGAAGACCGTCAATATTCTCCGAACTGACCAATTCACCACTCATCACCACCTTAACCCAGCAATTATCGCCAAATACAGGAAAGTCGATTGGATTTTTGCAACCTACGAAGGCATTGAACTGAAGGAAATCTATCGACTAAAGCCCGCAGCTATGGAGTTCTGGTACACCAAGTGGGAGGCAAAGTGGCACGCTGACGGAGATAAAGACATCAACAATCCGAAGGTGCCGTTGTCCTACGTTCGGAAACACGGGGAGCTACTGTATTCGAGTATCGGCGATAAGCTGAGTTGAACCTCGCCACCAAAGTGACCCCGCCGCCGCCTTCTCGTGCGTGATGTTCTCGTAATCGCGCCGCACGGGGTGGGACAAAGGACTCTCTTGCTATGCTCCCGGCCTAGCCGCGCCAACGAGCTGACTCGACTGTCACGGCGAGCTGCCCAGCGGCTTATGCTCGACGGTCGAGCTATCGAGATACGGCTCGTCGCCGATCCAGCTCACTCGAATCGTCGTCACGGCCTCGACGCCTTGCAGCATCAGGTCGGTCGTCATCGTTTGCGTATGCGATCCTCCAGCGCCGTGGCGGCCATCGGTCAGCGCCTCGGCCATCGCGCGTCCCGCGGGCGCCAGACCGCCGGGGCCGATATTCGGCAGCACACCCAGTATCTGCGTGATCGTCGGCGCAACGTCGGTGTTCGCGGTGGGATTGAGATCGACGAACCCGCGCCGGAAGTCCGGGCCAATCGCGGCGCAAAAATTATGAATCTCGCGCTCGCCTGCCGCGCCATGCATCCCCATCCCGGTCGTGAACGTCTGGCTGGTCCCGCTATCCTCGTACATGAGTCCCTTTACCGGATGCACCAGTTCGGCGGACTTGTTGCGCGTCGAGACCTGTCCGGTTCCGCCGATCAGGAACGCGGGATTGCCCGGCCCGGTAAGGCCCTTGTTGTCGGCGTCGGGCTCCTCGCGAAATGAAATCACCAGGTCCGGCGAGCGCGCGGGATTGTAGAGACCCACGACGCGCTGGCTGAAGGTGCCGTCGATCCATCCGAGGTACGGTTTCGGCGCGCGCTGGATGCGGCCACGACGGCTGCGCTCAGCGGGCGCGATGGCGGACTCGCGCGAGAAGATCGGTCCGCACCATTCCTGCGCCTCGGCGAAGTTGACGATCTTCTGCAGCACCGCGCGACGCGCTTGCGGCGTGGGGAACTCGGTCGGCGACAGGTAAATCAGGTCCGCGCCGCCGTTGGGGGCGACGATGACGTCGGTGCTGTCGTGCGATTTCTTGATTCCCGCCGACACCAGCATTTCCGACAGAATGATTCGGAACTTAATCGTCGCGAAGCCGTGGTCCGAGACCACTATCAGGTCGGTTTTGTCCGCGATTCCCAACGCGTCGATCGCCGCGCGAAGACGCGCCAGGTTGTTGTCGCAAAGGGTCAACGCCTCCATCGCGGGCAATGTGCCCAACCCCGCAATGTGCTGCGTGAGATCGGGATTGTGCTGCCAGAAAACGACCAACGCAGGCCGGCCCGCGTCCGCCGCGCGCTTGGCCGACGGGATAGCGTCTTCCACGACCAGCCGCTCGAAGTACAAATCGCGCTGCTCATCGGCGATCGCGGTTTTCGAATCCGGCGGCATCGCGGAGCTTATTTTCTGACTCACCGCCTTGGGCTCGACCAGATCGTCCGAGGCAAACAGGTAATCCTTGTGCGGCTCGCCGAGAATGTCCTTGCCATCGACGACCGTTTCAACGCGATTGTCAAACACCGAAGTCGGTCCCTGCTTGCCGATCACGCTGACGTAGCCGCCCTCGCGCGCGACCTCCTGCGTGATTGTGTCCAACCCGATCAAACGGCCCTTGAATCCATCCGCCCCGTTCAAGTTGACGATCGCCCTGGCGCCCTCCGTCCAGACCATCCGACCCTGCGCGTCTTTCGCAATCGTCGGCGCCCCCGGCTTGGCCTCAAAGGGAGAAATGTTGCTGACGGAGGCCGGCGTATCTGCCGACGGCTCCAGATAGAAGACGTTGCCCTCGAGTCCGTTGACGCTGGGCGGCGCTCCCGTGGCAAGCGCGGTGGCATTGACCATCGTAAGGGTCGGGAAGATCGAGTGATGGCGGTCAAACCGCACGCCCTCTCGCGCCAGCCGGTAAAGATTGGGCGTGTCGCGTTGCGTGACGAAGTCGGGCCGCAGCCCATCCCATACCATCAGCACCACGATACGGCCGCGGCCGCGATGCGCAGCGGTGGAGTCCTGCGCGCGGCCGGGCACGGCCACGAATACGAGAAGTATCGCGAGAATTTCGGACAACCGTCGAGTGGAGAACATTTGATCGGTCATCAAAGCGGCCCGCGCCCGACCGTGTCAATCGCCCTTCAATGAAATTCCGCGCAGCATGTCGGCCTAAGGACCCAAAAGCGAGCCCCCGCGTCATTCTTCGCTGCGCTCAGAATCCCGGATGTGCGTGAGCCCTAGATTTGATCCTGCGGAGGATCATCCACGTCCATCCCGCCGCGCGCTGTAACCGCGCGCCCGCCACGACTCGGACAGACAGTGCGCGATCGCCGGCGGAGGTGGACGCTAGAGAGCGGCCAGATATGCGCGAAACGCCGCCAGCTCTGGAGGAATTTCAGCGCCTTCACGCGCCCAGGCCGCAAAGGTCGCCAGGATCATAGCCTGAGCACCGGCGAAACCCGCGGCCACTGCAACACTATTCAAGACCTGTTTCCCCTCGCAGGACTTCCAGAGATCGTCTTCGTCGCGTTTGCGGGCATACGAATTTGCGCTTACTTCCAGAATTCCGCGCAGCCTGCGCTGATCCTCGGCGTCATACCCGGAAACATCGATGATGCTGTGAAGCGCGGTATTCCGATCAGCGTCGAACTGCGCCCAAGTGAATGCTTTCGCCTGTGTCTTGGCAGGCACCGAGATGTCGGGCAGCGACTTCGCGTTAGGCGTCGCCATCGCGTGCTGAAAAATCCAACTGCCGGCACGGGCATCGGACCGACTGCGGATCATGTCCAGCGGCGCACCGTTGGTGCGCCCATTCTGCTCCAGAAGGAGGCGAAGGGTCGCCGGGTGGAGAAAAAAATTCTCTGCCTCATGCACAGGAAGGACGAACACGCCACGGGCGCTGGTTAGCGTCATTGCTTCGGCATCGGACCGAAAATCTCGGTCAACGATGCCGCCAATGCGGATTCCAGCTTCGGACTCGCTCGCAAGCGCTTTGATGTCGGCGACCCGTCGCACCACTTCATTGCAGGAGCCGCATTCCATGAAGCGGAGGTTCTGCAGTCCGGCGAGCTTTTGGAAGAACTCGCGCTCTCCGACGCCTTCCTCTCCTTCGACGAATACGAAAACCAATTGAGAAATCGAGAAAGCCGGCGTGCCAACCGCGCGGGATAGCGCAGAAAGGACAGGGCGGGTATCCAGACGGGTGAGGCTGTCGACCTTGCGCGTCTCCTCGTTCCTCTCCAAAACGAATGTGGCATGCATTCCCGCGGCCTCGACGGCCTCAAGCGAATGAGTCGCGAGCCAGACTTGTCCGGTCTCGACCGTACCGGTCAGATACGCGATCCACGTTCTGATCAGGTCGGCGTTGAGGTGCAGCTCCGGTTCATCGAGTAGGAACAAGCCCTTCCGCAATCCAAATCGATCGATCTGACCAATTAGAAACGCGATCTCCCGCTCACCACCACTGAGCTGGTTAAAGGACAGTTCCAACCCCGTCGTATCGAAGAGTAGCGTGCGTTGCTTTGGATCGATACCTGTGAAGAAGACATGCGGCAAGACCTTCTGAAGAGACGCCGCATATGCTTCAAAATGATCTTCGAATCCGGGCTGCTCTGCACCGAGCTTCTTTGCCCGACGCATGTCCTGCATCAGCTGTGCCCCGGACTGGTTCTCCAGCGCAAGGAAGTACTTCAACCACTCATCGTAGAGCGTCGCGGTCCTTCTGAATGATCTGCCACGCGTATATTCGACGCCAGCCCAATCAATCTGATAGGCCATGGCGGCATCGGTAAAGGTGAGATGTCTCATCGGATACGCGCGGTCGGAGTCAAGCGACAGAAAATGTACGTCGCTAGACTGCTGCAACTGGTGAATAACGCGACGGGCAAATTCAACTTTACGGCTAGTGTTCGCTATGCCTCCAGCTTCGATTCTGCTGATGTGATTGCCCTCGTGGCGCTCGCTCTGAATGGTGAGGGTACGGTCCCACTCGCGAAAGTCCGGCTCACCGGCAAGCCCTTCGTCGATTCCCGCGCTCACACCTTCGCCGAGATAAAATTGCAGGGAAAAGCTATGCGGATCGGAGAACGGATCGCCGCGCGGAATCTCGATGCCCCCTGATAAACCGAGATGATGAGCGCAGGCCGCAACTAGCTCCAGCAAATTGCTCTTGCCGGTCCCATTGGCACCGACAAGGCAGACGAGACCAGTTTCGTCACTGAGCTGGAGCTCGATATTCTCGAAGTGCCGCCACTGGCTGATTTTGATATTTCTTATACGCACTTAGACTCCCAGAGATTATTTGATATTTATTGCCCCGGATACTTGCCAACGGCAAGGCTATCCGAGATCTGAAGTGTCACGCGGCAGGACTCGGTATCGCGGGAAAAAATAATTATTGCTTCAAATCTCTACGCTGACTCTGCAGTCGCGAGCGCGCTCCACCGCCCCCTCGCGGTCAGTAAGTTCCGGAAAAAGATCCGGGGTCCCTCGACTTCGCTCGGGATGACGCAGGACACGACGGACAACGACGACTATTTTTTCCCCTTAACCTGTTTTATCACCGGGTGCAGGGACCGGGTCCCTGCTTCGTGATTTGTTCTCCTGAACTAAAAAACGTTTCACGTGAAACGTTTTCCTCAAAACCCCAACACTACAGCACCATTTCCGACCACTTTCGAAAAAAGTGACTGCCATTGCACCACTGCTCTTAATACTGGATGCAGGGGTCACCCCTGCCCGCGCGCGACAACGGAGCGCGGCCTTAACACTGGGTGCAGGGCTCAGCCCTGCTCGCGTCTTCTCAATGCGGGTGCAGGGGCCGCAGCCCCTGGCCGTGGCGACGGCAGCGCAGTATTAAGCCATTGGCAGGGCCGCGCGCGACAACGGAGCGCGGCGTTAATACTGGCCAGCCGTGCCAACGGCCGACAACGGAGCGCGGCCTTAACGTTGGGTGCAGGTGCAACTCCATTTTTGATTTGGTAGCGTAACCGGATAAATTTGGAGGAACACCAGGTTGCGTATCGCACTGCTCGGACAGGCTGCATTCGCGGAAAAAGCGCTCGAGGCGCTCGTCAATCACGGTGACGAAATCGTTCACGTCTTCGCACCGCACGATCCGCCCGCCGGCAGGGCGGATCCGCTGGCCGCCAAGGCGCGCGCGATGGGCTTGCCGATGAGCCAGCCCAGGTCATTCAAGAACGACGCCGCCTTCGAGCATTTCAAAACCCTCGACGCCGACCTGGCCATCCTCGCGTTCGTCACCCTGATTGTTCCCGAGCGAATTCTCTACGCACCGCGCTACAAGTCGATTTGCTTTCACCCTTCCCTCCTCCCGCGCCATCGCGGCGCCAGCGGGATGAACTGGGCGATAATCCAGGGCGACGTGGAAACAGGAGTCACCTGGTTCTGGCCGGATAAGGGTATCGACACCGGACCGATCCTCATTCAAAAGCGCGTGCCGATTGCGGAGAACGACACCGTCGGCTCCATTTACTTCAACACGCTCTTCCCGATGGGAATCGGCGCGATGGTCGAAGCGGTCGATCTGATCAAATCCGGTAACGCGCCCGCGCTCGTGCAGGACGAGAGCAAGGCGACCTACGAGCCGCCGTGCCGCGACGAGCACGCGAAGATCGATTTTGCAAAACCGGCGCGCGAGGTCTTCAATCTGATTCGCGGATGCGACCCGCAGCCGGGCGCGTTCGCAATCGTCGGCGACAAACGCCTGCGCCTCTATGAAGCGGGCTTCTCAGCAGGCCACTCAGACGTCGCACCGGGGACGATAATCGCGCTTGACTCCGATGGAATGAAGGTCGCGCTCGCCGGCGGGACGATTTTG
Organism: Candidatus Binatus soli; assembly: GCA_002479255.1. Lineage (GTDB taxonomy): Bacteria > Desulfobacterota > Binatia > Binatales > Binataceae > Binatus > Binatus soli. The sequence continues at coordinate 11,770 of DLMJ01000033.1, read as the reverse complement.
GTCAAACGGGCGCGAATCGATCCCAACCCCAAAAAAGCCGCGCCCGCCGAGCTCGCAGCCGCCGGCGAGATCCGCCTCGGCACAAAGCTGACGTAAGCTCCGCGCGGCGCACCTGCCGTGCGCGCCGGGCGCTATTCCGTCAGAGTCCTTTGCGCTACGATTTGGCGCGGCCACGAGAGGTTTACCGGGATGCGCCTGTGCATCGGGACGGCCAAGGGCATTGTGATTCTGGATCCCTCGCGCGGCGGGGCTCCGCTGATGGTGCTTGCCGATCCGTCAGCCATCTGGTGCATGGCGCAGGATGCCGTCGATCCCACGCTCATCTACGCCGGCTCGACCGAGCACGTCCGCGGCAGGGGCGCGCTCGCGCGCTCGACCGACGGCGGCAGAACCTGGACCGACGTGACTCCCCCGCTCGCGCGCGAAGAAGAGGTCTGGTCGATCGCCGCATCTCCCGCCGTGAAGGATCGCGTATTCATCGGGACCTCGCACGCCCGCCTGTTTCGCAGCGACGATCGCGGACACATCTTCAAGGAATGCGACGGCTTCCTGAAAATCCCGGGGCGCGACCGCTGGACGTTTCCGCCAGCGCCGCATATCCCGCACGTGCGTTCGATCGCCTTCGATCCGCATGAGCCGTCCACGATGTACGTCGGCGTCGAGGAGGGCGGCATCTTCCGCTCGCGCAACGACGGCGCGTCATTCGAGCCGCTCAACGACGGTCTCTATTGGGATGTTCATACCGTCGCGGTGGACTCGCGCGATTCGCGCCGCCTCTACGCCACCACCGGCAATGGGTTCTACTTGTCCGGCAACGCCGGCAAATCGTGGCAACCCGTAACACGCGGGCTCAACCGCACCTACACCGTCCCGCTGCTCGTAAGCCGGCCGGACAGCGAAGACGTTTTCACCGCGGCCGCGATGGGCCCGCCGCCCACCTGGCGCGTCGGACCGACCGGCGCGGACGCGGTGCTGTTCCGGAGCAGCGATCGCGGCGAAAGTTTCACGGCGATTTCCAGCGAACAGAGTTTTGGACGCGGCATGGTGATGCGGCTGAAGGCCGATCCGGAAAACAACGAAAGCGGCTTCTTCGCGGTCTGCAACGACGGCGCCATCGTTCGCGTAACCGCTGATGGGTCGTCGCTCACGACGATCGCGGAGAAACTGCCGCCCGCCTACGACCTCGCGACAATTCCATGAGCCATGCACCGGCGGCTGGAGCAAGTTGACTATCCCGGACGCGCATGGATCCGCGCGTCCAGCACCGATCCGCGCCTCTACCGCATTTCTATCGCAGCTCTTGCGGAGTCTGGCCTTCGGTCACCTTCTTCGCGATTTTCACCGCCGTCGATCGAGGAACCAGCCGCGTCGCATTGGCGCGCACCCAGTTGAACCATCCCGAGATAACGCTCGGCTGCTTGCCGAGCGCGTCGAGCGCGACCCGCACTACATTTTCCGCTGGCTCGCCGTGGTCAGGCCCCACACTCTCTCCCGCCACCGCCTGGAACTCGGTCTTCGTGGGACCCGGCTCTATCACGAGCGCGTCGATGCCCGTCCCGCGCAGTTCGCCCCACAACCCCTCGCCGAACAGCAGATCGAATCCCTTGGTTGCGCTGTAAACCGCATGCAGCGGCAGCGGCTGGCGTCCCGCCACCGATCCCACGATGATCACCGCGCCGCGTCCACGCTTGACCATCCCGGGCATGATGCGGCTGGTCAGCACCACCGGCACGACGCAGTTTACGACCACCATCGCGCGCAGCCGATCGATTGCCAGCTTGTCGAAACGGCCAGCGTAGCCGAAGCCGGCGTTGTTGACCAGAAATGCGATCGGCAAATCCGCGACTGCGTCGGCCAGGCGATCCGCGCCGTCCGGCGCCGCGAGATCGACCGCGACCACCCGCGTTTCGACGTGAAAATTCTGGCGAAGTTCCGCGGCGAGCGCGTTCAGCCGTTCCTCGCGCCTGGCCGTCAGCACTATCGACATGCCCTCGCGCGCGAGCGCACGGGCAAACTCAAGGCCGATTCCCGCCGACGCGCCCGTCACGAGAGCCCACTCGCCGTACTTCTCACGATATTTTCGCCCATTGTCTGCCATCGCGATTTCCTCCCGCTGCGATGCGGATCGTTCTGTACCCGCGCCGCGCTCTCCGACCACTATCTAGCAGCTTTGCCGCCCGAAATGCTCCTGCTTAGCCTCTTGTGACATCGCAATCCCGCCACCCGGTGGAAAAACGTCTGGACGGCGCCGGTTGAACTTTAGCGAAGAAAAAGCGAAGATAGCCATGCTGTCAGATGAACGCCGCCGCCACATTGCCCCTCTATTCGCCCCCGCCTGAAGACCTCGACGTCACCCGCGGCGTCGAGTTTATCGAGATGCCGGTGCGGCAGATTCTCAATCGATGCGACAGCCCGCGCATGCCGTTTCGATGGACCATCAACCCGTATCGCGGCTGCGAGTTCGGGTGCGTGTACTGCTACGCGCGCTATACGCACGATTTTCTCGAGTTGCGCGACCCGATGGACTTCGAGCGCAAAATATTCGTCAAGCGGATGGCGGCCGAGGTCCTGGCGCGCACGCTCTCACGCACGCCGATCGGCGCCGACGCGATCGCAATCGGCACGGCGACCGACCCCTATCAGCCGGCCGAGCGGAAATACGGGCTCACGCGCTCCATGCTCGAAGTTTTCGCTCAACTGTCGGGGCTGGACCTGTCGATCACGACCAAATCCAGCTTGATCGTTCGCGACCTCGAGTGGCTCAAAAAGATTAATCGGCGCTCGAAGCTGTCGGTGAACTTCTCGCTGATAACGCTCGATCGAAAACTGCAACGAATCCTCGAGCCGCGAGCGCCGCGCCCGGGCCTGCGGCTGCGCGCGCTGTTCGAGCTGGCGCGGGCGGGAATCCGGTGCAACGTGCTCATGATGCCGATGATTCCGGGACTGACGGACGATCCCGCGGCGATCGAGAGCGTGATTCGCGGGGCGCATCGCGCGGGCGCGTCGGGAGTATGGTGGCGTTCGCTGTTTCTGAAACCCGCGGCGGCGCGCCGCTTCATTCCATTCGTGAGGGAGCGATTCCCGCATCTGGCGGAGCGTATCGACATGTTTTACGCGCGCGCCGAGTACGTTCCGCGTGCGTATGACGATCGGATGGGCGCGATTTTCGATCGCATCCGCACGCGCTACGGCTTCCCCATCGAGCACGAACGCTGCATGATTCAAATTAACAACATGTCACAACCGATACCCGCTCAACTGAATTTGCGATTGGTCGGCATCGACAGAGCTAGCACGTCGAGTACTGTGAGTGATAGATAGATTGGCGAGAGGTCCACATGGGAGACAAATCGTCGATTGAGTGGACGGATGCTACGTGGAATCCGGTCACTGGGTGCACAAAGATCAGCCCAGGTTGTAAGCATTGCTACGCTGAGCGGCTGGCGCATCGCCTTCAGGCCATGGGAAACCCCCGCTATCGTAACGGCTTCGAGATAACACTCCACTCCGATCAGATAGAACTCCCTTTAAGATGGCGGCAGCCGCGGAGAATCTTCGTGAACAGCATGAGCGACTTATTTCACGAAGATGTCCCCGACGCTTTCATCGAGCGCGTTTTCGCAACGATGGCTGAAGCTTCGTGGCATGCGTTTCAAATTCTCACCAAGAGGGCAGAACGGCTCGCTGAAATGGCGACACAGCTCGCCTGGCCGAGGAATGTGTGGCAGGGAGTCTCAACGGAGAGTGAGGAGTACGTTTATCGGATTATGCTGCTGAGGCAGGTGCCGGCCGCCGTAAGATTCGTATCAGTGGAGCCTATGCTAGGGCGGATTAGACGGCTACCGCTTCGCGGAATTCACTGGGTGATCGTGGGCGGTGAAAGTGGGCCCAACTTCCGCCGGATCGATCCTGATTGGGTACGAGAAATTCGCGACCAGTGCTTGGCAGCTAACGTTCCATTTTTCTTCAAGCAGTGGGGTGGCTTCAGACCAAAGTCCGGAGGTCGCAAGCTGGGAGGCAGAACTTGGGACCAAAGTCCACAGGTGCCAATCCTGGGAATTCGTGAAACTCGCGAGCAGACTGCATGACCTCTCCTAGCGAAACGATTTGGCCGATCGAGCCACATACCCTGATCAAACATAGAATTCTAGACCGATACCTTCAGGGTTGGCTGCCAGTTATGGCCAAGACAAACGGCCGGATCCATTTTCTCGATGGCTTCGCAGGACCAGGACGGTATAGCGGCGGTGAAATCGGTTCACCGCTGATCGCGTTACAAGCGTTGCTGAGTCACCCGCACTTCGCGAAAGCAAACAACCAACGCGAGGTCGTCTTTTCCTTCTTTGAGCGAGATAAGAGCCGAGCGGATGCTCTACGGGAAGAACTGAAGCGGGTGTCTCTTCCGAGTTGGGTGAGCTGCAATGTGTTCGACGGCGAGTTTGCCCCGCTGTTGTCCAGCATTCTGGACAAATTCCAAGCTGAGGGAAGTCAGCTCGCTCCGACATTTGCGTTCATCGATCCCTTTGGTTTCGCCGGAGTGCCGATGGACCTGATAGCTCGCATTGCTAGCAATGCAAAGTGTGAGTGCTTCATCACTTTCATGTACGAGGAAATAAACCGATTTCTAAGCGTTCCAGACGTTGCCGACCATTATGACGCTCTCTTCGGGACATCCAAATGGCGCGAGATTGTTGGTGAAACTGACTCTGGGAGACGTAGGGACAGAATCGCGGATCTCTACCGAAAACAATTAGAAACGGTCGCCGGCTTTAAATACGTCCGCGAGTTCCAAATGGTGAATCGGGGAAATCGAACGAAGTACTTCCTCTATTTCGGCACAAAAAGCGAAAAAGGACTAAGCTTGATGAAAGCAGCTATGTGGAAGGCCGACCCCGGAGGCGGAGAGATCTTCTCCGACCGAACGAATGAGAACCAAGTTGTACTATTTGAACCATCGCCGGATTTTGCGCGGCTCAGATCGATGTTGACGCAGCGGTTTCGCGGACAAGGTCCGATCGACATCAGCGATATTGAAAAATACGTTCTCGTTGAGACGCCTTTCTCAGAAACTATGCATTTGAGGAAAAGGACCTTGGGACAAATGGAAAAAAGTGGGCCCAGGTTGATTGAGGTTTATCGTCCGAAGGGCAAAGCCAACCGCGCCGGCAGTTACCCACCGGCCACAAAGATCAAGTTTGTTTAATAAGTATGAAGTGCCTCAGAGAATCGCGCGAGGATTAGCGTTTCAGTATTCGGATATGGCAACAAGGGTTTTTGGTGCGCGGGGCGGGACTTGAACCCGCACGGTATTGCTACCACCAGCCCCTCAAACTGGCGTGTCTGCCATTCCACCACCCGCGCATCGTGCGTACCGGCCGGAGCGAGGTTGAGGGTCTGAGCGCTCCGGCGCAAATCCGAAAGTACAGCTATTACTTCTATTACTTCTTCGACGACGGCGTCGCGGGTCCGGCGGGATTTCGACCGGCTGGCGCCGGCGCCGCGGGAAGCGCGTTCTTGGGCGCCTGCTTCGACGCCGGCATCACGCTCGACGGCGCCGACGAGAACGGCCGATCGAAGATACTACCGGTCACGCGCCGCGCTGAAGCCAGTGCCAGGAAGATCGAGGTCGCGAAAAAAATTGTCGCCATTGCCCACGTCGCTTTAGTCAGCGCATTGCCTGCCCCGCTCGCGCCAAAGACGGTCTGGCTCGAACCGCCGAAAACGGCGCCGACCTCCGCACCCTTGCCCTGCTGCAGCAGGATAATGATGCACATGGCCACGCAGACGATCACATGAATTGAAACAACGATTGAAACCATTTTGTCTTCTTCAGCGAGTCCGCGCCCTGACGATGCGCGCGAACGAGTCAGCCTTTAAGCTTGCCCCGCCGACCAGAGCCCCGTCAATATCGGGCTTGGACACGAGCGAGTCAACATTGTCGGCGTTTACACTGCCGCCGTAAATTATCCGCACCGCCGACGCGCGCTCGGGCCCGCATCGTTCGAGGATCGCGCCGCGGATCGCTCCGTGTATCGTTTCGGCGTGCTCGGGGGTCGCGTGGCGCCCGGTGCCAATCGCCCACACCGGCTCGTACGCAATCGCCACTGCGGTCATATGATCGTCGCCAACGTTCTCAAGCCCGCGCTGGAGCTGGTGCAGCACAACATCCAGCGCACGGCCGCTGTCGTGTTCGTCCTGGGTCTCGCCGACGCACAGAATCGGCGCCATTCGGTGCTTGAGCGCAGCGAGCACTTTCTTGTTAATCAGTTCATCGGTTTCATGAAAAATGTGGCGGCGCTCAGAATGGCCGACGATGACGTGGGTCACGCCATAGCTCTTCAGCATCGGCGGCGAGACTTCGCCGGTGAACGCGCCTTTGTCCTCGTAGTGCATATTTTGCGCGCCCAGCAGGATCGACGAGCCTGCGAGCGCCTGCGCCACGGCCGGGATGAGAATATCGGGCGGCGCGACCATCACGTCGCGATCTTTCGCCAGCGCCGCGGCGTCGCAATCGATCTCGGCGCGGATTGCGGCGATGAGCGCGCGGGCCTCGACCGGCACAAGATGCATCTTCCAGTTTCCGGCGATTAGTTTCCTGCGCACGCGCGTCCTTCCTGTCCGTACGAGGTCAGACTTCGAGCGCCTTCACGCCCGGCAGCTCGCGGCCTTCCAAAAATTCGAGCGTGGCTCCGCCGCCGGTCGAGATATGCGTGAACTTGTTCGCCCACGGCGCATGCGCGAAGGCCGCAGCCGTGTCGCCGCCGCCGATTATCGAAATGACGCCTGATTGATTGGCGAGCGCTTCACCGACTCGCATCGTGCCACCCGCGAACGCCGGGATCTCGAAGAATCCGAGCGGGCCATTCCATACAACGGTTTTGGCACGCGCGATTTCTGCGATGAACGCCGCCGCGGTATCCGGTCCGATGTCGAGCCCCATCATCTCGGAGGGAATTTCGGCGACTGTATGAGGCGTCGCGTCGGCTTCGGGAGCGGATGCGACAATATGATCCGACGGCAGCACGATTTTGACGCCCTTTCGCGCGGCCTCGGCGAGCAATTCCTTTGCCAGCTCGAGCTTGTCGTCTTCGACGAGCGAGCGGCCGACGGCGACGCCCTGAGCCTTGAGAAACGTGTACGCCATCGCGCCGCCAATCAGGATCGCATCGACCTTGGTCAGCAGATTTCTGATCAGCGCGATCTTGTCGGAGACTTTTGCGCCGCCCAGGATCGCGACCAACGGGCGCTGCGGATTCTCGGTGACCGCGCGCAACGCATCGAGTTCGCGCATCATCAGGAATCCGGCCGCGCGCTCCGCGATGAATCGTGTGACTCCGACCGTCGAGGCGTGCGCGCGATGTGCGGAGCCGAAACCGTCGTTCACATAGACCTGTTTGTGGCGCGCCAGTTCATGCGAGAAGTCGCGATCGTTGGCTTCCTCTTCTTTGTGGAAGCGCAGATTTTCGAGCAGAATCGCTTCGCCCGGCTTGAGCGCCTCGATCATTTTGCCGGTGTGATCGCCGATGCAGTCGGGCGCAAGCGCGACCTTCTGCCCGAGCGCTTTCGATAGATACTCGGCGACCGGCTTGAGGCTGAGCTCGGCGGTGCGCTCTTTGGGACGCCCCAGATGCGAGCAGAGCACGGCCGACCCACCATGATCGAGGATGTAGCGAATGGTATCGAGGCTCGCGTCGATTCGCGCCGGGTCCTGGATCTTTCCATCGTGGATCGGCACGTTGAAATCGCATCGCACGAGCGCCTTCTTGTCTTTCAACTCAAGGCGCGTAATCGGTAGTACAGGCATCGCGGCCACTCACTCCCGGGTCAGTTCGGTTGCCCCGCGGCTAAAGCTGGCCCGCGACGAATGCGGCGACATCCGCGAGCCGGTTCGAGTAGCCCCATTCGTTGTCGTACCACGAAAATACTTTCACCAGCCTGTTTCCAATCACCTTGGTCAACGGCGCGTCGAAGATCGACGAATGCGGATCGCCGTTGAGATCGACCGAGACGATCGGCGCATCGCTGTAGGCGAGAATCCCCTTGAGCGGGCCATCCGCCGCCGCTTTCATTGCGGCGTTGACGGATTTTGCGTCGGCGTCCTTGTCAACCGTCACGGTCAGGTCAACCAGCGAGACGTTCGCCGTCGGCACTCTGATCGCGAGTCCGTCGAGCTTGCCCTTGAGCGCGGGCAGCACGAGGCCGATCGCTTTCGCGGCGCCGGTCGAGGTCGGGATCATCGAGACCGCCGCAGCGCGCGCACGCCGCAGATCCCTGTGCGGCCCATCCTGCAGGTTCTGATCCGAGGTGTAGCTATGTACGGTGGTCATCAGGCCGTGGACTATTCCGAAACTGTCATGCAGGACTTTTCCAATCGGCGCGAGGCAGTTGGTCGTGCATGACGCGTTGGATATCACGTCGTGCTTTTTCGCGTCGTAAACGTGCTGGTTGACGCCCAGGCATAGCGTGACGTCGGCGCCGTCGGCGGGCGCGCTGATGACGACTTTTTTCGCGCCGGCAGAAAGATGCATCGCGGCCTTGTCACGCGCCGTGAACAGGCCGGTAGATTCGACGACCACCTGCACGCCGAGTTTGCTCCACGGTAATTTGCCGGGATCGCGTTCCGCCAGCACCTGGAGCGGCTTGCCGTCGAGGAAAATAATTCCGCCTTCGGCCTTGACCTCATGACGCAGCGTGCCGTGGATGGAATCGTATTTGAGCAGATGCGCGAGGGTGGGCGCGTCGGTGATGTCGTTGACGGCTACGATCTCGAGTTCCTTTTTGGCCAGGGCCGCGCGCAGGAACATTCTGCCGATTCGGCCGAATCCGTTTATCCCGACTTTTATCGCCACCGATCAATCCTCCCGAGAGTGCGTTGCGTACCAATGAAAAAGCGAAACCCTCAAAAGCAACAACCCGAACCTCAGATAAGTCCGGGTCCGATGTACAAGCGCGCCTCGACTGTCGATTATACGCCGAGAAGGGTCGCGAATGCAGGGGAGCGGGGAAGGGGAAATCACTTTATTAAATGTGAAACCCACCGCAGATGTGTTCACGGCGCGCGCGCGGGCAGGCGGGTAATCGAGCGCAAATAGATGAACAACGCGCCCGAGAACAACGCCGCGTCCAGCGCGAGCTCCAGCCACATTCTCGGTCGCGATGGCGCGCCGACCCCGAAACAGCCGCAGTCGAGCGTGAGACCTCGAAGCAGCGCGGACGCCAACGCCGTGAAAAATAGTACAGAGATTCCAGCGACCGCGAGCGCTCCGACCCGCCTGGTCCGTGGCCCGAGCAGCAGGACGCCGCATGCGATCTCGAATGGCGGCAGACCCAGCGCCAGCAGGTTGATGAACACCGCCGGCAGAATCGCGAATGCAGCGGTGCTGTCCGCGAACTGCAGCGGGTCGCGAATCTTGTCGATGCCCGCGTAAATGAATACGGCAGCGACGGCTATGCTGACCGCAAGCACCGCATAGTTCCGACGCGAATTGTCGGGAGCCATCATCGTCCGTTCCCTGTGGATGCCGGCAGCCCGCCCGCCGACCATGCATCCCACCCGCCCGTGAAGACGCTGACGTTGCCAAAGCCGAGACTCAGCAACGCGTTCGCGACGAGCCGGCTGTCATGACATTCGCCGCCGGAGCAGTACACGATGATCGGCTTGTCATGGGCAGCCTGCAGCACGCCGGCCAGGTCCCGATAGTCGTGGGCGAAGTCGTCTCGCGCGAGATTGAGCGCTCCCGGTACGTGTCCCTGTTCGAAGAACACGGACGGCCGGGCATCAAGGATGAGTGCGCTTTTACTCCCGGCGGCTGAACGGAATTCCTCAAGTCCGACAGTTGCTGCAGGCGCGATCTTGAACGGCGCCGCCGCGACCAGAGTCGTCAGCTCCGCATCGAACCGCTGCTCTGGCGCTTGATAGACGATAGGAAGTGGACTGAGGGAGAAACGGTTCATCACGAGCCCAGCCGCCAGGGACGCGATTGCAAGCAGCACAAGCCCACCGAGATCGCGCAGAATTTGCGATCCGAGACCCCTTGCTTGAGGCAGGCGCGCCGAATCAGGAGTGACGATCGACACTGTTGAAGTCATATCAGAATCCGCTGCTTTGCCAGTGGGTCGGTTTACCTCGGCGCCCGCCGGCAAAGTGGGTCAGTTTTCAACCGGCATTAACAAGCTAATTCCCTGAACACTCGGATTAACCTTTCTTCCAGCGTGCGCGGGCCGCTTTACGAGCTAATTCTTTGCGTTTCTTTGCCGAAATGCCTTCCCATCGCGCTTTGCCGCCCTTAAGGCCGCCCTTGCGTCCAAGCGCGACGGCGGCAGGGTCTTTCGCGGGTTTCTCCGGCTCAGGCTCCAGCGGTTGGCCGGTCGCCCTCTTCATGACCAATGCGGCGGGCCGGTTTGTATCGCGGGGCATGCGAGAGCGCTTTTGCACGACTCTTGGAATTTATGTTATAAGAGCGGTCGTGGTCAAGTTCGATCCCCTGAAATACGTGCCGCTTCACTGGGTTTGTTTTGCGCTTGCAGCGGTTGGACTAACCACACTCTTGGTCCAGGTTTTTTTCCCAAACGCTTATCTACCCTTGATGCGCCAATGGCCTTATGTTCTCGGGATCGTTCCATTAAGTCTGTTGACGGTTTTTTACTTTCTCATTGGGATCTCCGCGTGGCGATTTGCGAAGAGCCAATATCCGCCACCGCCGCCGTCTCCAGACCGGCATAATTAAGGCCCTTAAAAAAGCTTCCTCCTTACTCAGCTTCAGGGACCGGGGTCCCTGGCTGGTTTTGGGCGCGCTGATAGCGTTATAATGAATGGATTTTCAGCCGAATGATTCCGGCGAGTAGGCTCACCTGCTGGCGAGGGGCGACGCGGGCACAGCACGGGCTCGGAGCGTTGGCAACGACCAGAGGCGGCCATGCTGATATTTCTAATCCATGTTCGCGACCCGCAATTCTACGCCGTGCCGGCGGCCGGCCGCGCGAAAAACGGCAACCTGCGCATTATGGGGTTCCCACCGATCGGAATCATGTCGCTCTCCGCAGTGCTCAAGCGCGCCGGCCATGAATGCGTGATGTTCGACCAGGCCAATAGCGAGACTCCAAACCAGGTCATCATCGAGCAGATTCGCATGCGGCGGCCGCAACTGATCGGGTTGAGTTTTCTGAGCACGACCAGTTATCCCTACGCCAAGATTCTCGCCCGCCAGATCCGCGCCGTCGATTCCAAGGTCAAAGTCGCCATCGGCGGCGCCTTCGCGACGCTAAACGCGCCCCTGGTGAAACTGCAATGCAGCGAAGTGGATTTTGTCTGCCGCGGTGACGGTGAGCAGTTGATTCTCGACCTGGTTGAGCAGCTCGACAATCCGGCGGCTGTCGCCGGGCTGACCTGGGCGCGAGACGGCCGGGTGGTAAACAATCCGGACCGCGCTGTCGAGCGCGACCTCGACCAGTGGCCTTTTCCGGATCGCGAAAGCCTCGCGCTGGACTTCATCGAATCGATGCCGCTGGATGTGCCCGCGGTTCTGTCAATGGACCGCTTCACCACGATGCAGGCGTCGCGCGGATGCCCGCGGCACTGCGTTTTCTGCGACATTCCGAGCTTCAACCAGGGCAAATGGCGCTCCCGCAGCCCTCAGCACGTGCTCGCGGAATTCAATCATCTTAAGGAACACGGCTACGGTGCGGTGTACTTTGTCGACGATCATTTCCTGTTGCAACCCAAGCGGATCGAAGCCATCTGCAAAGGACTAATCGACAGCGGTCCGACCAT